>JBBQUH010000029.1:0-44452 GCA_038212625.1 Gemmatimonadales bacterium | reverse complement strand
AGCCTGCAGGCGATCACTGCAGCCAGCGCGTTACACCGCTCCTTTCTGCAGTCTAACACCGCAGCGTTCACCCTGCCAAAAGCGCACGAACCGACAGCTAAACAAGCACTTACGCCACCACGTACCGCCTCTTCCGGCCCGGATTATGCGGCGCATATTGCAGCATAATGCTCAATCGCGCCGAGCGTCTCGCATCAGCACACAGGAACGCCCCCGACACGTGCACCGGCGGCTTCCGCACCACGCACCGAACGCGCGCCGCCCCCGCAGCTACTTCACACGCAGCCCAATCCGGTGGCTCACCGGTCGCCCCCCACGCATCGGCTCCAGCGCATAATCCAACGAGAACCGGTCGACGGTCACACCGAACCCACCGGTCACCAGCGACTCGTCGCGCTCCCGCGGCAACCGCACGCCGCTCCGCACCAGAATGGCCACGCCGTCAATCGGCACGTAGCCCAGCTCCACGCCACCGGCCGGGCGCACGAACAGATCACCCTCCAGGGTGATCTGTGTTTGCATGCCGATGTCCCAGCGCTCCCACAAGGGATACGGGCCGCCGCCGTAGCCGATGCCTACCCGGCGCGGGAGCGTGCCCTCGGTGCCGCCGAGGCGCGGACCGCCGCCCAGGTTCTGCACGACCACCGCCAACACCGCTGGACCAAGTGGCCGCGACGCGCCTAGATCCACGGCCACGGTCCCGTCAGACGCGGCACCAAACCGGTCCTCGGCGTACTTCACGTTCGCCCCAACTCGCACCCCTTTGATCGAACGCGCCACACCCACCGTGAAGGCACTGCTCGACGCCGCCACTCCACCGCTGTCGGACAAGCCCGTGGCACCGGGGCGCACGGCGTCGCCGTAACTCGTGCCGGTCGGCGCCAGCCAGTCTACGAACTGCGCCCCCACCCCTACCGCCAGCGACCCCACCGTGGTGACGGTACCGAACGAGCCGGCGGTACCGAACGCGCCGTACCGCTGAACCGACGCGGCCAGCCCGCGCGCGTAGGAAAGCATGCCCGGGTTGTACAACAGGGCGTCCCCATCATTGGCCGCAACGCCTGCATTGGCCATGGACGCGAGCCGCGCACTGGCAGGCAGACGGAGCACGAGGGGCCCCTCGCCCACCGGTTGCCCAGAGAGGGGAGCAGCGGAAAACGAGAGCAGGAAAACAGCGGCCGCGCGGCGGCTCTTGCGTATCAGATGTGACATGCGTCTAATGTTCGCCATGCGCACGCCACCCGCCAGCGACCCGACCGCATCCGCCGAGGAATTTCCGGTCCCCACGTCGGGCTCCGGGTGGCACCTCGGCCCACGGGCCCCGCAGACGTCCCGCCCCAGGGTCCGACGCTTCGGCCGCTGGCTGTTAGAGCGCGCCGGCTGGCGCATGGAAGGGGCGTGGCCCGACGTCCCCAAGTTCGTGACCATCGTGGCCCCGCACACCTCGAACTGGGACTTCTTCGTGGGCATGGCGGCCAAATGGGCCCTCGGCTTCGATGCGCACTGGTGGGGCAAGGACTCGCTCTTTCTGCCGCCGATGGGCTGGTTCATGTACGCCAACGGCGGCATCCCGATCAATCGCCAGAACCGCTCGCAGTCGGTGGATCGCACCCTCGAAGCCATGGCCACCAACGAGCGCTTCGCGTTGGTGCTCGCACCGGAAGGCACGCGCCGCAAGGTCACCGCATGGCGGAGCGGCTTCTGGCACGTGGCCAAGAGTGCCAACGTGCCGATCTGCTGCGTGGCCTTCGACTGGCCGCACAAAGTGATTCGCGTGGGACCGATCACCATGCCCGTGGAAGACACGCCGGAAGCAGGCATCGCACGCATTCGGGGTTATTACGAGAATATTCAGGGCTACGACCCGTCGCAACAGCTCTGAGAGCGCCACGAACGTGACGGGAGCGTCGCGTTTCTTGCGCGCCCCCCTTCCGATACCGCAGGCGAGAGCGGAAATTCGGGAATCCCTTACGGAGAGATTCCCGAATGCGTGTGACGACCGTCGGCGTGGTAGGCGCTGGCGCCATGGGGAGCGGTATCGCCGCACTCGCGGCGTCGGCGGGTTGCCGTGTCGTGCTGCTCGATATCCCCGGTGACGCGGACCCCGCGTCGCCGCTGCGCAGCGCCCCGGCCCGCAATGGCCTGCTCAAAGCCACCAAGGCCAAGCCCGCGGCGTTCATGGAAGCCGCCGCCGCCGCGCGCGTGCGCACCGGCAACACCCAAGACCATCTCTCGCTGCTCGCAGACTGCGATTGGATCTGCGAAGCCATCGTGGAACTCGCCGAACCGAAGCAGCAACTGTTCGCGCGCATCGAAGCGATCATGAAGCCGAGCGCTATTCTCTCGACGAATACGTCGGGGATTCCAATGTCGGTGCTGCTCGAGGGCCGCTCGGAGAAGTTCCGTCGCCGGTTCCTCGGCACGCACTTTTTCAACCCGCCGCGCTACATGCATCTGCTCGAGATCATCCCCACGCCGGAAACGGATCCGGCAGTGATCGGGGCGATGCGCGAGTTCGCCGAACGCACGCTCGGCAAAGGCATGGTGCTGGCGAAGGATGTGCCGGGCTTCGTCGCCAACCGCCTCGGCGTGTACGGCATGGTCGCCACCATGCGCCGCATGCAGGAACATGGTCTCACCATCGACGAAGTCGACGGCCTCACCGGCTCACTCATCGGCCGCGCCCGCACCGCCACCTTCCGCACCGGTGATCTCTCCGGACTCGATGTACTCGCGCATGTGACCAAGGGTATCGGGACTGCGACGGGGGAAGATTTCACACTGCCGGCGTGGATGCACACCGAGCTGGTCGCCAAAGGCAAACTGGGCGACAAAAGCGGCGGTGGCTTTTATCAGAAAACGAAGGAAGGCACGCTCACCTTCGACTGGAAGACCACCACGTACGTGCCGCAACAGCGCCTTGAAGGCGGCGACATCGGGCAGGCCATCCGCCTGCCGATCGCGCAGCGAATCACTGCGGCCAAGGCGATGCCCGGTGCACAGGGTGCCTTTCTTCGCGATCATCTGATCGACGCGGCGCACTACACACTCACACTCGCTGCCGACCTGGCGTACGACATCGTCGCCATCGATCGTGCGATGGAGTGGGGATACGGGTGGGAGGCCGGCCCGTTCCAGATCATCGATGCGTTGGGGATCGACTGGCTGATCGACGAGTTCCGGGCACGCGGCATGGCAACTCCTGCGCTCCTCGAACGCGCGCACGGTGCGTTTTATAAAGACGGCGAATACCTCACCTTCGACGGCACGTACGAACCAATTCCGGGCATCCCGGGACGCATTGCGCTAGTAGGTCTCGCGGCCAGCGGCCGAGTACTCGACGACAACGGCCTCTCGCGCCTCATCGATCTCGGCGATGGCGTCGCCTGCTTCGAGTTCCGCTCCAAGATGAACAGCCTCGGACAAGGTGTCCTCGAGGGACTCGAACGTGCGATCAAAAAGGTGCAGACACTGGGCTTCAACGGCATGGTCATCGGCAACGAAGACGCACGCGCGTTCAGCGTCGGGGCCGATCTCTCGCTCGTGTCGTTCGCGGTATCCGCTGGCGCGTGGGATGACATTGCCGTGTCGTGCAAGGACTTCCAGGACAGCATGATGTCCATCCGGCGCGCCCCGTTCCCAGTGGTCGTGGCCCCGGCCGGTCTGACGCTCGGCGGCGGTGCGGAACTCACGCTGCACGCCGATGCCGTGCAGGCCCACGCGGAAACGTACATGGGCCTCGTGGAAGCCGGCGTGGGCTTGCTGCCGGGGGGCGGTGGCACCAAAGAACTGCTGATACGCTTCACCGCCGAACTGCAGCAGTACGAAGAAGTCGATCTGTTTGCGGCCATCAGGCGCGCATTCAAAATGATCGCCTTTGCCACCACCAGTACCTCGGCCTACGAAGCGCGGTCGATGGGCTACCTGCGCAGCAGTGATCGCATCAGCATGAATCGCGATCACCAACTGGCCGACGCGAAGGCGCGCGTACTTGATCTCGCGCCGGGCTATCTGCCGCCCCTCGAACGCACCGTGCGTGCGCTGGGTCGTGAGGGCATCGGCAACCTGGAGTACGCACTCTGGGCAGCCAGGGAAGCCGGACAGGCCTCCGCACACGATGTTCGCGTTGGGCAAGCGATCGCGTATGTGCTGTGCGGCGGCGACGGGACGGCGCGCGATGTCACCGAACAAGATCTGCTCGACCTCGAGCGCGAACAGTTCCTCCAGCTCCTTGGCACCAAGGAGACGCAGGAGCGCATCGCGTACACCCTCAAGACCGGCAAGCCGTTGCGCAATTGAGCGCGCGTCAGGAGCAATAGCGATGAACGAGGTCGTAATCGTGAGCGCGACACGCAGTGCCGTGGCGCGCGGGAAAGCGGATGGGGCGTTGGCCGGCGTCCACCCGGTGGAGTTGTCGTCGACCATGATGTTGTCGGCCATCGAGCGCGCGGGGATCGATCCGGCACTGATCGAAGACGTACAGTGGGGCTGCGCGATGCCCGAAGCGTCGCAGGGCCTCAACCATGCGCGACTGGCGTGGCTGCGCGGTAAACTGCCGGTGGAAACATCGGCTGCTACGGTCAATCGGTTCTGTTCATCAGGGCTGCAGTCGGTGGCGTACGCCGCACAGGCGATCATCGCCGGCCAAGGGGATGCCATCATGGCCGGCGGTATCGAGATGATGTCGCAGGTGCCGATGTCAGGCTACAACGCCCGTCTCTCGCCCGCGATCACCGAGAGCTACATCGGCATGGGCTTCACCGCCGAACGGGTCGCCAAGCGGTGGGAGATCTCCCGCGCGCAGCAGGACCAGTTTGCGTTCGACAGTCAGCAAAAGGCTATAGCAGCCATCCAGCGTGGCGTGTTCGTGCCGGAGATCACACCGGTGCACACGCAGCGTGTCACGTGGCGGGGCGCCGAAAAGACGGTCACCGACGTGATCTTCGACACCGACGAATGCCCGCGTGGCGACACCACGCTCGAGGGGCTGGCCAAACTGCGGCCGGCGTTCGTGCCCACGGGGACGGTCACCGCCGGTACGGCAAGCCCGTATTCCGATGGCGCCGCCGCCGTGCTGGTGATGAGTGCGGCTAAAGCGAAGGAGTTGGGGATAGCGCCGCTCGCGCGATTCGTCAGCTTCGCGGTGGCCGGTGTCGATCCGGCCATTATGGGCGTCGGGCCCATCAAGGCAGTGCCCAAAGCCCTCGTGCGCGCTGGCCTTTCCATGGCGGATCTCAAGCTCATCGAATTCAACGAAGCGTTTGCGGCGCAGGCATTGGCCGTGATCAAGGAACTCGATTTACCCACAGACATCACCAACGTCAACGGTGGCGCTATTGCCCTTGGCCATCCGTTGGGTGCCACCGGCGCGAAGCTCACCACGCAACTCGTGCACGAACTGCGCCGGCGCGGTGGCGGCTATGGCATGGTCACGATGTGCATTGGGGGTGGGATGGGGGCGGCGGGTATTTTTGAGGTGTACCCGGCTTAACTGCTTGCGACCGTAAACCCGTGACGCGTAACCGCAAACGGTAAATGGGGGGCCCCACACACCAATTGCGCCCCTCGCACCAACCGCCCGCTCACGTCAAATACCCACCATCCACCATGTACACGCCGCCCGTGCAGTAACTCGCCGCATCGGACGCCAGAAAGAGCGCCAATCCCGAGACATCCTCCGGCACACCGATCCGTTGGATTGGCTGATGATTGAGCACCTGATGCTTGATGTGCTCATCCTTCCAGAGCGCCTGGGAAAATTTGGTCTTGATCAATCCCGGGCAGATCACGTTGGCACGGATGCCATCCGCGCCCCATTCCTGCGCCATCACCTTCGTGAGCGAGATCAGCGCGGCCTTGCTCACGCTGTAGAGCCCCAATCCCGCTTCGGGTGAAATTCCGCCGATGCTCGAGATGTTCACGACCGAGCCGCCACCACGCTGCGCCATCACGGTATGCGCAGTCTTGCACAGCTCCAACGGCCCCTTGAGGTTCACAGAAAAGATCTTCTCGTAGGCATCGTCGCTGGTCTGTTGCAGTGGCCCGAACACTGGATTCGTGGCCGCGTTATTCACGATGATATCGATCCCATCGAAATGCTCTACCGTACGCGCGGCCAGTTCGTGGGCATCGGCGGCGCGCCCCATATGCGCCGGGATACCAACCACGGTCAGCCCCTCGGCGCGCAGCGCCGTGACCGCAGCGTCCACGTGCTCGGCCTTCCGACTGGAGAGCATCACCTTCGCCCCTGCGCGGGCCAGCGTCGTCGCGATGGCCAGTCCAATGCCGCGCGTGCCGCCCGTGACGATCGCGACCTTGCCGTCCAAACGGAGCCGAGCGAGTGCGTCGGCATGCGGAGGAACAATCGAATCAGGCATCAGCGGCAGGGGAGAGAGGAGAGAGATCGAAGCGCGTGGGGTCCAGCAACCGCCTATCGATCAAGCCGGGTCACACGACCTTCGAGTGGCGCCACAATGCGGCCGTTCATGCGCTCGAGATGCTGCAGCACAAGATCCACCGTGCGTGGAGCAGAGGTCGGATCGGCCACAATCCGCGCACACGCATCGGCCGCTTCCGGAATGCGGTAGCCGTCGCCGCTGCGGCACGCAGGGTATGTCACAAACGTCACGCGAATTATCTCGGCAGCACCAATCACGCGGCCATCGTCGCGCCGCAGGTCGCCCACCACGCGCGAGCCACTCGGACGGCGCGCATCGACGCTGAAGCGTACGCCGCTCACCTGCGGATACGGCCCGCCGCCCAACCCACCGCGCCCCACACCCACTTCCAGCAACTCGCGCAATCGTGCGCCGGTTATAGGAAACGTGACCGCACGTGTTTCGTCGGCAAAGAGAAAAATCCCCTCGATCATGTGTCGCGTAATCGGCCCCGCAGCCATGACATCGTCAAAGCGCAGCGCACCGGAGTTGATCATCGCCACGTCGGCGCCCGTGCCGGCGCGCATGCCATCGGTGATCATGTTGCCGAAGCGGCTCTCGCGCTTGGAGATCGAATCCACCGCGTTGATCGGCTCCGGCGCAATGCCGAGCACCCGATCGGGCCCGATGCGGCGCGTGAGCGTGTCGCGCCACCGCTGCACCGATGCCAACGTGACCGAGTCCTCGCGCATGCCACGACCGATCTCGAACGATTGATCGGACACCTGCCATGTGCCACGCACCGTACGAAACGTCACCAACACTGCGGTCCGCGAATTAGATACCGCCTTCACCAGCAGCCGGCCGTCGTACATCATGCGGCGTCCGTCATGTTCGTGTCCCCCGAGGATGGCCTGCAACCGCAGCTCGGTGTGCAGGGTGGCCGAGTCCTCGAAGATGAATCGGTGCGTGAGTCCCACCACCAGATCGGCCTGCTGCGCCACCAGCGTGTCCACCAGCGCCGTGGTACTCGAGTCCGCGTCGCGGCATTGTACATATGCGGGATAGTCACGAACTACCGTCGTGCCGAAAATTCCCACCTTCACATTGTTCACGCGCAGCGTATCCCAACCACGCACCCCCGGAAACGGCGACCCATCGGCCTCGCCGCAATTCCCGCTCAACCACGGAAAGCGCGATTCCCCGAGCCGCGCCACCAGATTCGCCCGCGAGCCGTCAAACTCGTGATTGCCGATGGTGGCCAGGTCGAGCCGCGCCGCGTTGAAACCGTCCACCATCTGCGCGCCGCCGTACCATTTGCCGAGTACACTCGGCGACAGCACGTCGCCCGCCAACACGAACAACACGCGGCTGCCGCTGGCGCGCTCGATCGAATCCCGGAGTGCCGCCACCCGGTACAATCCGCCCGTTCCGTCGCGTAACGTATCGGTGACGTACACATCGTTCACCAGCAGCATGCGCACCATCGCCCCGTCGGCGCTGCCAGTCGCGGCTCGCGGAGCGCGTCCGGCACACGCCGCACTCGCCCCCGCGAACGCGACCAAGGCGAGTTGCACCCACCGTTGCACCCGCCGCGCGGTCACGGCGCTACTCGATCGTCGCGGGATCAATGCCGCGCACCGCAAATACACGCGCCACCGCCTGCCCGATCTTGTTATTCGGCGTGCTCGCGCCGGCCGTGATTCCGACGCGCAGCGGACCGGCCAGCGGCAACCACCCGGTCTTCGCATCCTCGTGATGATGCGACCCGATGGTGCGGAAGCGCACGGCGTTTTCCGCCACATCGATTTCGTCCGGGTCGGCGATGTGGAACGTCGGCACTTGCTCGGCACACAATGCGGCCAGCGAGATCGTATTGCTGGAGTTATACCCGCCCACGACCACCATGAGGTCGAGCGGTTCGCGCAGCAGTTCCACCACGGCGTCCTGCCGGTCCTGGGTCGCGCTGCAAATCGTGTCGAACGTGCGGAAGTGCTCGGCCCGATGCGGGGCGCCATGGGCACGGACCATCGACTCGCCCACTGCAGCACCGATCGCCAACGATTCGCGCGCGAGCATGGTGGTCTGATTGGCCACACCGACTCGCTCCAAGTGAACATCAGGATCAAAATGATCCGACGCCGCGATGGCGAATTTCTCGAGAAACGCGCCGCGCGACAGCGCGGGACGTGTGGTCGGCTTGCCCGCCTTGGCCTCGATGTAGTCCATCACCATATCGGCTTCCGCCATGTCGCGCACCACGAGGTACTGGCCACCGGGATACTTCTCCACCTGGGACGCGGTGGCCCGCGTCTCCTCGTGGTAGTACTTCCCATGAATGAGCGAGGTGAATCCATCCCGCGCATACGCTTCCACCCGTTTCCACACGTTGAGCACCGAGCCGCACGTGGTATCCACGATCACGCAGCCCAACTCACGGAGGGTCTGAAAATCCTGGATGGTGACACCAAACGCCGGCAGAATCACCACGTCCGGTGGCTCTACGGGGCTATAGTCAAACCCCTTACCGCTGGCCGACAGAAACTGCACCCCCATCTCGCGCAACTTGGCGTTGACGTGGGGGTTGTGAATAATCTCGCCAGCCAGAAAAATACGCCGCTCGGGAAATTTTATGCGGGTTTGGTACGCGTAGTCCACCGCGCGCTCCACCCCGTAACAGAATCCAAATTCCCGCGCCAGCCGGATCGTGGTGTCGCCCGCGGTCAACGTGTACTCGCGGGCCGTGAGCAGATCCACCAGATGGCCGGTGTAATCGTTGGCCAGCGTATCCTGCACCTCGGCCTTGAGACCGAATCCTTTGCGTACGTAGGTTGTGTCAGACATATGTGAAATCTACTCGGTACGCGGCGGCTCGGCCTGCATATCCACAGCCGCATGCACAAATGGGGTGAGCGCCTCGCGGACCACCCGCGGCAGCGGACGCTTCGCGAACGCGGCGACCGTGACACACACCACCACCATCACCGCCGTCGCCACCAGGCGGTTCGTCGTGGCGTGGCGCACGTCCACGTTGACCGTCAGCGACGTGTCGCCAAGGCGTGAGATGTAGGTCACCAGCGCCAGCTCGTCATCAATACGTGCCGGTGAGAAATACTCGATGGTCAGGTGTCGCCGGGGCATCCAGATTTCCGGCGCCGAGAAAATCATCGAGTACGGTAGCCCAGCCTCGCGCAGGAGCTCCTGCTCCGCCATCTCCACCAACCGGGTCACCGCGCTGAACCGCATGATCCCCACCAGATCCACGTCCGCCCAGCGGACGCGCTCACGAACTACGAACGGCGAAGGACTCGACATGGGGCGTTGTGGCTGAACGGTGACAAGTTGTCCGGCACTCCCCTCTAGCCGGATCGTGCTTTATGGTGCACCCTCAAAGTATGTATCAATCACTCTTGGTGCCGTTCGACGGCTCCCCGCTCAGCGCGAGTGCCGTTCCGGTGGCGGCCGCCCTCGCCCGGCACACCGGCGCGACGATTCATCTCGCGTTGGTGTTCGACCCCAGTGCCTACATCCCCTTCGTGCCCGGCGAGGTTGCCGTGCCCGTCTACGACGCGGAACTGGTGCAGGAGCATCGCGCGCAGGATCAGGCCCTGCTGGATGCCGCCGTGTCCGAGCTCCAGGCGCAGGACATCAAGGCCCATGGAGTGCTCCTCGAAGGTACCATCATCGAGGCGCTCTGCGAGCAGGCGCGCGCCTGTCACGCTGACCTCACGGTAATGACCACGCACGGGCGCCGCGGCTTCCAGCGTTTCCGGCTGGGCAGTGTCGCGGCCGACTACCTCACCCGCGCTACCGAGCCCGTGTTGATGGTGCGCGGGGCCGGCAGCGATGCGGTGCCCGAGCTCCCTACCGGCCCGCTACTCTGCCCCCTCGACGGCTCCCCCTTTGCGGAAACTATCCTGCCGCACGCTCGCCAGTTCGCCGAGGCCGCCGGCATGACCATGGCGCTCACGGCCGTCTCCGTGCCGCGCGCCATGCCGATGGCCCCATTCGGCGCCGAAGCGCTGCTGGCCGACACCGGCGCGCTGGAGGCGCAAGAGGAGGGACGGGAAGGCTACCTGCGACGCATCGCGGCCACCCTGCCCGCCGGTACCACTGCCAATGCCGTCACCGATATGGCCGTCGGCCGTGCGTTGAACGAGGAAGCCGCGCGCCTCAATGCCGGCGCCATCGCACTCTCCACCCACGGACGTGGCGGGATCAAGCGCTTTCTGTTCGGCAGCGTGGCCGACGAGTTGCTGCGCCACGCCACCGTGCCGCTCCTGGTTTACCGCCCCGACTCGAAGTAGGCCGCTCCCAACCACGGTGCCAGCGCGTACGCGATCATCGGTTCGTACGCGCGCTGTCGGTCCACCAGACCGGCGGTGAGGATGCCCACCGCGCCGCGCCCGTGCTTGGTACCCACGGCCTGAGCCACGACATCCATCGCGTGGCCCAGTTCCTCTCCCGCCCGTACCCGCGCCGCTACGACCTCCGGCAGCGGCATGCTCAACGATCCACCCAACCCCTCGCGCCCCGTACGATCCACCGCCGCGGCCCAGGCGCAGGTGCGCATCGCGCCGTTCGGCAAAACCACCACGCCCCCTTCAAGGCCCACCGCGAAATCGGCGTCGGTGGCATGCCGCAGCGCGGAGCGGGCACGAGCGATCGCCCCTGCCTGCGTCTCCTCGTCGCCGCGCGGCTGATCGGGCACGCCGCTCGGCACCGCCACGCCGACCACCACGATGGCCGGCTGAAGGCGCTCCAGCACCGCCCGCACCGCCGCGATCTTCACGGGGTTCGCCGAGCCGACCACCACGCGATGAAACGGAAAAGACATTGAGCGTTTCCTCGAAAAAGACCGGTTTGGCGCGAATCACCGATGCGCCGCTTGCTTGCAGCCGGAGAGGCGAGTAACCTAGCCACTCTCAGCACGATCAGCCCAAAGGAATGCTTCCCCGCACGCGTCTCTGGCTCGATTTCGTCAACACCGACGCCGCCGCGCAAACGCCCGGGGGCGATCTGTTGCGCGATTTTGGAGCGCTGCTCAGCTGGCTGCAGAAACATGACGCCGTGGACGACGAACGCGCCGGTGGTATCCGTCGGCGGGCCGTGCTGCAGCCGGCCGCCGCAGCGGCCACCCTTGTGGAGGCGCGCCGGGTGCGGGCTGCCCTTCGGGCGCTGGCGGAACGGGGCGAACATGGGGAGCGCGTCCGCGACGACGCCGTGGGCGAAATCAACCGCGTGCTTGGGCGCAGCGCCGGCACCCGGCGCCTCGATCGCCTCGACAGCGGCGCCTACACACGAGCCTTCGTACCCACCGGCGATGCCTTCGCCGGTCTCATGATCCCCATCGTCGATTCCGCCGCCGACTCGCTCGTGGAAGAAGAACTCCGGCGCATCCGGCGCTGTGCCGACCCGCGCTGTCACCGCGTATTCGTCGACGGCACCAAGAACGGGCTCCGCCGATGGTGTGACATGGGCACGTGCGGGAATCGCGCCAAGGCCGCGCGTCATCGCGCACGCGCTGGCCCGCGCTCCGACCAATGACCACGCCGGGTACGACGGATATCACGCTGGAACGCGGGTTCGTCGCGTCGTTGCGCTGGCTGGTGGCCGAGGGCGATGCCCGGAGTGTTCGGCGCATCGCCGTGGAATTGCGCGCACTCCGCGATGCGCTCGCTACGCTCGATGAAACGCGAGCCTCGCGGGATGAGTATGCCAGGCGCGCGTCCGAACTGGATCGGGAGTTACAAGCGGCCCTCGCCACGTTGGGCCACGGAACCGCAGTCAACGGCAACGGGACACTCGGGCAACGTCTTGCACGCCTGCGCGAACGCTTGGCCGAAGATACCGCCTCGCGACGGCAACTCACGCTGGAGCGCGATGCGTGGCGTGCCATGTGTACGCTGCTCACACAGACCCGGGCCCGCGTGCACGAACTGCTCGAAGAGACTGAGCGCGAGCGCGACGGCCTCTCCTCCGCACTCGACGTGATGCGCGAACGTGTCAGCGAGTTGGCGGCGATGCACGACGATGCCGCTCGCGACTCAGCCGCCAGTCGTGATGCACTGGCGGCCTTGCAAAACCGACTCCAGCAGTGGAGCGGGACGGTGGAGCGTGCACTGCAGGAGCTGACCGCATCGGCCCACGCCCTCACGCGCCCCGACTGACTACACCGACGGCACCAAGTTCGTCACTTTCGGCGCCACGACCGCGCGCACCACGGCTTCCTTGAGATAGCCCATCTCCACCGCGTAATTCGCCAGCTTCCTCTGCAGCAGGCGACGCCCCCGGAACAGCCGCGACTTCACCGTGCCCTCGGGTACGCCCAGCACGTTGGCGATCTCCGCATAGCGCAACCCCTGCAGATCGCTGAGCACCACGGCCGACCGGTATTCTTCCGGCAACGCGCGGATCGCTCGCGTGATCTCGTCGTCCAGGAAGGAATCGTAGAACCGACCTTCCGGATCGGCCTCGCCCACCGCTTCGAACATCGCCCAGCCCTCGGTATCCTCAGGCTGCTGCACCTCGCGCGCATCGATTCGACGCTTCCGGCTCACGAACACGTGGTACAGGATCGTGAAGAGCCACGCCCGAATGTTGGTGCCAAGGTGATACTGCTCCCACCGCTCCAACGCACGCAGCAAAGTGTCGGACACCAGATCCTCGGCGTCGTCGCGCGATCGCGCCAATTTCAAGGCGAACGAATACAGCGCATCCATATGGACCAATGCCTCGCGCTCGAACTGCGCGCGACGTTCGACACGGTCTGCCAGAGGTGCCGCAGCGGCTGTTTCACGTGTGACTGTCATCTCCTGCACCGTCCCGTTGTTCGTGCTGGCCATGGAACCCTCTCCCGCGCTGCGACGTCCGCAGCATTCGCCATCGTGTACCACCGGCAGAACCGACATGTTCGGCTCGGCGTGTTCATCCAACATCCTGAACTACTCGAGATTGCGGTGTTGCGGGACCGAGGCTC
This sequence comes from Gemmatimonadales bacterium, assembly GCA_038212625.1. GTDB lineage: Bacteria > Gemmatimonadota > Gemmatimonadetes > Gemmatimonadales > Gemmatimonadaceae > Gemmatimonas. Next base: position 31,096 of record JBBQUH010000029.1, on the reverse strand, counting down.
CGTCCCGCACGTGCATCGCAATGAATCGCTTCAGATCCGCCGCGATGCCTTCCAGGACCGATAGGTCGCGCTTCACCCGCGTCATCAGCACGGCGCCCTCGAGAGCGGCAATGATGAATCGTGACAGACGCACCGCATCGACGTCATCGTTCATCTGGGGCCGGGCTTCCCACAACAACGAACGGATCTGGCTGGCCCAGCGCTCGAATACGGCCTCGATGCGCACCCGGAAACCTTCGTGAGCATCGGCCAACTCCGCCGCCAGATTGCCAAACGGCGACCCCCGGCGCGCGCCGCTCTCGGCCTGCAGCGCCACCACCGCATCGATGAACAGATTCAATCGCTCCAACGGATCGATCATCGGCTCGCGGAGAATCGCCAGACCACGCTCGGCGAATCGTTCGAACTGCCGATTCAGCACTTCATAGCCAAGCTCTTCCTTGGACTTGAAATAGTGATAGAAGTGGCTTTTCCCGCTCAGCTTGGCACCCTTGATCACGTCATCGACCGACGTCGAGGTGTATCCGCGCTCGGAGATGAGGATGGCAGCGGCATCCAGGATTTGCATACGGCGATCTGACGACATGGCTGTATCTTAGGACCGTACGGTCCTAAGCGCAAGGGCATTCCTTGAAATTCTGTAAGTCTATGTAAAACATATACTTCCGAAACCTACCGCCGTGTTGTTGCTTACTCGAATCCCTCATGCCGCCTACAGACTTAGGACCAGCCGGTCTTTCCGGCCTGTACCGGGACATGGGGCAGGCCTGGCACTGGAATGATCGCGACGCATGGGACCAAATCCGTATGCAGGAATACTTGCTACGCGCCGACACTCACATCTACGCGGCGGTCGACGAATCCGCAGACATCCCCTCACGAGACGCCGGCCTGCTGGAGTTGGTGCAACATGATGACGGCTCGGTCGAAATCGTCTACCTCGGACTCATGCCGGCGTGGATCGGACGGGGCCTCGGGGGCTGGCTCGTCGAACAGGTCGTGCGTTCTGCGTTCGCGCTGGGCGCATCGCGTGTCTGGCTAAACACCTGCACACTGGATGCACCGGCAGCTTTACCGAATTACCTCGCACGCGGCTTCACCGTAGAACGAAGCGAGACGTACCACGTCACGCGTAGCACTTCCGACACAAACCCCGGCCGCGGGTCCGCTGCCGGCTGACTTCCGCTCAATCCCGACGATGCGACTGCAAGCTTATAGACGGACGCTCACGACGCCGTGGTCACCCGCCGTACCGGCCGAACCGGATTCGGCTGTGCAGCTCGTCCTGAGCGTTGGCCCGGTTGGTGCGTCCGCGACCGTCCGCACCATACTCGGAGTGGAGGACGCATCTGGCTCCTTGCGTTTCACCGGGAATAATTCCGAGTGCAGCATTGTACGCCTCATGCGAATGACCATTCCCACCATCGGCGAACACGCGTGATGCATCCGTACGTCGAACGCCAATTACGCCGACATCTGGGCAGTGCGCTGGTAGCCGAAGAGCTCATGCCGGTGCTCAGTGCTGTCAGCACCCTGCTGCACGATGTTGATCACGAGCGCGACCTCGGCGCCGCGGCAATGGACGAACTCTCGAACGAGTTGCAAAGCCGCTACGAGCGCATGCAGCAGAGCGAGAACCGTTATCGACTACTCTTCGACGAAAGTCCGATGGCGATGTTTGCAATCACCTGTGACACCCGGCACATCATCGCGTGGAACCATGCCGCCGAGCATCTCTTCGGACATCGTACGGCTGACGTGCTGAACCAACCGGTGTCGTCGCTGCAGCTGTGTGGCGCTGACACGTGCCGATTGGATTTTTTGCTCGCCAGCCGCATGCCGGTTCCCGAAAGCCACATCGTCAACGAAACCGAACTGTATACGCTTGGCGGTACGCTGCTCGTTACACAGGTAGTGTTCCACACCGTGGAACTGGATGCGAAGCCTGCGGTGCTCGTGCACGTTCGCGATGTCACCGCCGAGCGACGAACCGAGCGCGCGCGTATCGAAAGCGAAGCCCGCTTCCGTGCGTTCTTCGAGTTTGCCGGCATCGCCATTCACGTCCTCGCCCTCGACGGCTCCATCCTCGAGGCGAATCCGGCGTCGAAGGATCTTCTGGGCTATGAACCCCACGAGCTGATCGGCCGCCAGGCGATCTCCCTCTCGCCGGAAGAAGATGTCGACGCCGCGCGCGAGCTTGGCCGCGAACTACGCGCTGGCCGGCGCGACTCCGTCACCGTCGAACGCCGCTTCTTCCACAAAGAGGGGCATATGGTGTGGGGTCAGCTCACGGTGTCGTTGGTCACCCACGGCTCTGAGCGACGGATGATCGGGATGATTCAGGACATCACCGAACGGAAGCGGATGGAAGGCCAGTTGGTGAAGCAGGCGTTTCAGGATGACCTCACCGGACTTGCCAACCGCGTGCTCTTCCGCGATCGTCTGCACCATGCCCTTGAGCGCCGAGATCGAAGTAAATCTCGGGTTGCCGTGATCCTGCTCGACCTCGACGGCTTCAAGCGCGTCAACGACTCGCTCGGTCACGCCGTGGGCGACGAGCTGCTACAGATCGTCGGCCGTCGTATCGCCAGTTCGGTGCGCAGCGGTGAGACCGTGGCGCGTCTGGGCGGCGACGAATTCGCCGTGGTCATCGAAGCCGTCGATTCCGATAACGATCCGATCATCCTCGCGGAACGCCTCCTGGCGCTGCTTCGCATGCCGATGCGCCTCGGTGCGCGTGAGGTGGTGGTCGGTGTGAGTATCGGGATCGCGATCGCGAATCCGCGTGACGATGAGGCCACCGTGTTGCGCAACGCCGACACAGCGATGTACGCCGCGAAGGCATCCGGCAAGGCCTGTGCGCGCCTGTTCGACCTCTCCATGCACCGCGACGCGATGGAGTGGATGGAGCTCGAGACCGATATGCGATTCGCCATTGATCGCCAGCAATTTCTCCTCGAATTCCAGCCGCTGATGCGGATCGATACTGGACGCCTCAAAGGCTTCGAAGCACTCGTTCGCTGGCAACATCCCAAGCGGGGGCTCATTGTCCCGGGACACTTTATTCCGATCGCCGAGGAAACCGGCATGGTGGTGCCGATGGGTCGGTGGGTGCTGTACGAAGCCTGTCAGCAAGCGGCCAGCTGGGCCGACTTCACCGACGACCTGCCATCGGTGAGCGTGAACGTGGCGGCGAAACAGCTGGACAGTGAATCGCTGGTGGAGGATACCCGTCGCGCGCTCGAACTCTCCGGCCTCGACCCGCGCCGCCTCATCCTCGAGATTACCGAGAGTGACGTCATGCGTTCACCCGAAGAAGCGCTGGCTAAACTCACCAAGCTGAAAGACCTTGGCATCCGACTCGCCATCGACGATTTCGGCACCGGATACTCGTCGCTCAGCCACCTGCAGTACTTCCCGGTGGATGAGCTCAAGATTGACCGGTCGTTCATCCAACGTATCAAAGATGGAGATCGAGATGCGGCGTTTGTACGCACTATCGTTTCGCTCGCGAAATCGCTGTCCGTCGAAGTCGTCGCCGAAGGGGTGGAGGAGATCGCGCAACAGGAGTTCCTGCACACCATCGGGTGTGATATCGGGCAAGGCTACCTGTACAGCCGACCGCTACCCTCTGCCGATGTAGAGCAGTTTGTGAGGCAGTCGCAGGCAGCACGGCCAATGATCACATCCGCCGTTCGCGTGCTCGGGTAGCGGCCAGCGAGCCGCCGCTCCGCCTATCGCGGTCGGCGTCCCTTGCCGGGGTGCGGACGTCCGCCGCTGCGGCCTCCGCCCCCGTTGCCGCGTCCGCCGTCGCGCCCATCGCCGCGAGCGCCACCGCGCTGCCCGCCCGGTCCACTCTGCCGGCCGCGCTCTGGGCGGCCACGACGGTCCCGCTCCTGCTCGTGGCTCTGCTCCCGCTCCGCTGGCGTAAACGGGGCGTCGAGCGCATCGATAAGCGCGCCGAGCGTCGCCGCGTGCACCGATCCCCGCTGTCCGCGCGGCACCACGAACCGCAGCGGGCGATCCAGCACCGGCAGCTCCTCCTGCACGACCGAGCGCGCCAACTTCTCCGGCAACCGGAGCCGCACCACGCCCAGCGGCACGCCGTCATGTTCCTCCACGTCGTACTCCAGCGACACCGTGCGGTCGCGTAACTCCACCGCACCTGGGAGCGCCTGTGCCGCGGCGAGTTGCGCCTCGGTCACGAACACGCGTCGATCGAGCTTGAGCGGCAATGCACGAATCTGTTCCCAGTTGGTCGCATCGCCGAACTGCACGAGATACCAAGCCGCCAGTTCAGCCTGCCCCAGTCGCGTGGAGGTGCCGCCCAACCGGCGCCACACCTCGCGCACATCCTCTACCACCGGCTGGTTCCGGCGCACCGACGGATGGCGCAATTCGCCACGCGCCGCCGCGTCGGCCAATAGTGCGCGCGCCGCTGGCGCCATCTCCGGCGCAAACTCCGGCAGCGCCTCGACTTCCCGCGAGAGTTCGAAGCCATAGTATGTGACCCGCCGCTGCAAGACCACCGGCGAATGCTTCCGCTCGAAATCCAGCCGGAGCTCGGGCGGATGGCGCTGCGCGTACTGCTTGATCAACTCGATGGAGAGCTGCGTGCCTTCAATGCTTGCCCGCGCGACCCCCTGTCGGTCGGCGAAGTAGCGCAGCGGTCCTGCCACCGCGCCCCAACTCCCGCACACGCTGGTCTTGCTCACCCGCGCTTCGTGTCCCTCCGCCGTCTGCTCTTCAATCACCAGATCGAAGGGCATGAAGCGCGCGAGCAGATCGGCAAACTTGCGCTGCATCTCCTGCCGCACCAGCGGCAGATGTGTTGGCAACGGCAATCCGACCGAGCGGTACACACTCGCCATGGCCAGCGCCGCATCTTCCAGGGACTTCACCAGCACCCCGCGCCGCTCGGCCCACGTCGCGATGGTGTCGGGCTCAAACTGATGACGCGGCAGTCCGTACACGGAGCCGATGGACCCAGCCGTGCGGAACCCCTCCGCGTACACGTTGTAGGCCGTCAGATGGTCGCTCCCACGCACAACCAGCCCTTCCAGATCGCGCCCTTCACGAGTCATGCGATGCAGTGAGTCGATGCCACTCGTCACCGCGAGCATCGGGAGCAGCTCATCGTCGCCGTTGACGATCAGTTCCCCCCACGCACGTTCTACAGGCAGCGCCTCCACCGCGCGCCCGTACTTCGTGAGACGTCCGTTTTCCACCAGCCCACGCGACTCCAAGTGCACGAGCGCGCGGCGATACGCCACCCGATCCAGCGGCACCGGCAATTCCAGCGCATCCGCCCGCACGCCCAAGCCGGCGCACGTGAGCGCTACCCGTTCGCTGTCACCCGCGAGTTGAAAGTCAGGTGCCGTGGGGCGCAGCGCTTCGAAGCGGATGTCGCGATCACTCAGGATATGAACGCGACCGTTCGCAACGCGCCCGTGGACACGCCCGGCCATCTGTAAAATTTCGTTTGCGCCCAGGTGCACCCGCGTCAGCACGTTGCGTCCGCGGTCGATCACGTTGGTGAACCGCGTATCGTCGATGATCACCGTATCCAGCCCCGGCACATTGAGCGCGCTCTGCCCCGCCGCCGTCATCGCAAGGAAGAACGGTTTGGGTACTGTGCCTTCAAGAAACGGGCGGATGACACGAATCGGCTCGCCGCCATGATAGTGAGCCGCCGCGATGCGCGGGTATCGCGAGCGCACCCACTCGGCCGCCTCTTCCACCCCGGCGCGCGTTGGCAGAAAAATCGCCACGCCGCGTTCGGATTTCGCGATCTTCTGCAGGAACTTGTCATCCAGGAAGTTGAGCGGTTGTTTGCGCTCCACCTCGACCTTGGCGGCTTTGGTTGCGTCGAACACGGAGACTTGCAACACGTCGGCGCTATGCAGGTATTGCGAGTAAAACGTGGGATCCACCGTGGCCGATAGCCAGATAAACCGGCACCCCACCCGCTTGCCGAGCGCGAGACAGAGCTCAAGCTCCGCACTCGTCTGATGGATCTCGTCGACGATCAGCGTATCCTGCGGCTGGATATCATCGTCCTGGAACCAGCGTCGCGCGATACCGGTGGTAATGATCACCACGTTCCACGACGGCGTGTCGGGGGTAGCTTCACGTTCGCGATTCACCACGCCCACCTTGAGCACCGTCGTACCGAGTATGGTTTCGGCAATTGGTCGGATGCCCAGCGTTTTTCCGGTGCCAGTGCCGGCCACGATGCCGAAACCGTGACCGCTCGCCGCCAGCGCACGCAAATCTGCACCGCGCGTCCGTTCGAGGAACGTGTCGAGATGCAAACCCACCGCGAGCTCGATCGTTTCGCAAGCGGCCCGCGTAGGGGCAATGACAATGACACGCCCAGTGGGCGGCTTCGCCGCCACGTACGCATCGTGGTCGGGCGGGAGATAACGATCGCTAGGAGTACGCACTCCTCAATTTAGCACAGAAGGCGCGGGCAAAGTCGCCCGCGCCTTGCTCCGGCCGCCATCTGATGTTGCGCTAGCGCTGAATCAGCTTGACCCGCTGGCCATCGCGAAAGATTTCCACGCGGTCGGCGCGCCCATCGCGATTCACGTCGGTCCACACCTGCAGCAGCTCATTGCGCTGATCGAGAAAAATCGCGCGCCACGGCGTCCCACCTCGCCCTTGGTCAGGCACCCGCACGATGAACTCGTTCGTCCCCAGCCACTGCATGATGTCCGTGCTGGGGCGTCCCTGCATGACATCCAGCACGGCGCGCATCGGCGGCAGCACCTGCGGATAGGCCTGTGATGCAAAGCCCGGCAGGTCATCACAGCGGCCGTCGCGATCCTTGTCGAGGCACACCGGCGGACCAAAACGCGAGTCGTCGCACCATCCGTCGCCGTCCCGATCGAGACAGCTGGATGAGCCGAAGCCAGGAGGCTGAACGCCGGGTGCATTGTTGAAGTAGCGCGGATCGTTTACCCCGCCCGGCACCACCACGCCACCCGGCGTCACGAACCCGCCATATGACGATCCGGGCCCCATCGGTGACACCGCACCTTCAGGAAACGACGAAGCCGGCGACATGGTCGCCGGCCGATCTCCGTGCAACTGCTCATCGGTGACTTTCTTCGCTTCCCACGCCTCGCGGGCTCGCGGATCCGCTCGCGAGATATCGGGCGGGATCAGCGGCGGCCCTTTCACTGGCCGGCTGTAGCTCTTCACGGGCAACTTATCCCCCGGTTTCACTCCCTTCGCGGCGTCCGCACCATACACCACCTTGCCGTTGGCCGACTTGTTCCGTACGGCGCTGGCGCAATCGGTCGGTGCCGGTTGCTGCGCGGGTGGCACACCGTCCATCCACACCCGGCACATACCAGCCGGTGGCTCGTACTGCTTGGGGATGTCGGTCTTCTCAGCACGCGTATCCGTCTTCTCGCTCTTCGGCTGTGCGGATGCACGCGTCGCGCCGAGCGACACGCCCAACGCGGCCACGGTCACGAGACTGAACAGCTGGTTTCTGGTCATCAGGTCCTCCTTCAAGACATCACGCGCCGTCCACCACGGAGCGCCGGCGGACATCCTGGCCATCGTCAAGTGCAGGTCTCATGCCACCCCTTGCAGAGTGGCGACCCCGGCCACGAATTCGCTGTAAGTATCGGCAGCAGCACCCGCTGGCGCGAGGGGTGAGCGACAGACGCCCCTCGCGCCGTCCCCCTGCGGTGACAGCGGAGTGTCCTCGTCAGGCGTCCCTTAGCGATCGCCGAAGCTGATCCCCATCATGCGCGCAGCACGGACGATGTCGTGTGCCGGATCGACCCGCTTCGTCTCACTGAGCACGTCGTCAATCGGGATGGTCACGAGGTGCGGCGACTGCAGCGCCACCATGTGCCCCCACTGCTTATCGGCCACGGCCTGCACTGCGGCGGCGCCAAAGCGTGTGGCCAGCAAACGATCATAGCCGGTGGGCGACCCGCCGCGCTGTAAGTGCCCGAGTACCATCGACCGTGTTTCCTTGCCGGTGCATCGCTGAATCTCAAAGCCCAACCGCTCGGCGATTCCGCCCAAACGGCGGTCCTGACCAGGCAGCGACGCCCCGATGATCGACGCGCTCCCACCGCGCGACTTGGCCCCCTCGGCGACCACGACGATGCTGAACTGTTTGCCGGCGGCATCACGCGCCATGATCTTCTCGCAAACAAACTCGATATCCCACGGGATTTCCGGGATCAGGATCACGTCAGCCGTGCCGGCCACCCCAGCGTGCAAGGCGATAAAGCCGGCTTCGCGTCCCATTACCTCCAGCACCATGACCCGGTCATGCGACTCGGCGGTGGTGTGCAACTTGTCGATCGCCTCCATTGCGGTGTTTACCGCCGTGTCGAACCCGAAGGTGGTCACCGTCCCAGCCACATCGTTGTCGATTGTCTTGGGGACGCCGATCATCCGCATCCCCTTGGCCGCGAGCTGCGAGGCGATCTTCAGTGAGCCGTCGCCGCCTATGGCGATGATCGCTTCAATGCCGAGATTCCGCGCGTTTTCCACCAACTCGTCCGACCGGTCAATCTCGATCCAGCTGCCGTCTGGCTGCTGGATGGGATACGCAAACGGACTGCCGCGGTTTGTGGTCTTGATGATGGTGCCGCCTTGACTGGCAATGCCACGCACGCTGTTGGCCGTGAGTGGCACAATTTCATCTTCACCGAGCAATCCGGCGTAGCCTCGTTTTATGCCGAGGACATCCCAGCCGCGGGTACGCGCTGAGAGCACCGCGGCACGAATCACCGCGTTGAGACCCGGGGCGTCGCCGCCGCCGGTAGATATCGCAATCCGCATATCGGAAGAAATCGGCCGAGTGGAAGAAGGTGAATGAAAGAATGTACCGCGTGGACGGTGTATTCACCGTATCAGGGGGCGTACGGCTGAGATCCACGCATGTTCAGCCCGACCCCGGCGGCCAGTTGCCGGAGTATGGTGTCCTGGTAGGCCACCGCGCCACGGAGCGAGTCGATCTCTGCCTGCAGCATGGCATTCTCCTCCCGCAGATCCCCCACCATGGTGCCGAGGTCGAGGACCGCCTGCCCCGACGACAGTTCGCTGGTCGGTGTGGGGATCCCGCCGCTGCATGCTGCGAGCACGGCCGACGCGACGCCCAGAAGGAGCGCAACACGAGGGAAAGTGGACATGGGGCGCAACTCCTGCAGCGGAGGTTCGAGGCGGCCGCACGCTCAGGATGGTGGGCGCCGCCAAAGGATGACACGCCACAGGAACGGTGATGTCATCTATCCCCCGTGATATACACGCAACCGCGACGTGGGACCACACTTTTGGAGCAGATGCTCGTGCTTAGCCTGCTGGGCGTGCTGCTGGCGGTGACTGCCGTAGGCGGCGCACGGCTGCTCAACGCGGCGGCCGTGCACTCGGCCGCGCGGGAGGTCCGAGATCTGCTGGCGTTCGCCCGCGATCAGGCCGTGGCGAACAGCACGCGGGTGGCCGTACGCTTCGAATCGTCACCGGCGCGCGTGCTGGTGCATCGCGGCTCGGACACCATTGCCCGCACCGACTTGTCCCGCACCAATGTCCGGCTGGAGGCCACGCGTGACTCCATGGCCTACGGGCCGGCGGGACTAGGCGTCGGCGCGTCCAACCTGCGCCTCCTCCTTACGCGCGGCGCGCGGCAGGACACGATCGTGATCTCGCGTCTCGGCCGGGTACGGGACGGCAGGTGAGGTCGCGATGCTGCGGGAATCGCAGCGGTTAGCCCGCCACCGTGCCGAAGTCGAAGCCCGGCACGCTGACGCGCGGAATTTCCTGCCCGATGGTGCGTTCGATCGTACGCACCATGCCGATGTCTTCAGCCGACATGAACGTGTAAGCATCACCGGTTGCGGCCGCTCTCCCGGTACGCCCGATCCGGTGCACGTAGTCTTCCGGCTGCTGCGGCACATCGAAATTGATGACGTGCGAGATACCCGAGATATCGAGCCCGCGCTGCGCAATATCGGTGGCCACCAGCACGCGCAGCTTGCCCGTCTTGAAATCTTCGAGCGCCGCCATGCGCTCCCGCTGCGACTTGTCCGCGTGCATCGCCCCCGCGTGAATCCCCGCCCGCTCGAGATCCGACACTACGCGATCCGCGCCGCTCTTGGTGCGGGTGAACACCAGCACGGAATCATGCACGGAGGCGGTAAGCAGATGCACGAGCAATTCGTTCTTACGGTGACGCGGCACCGGATACACGGCGTGGGTGACCGTGGTGGCCGCCGAAGAGCGCCGACCGAGTTGCACCACGACCGGCTTCCGCAGATACTTGCGGGCCAGCGCCTCGACTTCAGGAGGCATTGTGGCGCTGAACAACAGCGTCTGCCGGTAGCGCGGGATCTGCTCCACGATGCGGTTGAGTTGTGGCGCGAATCCCATGTCGAGCATGCGGTCGGCTTCGTCGAGCACCAGCGTTTCAAGGAACGAGAAGTCCACGTTCCGCTTTTCGAGGTGATCCAGCAAGCGGCCCGGCGTTGCCACGACCACATCCACGCCAGAGCGCAGCGCGCGCTCCTGTGGCTCGTACCCCACGCCGCCGAACACCGGGATCACATCCACCGGGGCGTGTTTGGAGTATTTGCGGATGCTCTCTTCCACCTGCAGACATAGCTCGCGGGTGGGCGTGAGCACCAGCACGCGAGTGCGGCGCGGCCCGCCCAGCAGCCGATGCACCACCGGCAGCGTAAAACTGGCGGTTTTGCCGGTGCCGGTCTGGGCGAGGCCGATGAGATCACGACCTTTCAGCGCCACCGGAATGGCTTCGCGCTGAACGGGCGTGGGGCGCTCGTAGCCGGCATCATGCAGGGCGTCGAGCAGGGGCTGGGCGAGGCCCAGGTCGGCGAAGGTCAGGTCGCCGGCGAGCGTGTCAGAATCGATGAGTGTCATGTGTAGTCCCGAAAGCTAATCACTATATCGCGTTCGGCACGTCACACCAATTCAATTCCTCGTCCCGACAACGCCGCAATGAGCGCCAATCGGAACGAGACATCCACCGAGATTGCCTTGTGGGGGTCCTCTCCGGACGCTGAATCGGTGAGCGGCATCGCTGGCCAGGACCACCCCGGGACGCTCACAGGCATCACCACCGAGCGGGGGGGCGTCCAAATGCCCTTCCGATCCCGATCATCCAGCAGACGGTCCAGGAGCTTGGACCAGCCGTCATGCTTTTTGAGGAAGCCAAGGCGGGTCATCATTTCGAGCCAGGCGAGGGCGGACGGCATATCGCCGTCCATAACGTGCCGTGAAGGCAGGAAATCGCCCATCACGTAATGGGGCTGCTCCAACAGATGCGGTCCCACTTGCTGCAGCGGCTGCTGACGCGGCCACTGCTGCGAGAGGTGATCGAACAGCCGGTCCATGAGCTCGTACCGTTCGCTGCGGAACTGCGGCATGAACGACAGCATGGTCAGCAGATGGTACGACGGGGGGGCCGCTTCGGGCGGCAGCTGGTGCTGATTACCCACCCGCACCCACGGCTTCTGGGCGAGCGGGGATTTGAGATACGTCCACACCCGGTCCGTGAGCCGATGGGCAGCCCCCCGGAGCCGCGGATCGTTTTCGTAGCCCGCCTGCGCCAGCGCGGCGGCCGCCGCTTCCCGAAGCAACAATCGGCCACGCTGAATCAGATCTTCGTCCCAGGTGGCCGGCGTCAGTTCCGCCAGAAAACTCGGGTCGTCATCCTGCGCCAGCAGCCGGAACAAGAGCCGTTTGGTGGCCGATAAGGCGGGCCCTTCCGGATCCCATCCAAGCTCGAGCAGTCGCCGATAGGCCGGAATCGTTCCCACGCCGATCAGGCTCTGCCCATCAGGGACGGTGAGCATCCCGCCGGGCCACGTCCCGTCGCGATCCTGCATCATCAGCAGCTGAAGGCCGATGTGGCTGGCGTATGGCACCACCGGCCATGTCGCATCCGACGGCGGGCTCTTCACCAGCTCGTTGATGGCGCGGTACTGTACCGATGAAGAGCCACTTTTCATCATCCACGTGATCGGAACACGGGCTGGCGACGGCGGCGCCGCGACCACGGGGGGTGGCGGAACCAAAAACGCCGGAGGCTCAGGCATGACCGAAGGCAACTCGGACGGCACTGGGAGCGGATCAAATGGAGGAAGGGTCACAATATCCTATTGTACCCCGCAAGCGCCGTTCCGCTAGAGGCGACCACGAACCGCTTAACAATCGCCGCCGACCACCGTCTCTTTCCTATAATAGACTCGCAGTGCGCGCGACCGCGCCCCTCGCCGTGTCCTTCGACACTTACCGGACTCTCCTTATGAACCACACTCTTCGCCTCCTCGTTGCCGTCGGATCGCTCACCCTCGCCGTACCCGCCTTCGCGCAGGGTGGCGGTGGGGGTGGTGGCGGTCGCGGCGGCGCCAACATGGCCGAGCGTCAGGCCCAGATGCGCGCCGCGATGTTCAAGGACATCACGCTGACCGTGGAACAGACGGCCAGGATCGACACCATTCAGACCGCCACCCGCGCCAAGCAGCGGGAGATGATGCAGAGCGGCGCCATGGATCGCGAAAAGATGCAGGCCAATCAGGCAGAGGAGCGAAAGGCCATTCGCGCGCTCCTCACGCTTGAACAGGCCGAGGTCTATGACAAGAACCTGGCCGCCATGCCTGGCCGTCGAGGCGGTCTCTAAGCCCCGCGGGCAGGCGCACACTCTTTGCGCCTGCCCCGTTCGCTGGTACTGTGTTCCCAATGTCTCCCCTTTGCCCTCGTCCCCACGCGCCCCGCTGATGCGCGGCGAATTCATCGATCTCGGCGGGGTCCGGCAGTATTGCTACGCGTCCGGATCGCGCGGCGCGGGCGATCCGATCGTCCTCATTCACGGTGCCTTTACCTCCTCCCGTATCTGGCAGGACGTACTGCCCCGCCTGCCGAAAGGGCGTCGCGTCCTGGTTCTCGACCTGCTCGGACATGGCCGCAGCGATCCGCCGGGCACCGCCGCCATGACCGTCGCCGCCCATGCCGACCGCCTGGCCGAACTCCTCGATGTGCTTGGCGTTGGCCAATGCTCGCTCGTCGGCCACGGGATGGGCGGCGCGATCGCGGCCGTGGTCGCACACCGGCAGCCGCATCGCATCGCGCATCTGCTGCTGGCAAATCCCACCATGTTGGCCCGCGACCCAGCCGACGCGCTGATCAGCCGCCGAATCGCGCGCCTGGCGCGTCTGGTCCCGCTTTGGCAGCGGCTATCCCCCCAGTGGCTGGCCTCCGCACTCCATGCCGCGCTGCTCCCGTGCTATGCCCAGCGGGACACCGGCGCCCGCTCGCTCGACGTGTCACTCAAGTCGTTCCGCACCCGCGACGGACGCGACGCCGCCGGCGCGCAGCTGCAAGCGCTCACTGCCTCGCGACTGGACACCGCCCCCGCCCTCCAGCCCGGCGCCCTCCAGTGCCCTGTCACGTTGGCGCTCGGCGTCGCCGACCCCTGTCTTCCCGATGCCCGCGCCGCGCGCCTCGCCACATCGCTCGGAGAGGCGACGAACGGACGACTCCGCGTCGTCTTACTACCAGGCGTCCGCCACGTAGCCCCCGAAGAAGCCCCCGACCAGCTAAGCACCCACGCACTGTAAGCTCTTAGCTCTTAGCTCTTAGCTCTTAGCTCTTAGCTCTTAGCTCTTAGCTCTTAGCTCTTAGCTCTTAGCTCTTAGCTCTTAGCTCTTAGCTATTAGCTTTCCCCCTCATGTCCTCCCGTCTCCCCGCCCTCCGCGCCATGGCTGCCAAGCAGCCCGACAATGCGCTCGCCCGTTTCGGGCTGGCCAACGAACTGCTCAAGGCCGGGCTCCATGCCGAAGCGGTCGAAGAGCTCAGCGCGTATCTCGCGCGGCACGATGACGAGGGCAACGGGTGGCTGCGCTACGCCGACGCGCTCCATGCGCTTGGTCGCTCTGACGAAGCCAACGCGGCGATCGCCACCGGCATATCGGCGGCGCGACGCCATGGGCATCCGTCAATGGCCGAAGAAATGGAAGAGCGCGAGTACTGACGCCGTTGGCGCCCGTTGCGCGCTCAGAGTTTCCGCATTTCGTCCACGGCTTCTGCCACGCGCTCCAGATCCCGCGAGAGGGCGCGCGCTTCCTGTGTCGCATTGGTGATGTCGTGCATGGCATCGCCCATCCCCATCGTGCGGAGCTTCATGATGTCGAACCGCAGTGACCGCAGCGCCATCGACGCGCTGTCCAGCTGACGGAGCATCGTGTCGCGGCGCGCCACGAGTTCTTCCAGCGACGTGCGCTGTCGTGTGAGCAGTGAGAGGCGGCGCTCGGAGTCCGGCGACGTGTCCGCCTCGGCACGCAGTTGCTGGATGCGCGCCTGCAACTGCGGCAAGGCGTCACCCGGCAAATCGCGATCGAGCCGCTCCAGCCCACTGGCGAGCGCGCTGATCCGCTCCAGCAGCGCATCGGCCGTCGGCTCGACGTCGGGCACCATGAAGCGATCCGTGTCGGTCAGTTTGGACGTGATCTCTTCAATCACGACCCGGTCGTCGGCCGCGTTGCGCACCGTGTCGCCAAATGACGACGCGAGCACAGTCGGGCCCGCGATGCGCGCCAGCAACTCGTGGCGCTTGTCCGCGTGCGTCCGACGGTCGGCGGCCTGCGCGATCTGTTTCCACCGAGGGCTGAGCGCATCGGCGGGCGTCAGCCCCAGGCGGCGCAGCCGAAAAAAGTCCACGGTCAGCATTTGCATGCTCACCAGTCCCGCCAGCAGGCCGCCCACGAAGGGCACGACCATGGGATCGAGGTTGAACGTCGTGCCGATCGCAAAGGACGCCAGCGCCGCACCGGTGGCGCCCGCCAAGAACTTCAGGTGGCGACGGAACCCAGCTACGGCCTGCGTGACCTGCGCTGGCGATGTCGCCGCGTCAACCAGCCCGACATCCTTCGCGCTCCCCCACAGACGGTCCCACGTGATCCCGCGCGCGCGCAGCCGACTGTACCGCGCCAACGTGCCCATGCTCAGGCCGAAGGCCGGAAAGACCACCCATGGGAATTGCGGACTCGTGACCGCGTTGATGACACCCAGGAAGCCGATAAGCACGGCGTGGCGCAGCAGCTTGGCTTTAAAGGCATCGATCACCTCTTGATCGGAACGCCGCAGTGCCGTCGGAACAGCGGATGACAACGAACCCGGGTACGGCGCAGCGGCGGACGACGGCGCGGCGGACGACAGCGCGTATCCGGCGTAGCGCGGCGACAACTCAGGCACCGGCACATGGCGCGGCGCCCAATGCTCCGCTCGATGACCCGGCTTCTCACCAGGCATCAACGACGGCGCTAACGCCATTACCGGCGCCACCACCGGCGCTGCGGCGCCCATCTCGGGAGTCAGTGATCCATCCCGCTGCGCACGACGCAGCGCATCGCGCATCGCCAGCGCGTTGTCCCACCGGTCCTGTGGACGCTTGGCCAGACTTCGTTCGATGATCTCCACCAGCACGTGGGGCGCGTCGGGGCGCAGCGCGCGGATCGGCGGCGGTGTTTCGCTTACGTGCTTGAGCAGCATGGCCGGCGTGGACGTCGCCTCAAACGGCAGGCGTCCGGTCACCATGAGGTACCCCAGCACACCCAGTGCATACAGATCGCTCCGCCCATCCACGTCGCGATCACCGGTGGCCTGTTCGGGACTCATGAACGACGGCGTCCCCACGGCCACGCCGGTTTGCGTGAGTCGCTCCCCCCCTTCTGCGGCGCGCGCGATGCCGAAATCAGTCACCAGCATGCGCCCCGATTCCCGATCGGTGAGGATGTTGTCGGGCTTCACGTCACGATGCACCACCCCACAGGCGTGCGCGTACGCCAGCGCGTCGGCGGTCTGCTCAAGGATCGACGCCACGTCCATGAAGGGCGGACGTGGTTCACGCAGCAAACGCGCCGCAAGACTCTCGCCGGTCACCAGCGCCATCGCGAAACACACCAGCCCGCCTTCCTCATGCACCGCATAGATGGGCACGATGTGCGGATGGTTCAGCCGCGCCGCAGTCTGCGCCTCACGCACAAAGCGCTCGCGCACTTCTGCGCGGAATGCCAATTCCGGCGGTAGCACCTTCAGCGCCACCGGCCGTTGCAAGCGGACATCCTCTGCGGCATAGACCACCGCCATGCCCCCGCGTCCGACTTCGCGGTCAATCAGGTACTGGCCCCCGATGGCGGCCGTGACCTGATCACGCAGATGGTCAGCGCGTGCGGTATCCGGCATCGTCGCGGCGGCCGCTACGCGAGCGCGCTGCGCGAGGTCGTCGCTTCGCGCACCTCGTTGGCGGCCTGCACGGCGATGTCGACATCGCGTGCCAGCGCCATGGCCTGCTCCGCCACTAGCGTCACACTCTTCACGGAACTGGTGCCCGTGCGCAAGCGCACCAGATCGAGCCGCACGTTTTCCAGCGCAATGCGGCAACTCTCCATCTGCGCCCGTCGCGCGTCCAGCTTGCGGGCGGACTCCGCGACCGCACGCCGGTCTCGGCGCAACTGCGCCAAACGACGCACGCGCGCTTCACTGCGCGCCGTTTCCAGCGGATTCGCTTCAGACTCCAGCGTGCCAATCTCCGCGTCGATGCGCGACGCCGCGTCGGCGCCCTGCTCCCGCTCGGCCACGGCGACGTCGCGCGCGATCAATTCGATGCTGCGCACCAATTCGGCGGCCGTCTTCGAGACGTCGGGAATTCGGTTGCGCTCCTCGTTGGGGATCGTGCCGAGCAGCCGTCCGATTTCCTCACGGTCCGCGCGTGCTCCTCTTACCAGCGCGAGGTACGGGCCAAGCTCTTCGTCGCGGACCGGCGCCGCGTGTCCGGTCCGGTTGGCGACTGCGCCCGAGAGCGCGTCAGGCGCCGACGGAGACAGCGACCCGTCAAGGCGACTGCGGAGCCGTCCCTGCGAGCGCAACTCCTCGCGCTTCTTCTTGCTGAACGTGGACTCGATCGTTTCGCCAAAATCGGAGAACACCTCGCCCAGCAGACGATGGCGCGGCTGGCGCAAGACGTCTTTCCAGTCAAACCCGTCCGACCAGAGCTTGGCATACTTATACGCCTGCCAAACGGTCCAGAGCGTAGTCACGCCGAGCAGATCGCGGTCACCGATGATCGCCATGACGACGATGGCGCCGTTCACGAACATATACGGCACCAGACTGCGGCGGAACTTGACCACCGGCGGCGCTTCCCACCGCGCCAGATCACCCGTGGTGGCCACGTAGCTGTCGTCACCGCTGGCGGGATACGCATTCGGCGTGTGCGGCGGCGCTCCATACCGCGGCGCTGCCGTGGGACCGGCGGCAGGCGCGGCCGCCGTGCGCGCCTGATACGCCGGCGCTGCATAGCCGGGGCCCGTAGAGGATGCGGGCGCGCTCATGGGCATGCCACCGATCGGCGCACCGTTGAATACCACCGGCGAAGTATTGCGCGTGCCGGATGCCGCGGGCGCCGGAGGCACCACGCCAGTCTTGATGGCCTGCACGAACTCGGTCGCGGTCTGGAACCGGTGATCCGGATTCTTCTCGAGCAAGCGCATCACGCATTCGGCCAGATCCGGCGGAACATCCGAGCGCCGCTGCGAAATGGGGACTGGCATTTCCGCCAGATGCTTCACCAAAAGCGCCGGCGTGGTGTTGCCGGTAAACGGTGGCTCGCCGCAGAGCATCTGGTACGCCAGCACGCCCAGCGAATACAAATCACTGCGGGCATCGAGGTCGCGGTCGCCCGAGGCCTGTTCGGGCGACATGTATGCCGGTGTGCCGATGGCGATACCGGTGGCCGTGAGCCGCGACGCCTCGCCGCTGTCGGTGGCCGCGCGCGCAATGCCGAAGTCGGTGACCAGCGCGCGGCCGTCGATGCCATCGAGCAGGATATTGTCGGGCTTGATGTCGCGATGAATCACGCCGCGCGAGTGCGCGTACGCCAAGGCATCTCCCACTTCCTGCAGCCAGCGCCGAACGTTCTCAATGGGCAGCGGGCCGCGCTTCTGCAGCAACGTGGCCAGATTGTCGCCATCGATGCACGCCATGACGAAGAACACCAGGTTCCCCACTTCGTCCACCGAGTAGATCGGGACGATGTTGGGATGCGTCAGCTGGGCGGCCGTCTCGGCCTCGCGCAAAAACCGCGTCCGGATGTCACGCCGAAATGACAACTCCGGCGGCAGCAGCTTGATCGCCACGTGCCGCTTGAGCCGCTTGTCACGGGCCTTGTACACGATGCCCATGCCACCCCGCCCGATTTCCTGATCCACGTCGTACGCCGCGCTCAGCGCCTGCTCGACGTGGGCGCGGAGTTCGAGATCTTCGGTGAGAGGCGCAGCAGAGTCGGGCACGCGTGGGGAGCTCAGGGAAACAGAGGGTCACCCCTAGTGTAGCACCGAGACGAAACCGGCGACAGCGTGGCAGGGTGGAAAACGGCGCCTTACTGGTCGAGCCGATATGTTCGGCCGTCTCGGCAGAGCGTCTGGCAGCCCTACGTCACAGGGTCAGGGAAAAGTTGCAATCCCTGCCGGGATGGCGGAAACCCGATGGTGTGAAATGTGCCATATCAATGGCGTCTTCCTTTTTCCCAAGGACCGAATTACATGGGCCAGCGTCAAACACTTCCTGTCCTGCCACTGCGCGGGACCGTCATGTTCCCCGGCATCACCGCGCCGATCGCGGCGGGTCGTCCCGGCACCTTGCGCGCAATTGAAACGGCGCTCAAAGGGGACCGGCTCGTTTTTGCTGTCGCGCAGCGCGACAATTCCGAAGAGCCAACCTCCGACATCCTCTTTACCACGGGCGTCATCGCCCGAATCGGCCAGATCCAACGAGGGCTGGGTGGCGTGCAACTGCTCCTGCAGGGCGAGCAGCGGGCCACGGCGCTTCACTACGGCGAGCAGGACGGCTACCTCACGGCCGTCATCGTGCCCGCCGAAGAAATGATGCCGCTGGATCTCAAAGATCCAGCCTTCGAAGCACTCCACAAGGAAGCCCGCGAGCGGGCGGCTGAGCTGGGCGAGAAGCGTGGCCTCCCCGAGGAGGTCGTCCATCAGGTGCTCGACTCGGTAGACGATGCCGGCAAGTTCTCCGACCTCGTGGCCGGCTACATCGAGCTCACGGTACCGGAAAAGCAGGGACTGCTGGAGACGATGTCTGTTGAAGAGCGACTTCGCCGCGTTCTCGTGCATGTGCAGCGTCAGATCGGCCTGCTGGAAGCGCAGGAGGACATCAAGTCGCAGGTCCAGGAAGAGCTGGGCGAACGGCAGCGCGAGATGTTCCTGCGCGAGCAACTGAAAGCCATCCAAAAAGAGCTCGGCGACGACGATCAGAGCAAGGAAATCACCGAGCTCCGCGAAAAGCTCACCAAACTCGAGCTGCCCAAAGAGGCCCGCAGCGAGGTGGAGCGCGAAATCGGCCGCCTCGAGCGCGCCGGCCGCGAGTCGATGGAAGCGCAGGTTATCCGCACCTACCTGGAGTGGATCGCGGAGTTGCCGTGGAGCACGCGCTCGGACGACCACCTCGAGCTCGCGCGCGCCGGAGAGATTCTCGAAGAGGATCATTACGGGCTCAGCGACGTCAAAGATCGGGTGCTGGAGTTTCTGGCCGTGCGGCAATTGCGGGCGCAGCAGTTGGCCAACGAAATGGCCACGACCGGCGAGCTCTCCGTATCCAAGCTCAAAGGGGATGCCTCCGACGCCACGCCGGTGTTGGGAAACGGCGATGACCGTCCGATCACCGATGCCAAAGAAGCGAAAGCGCGCGCCATGGCGCGTGGCCCGATCCTGCTGTTCAACGGCCCACCGGGTGTGGGCAAAACGAGCATCGCCAAGTCGATCGCGCGCGCGCTCGGTCGTGAGTATGTCCGCGTGGCCCTTGGGGGCGCACGGGACGAAGCCGATATCCGCGGCCACCGGCGCACCTACGTGGGCGCCATGCCGGGGCGCATCGTTCAGGGAATGAAGCAGGCGGGTACCAAGAACCCTGTATTCCTGCTCGACGAAGTCGACAAGCTCGGCACTTCCTACCAGGGCGATCCCTCCAGTGCGCTGCTGGAAGTGCTCGACCCCGCGCAGAACGACTCGTTCACCGATCACTACCTCGGTGTGCCGTTCGACCTGAGTGAAGTGCTGTTTGTCGCGACGTCGAACTTCATCCAGAATATCCCAGGCCCGCTTCTGGATCGTATGGAAGTTGTGGATTTCAGTGGCTATACGGAGAGCGAGAAGGCCGAGATCGCGAAGAAGTATCTGGTACCGCGTCAGCTGGAAGATTCGGGGCTGGCCGGTCGCGACCTCACCTTCACCGACGACGCCGTGATGAAAATCATCAGCGAGTACACGCGCGAAAGCGGTGTGCGTCAGCTGGAACGGCAGTTGGGGGCGGTCTCGCGCAAAGTGGCGCGCCGCGTGGCCATGGGTGACACCGCCACCATCGACGATAAGATCATCACGGCTGATGAAGTGCGTGAACTGCTCGGGCGTCCGAAGGTGCATCCGGAACGTGCGGCGGAGCACGACGAGGTCGGCATCACCACGGGCATGTACTACACGCCGATGGGCGGCGACATCATGTTCGTGGAAGCGAGTATCCGCCGTGGGCAGGATCGGCCGGTGGCCACGGACCATGGTGCAGACGTCACACGCGTCGGCCCGATTTCGCTCATTCTTACCGGCCAGTTGGGCGATGTGATGAAGGAGAGCGCTCGTGCCGCGCTTACGTATGCCACCAACAACGCGCACCTGCTGGGTATTCCCGCAGACCGTGTGGCATCAGCCAGTGAAGCACACATTCACGTACCTGCAGGCGCGATCCCCAAGGATGGCCCGAGCGCCGGTATCGCCATCGCACTGGCGCTCATCAGCGAGATGTCCAACCGCAAGGTACGGCGCGACGTCGCGATGACCGGTGAGATCACGCTCCGCGGACGCGTGCTGCCGATTGGCGGTGTGAAAGAGAAGGTACTGGGCGCCCATCGGGCCGGGATCAAGGAAGTGATCATTCCGAAGGCCAACGAAGCGGATCTCGAGGATGTGCCGGACGAAGTCCGCGAACAGCTGATCTTCCATCCGGTGGAGACCATGCGCGATGTGTTGTCCATTGCGTTGGTGGACAGCGGGCGGGCGGCAGCAGTGGAGGAGTTGGTGGGGGTATAGGTCGAGTTGTTGGAGACAGGGGGATTTTCGTGAATTACTCCCGAGTCACCGTTTGCGGTTACCAGTCGCGAGTTTCCGGTCACGAGTAGCCCGCACTGCCCGCAACCGGGAACCTGCCACCGGGAACCGCAAACACACCATCGGGGGGACCCGCGCAAATCCCCCGGAGTCACCGTTTGCAGTTACCAGTCGCGAGTTTCCGGTCACAAGCAGTGCGAACTACCCGCCACCGGAAACCCGCCACCGGGAACCGCAAACACACCATCGGCGGGACCCACGCCGATCCCCCCGAGTCACCGTTTGCAGTTACCAGTCCCAAGTTTCCGGTCCCAGGTAGTGCGAACTACCCGCCACCGGAAACCCGCCACCGGTGACTGCAAACACACCATCGGCGGGACCCGCGCCGATCCCCCCCGAGTCACCGTTTGCAGTTACCAGTCGCGAGTTTCCAGTCACAAGCAGTGCGAACTACCTGTCACCGGAAACCCGCCACCGGTAACCACAAACGCACCAACGGCGGGACCCGCGCCAATCCCCCCAAGTCACCACCCATCCCGCCATTCCCCCTCAATACCCGATCGGCCCCAGCCGAAACAGACTCCACGGCCACACCGGCGCACCGGGTTCCGTCCCCTCCAAATACCACTCCAGATAGCGCTGATCGTCCGGGGTGTCACGCCCACTGGGCCGCCCCGAGCGTCGATCCAGCTCCACCGCCACCACGCCGGGCGGCGGCGTCCATTGCCCTGCGGTGCGGACCGCCGACGCGGAGGAATACGCCGAGGCAATGATGCGACCGGCAATCGGTGCGGCCAGCGTGCCACCCACCGCACCCGGCGAAATCATGGCCGGCTTGTCAAACCCCACCCACACCCCCGTCACCAGCTCCGGTGTCATCCCCACGAACCACACGTCAGTGTTGTCGTTGGTCGTACCGGTCTTTCCGGCCACCGGAATGTTGGCCGGTACGAGCCGCCGCAGCGCGGTGGCCGTACCACGCGTCACCACATCCTGCATCATGTCGCGCATGATGAACGCAATACGAGGATCCATGGCGGATCGTACGGCCGGGACTTGCGGCGTGAACACCGTGCGGCCATTTCGATCTTCCACCTTCGCGATGAAACGTGGCTCCACCGCCACGCCACCATTGTCAAAAGCGGCGTACGCGGCGACGAAATCGAGCGGCTGCACGACACTCGCGCCCAACGCGCTCGACGGGTACCGCGCAATCGGCGTCCGCAGTCCGGCGCGCCGAGCGAGGTCGATGACTGAATCCATCCCGACACCCATGGCCAGTTGCACCGCCACCGGATTGCGTGACCGCGTAAACGCCTCACGCAGGGTGAGCGACCCAAGGAACAGGTTGTCCGCATTGTCGGGGCTGTAAATGCGCCCGTTATCGAGACGAATCTGCAACGCCGTATCGGCGACCATGCTACTGGCGGTCAGGCCCTGCGTGAGCGCCTGCGCGTACACGAAGGCTTTGAAGCTCGACCCCGGCTGCCGGTTGCCATCCACCGCGCGATTGAACGGCGAGCGCGCATAGTTGCGACCGCCCACGAGCGCGCGTACTTCGCCAGTGCTCGGATCGAGCACAACGGCGGCGCCCTCAAGGCAGGCATCCACTCGCGGCGCGTTTGCTGTAATGGCACGCGGGGTCACCGCGAGCGCACACCGCTGCCCGCGAAACCCCGGACGGGTTTCGATCTCATCGAGTCCGTTCGACAGCGCCTGTTGGGCGGCGCGCTGCAGTTCGGTGTCGATCGTGGTGTGGATCCGGTAGCCGCCCTGCATCACCGGCACCCCCGCGCGTTCCGCCTGCACGCGCACCACGTCCGTTACCCATGGCGCCACCTTACTGCCGCCCGTCACCGTCCGTACGGGTTCCTTCTGGGCAATCGTGGCCTGCGCCCGCGTGATGTACCCCTGCTCGGCCATCAGGGCGAGCACCGTATTGCGACGCTCACGATTACGGTCAGGATAGCGCCCAGGGTCGTACTGCACCGGACTCTTCGGCATCGACGCCAGCGAGGCCGCTTCGGTCAGCGAGAGATCGGCGGCGCCCTTCGCAAAATACTGACGCGCCGCCATCTCGATGCCGAATGCGCCACGTCCGAACGAGATCTGATTGAGGAACGCCTCGAGAATCTGCTCCTTGGTGTAGCGCTTCTCCATTTCGCGCGCCGCCTGCTGCTCGCGCAGCTTGCGCATGGGCGAGCGATCGCGTCGATCGATGATATCCGGGTGCATGTTGCCCACCAGCAACTGTGTGATGGTACTGGCCCCGCGCAGGCTGCCCTTGGTGGCCGCGTCTTTGATCGCGCCCGCGACGCCCACCAGATCCACACCATCGTGTTGGTAGTAGCGCTTGTCCTCCACGGCCACAAACGCTTGCCCCACGAACTTGGGCAGCGTACGCAGCGCCACGTTCATACGACGCTCGCGACCGAATTCCCCGATCAGCGTGCCGTCACGGCCGAATACCAGTGACGCCTGCGCCGGCGTGATGATGCGCCAGGGCTCCCCCGTTGCAGTTGGCGCTGCCTGGGAAACAGCGCGCGCGGGGGCCACGAGAAAGGCCCCCACCAAGAGACCGACCGTGAGGAGACAGGGACGAAAGGGCGCAAGGAGTCGCATGGAGGAATGGTACCCAAACGCCCCCCTCGTGTTCAGCGTCGCTCTGCGACGTGCATCACTTATTATTCAGATATGCCCGGTGATCCGATTCGTCCGCTGACGCTCGCGCTGTGCCAGTTCGCCCCCCGCAAGGGCGACGTGGCCGGCAACCTTGCCCGTATCGGCCGCCTGTGTGCGCAGGCCGCTCTCATGGAGCCGCGCCCGCAGGTGGTGCACTTTCCGGAAACAGCCCTTTCGGGTTACTTCGTGGAAGGCGGCGTGCGCGAAGTCGCCATGACCGCCGGCGCCCTCGCCTACGACCTCGACGACGCCTACCGCACCGCCTGCGCCGCCGCCGGCTTCGAGTCGGTGCCGCTGGATGTGGTCATCGGTTTCTACGAGCGCTGGCGCGACACGCTGCACAACAGCGCGGCCTACATCACCATGGGGCTCGACGACGGCCCGCCGGTGCTGCGGCACGTGCATCGCAAGAACTTCCTTCCCACCTACGGACTGTTTGACGAAGAGCGCTTTGTGGAGCGCGGCACGGAAATCCGCGCCTTTGAAACGCCCTGGGGACGCGCCGCCATGCTGGTGTGCGAAGATGCGTGGCATTCGATCAGCGGGACGATCGCTGCTCTCGATGGCGCGCAGCTGATCTTCGTCTGTTCGGCAGCACCTGCCCGTGGCCTCTGGCCCCGTGAAGACGGTATTGCCGGCCCGTACAGCGCGTCCCGTTGGGAGCGGCTCATTCGCGACATCGCCGAGGAACATGGGGTGTACGCGAGCTTCGTGAATCTGGTGGGCAGCGAAGGGGGCAAACGGTTCTTCGGCACCTCACATCTCGTGGGCCCGGGTGGCGACGTCCGTGGCCGCGCGCCGGTGTGGGAGGAAAGCTTCGTGTCGTTTTCGCTCGACCTCGATGATCTCGTGCGCGCCCGATCCGACGGTCCGCTGCTGAGCGATCTGCGGGTGGCCCTTCCACACGTGCTGGAAAACGTCAAGCGTGTGCAGGACGGCGTGCCGCTGTCGCTCGTGTACGATGGTCCGGAACCGGTGGCCGCCGACCTGCTGCGCGGTGCGCGCGGCTTCAACACCAGCGAGTTTGAAGTCCCGACGGATTTGTTGGAGCGTGCTGACACGATGGTGCGAGCCATTCCCGAGTCGCTGCCGGTGGTGCGTCACACCATGCGCGATCATGGCGGGCCACCGCCGTTGGCCATCGATCCGGCCATGGCCGAAGAATGGCTGACCGGCTTTCTGCGCGAAGAACTCACGCGACGCGGGTTCGGCCGCGCCGTGATCGGGCTTTCGGGCGGCGTGGACTCGGCCGTCACGGCCTTCCTCGCCGCGCGCGCGCTCGGCGCAAACAATGTTATCGGCGTGCGCCTACCCTATCGCACGTCAAGCGCTCAGTCGCTCGATCACGCGCAGTTGGTGATCGATGCACTCGGCATTGAGTCTCGCACCATCGATATCTCTGCCGCCGTAGACGGCTACCTGACGGCCGAACCCGACGCCGATGTCTCCCGTCGTGGCAACATCATGGCGCGCATCCGGATGATCGCACTTTTCGATCTCTCGGCGCGCTATCGGGCACTGCCCCTTGGCACCGGCAACAAGAGCGAACGCCTCTTCGGCTACTTCACCTGGCACGCCGACGATTCGCCACCGGTCAATCCGATCGGTGATCTCTTCAAAACGCAGGTGTGGACGCTGGCTCAGCACCTCGGCGTGCCTGACATCATCGTCAACAAGCCGGCCACGGCGGATCTCATCGAAGGACAGACCGACGAAGGGGATCTGGGCATCAGCTACGCACGCGCCGATGGCATCCTCAACGGCCTGCTCCACGGATTTTCCCACGAGTCGCTGCGGTCGCGTGGCTTTCAGCCTGACGAACTCGCGCTGGTCAGCCGACGGCTGGATGGGACACACTGGAAACGTCGACCGCCGGCAACGGCACTGGTGAGCTACTCGGGGATAGGGGAATCGTATCTGCGGCCGGTGGATTACTGAATCGCGATTGCTGGTGACGGCCCGCTCCGGAGATTCGGGGCGGGCCGCTTTGCGGACGACCGCCATACCGCAGATTGACGCAGAAACTCCGCTGATACAAAACACAGTGAAAAAGAAGCGCGCTCGGTGACAACCAGGCTCCCGTCGCTCGCGCGGAGCCATTCCGTGTTCTTTCGGTGCTCCTCGGTGGTGTGGCTGTTCCGCCGATCGTCCGAAAGCGAAACATTCAACGGAGCGCACCAACCGACCACCGTCAAGTGAAGCGATGGTAGCACTTGCAGGCGGACACGACGACTCAGTGTCGCTCCCACCGACTCGCTACGGCGCACGCCAGAGTTGCTCGGGGTTGGCCGTGGCCAATTCGGTACAGAACGCCGCAATCCGCGCCACCGCCTGCTCCACAAACGTCGCCCCCTGCTCCGCGGTGGCCTCGTGCGGGTTACCAATGCCGGTGTCCGCCGTGGCCTGCGTCCAACGGCGTGGCATCCACGCGACGCCGGTTTGCACGCCTTCCAGCGTACTCGGATGAGCGCGCCCCTCACCCCAGCGTGCGCGGTCGGAGACCACGAGGTGGGGCGCTACGTGCAGCACGGCGGCCGTTTCGAGTGCCCCCGCATGGTCGCCGGGCTCAGCGAAGACGCTGTGGTCCGCCGCCTGCCACCAGTTCACGATTGCCAGCATCAGCGGCGTCTCGGGTTGCAACTCACGCACCAGTGCCCGCAGCTCATTGCCGCCATGCGCGTTCAGCAACACCAGCGCGCGCACGCCGTGTGGTTCGAGACTGCGTACGATATCGCGCAGTATCGCCAGCTGCGTGCTTGGCATCACGTTCAACGTCAGTGGCAAATCCAGCTGCGTGGTGTTTACGCCAAACGGCACGGCCGGTAGCGCAATCACCGACGTGCCGCGCACCACGCATGCGGCCGCCACACGCGCCGCCACCTCCGTGGCCAGCAAGGTATCCGTGCCGTACGGCAGGTGCGTGTTATGCGGCTCGGTCGCACCAAACGGCAGCAGCGCTACGGGCCACGTACTGGCACGGATAGTCGGCCACGTCTGCTCGGCCAACACACCCGCACGTGGTGCGTAGCCGTCGCGCGGCGGCAGTGCGTTATCGCTCACCGTGATGCCCCGAAGCTGTCGCATCGATTTGGGTCGCCACCCTCAAATCCGCAACGAAACCACGCCACACGATCGGCCGACGATCCATGCGTCAACGTCTCTGGATTCACACGCTCTGCCCCCTGCTGTTGCAACCGGTCAGCACCCACCGCCGACGCGGCGCGTAATCCTTCCTCGAGATCACCGGCCTGCAGAATCCCTTCAAGTGCCACCGAGTACGCCCACACTCCGGCATGACAATCGGCTTGCAACTCCATCTTCACCGAGCGGGCATTGGCGCAGCGCTGATCACGCTGCTGCGCTGCGCGCACCTCACGCTCAGAACCGGTAACGGTCTGGATATGGTGGCCGATTTCGTGCGCCAGCACATACGCTTGCGCAAACTCTCCCGGGGCGCCGAACTGCCACGCCACATGATCAAAGAATGCCAGATCCACATGCACCTTCTGATCACCCGGGCAATAGAACGGCCCCGTGGACGATGGCACAAATCCGCACACCGACTGCATCCACTCGCGGAACAGCACCAACTTGGCCTCCCGATCATTGATTGAAGGTGAACAGATTGCGCACCGCACCACACGGCGGCGCGCTGCAGCAATTTACCTGGCCGGTGCCGGCATAAGCGTGAGCGTTTCTTGATCGTCCGCTCCAACCGAGTTCAACCACACGATCACCTCGGCCATCCGCGCTGGTGGAAAGACCCCGCGCTGCCCCTGAATACGCCGCAGCAGCCGCACCTCGCGCCCCTTCTGCGACCACGAGGACTGGTAGCTACCAAAGAAGCTGGTAGTGGATACCGCCGATGGGAGTTCTGCGGTCCAGCCGACCGGCAGCGTAATCCGCACCTCGATCGTGGTGGAGACCGGCGGTAACAAACGCGCCGCATCGATCGGCATCATGCGCGCGCCGCGCGCTTCGAGTTCTCGCACTGCGGTACGGAAGGCGCGCGCCGGCCCGCGAATGCTGGCGGGCAACGTCATCAAGCGCGCGCCGCCCACCGGGCGCACGACACGGTCGGCCGTGAGGTGATAAGAGAGGCGCGGCGGCTGCGTTAGGTCGCGACCATTGCTGGCCTCGATGGAGTCCACGACTACATCCGCCCCGAAGGTGCGCTGCGCCAACGAGCGCGCCAGTGCGGCACGACGCGCCGAGTCCAGCGGAATACTCAACGCCGCACGTAAGCCGTGCGCGGGCGAGCCCTCGGGCGACTCTGTGATGCGCCCCGTCACCCGCCCGCTGGTATCCGCCACCAGCGTCACCGAGGTGGCGTTGATATTGCGCGCTGGCTCCGTAGCGGGAAACGTCACCGACTCCGCGTTGGCATTGGAGAGCACCACAATACCGAACGAGCCTTGGTAGGTCTCCGGAATTTCTCCGTACGGTACGGTTTCCGCCGTGAGATCGGTAAACACCCAGCGATTGCCTTCGCGAACGGCCGCAATGGCGTGATTGAACTGCAGCACGGACGGTTGGGAGGAGTCGGGGCGCGTGGCCAGCGACAGCAACACGGGGTTGGCGGTCATCTGGTACCGACGCAGCGCCGCCACGAACAATGTGGTCTTGTCCTTGCAATCACCGAAGCTGGTACGGAGCACCTCATCGGGAGTGCGCGGCTGATAGCCACCAATGCCGAGCGACACCGACACATAGCGAATGTCCTGCGCGACCCACCGATGGACGGCGCGAATTGTATCCGCCCGTGTGTTTGCCCCGGACGCACGAACGACGGAGTCCACGCGCGCCGCCGCGCTGACACTGAGCGCGTAGCGATCACGCGCGAGGCCGTCATACCACCGGGCGAGGTCGGTCCACGTACCGGGCGCGGATAGGGTGATGGACTGTACCACGCCATTGGAGTCGGCCGCAAACGGTTCGCCACGCACCTCCAACATCTCGTCTGCCACCCACGTGATGCGACGACGACCGTTCTCCACCACCTCCGCGCGTCGCTTCACTACGTTGCGCTCCACGATGCGCGGTGCGTATGCCTCGGGCGCGTCGAGCGTGAACTGCGAACGCAAGACCGGCGCGTTTCGATTGAGCGTCCACCGGTACAAAAAGTCTCCAACGCGGATCGGCTCACGGTCTTCAAGCGTAAACGCAACATCCACGATGGTGCCCACCGCCACACCCGCCAGCGACAGACGCCGGACCTTTTGCTCCTGGTAAATCGGATTGGCCATTGCCGCCGGAATATCGGCATCCTGCACTTGCGCGGGCTTGTCGCTGATCACCTCACCATTGGGACGCAACACACGCGCCCATTCGATGGTGAGCTGCTGACGACTACTGGCATAGCCATACGCCCGCTCCGCCACCGCCGGCGCAACGCTCGCCTCCAACACCTGTAACACTTGGCGGGTACGCTGCACCGTCCGCCCACTCGCGTCTACGGTGAGTGTGCCCTCATCGAGCAACACCACGTATGGTCGGCCCGCCATGCGCGCCGGGTCTACCGCACGCCGCGCCACCGAATCGGACGGCAGCGCGGGCAGCGGCGCCTGCGCCGACGCATGTGTGAGTGGCGCGCACAACAACAGGGCCGCAGCAGATGCGGCCGCGCAGCGCACGAGAACGTGCGGCGGCAGCACAAGGAATCGTAGCATACCGAATCCTCGCACCGCACACGTCGCACGACCAGCGCCAAGTGCCCGCTGGTCGGTGCTTGCTTTACCGAACTCAGGCAGCGGCGAACGATTCCCGTGCGAAGGCCAGACTCACCGCGCGGCGCGCCCCACGTTTGAGCGCCCGATGTACGGAGCGGGCGTAACGCACGAAGTTCGCACCCGCCCATGGATGGCGGGCAAAAAACTCGAACGGCAACAGTTCGCCCTTGAGACGATTACAGGGCGCACACGCCGCCACCAGATTCCCGGGATCATGTGCCCCGCCATGTGCCAACGGCACGACATGGTCAAGCGTGGCCGAATAGTGATCGAGCGGCGTGGCGCAATACACACACCGCTGCCCACAGTCTCGAAGGGCACCCTTCCGCAGCGCCTTCTTGAAGGCCACAAGCGCCAGCACCGTCGGCGAGCGCACACTACCGGCGGGTCTGGCCGAGGCTCGGCTGCTGCGGGAACGCGTGGCAGGACGTTTACTGGATCCCTCCCCGCGCGACACCGACAATCGGGCGCCATCGTTCTGGGAGCGGCGCTGACGCCGCGAGGAGACCGGACGAGCCGGTTCACCGCATGGGGTGCTCACGCGAAGGGAACGCATCATCCTCCTGGAGGGACCGGGTGGACTCGCAAACCGCTGGCACACAGTCGGGCAATCCCTTGCTTGCAGCCACGAAGACCGCCCGATGTTGCGACTATACGGTTCCGACCATCCACTGGTCAAGAGGCAAGAGCTCAGAGCTAAGAGCTAAGAGCTCAGAGCGGCGTATGGAAAGCTCTGAGCTCTGAGCTCTCAGCTCTTAGCTCCTACCTTCTCATCCCGCCATCCACCAGCGGATCCCGGAGCATGCTGCCGATGCGGGCCGCCATGCCGTCGAGTTGCTGCCGGTTGGGCATCAGCGAGCCTGAGAACGGCAGCGGGACGTCAAACCCATCCCCTTCCTTTCGGGGAATCAGGTGAATGTGATAGTGCATCACATTCTGGCCGGCGGCGGCGCCCGAATTCACTACGATGTTCATGTCCGAGGCGCCCGACGCGGTCTGGACCACGGGAATGAGCTTCACGGCCACCTGGTACAAATGCGCGCCCACGTGGCCCGGAATGTCCTGCAGCACTTCGTAATGCTCGCGAGGGACCACCAGTACGTGGCCGGGGTTGACCGGTTGGATATCGAGGAACGCGATCGCGGTGGCATCCTCGTACACCATCGAGACTTCGGCGGCGCCGCGGATCAGGTCGCAGAAAATACAATGGCCGGTGGACGGCGTCATGGGAGCGGTGGGTGCTTGCATAATGGGGGGAGTGGGCCCACGAACAGAGACGGCAACGAGACGCAGCGCGGGGCAGTGAGGCCCCATGCCAACCTGTTCGCGGAAGGGGGCCGTGGCAAGCCAACGCGGACGATTCCGGGACGTATTCCTCATACCCCGCGTCACGGCACTAGTTTTCGGGGTTGCCAGTTTTTTCGATCCCTCGATGACTCCGATGGCTACTTCGACTCGTCCGACGCGCGCCCGCAAGGGTGCTTCCGCAGAGCCCTCGCTTAGCCGCGAGCAGCTCCTCCACGCGTA
>JBBQUH010000028.1:0-46072 GCA_038212625.1 Gemmatimonadales bacterium | reverse complement strand
CCATCCCGAACACGGTCGTTAAGCCAAGCAGCGCCAATGGTACTCCGGTCGTGAGACCGCGGGAGAGTAGGCCGTTGCCGGCACCTTCTGAAGCCCCCGTCGCCCGTCCGCAAGGATTCGGGGGGCGGGGGTTTCGTGCGTAGGTCACTCACGTACCATACGGCCCGCATGCGATGCACGTCTCGCATGCAACCCTCCCACCGTCGATATGACTCCTCGAGATTCGGACGCCGTCGATAGCTATCGGAGTTGGCATGTCGCCAACTTCGCCATCGGTGGAACGCGCGTTCGCGTCGCGACAAAGCCTGGCGTGCCGGCGCACGGACGCGTCGACATGGCTTCCGTGATGCTGGCCGAGTTTCTGGTGGCAGACGCGCGATCGGATGTCGGACACACGCTCCACCTGAACACGGGCAATGGTCTCGTTGCAGCCGCCGCAAGCGTTGCACACCCCACCCGTCGAGTGTGGTGCGCCGACCGATGGCGGATCTCTGCGCAGGCCACACGGCGCACGCTGGAGGCCACGCAGCACGAACATCCTATTGCCGGCTTTACCGTGACCAACGGGCACGGCACAGCCGGCGCCACGCTGCTTGTGGATTTGGCGACTATCCGCGTGCCGCCCGAAAAGGCCGCCACGCAGCAGCTAGCGTGGGACGCCTTCCACGCGCTGCGTCTTGGCGGTCGCTGCATCCTGGCCGGGGCGAACGATGAAGGAGTCAAGCCCGCCCAACGCATGCTGGAGACGTTGTTCGGAGCGGCGATCGTCGAGACGCAGCACAGTGGTCACCGGATGGTCGTCGCCACCAAGAGGACAGAGGCACCGGTGTCCCTCGCAGGCTTCGTTCCCGAACGGTTGCTGCCTGATGTCTTCCACGCGTTGGCCGTTTCCGTGGCAGGGGAACAGCTACAACTGTTCACTCGCCCAGGTGTCTTTTCTTGGAGCCATCTGGACGAAGCCACAGCGATCCTTTCCGAACAGATGTCTATTCCAGTCGGAGCCCGCGTGCTCGATCTCGGCTGCGGAGCCGGGGTTTTGGGACTGCTTGCGGCGACACGATCCGCTGCAGGGCGCGTGCTGTTGCTCGACGCTGACGCAGAGGCGGTGCGTTGCACACAGCGGGCGCTTGACGTGCGGGGGGTACCAAATGCCGAAGCGCGGTGCAGCGACGTTTCCGAGGCGGCGGCAGATGAGCGGTTTGAT
The DNA here is from genome assembly GCA_038212625.1 of Gemmatimonadales bacterium. Classification (GTDB taxonomy): domain Bacteria; phylum Gemmatimonadota; class Gemmatimonadetes; order Gemmatimonadales; family Gemmatimonadaceae; genus Gemmatimonas. The sequence continues at coordinate 44,868 of JBBQUH010000028.1, read as the reverse complement.
GTCGTGGTGACCAACCCACCGTTTCATCTGGCCAAGTTCACGGATCTGACCATCCCACGGCAGTTCATCCGTGAAGCGTGGGAACGGTTAACGCCTGGGGGAACCCTCCAACTGGTCGCCAACCGGACATTGCCGTACGAAAGCGTGATTGCGGAGCACTTTGGTCATGTGCGCACCGTGCACGATGGCCGCCGGTTCAAGGTGCTCGCGGCGACGCGAGGGTAGGAGGTCGTTGCAATGCGTCAGCGAGCGAAGCGGGGTCGTGCGTCGTGTGAATGATGCCGCGCGCTCTTGCGAGGTCCGACACTGACGCACCGGTTCTTTCCGCATGTGGAATGTTAAACTCGCGCTCCGGCGGCCCTACCCCTTCATCGTCGGCGCGCTCCTCGTCGAGCATATCGAGTCGCAGTCGGTAGCCGGCGTGACCGTGATCAAGGTGTTCTTCCAGCGTGGGGCGCGTTTCGAGTCGGCCGCCGCACAGATGGCGGCTGTGTCGCAGACCATTCTGCGCATCATGCCGCCGGGAGCGACGGCGCCATTCCTTGTGCGTTATCACGCTGCCAATGTTCCGGTGCTGCAGCTGGCGCTCGGCGGTGACTCGCTCTGCGAGTAGGAGCTCTCTGATCTCGGCACCAACGGTATCCGTACGCGCCTCGCCACGGTACGCGGCGCCAGCGTTCCGCGGCCCTACGGCGGGCGTTCCCGCCTCATCAACGTGAACCTTGACCCCGCGCAACTGTTCGCGCGTGGATTGTCGCCGACTGATGTGAGTGACGCGATCAATGCACAGCATCTCGTGCTGCCCTCTGGTACGGCGAAGATCGGTGAGCGAAAGTACGCGGTTCGGCACAATGGCAGCCCGACATCGGTGGAAGCGCTGAACGACCTCCCCATCCGCGATGTGTACTTGCACCAGCGGCTGACCGCACCTGAACTGCTGGTGACGGTCGACAGAAACCGGGCATCGGGGCTGGCGCTGTCGCAACGTGACGTCGCGAGCGACCGGCGTTGGGCGATACGCTGTTGATTCTTGATCAGCCCGAGGTGCAGGAGCAGCTGCGACTGTCGCGGGCATCGCTGGAACAGGTGGAGGCGACGGCAGGGCTGGCGCAGAGTACGCTCACTCGTTGGCGCACGTTGAGCGCGAGTGGCGTGGTGACCCCCCAGGAATTCGACGAACGGCAGGCCGCAGCCAACGTGGCGGATGCCAATGTGCGCGTGTCACGCGCGAACATCGCGGCGCTGTCCGAGGTGCTGTTGTTGACTTTGGTGCAGACCGACACGCTCCGCGTGATGCTGAGCGTTCCACAGACCGCGGCGTCGCAGGTGCGGGTGGGCCAGCGGGCTGCTGTCGTGATTGCCGGCGCAGGGGACGCCGCCGTCGACGGTCGGGTGGCACGTACGGCGCGGGCGATCAATCCGGCAACGCGCACCTTGCTGACTGAAGTGCATCTGCCCAACCGCGATCGGCGACTCCTCCCGGGCACGTTCGCCACCGTGCGACTCTCTGTGCCCACGGCGGGCGGTGGGCTGCGCATTCCGGCCATCGCGCTGATCATTCGCGCCGAGGGGCCGGATGTGGCGCAGGTGGTGGATGGGCGCGTGACGCTGCTGCCCGTCGTGCTGGGGCGCGACTTCGGTACGTCCATCGAACTCGTCGATGGGATCGCGGAAGGGGCGGATCGGGTGGTCAATTCTGGTGAGCAGCTCGTTACGGGCGCTTTGGTGAAGGCGGTGCGGCGCGCGGGGCCTCCAGCAACGCCCGCTCCTCAGTCGTAAGCAGGCGCCACGCGCCAAGTTCAAGCGGCGTGAGGGTCAATGGTCCGAACGATGCGCGATGTAGCTGTTCGACATGATTGCCAAGGGCCGCGAACATTCGCCGCACTTGATGGTAGCGGCCTTCGTGCAGCGTCAGTCGTGCGTGCTGCGGTCCGAGCACCTCGAGCTCCGCCGGTAGGAGCGGCGAACGTTCGCCGGCGAGCAGCAGGGTGCCGCTGGCCATGGCTTCGCCTTCGTCACCACGCAGCGGTGTGGCCAGCTGGACCTCGTAGCGTTTGGCCACGTGGTGCCGCGGTGACGTGAGTCGATGATTGAGTGCGCCGTCATCGGTGAGTAGCAGCAGTCCTGACGTGTCGCGATCCAGTCGACCGACGGTGGCGAGCAGCGGTGAGCGCAGCAGAAAGCGTGGTGGCAGCAGCTCGTAGACCAGCGGTGCGACATCCTTCGTGGAGCAGACGTAGTCCAACGGTTTATGAAGCATGAGTACGGCATTCGGTGGCGGATCGAGCGGTGATCCATCGAGTCGGATGTCGGCATGCTCTGCCGCGTCGCCGTCACGTAGTCGTCGTCCACCCACCAGAGTGACCCGTCCGACCTCGAGCATGCGCGCGGTGTCGGCGCGGGACCCATATCCCAGATTGGCCAGATACTTGGCGAGCTTCATGGATGGTGCGGTGGATGGTGCGGAAAGAGGCGGGCGACGGCACATGCCGTCGCACCGATAGCGACCGTGATGCAGTATACTCACCGTGTGCAACCTTCTGCCTGGAGTAATCGTCAGACTGGTGTGAGGCACCAGCCTGCGTCGAAGCCGCGCAGGCGTGCCGTTTGGTTTTTTGCTGGTGCGCAGCGTGTCGCAATCGTCGGAGTCCGTACTGTCCTCTCCTGCGCGCCTGAAGGCGTTACGGGATGCCGTGCGTCCGCGCGCCTATCCCGCGCTGCCATATGACAGTCTCACGCGGGTCGCAGCTTGCGCGCTCGACGTGCCGGTGGTGCTCGTCGCGTTGGTGGATGATCAAGGCCAGTTTTTTCAGGGTATGACCGGTTTGGTCGGGAAAATCGCCGTTTGCCGGTCAACCCCGCTGTCCGACTCGATCTGTCGTTTTGTCGTGTCGACAGGCGAGGTCCTCGGGATCTCGGACTGTCGCGTGCACCCGCTCACCTGCCTGATGCCGATTATCGAGGAGTTAGGCATCGTCGGCTACATGGGAATGCCGCTCAAGACATCCGACGGGCACACCCTTGGGTCGATCTGCGCGATCACAACGTCGGTGCGGGCCTGGACGCCGTCCGATGACTCGCTGTTGCGTGATTTGGCGGATGTGGTGGTCAGCGATCTCGAACTCCGTGCGGAGCTGACGCATCATGAAGATCGGGTGCGTGACACGGATCTCTCGGTGGTCACGGAGGGATTGCCCGCGCACGGTGTGGCGATGCTCGACACCATGCTGGAGGGCGTGGTGGCGCTCGATCGGCAGTGGAACATCACGTTTGCCAACCGGACCGCCGCGCGGATTCTGAATCAGCCGAGGCGCCGTTTCGTCGGGAAGGCTGTCTGGGAGGCCATCCCGGTCTTGGTCGGGACGGAGATCGAGTCGGTGCTGCGCGCCGCGTCTGTGGATCGTCGGGCCTTGGAGGTGGACACGTATCTGCCTGGGCCCGAGCGCTGGGGGCGCGTGCGCGTGGTTCCGGCGCGTCACGGACTTACAGTGTATTTCGAAGACACGACCGCGTCGCGTCGGGCCATGGAGGCGCTGGCACTTCGGGAGGATCAACTCCGTCAGTCGCAGAAAATGGAGGCGATCGGTGTACTCGCGGGTGGGATCGCGCACGATTTCAACAATCTGCTCACGGTGGTGCGGGCAAATAGCGAGATACTACTGTCCGGGCGAGCGCGTGACGATGCCGCGCGTGCGCCGCTGGAGGACATTCAGGATGCGGCCGCTCGTGCGACGACCCTCACGCAGCAGTTGCTCGCCTTCGGTCGCAAGCAGATCGTGCAACCGCGCTTTCTGCAAGTCGGGCAGTCGGTGGAATCACTGGCGCCGATGCTTCGCCGTCTGCTTCCTGCCAATATCAGCCTTGAAACGCATGCGGAGGCGGGGGTTCCGACCGTGCTGATCGATCCAGGACAGATGGAGCAGGTCATGCTCAATCTCGTGTTGAATGCGCGCGATGCACTGCCGCAGGGTGGCAGCATTGTCGTGCGGAGCGCGACGGTGCATTTGGCGCAGTCGATATCGTCCGTGACGGGAGAAGTACCGGCGGGCGACTGGATGCTGTTGACGGTACAGGATACCGGCGTAGGAATTTTACCTGAGCATCTGTGGCGCGTGTTCGAGCCGTTCTTCACCACAAAACCGATGGGAGAAGGCACCGGGCTTGGGCTGGCCACCGTCTTCGGCATCGTGCGCGATGCGGGGGGCTTTGTGATGGTGCAGAGTGCGCCTGCTGCTGGGTCACGCTTTCGCGTGTATCTGCCCATATCCGCCGGAGACCTGGCGCCTGCTGCAGTGGCCACCGCGCCGGTGATCGTTCAGCAGGGTACCGAGTGCATTCTCGTGGTGGAGGACGAGGCGCCTGTTCGCGGCGTGGTGGATCGGGTCCTGACCTCAGCCGGCTACTCGTTACTGCTGGCCAAGGACGGGATCGAGGCGCAAGCCGTCTTCGCCGCGCATCGGGAGCGGATCCAATTGGTGCTCACCGATGTCGTGATGCCGAATGCCGGCGGGTTGGCGTTGGTGGAGGCATTGCACGCGATCGCTCCGAGTCTACCCGTGGTGCTGATGTCGGGCTACGGCGATGTCGAGCCGATCCAGCAGCAGATTGCGAAGGGTCTCTCGTTTCTGGCAAAACCATTCAGCGCTGTCGCGCTTCGTGAGGCGGTGCGGACGGCGCTCGATGGGCGCTTGATCGCTGAAGGTGCTGGTTGCTGACAGGCCGCGCGAAGGGTGACGTCAGTCCTTGAGCCCGTACACCACGGTCGAGACGATGCGCACTTTCTTCATCACCTGACTCTCCTCGGAGATGCCCATGGCCTGGTCGCGCGGCAGGATTTCGAAGACGCCCTGATTGGCGGTGCGGATACCGGAGAGCGTGCTCTTGGAGTCTCGGGCGAACTGCTCGGCCCCTTCGCGGGCGCGGGCCGTGGCCTCGGCGATCATTGGCGGCTTGAGCTCGTTGAGCCCAGTGAAGGAGAACGTTGGTCCGCCCCCTCCGTACTCCTGACCCGAGGTGAGCACGACGCCGTTGCGCACCAGGTCAGGTACGCGCTGGCTGGCGGCTTGTACGACATCGACGAGTGCCGAGCGAACGACCAGGGTCTGACGGATGATATAGCGCCCAGTGTTTTGATATCCGCCCATCGTGCGTGCGTCCTGCACATTGAACTCCTGCACGGTGATTTCCGTGTTGGTCGAGTCGAGCCCCTGCGCGACCAGAAACAGCCGCACCTGACGCACATTCTGTTCGAGGGCGCTGCTGGCGCGCGCGAGGTCATCGTCGATGACGGTCAGCCGCAGCGGCCAGATCGCGAGGTCGGCTTTGGCCTCACGTTCTGCCACCCCCTTCACGGACACGGTCCGATCGGCCGTGCGCAGGCGCGCAAAGCCGGTGCCCATCAGCCAGCCGCCGACGGCTATGCCGACGGCGAGGCAACACGCAGCGACGATGCGTGCGCCACTGGAAAAACTGACGCGTTGCTCGGTCATTGGAGCTTCGGGATGGGAGTGGTCCGCCGTTCGCTGGTGACCCAAGCGGTCCACCAGATATCACGCAGCATTTCGGCGCCCGCCGCGAGTCGCGCGGCGGCAAACGCCTTTTGCTCCGGGGTGGTGGTTTCCGGCTGGAAGCGCGAGGCCTTGTCTAAGGCGTACAGTCGATCGAGTTCGCCGAAGCTCACCATCAAGTACGAAATGATCGCCTCGCGCAGATCGGGAAGCACACGCGCCGGCTGCTGCATTGCGCCCCTGACATCCTCAAGGCGCACGTTGGCCTGCACGAACTGCGACTCGAAGCGCGAATGAAAGCGATTGTCGGTGGTGTAGCCTTTGGGGTTGTCGCCGACCCAGCCATTGTGATGCTTTGACGTATGATGTGGGTTGGAACCATCGGCCACGTAGTGTCCCAGAATTCCGGCGTCGTTGACGATACGTGCTTCGATCCAGTGGCGCACGGTGGAGTCGGGGGCGATGCGCCAGAGCCGGAACGCGCTGCGTAGTCGCTGCGCGTTCTCGAGCATTTCGAAGGGGAGAAACCCCATGGTGGTCGGTGACACGCCCGCGGCGCGCAGGGTGTCGGCGTACGCCCATCGGTTGGGCGCCGACAGCGCGGCGCGCAGGATGGTCGGATCGACCAGATCCATATCGATATAATGCTCCGGCGACGTTCCGCCTTCGAGGGCGGGATCGAGTCCCCGTTCGGTGCGCTCTTTCCAGCGATCCGGCTCGGGATTGAGATACCCCAGCTGCGGTCCGGCGGCGCGGAAGAAGGCGGGCATCGCCTCGGGCAGTGCCCCTGCCGCCGCGAGTCCGACCATCCGGTGGCCGGCATCGCCCCAAGCTGCCAGCGAGGTTGGAAGGGCCACGAGCGCAGACAAGAGGGCGGCGGTATACCAGCGACGGGATCGGCGGGTCACGAGGGTCATGTCAGAGAAGGGCGGCAAGCAAACCGAAGCGGGCGATCGTACCCCGTTTCGAGCGGGAGGTGTCACGATTGCTCCACCGGGAGACGGATTTCTACTTTGCAGCCGCCGGTGGGCGGATTACTCATGCGAAACGCGTAGCGATCGCCATACAGCATGGCGAGTCGCAGGCGGGTATTCGTGAGGCCAATACCGAGACTGTCGGCGGAGGGCGTCGCCGCGAGGAATCGACCGCTCGTGGTGAGCAGACCGTCGAGGCCTTTGCCGTTGTCTTCCACGATGATTTCGAGCATGCCGGCAGCACGTGTAATCCGGACATCGATGCTCTGGTCGGCATGTCCGGGGGCGAGGCCATGCTTGAGCGCGTTCTCCACGAGGGGCTGCAAGAGAAAACTCGGGACCATGACATCGACGGCCGACGAATCACAATGAATATCGGCGTCCAGCCCTTGGCCATACCGTACCCTGGCGATCTGCAGGTACAACTCCACCAGCTCGATTTCCTGCCAGACGGGAATCAGCGACTGACCGGCGCTCCGGAGCGAAAGGCGCAACAGGTCACTGACGCGGGTCAGCGTACGTTGCGCCTCGCGGACATCCATTTCCATCAACTCGGCCACGGAGTTGAGCGCATTGAAGAGAAAATGCGGATTGAGCTGCATCCGGAGCGCCTCAAGTTGCGTGAGGGCCAGTTTCTGCTCGAGCTCGGTGGCGGCGCGATCCCGCTCGCGGTATCGGCGCACGTACTCCACCATGTACGCGGCGCCGAGCACGGCCCAGTAGAGCACGACATGGAAATCCAGATGGTTGACCACCACCAATCGTAGCGCGTATGCGTAGCTCGTCACCGGGCCGATCGCGCTGAAGGTGTGATCGAGCCAACCGATTGCCAGCATATTTGTGATGCACACCACCAGCGTGGCCACTACGTGCACCGCAATCCACCCAGGAAGCCGTCCGGCATCCAGCTTGAGGCGCTCCACGAGACTCAGAATGCCCTGCGTCCAGACGCTCCAGAGCATCCAGGACGACCCTTGCCAGAGCAGGGTAGTTCCCAGCCCATAGTGCGTACCAGATGCGTCACCTACCACCGTGAGTTGGAGCGCCGCCAGCACCGCCGGAATGACCCAGACGGTGGCAAACAGCACGCGCGTCACGCGACGCAGGCGGAGGCCTTCGTCGGCGAAAGTTAGGGGAGCAGGACTGGCAGCCATGCGAGACGGTGAAAAGGGGCGTGGCGGGATGCGCGTGATGGAACCTCAACATACTGTGCGACGTACCAGACACGGTGAAGGGGCGCCGCAGTCACTGGCGGCGCGGTGAGTGACGCAGTCTGGCTACCTGGAAATTTCTCGCGCCGTACCTCCCGGCGCGTACCGCACCGCAGGCTACGGGTGTTGAGGCCAGTCCAATACGGAGACGGAGATGGCGAGCGTGCGTGTCTTGATCGTGGACGATGAGGGGCTGGCGCGTCAGCGCGTGCGTCGCCTGCTGCAGAACGAGCCTGATGTGGAAGTGGTCGGTGAAGCCGAGACCGGGCGAGACGCGGTGCGGTTGATCGATGAACTGCAGCCCGATCTGGTCTGCCTCGATGTCCAGATGCCGGAGCTCGACGGATTCGGTGTGCTGCGCGAGATCGAAGGTGGGGTAGTCCCGATGGTGCTATTCATCACGGCGTACGATGAACATGCCCAGCGGGCTTTCGACGTTCACGCGGTGGACTATGTGCTCAAGCCCGTCGATGCCGACCGTTTTCGGGCCGCGTTTGACAAAGCGCGCAGGCAGCGGGCGAATGCGGTGGCCGCAGAGCGCCTCGGCGAGCTGCTGGAAACGGTACGTCGCCTGGCCGATGGGAGTGACGCGGCGGAGCGCCTGGACGGCTCGGCCGCTGAGCCGACGGTGGCCGTCGGTCATGGGGCGAACGGAATGTCCGGCAGCTATGCGAGCCGTATTTTGGTGAAGCAGGATGGGCGTATGTTCTTTGTGAAAACCACAGAGATCGACTGGATCGAAGCCGACCGTAACTACGTGCGACTCCACGTGGGGAAGACTGCGCACACCATCCGCGAACGCATCAGCCATCTCGAGGAGACGTTGGATCCGCGAGTCTTTGCGCGCATTCACCGCTCGACGATCGTGAACCTGAATCGCGTGCGAGAGATGCAACAGTGGTTCTCTGGTGACTATGTCGTGATTCTGGAAGACGGGACTCGGCTGCGTCTCAGTCGCCACTATCGCGACCGGGTCGAAAAGCAAGTCGGCGTCTGAGGGGGGATCCCCGATGGAGTGGGCGACATGGGGCCATTACGTTTCCCCTATGCCGCCCTCTGTCGTTTCCCCACTGGCGCACCCCACGTGGCGGGCGCGACTCGTGCACTGGCTGGTGAGCCTCCGCATGCGTCCGCACGCACGGCGTCCGATCAATCCTCGCTGGGTTCGCCTGAACATGGGGCGGCCACGTGGTGCCCGACAGCTCATGGCGCGGTCGACCGGAACGACGTTCGAACGACGCGCACCTGCCGGGCTGTGGCCGGGCGGCGAAGTCGTCTCGTGGCCCGCTCGCACGGAGCAGGCGCCCGTGGTGCTGTATCTGCACGGCGGTGGGTATATCGCCTGTTCACCGGAGACGCATCGGTCGCTGGTAGGCTCGATCGTACGACGCATCCGCGGTCTCGCCTACGTCCCACAGTATCGGTTGGCACCGGAGCATCCGTTCCCCGCAGCCTTGGATGATGCGCTGGCGGCCTATCGTTATTTGCTCGAGCATGAACAGGTCGACCCGCGCCACCTGGTGATCGCGGGCGATTCGGCCGGCGGTGGTCTCGCACTCGCGTTGGTCATGGCGATCCGGGACGAGGGGCACCCGCTGCCTGCCGCGATCGTGACGTTCTGTCCCTGGACGGACCTTGCGGCCACGGGCGCATCGCTGGTCGAAAACGATCTCCGGTGTGCAATGTTCGCGGGAGACACGATCCGTCGCGCGGCGAGCTTTTACGTAGGGGCGGCGTCGCCCGAGCATCCGTTGTTGTCTCCGCTGTACGGGGATTTTCACGGGTTGCCGCCGCTGCTGATACACGCCTGTACGGATGAGGTATTGCGCGATGACGCCATCCGGGTGGTGGACCGGGCTCGATGCGCGGGAGTTTCCGTGGAGTTCCGCTTGTGGCGGAGCGTGCCGCACGTGTGGCAATTCTTTGCTGCCGTGTTGCCGGAAGCGCGGGCGTCATTAGCTGACGCCACCCGTTTCATGATGCATCACACGACCCGTTGATCGTACGGTGACCGCACGCGTGGCTGTGCGTCCTCAGGGAGACGCTGCCATGATTTCCGACACCCCACCGACGTTTCGACTCCCTGATTGGCTGCCGCTCCAACGTGTGTTGGTGGCGGAGTTCGGTGTCGTCGCAATTGATGCGGCGGCATCCTTCTGGTTTATCGGGTTCGTGACAGGACCGGCGGACGTTGGAGAGCTGCGCCTCTATGAGCACAGCGTCACACGCCGACGCCTGACACTTGATCGTGACGGTGGGGCGTATCGCTGGTTCCACGAAATCGGTGGGTACAGCCGGATTCCCACGGAATCGGCGTTGGTCGAGGCGTTGGTCTAGCCGTTGTCCGGCGCACCGCGCTCCCGCGGTGGGTCTTCCGAGCCGACACTACTCCCACGTGCCACCAGACATTCCCGGCGTATCTTCATCGCGCATCGTTTCTCCCGCCTCCATCGGCCACACAGGCCCGGTGGCGCCGTCGCGTGCGCTGGTGCCGATTGCGCCGATCTCGCCTCGTTCTGGGCCAGGCATCGCCCCCCAGTCGCCGCTCCAGCGCAGCGGGATCGACCTGCTGAATTTGCTCGACACCGCCGATCGGGTCGCGACACGCTCGGCGGTGGCCCCCGGCGAACTTGAGATCGGCCTGGAACAGGCGCGATCGTCGTTGGTACGCCAGCTGCCCGGAGAGGCGCTCGCGGCGCTCGATGGAATCTGGGAGCGGGCCCGGCGCACCGAGGAAGGGTGGTTCCTCCGCAGCGGCGCGTTGATCGTGCTGGGATTGCCCGGCGAGGGTGATCGCGTGGCGGCCGAGGGGCTGCAGACAGCGCCGACATCGCTCGCGCTCCGGTTCGGGCAATCGCTCGCCCGTCTCGCGCTTGGCGACGTCACCGGCGCGCGGCAGCTGCTGCAGGCCGCGCTTGATCGAAGCCCCGACGATCCGTTGCTCTTGGTGCAGCATGCGGTCACGCTGGCACGGCAGGGTCAACGCGGCGCCGCCGACGCCGAGCTGCAGCGCGTGGCGCAGCGATTCCCGGAGCATCCGGCGGTCCACTACGGACGGGCTGCGATGCGGACGATCATGGCCGATCGCATTCGGGGAGAAGCGCGGACCGTACCAGCCGACCTGGAGGGGTTTCGCACGTTCGGTGCGGGCCAGCGGATTGCGCCGGCGTCGACCATCACCGACGAGCCGCTGGGCGGTGTCCGTGTCCCGGACGCGGGGCCGCTCGACGGGATCTCACTGGAGGCGGGTGACGTGGCGGAACAGGCACTTCGTCGACTGGGCGCTCGGCTCGCGTCCCCCGATCTTCCGCAAAGCACCGATGAGGTGGTCCGTGACGCGCGCATGCTGCTGCGCGCTTTCACCGTTGGTGGTACGCTCGCCTCAATTGGGACGCCGGAGCAATCGCACGCTGCGCGGAGTGTTCTGACTGGAGTGCTCGGCGTGCTGACCGGCGCCGCCGGCGCCGACCGCGAGGCGGCAGGCGCGCCGCTGCCGGGGCTCATTGCGGTGGCGCTCCCCGCGCTCCGGGAGGGGCGCGCCGAGGATGCGGAGCGGATGGTGCGCCGTGCGGGTGCACGCATTCCGGACGGTGTCCACCGGTTGCTGCTGGCGTTGGTCCAGGGTGATGCACGAAGTGTCGAGACCGGTGCGTCGGCGGGTCGTTCCACGCCAGTTTTCTCACCGGTGGTGGTGAAGGGCGAGGTCGACCAAGGGCCGATTGTCCCGGTGCGACTTGGGTTGGCGCTGCTGGAGGAGACGTCGGGGATGCGGGCGGCACGGTGGCGCGACGATGCGACCTGGGACGCCGCCGCCCTCGGCGCGCCACAGGGGTCGGTGGGCAACCCGCGCGGTACTCCTGACACCTTCATCCCGTCGCTGCAGCTGACCGGTTCGTCGTTGCCGGCTGTCCGTGACGACGTGCTGGCGACCGGTTGGGGAGCGGCGATGGTAGCAGGGCGCCAGCCGTCGGACGCCGATGACACCGACGTGGCGATTGTCCGCGCCGTCGCGCTGCTTTGTGTTGTGGTAGCCGCCGTGGCTGCCTTCAGTGGCTACGGCGTGATGGCCATCGCGCTGGGAGCCGGAGCGGCGTGGCTGGGAATCAGGCGCAGCGCACGCGCGGACAGTGACGCGTCAGGCGACCAAACCGGGCGCCGTCGCGATTAGATTGCAGAGGCGTCGTCTCACGACGTCTGCTTGGACGCGCCGGGTGGCGCGCCGCTGCTGTCGACTTCAATCTGTCTGCCCCATGGCTTCGACCACCTCAGCGCCGGTCACGGCATTCCTTCGTCACCACTATCGCCACTTCAATGCCGCAGCCCTCATTGACGCGGCGGACGGTTACGTCCGGCACCTCGATCAGGGAGGCCAGATGATGGTGACGCTCGCGGGTGCGATGAGCACAGCCGAGCTGGGGTTGTCGCTGGCCGAGATGATCCGCCAGGACAAGGTGCATGCGATTGCGTGCACCGGCGCGAATCTCGAGGAGGATATCTACAACCTCGTGGCGCATGATCACTACGAGCGCGTGCCCAACTATCGGGACCTCACGCCGCACGACGAGCAGCAGCTGCTCGAGAAGCACTTTAATCGGGTGACCGATACCTGCATTCCCGAGGCTGAGGCGATCCGCCGGATCGAAAAGGCGATTCTCGATGAGTGGAAGGCGGCTGACCAGGCGGGCGAGAGCTACTTCCCGCATGAGTTCATGTATCGGATCCTCCTGAGCGGCAAGCTTGAGGAGTTCTACCAGATCGATCCGAAGAATTCGTGGATGCTGGCTGCGGCGCAAAAGAACCTGCCGATCATCGTGCCAGGATGGGAAGACTCGACGACCGGCAACATTTTCGCGTCGCACGTGATCGAGGGCAATATCAAGAACGTGCACACGGTAAAGGGTGGCATCCAGTACATGATGTACCTCGCGGAGCACTACACGCAGGTGACGAAGACCGCGTCGCTCGGTTTCTTCCAGATCGGCGGCGGCATTGCCGGCGACTTTCCGATCTGTGTCGTGCCGATGCTGCATCAGGATTTGCAGCGCACCGAGGTGCCGCTCTGGGGCTACTTCTGTCAGATCAGTGATTCCACCACGAGCTATGGCGGCTACTCGGGTGCGGTGCCGAACGAAAAAATCACGTGGGGTAAGCTCGGTATCGAGACACCGAAGTTCATCATCGAATCGGACGCCAGCATTGTGGCGCCGCTGGTCTTCGCGATCGTGCTCGGCCAATAGCGACAATCAGCGCACTCGGTGCGGCTGGCGATCGGCGCGGAGTCGCTGCGCATCGGGACGACACGCGGAACGCGCAGTCGCTGCCCCGCGCGAATGTCATCGATGGTGAGACGGTTCAATTGCCGCAGCACGTCGGGTGACGTGCGAAACTTGCGCGCAATCGTGGTCAGGTTCTCACCGCGCTGCACCACGTATGGCCGGTACTCCTCGGCAGCGGGGGCAGGAGAGCGGGTCGCCTGCTCCAACTGCACGATATCCTGCGTCACGGTGCGTCGCGCTGCGGCGCTCGTGCGTGCGACGAGCCGCGCGCTCTCCCACGCCCTATTCTCAACGAGGAAGTCCGTCTTCGACGTTGGCGTGCGGAGCACGAGGCCGCGCCCGTAGCCTTTGAGGAGGGTGCGTGGCTCGAGCGTAAAGGCGGCCGTGTATGGATAACTGTCGATCAAGAGTTCGCTCGGGCCGTCGTCGAGAGGGCGGAGCAGGGGGGTCGGCTGCTCCCCGATGTGCAACAGGCGCTCGTCGGTGGCGGCGATGATGCCGAACGACTCGCGCCAGAGGTCGGTCCAACGACGCTGCGAGACCAGCGTCGAGGCCAACAGCCGCTCGTTGGGGCGAAGCTGGGTCTCGAGTTCCTGCCGGGTGGCGGCGAGTGCGGAGCGTCGGGCGCCGATTGGTGGCACAATCGCCGCCGTCGCGACGAGGGCGGCTGTGGCCAGCAGGGCGGTCGCGCTCGTCAGGGCGACGGCCGCCCGCACCCAGCGGCGCGGCTGGCGGCGCCGCGCGGGACCGGCGAACGCGTCGGACTCTGCGCTCTGGTGCGAAGCCTGGGGTGGAGGGAGCATTGAGGAAAACTAGGGGATAAACGGCTGGGTTACGGTATTCCAGATACGATGGTTTGTGCCATCTTGTCTTGCTATCCCCAGGTCGGCGCTCATGGTTTCGATTCTCTCCGCACGGCGCCGTTCTGCGGCGTTGTCTCTTTTCTTTCACCGGCCGAACCATGCCTCTTGCGCCTGCCGTTGATGGGTTCGCTGAGTTTTCGGTCGGCCAGAGTGCCGCGCAGTCACATCCGGTGAGTAGCGCCGATGTGGTGCTCTTCGCAGCGGTCACTGGGGATCTCAATCCGGTGCATGTCGATGATGCCTACGCCGCGTCGTCGCGTTTCGGATCGCGCATTGTGCACGGCATGCTCACCATGGGCTACGTGTCGGGGCTGCTGGCCCGCACGTTACCGGGTCCAGGCGCGATCATTCTCTCGCACTCGGTGCGGTTCCTGCGTCCCGTACATGTCGGCGAGGTGGTCACAGTGCGTGTTGAAGTGGTCGAGATCATGACCGCCAAGCGGCGTCTTCGCCTGTCCACCACGTGCCGCAACGTGGCTGGCGACCTCTTGTCGGATGGTGAGGCGCTGATGCTTGTGCCGGCGGCGGGCTGATCGCGTGGACACTCCTTCTCTGCGGAACGTTTTTGACCCCGTTGCGTGGTGGTCGGTGGTGGACGGACAGCGCACGGCGCTGATCCACGCCGAATCCGGGCGACACTACAGCTATCGCGACGTGGATCGGCTGGCCGACGCGTGGCACGCGGTGCTTGCGGCGCAAGGCGTTCAGCCGGGAGACCGGGTGGCCGTGTTGGCGCAGAATCGCGTGGAGTTTGTGGTGCTGCTGTTTGCCTGTATTCGCCGCGGTGCGGTGCTGGTGCCGCTCAACTGGCGGTTGGCGTCGGCCGAATTGGCGCGCGTGCTCGACGACGCCGAGCCGGTGCTGTTGCTGGGCGAATCCGCGTTCCGTGTCCTGGCGGAGGAGGCGATGCAAGACGCGGCACACGCAGGCGCTATCCGGTGGATCGATTTTGATCACGACGCGGATGCGGTGCTTCGTGCCGCATCGTCAGTCGTCTGTCCGCCCTGTCCACCGCGTGATGCGGAGGATACGACGATGCTGCTGTACACGTCAGGCAGCACGGGTGCGCCCAAAGGGGTGATGGTTCCGCATCGGCAACTCCTGTGGAATGCGTTTGCGACCACAACGGCGTGGCAGCTTGGCGCCGACGACATCGGGACGGCATCCACGCCATTCTTCCACACCGGTGGCTGGCACGTGTTTACCACCACGCTGCTCGCGCAGGGCGGGGCCGTGGTAATCTTCCGTGGTTTCGACGCGAGTGCGTATGTCGATCTGCTGGAACGGTTCGGCGTGACCGTGACCTTCGGTGTGCCCACGCAGTTTGCCATGCTACGCGAGGCGTCCGGGTGGGGGCGTCCGCTGCCGCGCCTGCGCTGGTTCTTCTCCGGGGGCGCGCCCTGTCCGGAGCGGATCGCGCAGGAGGTACGTGGAGCCGGTTACGGATTTCGGGAGGGCTACGGCCTCACGGAGTGCGGTCCGAACTGTTTCGCCACGAACGACGCGACGGCCCGCGCCCAGCATGGCACGGTGGGATGGCCGATCCCGTTTCTCCAGGTGCGACTGCGCGGCGACAACAGCGCGTTGGTGGGTGCCGACCAGGTGGGTGAACTCGAGCTTCGTGGGCCACAGATGTTCAGTGGCTACTTCCGTGCACCGGCGCTCACGGGGGAGGCGTTCACCGATGACGGCTGGCTGCGTACCGGCGACCTCGCGAGTCATGACGCCAGAGGTCTCTATCGAATTCGTGGGCGGCGCAAGGAGATGTTCATTTCCGGTGGCGAGAATGTGTATCCCGGCGAGGTGGAGGCGGTGCTGCACGACTGTGCGGGGGTTGGCGATGTGACGGTGTTGGGTGTTCCTGATGCGCGGTGGGGCGAAGTGGGGTGGGCGCTGGTGGTGCGCACCGATCCGGACGTCGAGGCCGACCAACTGCTCGCGTGGGCTCGCACGCGTCTGGCCGGCTACAAGGTGCCGCAGGTCGTCCAGTTCGTCGACGCTTTGCCACGATTGGGGTCGGGCAAAATTGATCGCCGATTGGCGGCCCTGCTGATCATGCGGTCCGATGCTTGACCATGCGCAGGGGCGGCGGCGTTGCGGCGCGATTGACGCCCAGGCGCTGGCGCGACGCGCGTGATCTGACCAGCATTCCGTTGCCCATGACTCGCGCCGATCGCTCCTCGCCCTCCCGTCGCGCCAAGGCGTCTGCTCACGCAGATGTCGCGGTGGCGCCCACGCAGTTCGACCTCTTCCCGGTCCGTCCGGTGGTGGACGTGCTTGACCCCCGGGCTGTTGTGGGCCCGAATACCGGCGTCGAGAACCTCGTGCGCGTGCGTCTGCGGCCGAATGACGCCCCGCATCTTGTCTTTCACGACCGTCACGGGTGGTACTGCGAGACCCACGGTCCGACCTGTCATGCGGTGATCCTCGCGCGCGAGGCGAGCCCGTGACCGTGCCACGTCACGACCACCGATGACGGCCGCACCCGACCGCGCACCCGACAGCTCGCCCGCTGCGCCGCCGCTTTTTACGCCCGACCCGGCACTGGCGACTGCTTCGCGTCTGATGCAGTTCCTGCGCGATCTGCAGCAGCGCGGTGTGGTGCCCCCTACGGTCACCGATGCGCATGCGCTGCAGCGGTGGTCGGTGGCCCATCCAGAAGCGTTCTGGGAAGCGGTCTGGCGCGCGGCAGACATCATCGCGGAAGGACCCGGGCCGGCATCCGCGCCGTGGAGCGCGATTCTGCACGGTGGAGAACGCATGGCGCCGCCTCATCCGGAGCTCGGGCCGCGTTGGTTCACTGACACCCGCCTGAATTTCGCCGAGCATCTGCTGCGCCGTCGCGATGACGGGCTGGCGATCGTGGCGTGGAATGAGCAAGGGCGATCGGCGCGGATTACGTGGGCAGCGTTGGCCCGGCAGGTAGCACGGGCCGCAGCGGCGCTGCAACAGACCGGCGTCGGGGTGGGAGATCGCGTGGTGGGCTATCTGCCAAATATCCCCGAGGCCGTGATCGCAATGCTCGCCACCGCGTCGCTCGGCGCGACCTGGTCGTCCTGTTCTCCCGACTTCGGCATCAAGGGGGTGCTCGATCGCTTCGGGCAGATTACACCCAAGGTGCTGGTCACGGCGGACGGCTACCGCTATGCGGGCAAGCGCATTGACTGTCTGGCCAGGGTGGCTGAGATCGCAGCGGCTCTCCCGACGTTGCAGGCCGTCTGGGTGGTGCCCTACCTGATCGACGATCCGGTATTGACGGCGATCCCGCGCGGGCGCCGTTGGGATACGGTGTTGGCGGATCATTGCGATGCGGTGTCGCCAGTGTTCACGCGGCTGCCCTTCGACCATCCGTTGTACATCCTCTATTCTTCGGGTACGACCGGCCTGCCGAAGTGCCTGGTGCACGGTGCCGGTGGTACGCTGCTGCAGCACTGGAAGGAGCTGGCACTGCATACGGATCTCGGGGCCGGTGATGTGCTGTTCTACTTCACGACCTGCGGGTGGATGATGTGGAACTGGCTGGTGTCCGGGCTGGCGGTGGGTGCTACGATTGTGCTGTACGACGGCGCCCCGCTCTCGCCGGATCCGTTGGTGCTTTGGCGGATGGCAGCGGCGGAACGGATGACGGTGTTCGGCACCAGTGCCAAGTATCTGGCGACGCTGGAGAAGGAGGGCGTGGTGCCGGCGCGGAGCGCGTCGCTCGGCGCGCTGCGCGCCATCCTGAGCACCGGCAGCCCACTGGCTGCGCACAGCTACGACTACGTGTATCGCGACATTGCACCAAACATCCGATTGGCGAGCATCAGCGGCGGCACCGATATCGTGAGCTGCTTTGCGCTCGGCGATCCGACCGGCCCCGTGTATCGCGGCGAGTTGCAGATGCGCGGCCTCGGCATGGCGGTGGAGATCTTCGGCGACGACGGGGCGTCAGTCGTGGGCGTGCCGGGTGAACTCGTGTGCACGCGCCCGTTCCCGAGCATGCCGGTGGCCTTCTGGAATGACCCCGGTCACGCGGCGTATCAGGCAGCGTACTTCGCGCAGATTCCCGGGGTCTGGCGCCACGGCGACTGGGCCGAGTTGACCGCGCACGACGGGCTGATCATTCACGGCCGCAGTGACGCGACGCTCAATCCAGGTGGTGTGCGCATTGGGACGGCCGAGATTTATCGGCAGGTGGAGCAGATCCCGGCGGTGCTCGAATCGCTGGTGGTGGAGCAGACGTTTGGTGGGGCGGGCGGGACGGACGCCCGGGTGGTGCTCTTCGTGCGCCTGCGGGCCGGTGAGGAGCTGACGCCGTCGCTGCAGGACACCATCCGGCGCCGGATCCGGGAGCACGCGAGTCCGCATCACGTGCCCAAAGTGATCGTGGCCGTGGCCGATCTCCCTCGCACCATCAGCGGAAAGATCACGGAAATGGCGGTGCGGGAGGTTGTCCACGGGCGTCCGGTACAGAACGTGGACGCGCTCGCCAATCCTGAGGCGCTGGCGTTGTTCCGGGAGTTGCCCGAGCTGCGGGCGCCGTAGGCGGCGCCGGTTAGGTTATCTTTCACAGATGATCCTGTATAACGGGGAGGACGTTCGCGAGCGGGCCTGGATCGGCGCGCTGCCGCGTTCGCACATCTGATCAGGGCATCGCTGCAACCACGCAGGCTTTGGTTCATCGATGTCCCTCATTTTCAGGAGTGCCCCATGGCGACGTTAACCGCCCCCGAACCGTGCGTCGAACAGGACGCGTTTCCCATCAACGGAACCGACTATGTCGAGTTCTACGTCGGTAACGCCAAACAGGCGAGCCATTACTACCGCTCGGCCTTTGGTTACCAACTGGTCGCGTATTGCGGCCCCGAGACGGGCGTGCGCGACCGCGCCAGCTATCTCATGCAGCAAGGCAAGATTCGGCTGGTGCTGACCACCGCGCTGAGCCCTGAATCGCCGATTGCCAGTCACGTGCACGAGCATGGCGACGGAATACGCGACTACGCGCTGTGGGTAAATGACGCCACCGTGGCGTATGAAACGGCGATAGCGCGCGGTGCGATCGGTATTCAGGAACCGGCGCGGTTCGCCGATGCGCACGGCGAGGTAGTGATCGCGGCCATCGGGACGTACGGCGACACGATTCATTCGCTGGTGGAGCGACGTGACTATCGCGGAATTTTTCTGCCGGGCTTCGTGGCGGTCACGCCGCACTATCAGCCGTCTGAGGTGGGGCTCAAGTACGTGGACCACTGCGTGGGTAACGTGGAGCTTGGTCAGATGAACCGCTGGGTGGACTACTACGCCAGCGTGATGGGGTTTCGCAATCTGATCACGTTCGACGACGACGATATCAGTACTGAGTATTCGTCGTTGATGTCGAAGGTCATGTCGAACGGCGATGACAAGATCAAGTTCCCGATCAACGAGCCGGCCTCGGGGAAGAAGAAGTCGCAGATCGAGGAGTATCTCGACTTTTACCGTGGCGCTGGGGCGCAGCACCTGGCGCTGGCCACCGACAACATTCTGGACACGGTTACGGCCTTGCGCGACCGGGGCGTGGAGTTTCTCTCGGTGCCCACGTCGTACTACGCCGAGCTGCAGGATCGCGTGGGCGTGATCGACGAGGACATGGATGCGCTGGCCGCGCTGGGCATTCTCGTGGACCGGGACCCGGACGGGTACCTGCTGCAGATTTTTACGAAGCCGGTAGAAGACCGCCCGACGTTGTTCTTCGAGATCATCCAGCGCAAGGGCGCGAAGAGCTTCGGCAAGGGCAACTTCAAGGCGCTGTTCGAAGCGATCGAACGCGAGCAGTCGCTCCGCGGCAACCTCTGAGGTCACCATGCCAATCTATCATGCGCTCGGTGAGATTCCGCGCAAGCGTCACATTGTGTTCCGGCGTCCCGACGGTGGGTTGTACGCCGAAGAGCTGATGGGACACGAAGGCTTTGTGGGGACGTCGTCGCTGTTGTATCACACGCACCCGCCCACTACGGTGTTGTCGGCGCGGAAGGTGTGCGATCTGGCGTGGGAGGCCGATGAGAGCACCTCGCTACGTCATCGCCATTTTCTCACGTCGCGCGTGACCACAGGCGGGTCTCCCACGCTGGACCGACTCCCGCTGCTGTTCAACAGCGAGATCGGCATGCTGTATGTGGAGCCCGACGTGCAGGACGCGCACTTCTACCGCAACTCGCAAGCGGATGAGGTGGTGTACGTGGTCGAGGGGAGCGGCGTGCTCGAGTCGGTGTTCGGCGAGCTGCCGTACCGCGCGGGTGACTACGTGGTGATTCATCGCAACATCACGCATCGCTGGCGTCTCGATGCTTCGCGGGGCGTAACGAAGTTCCTGGTCATGGAAAGCCGCGGCCATGTGCGCTTCCCTTCGCGCTATCGCAACAACGTGGGACAGTTGCTGGAGGGAGCGCCGTACTCCGAGCGTGACATTCGCCGCCCCGTGCAGCTTGCGCCGCGCGACGAACGCGGCGAGTTCCCCATTGTCGTCAAGCAGTACGAGGCGCTGAACGAACTGGTGCTCGATCATCATCCGTTCGACGTGGTCGGCTGGGACGGATATTTTTATCCGTGGATTTTCAACATCCATGACTTCGAGCCGATCGTGGGACGCATTCACCAGCCGCCGCCGGTCCATCAGACATTCCAGGGCGATGGCTTTGTCATCTGTTCGTTCTGCCCGCGTCCATATGACTTCGACCCGCAGGCGTTACCGGCGCCGTACAACCACAGCAATGTGGATTCCGACGAGGTGCTCTTTTACGCCTCGAGCGAATTCATGAGCCGGAAGGGCATCGAGTACGGGTCCATCACGCATCATCCCGACGGTCTCCCGCATGGGCCGCACCCGGGACGCGCGGAGGCGAGCATCGGCGCCACGCACACCAACGAGTTAGCCGTGATGATGGATAGCTTCCGTCCGTTGCAAGTGGCCAAGGCCGCGATGCCGATTGAAGATTCGGCGTATCACCGGAGCTGGATCGAGGCGCAGCATGCTCTGCACGCGCCGTTCAACCCTCCCACGTCGTAACGAGTTTTCCATGCCGCGTCTGTCTACGCGTTTTTCTGCGTTTCCCGCCTATCCGCTGGCGCACATTCCGGCGCGAAAGAATGCGTTGCTCGCCGCAGGCGTCGACGTGATCGATCTGGGTGCCGGCGACGCCGACCTGGCGCCGCCGGCGGCCGCTGTGGCGGCGTTGCAGCGGGCGGCGGAGGTGCCGGCGATGCAACGCTATGGCTTCGGGATGGGTCACGTGCCGTATCGTGAAGCGATTGCGGCCTGGATGCAGACGCGTTTCGGACAGCGATTTGATCCGATGACCGAGATCGTGCCGTTGTTAGGAAGCAAGGAGGGGCTCGCGCACGTAGCCTTCGCGTACGTGGGCCCCGGCGATGTGAGCATCATTCCCGATCCGGCGTATCAGGCGTATCTGGGCGGCACGTTGCTCAGCGACGCGACGCCGTATGTGTACGCGTTGCGCCCGCGGACGGATTTTCTGGTAGACCTCGACGAGATTCCTGCCGACGTCATGGCGCGTACGCGGATCCTGTATCTCAATTATCCGAACAATCCCACGGCGGCGATCGCCCCGCGGGACTATCTCCAACACGTGGTCCGGGTGTGCCGGGAACGCGACATCCTGCTGGTGTACGACAACGCGTACTCCGAGATGGGCTTTGACGGCTACGTGCCGCCGAGCATTTTCGAAATCGACGGGGCGCGTGAGGTCGCGATCGAGTTCCACTCGTTGTCCAAGACGTACAACATGACCGGCTGGCGCTGCGGCTGGGCGGTGGCCAAACCTGAGATCGCGGGGGCGCTCGCCAAAGTGAAGTCGTTCACCGATACGGGGCAGTACATGGGGATTCAGGCGGCAGGTGTGGCCGCGCTTGAGAGTTGGTCGCGCTTTGTGCCGGGGAACCTTGCCACCTTTCAGGCACGTCGTGATGCGGCGGTGGCCGCGTTCCGCGCGCATGGCTTTACCGCCGACGTACCCAAGGCCACGATGTATCTCTGGATGCCGTTGCCGCCGGAGATTCCGAGCGCCGCATTCGCTGACCGGTTGCGTGAGGAGGCTGGCGTGATCGTGCTGCCCGGTTCCGGTTTTGGCGCAGGCGGTGAAGGGTTCTTCCGCATTTCGTTCATCCAGAGTGGCGAACGGATCGCCGAGGCCGCGCGTCGTGCGGGAGAGATCCTGCGGCTCATGCAGCAGGAGCTGGCCGAACGGCCGGCGTTTGCGGGAGCGAGCGCATGACGTTGTCGCGCGCTTGGTCCAGGAGCGCCGTGGCGCTCGTGGTCCTGGCGGGGTTCGGTGCGTGTCGTATGGCCGGACCAGTGGCTGGGCGGGCGTCGTTGCCGGAGGAGCCGGGTCCGGTGGGCGGAGCCGGCGTCGCGGTGGTCGGGGACAGCGGGCGGCCGGTATCCACACCCGCTCGGCGACCGGCGCCACGGTCTCCCGCGCCCACGCCGCCGCGTATCATTGCCGACGCACCACCCTTACCCCGCGAATTCCGCGGGGTCTGGGTGGCATCGGTGGCCAATATCGACTGGCCGTCGAAGCGCACGCTGACTACGGCCGAACAGCAGGCCGAATTGCGAGCGTTGCTCGATCGGGCGGCTGCGCTGAAGCTGAACGCGGTGATTTTTCAGGTGCGGCCGGCGGCCGATGCGCTGTACGCGTCGAAAATCGAGCCGTGGTCGGAGTACCTCACCGGGACGCAGGGCAAGGCACCGGACCCGTACTGGGACCCGCTGGAGTTCGCGGTCCGCGAAGCTCACGCGCGCAATCTCGAACTGCATGCGTGGTTCAATCCCTACCGGGCGCGACACACCGGCACCAAGTCACCGTTGGCCGCGTCGCACATTGGGAAAACCGATCCGTTGCTCGTGAAGCCTTATGCGGGCTATCTGTGGATGGATCCCGGAGAGCCGGCGGTGCGCGCGCGGACGCTGCAGGTGGTGGTCGATGTGGTGCGTCGCTATGACGTGGACGGCGTGCATCTGGACGACTACTTCTATCCGTATCCTGAACTCACGAAGCGCGGCGCGGCGATTCCGTTTCCCGATGAGCCGAGCTGGACAAAGTATCGCGCGGGCGGCGGCGCGCTGGATCGGGGCGACTGGCGGCGGCGCAATGTTGATCTGCTCGTGCAAGCGCTGCACGACAGCATACATGCCGCGAAGCCGTGGGTGCGTTTCGGGATCAGTCCGTTCGGCATTTGGCGGCCCGGGTATCCCGCGCAAGTGCGGGGATTAGACGCCTACGACAAGCTCTACGCCGACGCGCGGAAGTGGCTGCGTGAAGGGTGGCTCGACTACTTCACGCCGCAATTGTACTGGCCGACCACCAAGGTCGCGCAGGCGTATCCGGCGCTGCTGGCGTGGTGGGCAAACGAGAACGTCAAGGGGCGTCATTTGTGGCCGGGCAACTTCACCTCGCGTGCCGGCGCTACGGGATCCGGTGCGTTTCCCGTCTCGGAACTGGTCGAGCAGATTGCCGTGACGCGGCGCCAGGACGGCGCCACGGGGAACGTGCATTTCAGCATGAAGTCGTTCCTCACCAATCAGGCCGGCATGAACGATTCCCTCGCGATTGGTCCGTATGCCGCGCCCGCGTTGGTCCCGGCGACGCCGTGGCTCCGGGTCGAAGCCCCCGCGTTGCCATTGTTGCGTGTGGTGGGAACCGGAGCCGCGCGCGAACTGCAGCTGAGCGCACCCGCGCGCGCGACGCCGTGGCGCTGGGTGGTGCGTACGCGGGCCGACACCGGGTGGACCACCGTGCTGCTCCCTGGCACCGCCACGAGCTGGCCGGTGCCGCGGGCCGGTGCACCGTCCGTGATCAGCGTGACCGCACTGAATCGTGTGGGCACGGAGAGCGCCCCGGTCTCTGTTTTGCTGGGACTTCGTACGTCGTCGACCACGACCCCTCCTTCTTCGACTGCGCCCCTCCGAGGCCAAGCTGATGTCCGTTGAGCGCTCCCTGTTTTTCTATCGTCACACCGCGGGCATCCGCATCACGGTGCGTCCCTCATATCTCCGCGACCGCTCCAACCCGATGTTGGGGCAGTTCGTGTTCGCCTATCACATCCGCATCGAAAACGTCGGGGCGCAGGCGGCGACGTTGCGCACTCGCCGCTGGCTCATTCACGACGAAGCGGTGGGGGACACGGTCGTCGAAGGCGAAGGCGTGGTGGGAGAACAGCCGCACCTGCTGCCGGGACAGGTGCACGAATACCGCTCGTTCTGCGTGCTGAAGGCCCCGAACGGGTGGATGGAAGGCACCTATCAATTCGTGCGCGATGACGACACGGCCTTTGACGCGGTCATCCCGCGGTTCACGCTGGCGGCCGAGCCGCGTGAGGGGACGGTTAGTTGAGAGCTAAGAGCTAAGAGCTCAGAGCTCAGAGCTATCTGCCTCAATCTCTCAGCGCTCAGCTTTAAGCTCTGAGCTCTTAGCTCTTAGCGCTTAGCTCCAATCTCGGAATCACGCGGTCAAACGGCCCATAGAGCAGGTCGAACGCTTCGGCGGGCAAGAGGTCGCGCACCAAGAGCGCAAGCAGCGCCGCCAGCGTCGGTTCGGCTACCGGTTCGAGCTCGGTGCACGGGTCGTCGGCCGACGCGGTGGCGGGAGGCTCGGCGTTGGCAGATTCGGCGGTGGCGTCGCGGCGCCGCACGAGTTGGAACAGCGGTCCACTGAGCGCCGCGCGTGCCTCGTCGCGGCCGCTTCGTGCCACCAGATCGCCCAACGAGGCATCGATGGCCGCGTAGGCGGGGAGCTCCACGATCCGGGCATACGCGGCGACCACGGCGGCGCGATCGGATGCGCCGAGTCCCGCGAAGTGCATGAAGAAACGGCGGATCGCGGGGGTGGCGGGGCCGTACGGTGAGGCCGACGTGCTGCGCCCGTCCGTCATGAGAGCACCGGGTCGATCACGAGGTGTCCCAACCTCCGCAAGCCGGCCACCACGGTCGGAATCTGTGGCGCCCACCCGGTTGCGCGTAGTGCCGCCACGGAGACTCGCTGGTTGCTGCGGCCCGTGACAGCCGGGGCAGGGCCCGTCTCGTGCACGAGCCCGCCGAGTGCGTGCGTGATGGTCGACGCGAGGAGTGGGACGCCGTCGGCACAGTTGAAGACGTGGTGGTCGCCCGCAGACGCACGTCCCAGCAGATGGGCCACCGCGCGCACCACGTCGTCGCGCCATGCCATATTGCACCAGTGATCGGCGCGCGGATCGGTGACGGCAAAGCGCGCGGCCGGATCTCGGTCCGGTCCGTACAGGCCGGCAACGCGGAGGATCTGCACGGCCCTCCCATTCAGCGCGAGCAACTGCTGTTCCGCCTCGGCGAGCGCCGCCACGCGGGCCGTGGTGGGCACGATCGGCGTGGCCTCGGTGACTTCGCGACCGTCGTCGACGGCGTAGACGCCTGTACTCGACGTGTACAGCACCGACCGGATACCCAGCGCCTGTGCAAGGGCCGCTGCTCCCGCTGCGGCGTGCGGGTACATCGCGTAGCTATCGCCGGCAGCTCGTGACGGGGCCACGCAGAGCACCATGTGATCGATCGTCGGAGGCAAGACGGCGCGCACCGTCGGATCGGTGGCCGCCGTGGTGATATCGCCACGGAGATGGAACGCTTGGTCGGTCGTATCGGAAGTGGGCCCCAGTGCGGAGCGCGACATGGTAAACACTACGGCACCCTCCGCCCGCAGGTGGCGCACGGCGGCCGCGCCAAGCCATCCAGGGCCCACGAGCAGTACCGTGCTCGCCGTGAGAGGGGGGATGGAGCTGAGGGTCATGGGGCAAGCCGCAGTTGAGATGGAAAGACGTGTCACTGGCTGACGCACCTTCCGTCATCGACCCTGATCCGGCTTGGTGACGGAAACGAGGCGTCGCGCCAGTCAGCGGAGCAGAAACCACCACGCGGCGGCGCCGGCGGCCGCGGCCGCAGCCACGACACCGGCGATCAGTCCGGTTTTCTTCTCGCCGGTTGAGGTTGGGGCTGGCGTCACGTGCTCCGTCGTTACCGTGCGCGACACCGGTTTCGCGGCCGACGCGTCGTGGACAACCTCACGCGCCGCCTTTGGTGGGTCGGGCCGTGCGGCCTCTGGTGCTGGTGGGGGAGTACTCGAGGTGAGCGGCGGTGTGGGCGGCTCCGTCGATGCTGGCGGTTCCGCGAACTGGTCGACCGTCGTCGGCATCAGATCGAGCACGTCGCGCCCTGGTGCGGGCGGTTCCGCGACGGCGGGGAAGCCGAGCGGGGTCAGCGAGTCCGCCAGGATACTGCCGATGCCATGTTCCACCTCGAAACCCAGTAGCATGGGCGGGGGCGAGGGCGAGGGCGTATCGGCGGGCCGTGTTGGTGTCGGGGTCGGTGCCGCGCCGATGTCATCGGCGAGCTCAAAGTCCATGCCCATACCGATGTCGTCCAACAGCGAGACGGACTCGAGCTCTGGCTCGTCGACAGCCGCATCGAGTGGCAGAAGCTCTATCTCGAACGACTCGTCGGTAAACGGCTCCACCGCGCCCGGCCCGCTTTGGATGACAGGCACACCGGACGGAGTAGAGCGCAGCAGGATATCCGTCATCACCACCGCGTCGCGGAGTGGCTGATCCTCCCACTCGTCCGCTTCACGGATCGAGACAGGCTCGTAGACTGCCGCCTCGTCGTGATCCGGCTCCGTGATCAGCGTCTGCTGCGCGATCACATCAGCGGGGATCTCCGCGCTCGACATCGACGGGCGGCGCGACTGCGCGACCCGCTCGAGCAGATCATCCGCGCGCGTTGTCGGGAGGCGATGTTCCTCGAGGAGCGCGTGAAGGCGCAGCAGATGCGGTTCTGCGCTGGCGGACGAGCCGGCAGCGAGCGCCAATCGCGCGGCGTTCTCCAGCACGATGGCGAGGCGCATATCGTCGTCGCCGACACCGTGCTCCATGCCCGCGATGGCGCGTTGAACCAGCGATTGTGCTTCGTCGAGTCGGCCGACCGAGCCGAGCAGTACCGCGAGATCGGTGCGCGTGCGCGCGACGACCATCGCGTCCTCCCCGGCGATCGCCACGCGAAGCGCGTAGCAGCGCTGCGCGTGCTGGATGGCATCCGCCGTACGGCCAACGCGGAAACAGGCCTGCGACAAATTGCTCAGCACAAGCGCCAGCGCCTCATGCGAGGAGATATCGGCGGTGGCGCGTGCGATCGTATCGGCCGAGGCCTCGAATGCCTCGACGGCCTCCTGCCAATCGCCGTCGGCAGCGAGAGCGAGCCCGCGTGCGTTGTCGGCCGACCAGATTTCGCGCAGGTCGCGCGGCTGTTGCTGTTTCATCGCAGAATCATACATCGCGTGAGGTTGACGCACCGTTCCGAATGATAGTCACCGTGTCCCTCATACTGTGCCAGCGGCGTGATACTTGCGCAACTCTGTCACGTCTCTCGGGAAAATCGCGCCCGCCGGACACGGCGCCGCGCCGCGCCGCGTGGTCGGAACCTGGCGGACACAAGCGTTTCTCATGAGTTGACGGACGGCGCGCCACGCGTAGCTTCTTGCCTCATGTCGCTCACCGTAGGTCGTCCGGCGCTTCGTCAACGTGCTTTTCGCGGCACGGCCGATCCGCGCGCGCCGCGCCGCCCCTGGCGCCCGCCGTACGCGCTACTGCTGGCCGTCGGGCTGACGGCATGCGCCACCGAGCGGGACATCACCATCAGAGGCGACGTGATGGGGCTCGACACGCTCGGTTTTCGCGCTGATTCATTACTGGCCGAGGCCGATCGAACGCCGTTGGTGCTGGATTCCATCAGGGCGGCCTTCGACGCGCAACAGCGCACCGTGATGGCCGCCGGGTCGACCACGTCGAAAATCATGGCGCGTGGGCAACCCCAGCGCTCGACGTCGGACATCGCCCGCACCGCTGATCGCGCGCGTAGCGATTCGGTGCGGGGTATTCTTACGCTGCGCGGTACCGCCCCGTCGCAACAGATCGTGCTGGTGGCCAACGGCCAGACCATCGCCCTGAGCGGCATGGCGACCACCGGGCTGTCGCGGCTGGTAGGCACCGAGTTAATGGTACGCGGCGTACAGATCACGCCGCGCGATATCGTCGTGTCCGACTTCGTGGTGCGTGGGTTCAACGGACATCCCGCGTTTGACGGAGTGCTCACGGAGGGCGGGAGTTTGCGGCTCACCGACGGGTCGGGGACGAAGCGGCTCCCGTCGATTCCTGCTTCTCTGCGTGGCGTGTCCGGCGTTCGGGTGTGGGTGGCCTATCCCGCCGGACAATCCACGGCCGATGGCTACGGCGTGATCACCCGACGCTGACACAACGCGAGACGGCGTTACGCCTCGCGAATCGCCGCCATCGGCGTTTCGCGATACACATCGCGACTGGTGAGCAGGCCAATCGTCATCGTGAGCGTGAGAATGCCGCCGCCAATGAGCAGCGTCGGACCGATCGCGGGGTTGAACGGATCGTCAAACACGAAGCGC
Organism: Gemmatimonadales bacterium; assembly: GCA_038212625.1. GTDB lineage: Bacteria > Gemmatimonadota > Gemmatimonadetes > Gemmatimonadales > Gemmatimonadaceae > Gemmatimonas. The sequence goes on along the minus strand of JBBQUH010000028.1, from coordinate 16,566 downwards.
GTGAGCCCCCAAGCACCAACGAATGCGAGCACCATGCCCGTGAGCGCTCCCAGTGCACCGAGTGCGCCATACTCGGCCAAGAGTACCCGTGCCACTTGCGCCCGCGATGCGCCCAGTGTGCGCAAGAGCACGCCCTCGCGGAGACGGGCGCGGCGCGTGGCGGCGACCGCGCTGAACAGCACCGGCACACCCATGGCCAGCGAGAAGACGCCGAGAAAGCGGATCGCCAAGGTCACACGCTCGACAATCGCCCCGATCGTCGAGCGCACGAGCGACAGATCGAGACTCGAAATATTCGGGAAGCGCCTGACCACGTCACGCTGTACCGCTGAAACGGCGTCACCAGCGGGCACGTTGGCCACCATCACGTACTGCTGTGGCGCCCTTTGAATAGCTTCGGGCACGAACACGACGAAGAAGTTGGCTTCGAATCGTGCCCAGTTCACCGTGCGCAACGACGTGATAACGGTGCGCACTGGAACGCCCTGCACATTCCACGTGACCGTGTCGCCGATCTGCAGGCCGAGGTCCTTGGCCAGCTCCTTTTCGAAGGATACCGGAAACGGTGCATCGGGTGACGCGACGCGTGCTGCCGCCCGCTGTTCGCCGGCCGCGAACCACGTGCCGCCAAAGAGTTGCTCCGAGTTGACCAAGGAATCGCGGTAGGTGGAGCGATACTCACGGCGCAGCGCCCATCCTGCGCGCTGCACCAGTGTGTCGGCCATGAGTTCGGTGACACTGCGTCCGTTCACTGCATCGATGCGCATGGTCACGATGGGCGTCTGCTGCACAATCGGATGTTGACGGGCTCGCAGCAGCGAGTCGAGTGGCGCGGCCTGATCGTCCTGTACGTCAAAGAACAGCAGATTGCCCGACGACGCGGCGCCGGTGGATTGGACGATCCCCAACAGGTTGGCCTGCACGAGGTACACTGTGGTGAGCAAGAACGCGCCGAACCCCAGCGCCAGCGTGACGGCGCGGGTCTGATTGGCGGGGCGATGCAGGTTGGCGATGCCCTGCCGCAGTTCGAAGGGCCACGACGGGCGCGTGCTGCGGCGCGCACCCTTGATGAGCAGCGTAGCCGCCACCCACAACACCGCCACGGCGCCGGCAATACCAGCGCTGATGCCGAGTCCCTGCTTGAGATCCCCCACGCGAGTCACGATGATCGCGACGATGCTGACCACGAGCAGCCCGTCCACCATGAGGCGCGCGGGATCGTTCCACTCGCTGGGGATGGCGGCGGGGTCGGCGTTGCGACGGATGGCCTGCAACGGCGAAATGCGGCGGAGCGCCAGCAAGGGTCGCATGGCGAACACCAGTGACACCCAGACACCGGTGGCGAGACCCAGCAACAGCGGCCGCGGCTCGAGCGCCACGGTGACATCAAGCGGCAGGAAATCGCTCACAACGCCCGGCAGCAGGAACTGAATGGCGACGCCCAACAGCGTACCGGCGGTTGCGCCCACGAGGCCCATCATGCCCGCTTGCACCACGTACAACGCGAGCACCTGACGGCTCGTGGCGCCGAGGCAGCGGAGCACCGCGACCGTATCGATTTTTGCGGACACAAACGCATTGATGCCGCTCGCGACGCCGATGCCGCCGAGCAACAGGGCAATGAGCCCGATGATGCTCAGGAAGTCGGCGAGACGCGCCACGGCTTCCGTGAAGTCGCGTTCGGTGTCGGCGACGGTGCGAACCCGTACGCGGGTGCGCGGCTGCGCGGAGGTGAGGCCGGTGCTGGCAACGACCGCTGCGGACAGTGAATCGGTGCGGGTGGTGGAATCGGTCCGCGTGCCGAGTGCCGCGGAATCCGTGCGCGCAGTAATCGCGGTGCGAACGTCGGCGTCTTCCTCGCCGCCGCCGGCGCCACCAGGGCCGCGGCGGGTGTCGCCACTTGCCTCCTCGGCCTCTTGCCGTGCCGCCGCGCGCGGATCGATGCGGCGGCGCAGATCCCGCGCCACTTTGGCCGCTGCGCCTGGCGTGGCGAGGGTCGGTGGCAGCTTGAGCACCGCGTCGTATTCAGCGCGACTCCCGGGGCGCAGCAGCCCGGTGGCCTCCAGCCAGCGATCTGACACATACACACGCGGCCCGATCACGGCGGTGATACCGGCGTCGCCCGGCACATTGCCGAGTGTGCCGGCAATCGTGAACAGCAGCTGTCCGAGCCGTAGTGAGTCGCCGATGGTCGCGTCGAGCGCTACGAGCAGCGACGGGTCCACGAAGACCACTTGCGCGTCGTGCACCGTGCGCCAGCTGTCAGCGGGGACGGTCTCGATTTCTCCGTAAAACGGATAGCCCGGCGAGACGGCGCGCACCTGCACCAGGCGCGTGCCTCCAGAGGGCTCGGCCAGCGCCATCGAGGCGAAGGTGGTCACACTCGCCTGCTCGATGCCCTGCGTGGCGAGCGAGTCGAGCAGCGTATCGATGACGGCCGGGAATGCGGCGCGTGCCTGCAGCGCCATGTCGCCGCCGAGGAGCGTGCGCGATTGCTCGCGGATGGAGCGGGTGATGTTGCCGGCGAACGAGTCGATGGCCACCAGGGCGGCCACGCCGAACGCGATCGACGACATGTACAGCGCGAGGCGACGGCGCGCCGTGCGGCTTTCTCGCCAGGCGAGACGGAGCAGGGTCTGCGCGGTCATGCTGTGACCGGCGTGTGGTGGATGTCTTCCACGACGGCGCCGTCGCGCAGGCGAATGGTGCGTTGTGTGCGCGCGGCGAGTGCGATGTCGTGCGTGACGAGCACGATGGTGCACCCGCGTTCGCGATTGAGCGCCTCGAGCAGTTCGACGATCCGTTCGCCGGTGGCGCCGTCGAGATTACCGGTGGGTTCATCCGCGAAGAGGATGCGGGGCTCGTTGACGAAAGCGCGTGCGAGGGCGACGCGTTGCTGTTCGCCGCCGGAGAGTTGCTGCGGAAAGTGATGGGTGCGGTCGCCGAGTCCGACGCGCGTGAGCAGGTCGGTGGCGCGTTCGGCGGCCTCGCGGGCTGTGGCGGCGCCGGAGAGTTCGAGCGGCACTTGGACATTTTCAAGGGCCGTGAGTGTTGGGATCAGTTGAAAGCTCTGGAACACGAATCCCACTTTTTCCCCACGCAGCTTGGCGCGACGATCTTCATCGAGGCTGCCGAATTCGACACCATCGAGGGACACCGTGCCCGAACTGGGGGTATCAAGGCCGGCGAGCAGCCCTAACAGCGTAGTTTTCCCACTGCCCGAAGGACCGACAATCGACACGAACGCGCCTTGGGGCAGCTCGAACGACACATCGTGCAGGACAGTCAGGCGCTGAGCGCCGCTTTGGTATTCCTTGGACAACCCGCGGGCAACAAGCATGCGATTGCGACAGAGTAAGAGGATCCGCCGACTGTTGGAGACGGCAGGATTGGTGGCACTGGGAACCGTTGGACCGGGCTGTACCACCAACGAGGCAGGGCGCGTTCCGGATTCCACGAATTCCGGCGCAGCCGCTGCCGTGGAAACAACCCGTCCGGGGGCGGATTCGGCAACCGGGGCTCGTACCCCGCAGTCGGCGCCGCGGGTCGTCCTGCTGGGCACGAGTCTGACGGCGGGGCTCGGGTTGGATCCGAGCGACGCGTATCCGGCCCTGTTGCAGGAGAAAGCGGATTCGGCGGGACTGCGGGTGCAGATCGTCAGCGCTGGTCTGAGCGGTGAGACGTCGGCGGGCGCCTTGCGGCGGGCGGCGTGGGTGCTCGACCAGCCGGCGGCGCTGGTGGTGCTCGAGGTGGGGGCGAACGACGGGTTACGGGGCGTCGACCCTGACAGCACGTATGCCAATCTCGTGGCGCTGGTGCAGGTGGTGCAGCGCACCCAGCCGGCGGCCACGGTGGTGCTGGTGCAGATGGAGGCGCCCACTAATCTGGGCACGTCGTATACCACGCGGTTTCACGAGGCGTACCTGCGCGCGTCGGCCACTACCGGGGTGCCGTTATTGCCGTTCATCCTGGACGGGGTGGCGGGTGATGCGCGGTTCAATCAGGCGGACGGGATACATCCGAACATCGAGGGATCGAAGCGGGTGGCCGATACCATGTGGCGCTCCCTGAGTGCGCAGCTGCGGGCACTCCCCTGAGCCAGTGCGTTCAATGCGGCGAGCCCTTCCAGCGACCGTTTCGAGTGGTTATGTTTTGAGGCTGTGGTCCAGCGCATGGTCGCGCGCTGCCGCATCCCGATCTCTTCGTCTGCCCAGGTGTTGGTCGTATGGCCCTTTCCGCCACTCAGATCCGTCGTGGTATGGTCCTCGTGTTTGAGGGGGACCCGTGCCGCATCGTCGAATTCCGTCACCACACGCCGGGCAACCTGCGCGCGATGGTGCAGGCGAAGCTCAAGAACCTGCGCACCGGGTCGAACTTCGATCATCGGTTCCGCGCGGCGGACACGATCGTGAAAGCGGACATGGAAACCGTGGAGCTGGAGTTCCTGTATCAGGGTGGCGACACGTACCATTTCATGAACATCGTGAACTACGATCAGATCGAAATGGACGACGAGGCGTTGGGCGATTCGGCGGCATGGATGCAGCCGGGTATGAAGATTCTGGCTGAGTACTACAACGGTCGCCCGATTGGTATCCAGCTGCCGAACTCGATGGTGTACGAGATCGTCGAAACGGCGCCGGTGGTGCGCGGCGCCACGAAGACGGCGTCGTCCAAGCCGGCCAAGCTGGAGAACGGCGTGACGGTGAACGTGCCGGAGTTCATTGATACGGGCACTCGCGTGCGTGTGAATCCGAGCACGGGCGAGTATCTCGACCGCGCCAAGGATTGACGGCGCTGGCGGGGCACAAGGCGAAAAGATTTTTCGCCCTCCCCGCTTGAAATCGTTGGGCAGACTGGTTACAGTTTGCGTCTCCCCACAGCGTGTCAGTGTTGTGGCGGAGCAAGTGGGACGGTGGCTTCGGGCAGGGTGACATTCGTGGCATTTTGCTCGTCGATGGTGGCCGTAGCTCAATTGGTTAGAGCACCGGATTGTGATTCCGGGGGTTGCGGGTTCAATTCCCGTCGGTCACCCTGATCACACTGAGAGTGCTGGCTCCATCGGCGCTCCCGGAGGTCCGTAGCTCAATTGGTAGAGCACCGGTCTCCAAAACCGGCGGTTGGGGGTTCGATTCCCTCCGGGCCTGTCGCTGAGTGCTGAGGTGCCGGTGCTCACGTGGCATTTTGGATGCATGACGACGGCGGTATCGTCTAGGGGACTAGGACACAGCCCTCTCAAGGCTGGAACACGGGTTCGAATCCCGTTACCGCTATGTAGGTGCGGGTGCGGGTGTTGGAAACGACGGCTCCATCGTCTATCGGTTAGGACACGACCCTTTCAAGGTTGAGAGACGGGTTCGATTCCCGTTGGAGCTATGGGCTCCTGATGGAGCTGGCAGGTGCTCATGCAGGCGCAGGTGCAGGTGGTGTTTGGGGGCGTAGCTCAGTTTGGTTAGAGCACTCGACTGTCACTCGAGAGGTCGCGGGTTCGAGCCCCGTCGCTCCCGTTGTACTGCGGAACAACATGTGAAGCTGGTGCAGGTGGAGGATCCGCAGCACACGCAGTCGTTGCACGCCCTCGTGGTGGAATTGGTAGACACGCTACTTTGAGGTGGTAGTGCTTAACGGCGTCGCGGTTCGAGTCCGCGCGAGGGCATGGCTACATTGTAGGTTGTACGGCACGGACCTCACCGTGTGTATGATTTTGCCACAGTAGCTCAGTGGTAGAGCACCCGATTCGTAATCGGGCGGTCATCGGTTCAATCCCGATCTGTGGCTCTGTAAAGATGCAGAGCAGATACTTATAGTTCCACCGCACAACGGCCCCCGTATCCCGGGGGCCGTTGTCGTTTCGAGAACCGTGGAAGCTGGAGGCAGTCGCGAAAGTGCTCGAGAGTCGACACCTTGCGATCAGCATCCGAGCAGGCCGGGAACCGAGGCCGAAACACCCTCGTCAGCGTGCCGTCCCCCCCATCTTTCCCGCATGACTACTGCAGCCATCGACATTCAGGGCATCGTCAAACGCTACGAGCATCATGTGGCGGTGAAATCGCTATCGCTGATGGTACCGAAGGGCGCCGTTTACGGCCTGCTCGGGCCCAACGGAGCGGGCAAGACGACGACGATCCGCATGCTCCTCAACATCATCGCCCCCGATCAAGGCACGATCCGCATCTTTGGGGTGCCACACTCCGAACCTGCGCTCGTTGACCGTATCGGCTACCTACCCGAGGAGCGTGGGCTGTACCGCAAAATGCAGGTTCGGCGTGTGCTCAAATTCCTTGGCGAACTGAAAGGACTCGGCGGCAAGTCGCTGGATGGAAAGATCGACATGTGGCTGGAGCGGATGCAGCTGCGGGCCAATGGCGAAGACTGGGGGAACGCCAAGGTGGACGAGCTGTCGCGCGGGATGCAGCAGAAGGTGCAATTCATCGGCGCACTGCTGCACGATCCCGAATTGGTCATTCTCGACGAACCATTCAGCGGCCTCGATCCGATCAATGCGCAGGCGCTCAAGGACACGATCGTCGATCTGAAAAAGCAGGGACGCACGCTGATTTTCTCCACGCATATCATGGATAACGCCGAGCGCATGTGCGACTCGGTGTGCATCATTGCGCGTGGTGAAAAGGTGCTCGATGGCGGCGTGAGTGAAGTGCGCGAAGCTCATGGCGCGCGCATGGTAGCGCTCAGTCTCGACGGGGCGCCTTCGGCAGCTGTGCACGCGGTACTGGCCGATCGCCAGCTTGTGGCGCGTGCCGATGACTCCAATCGCTTCCTCGAGATCGAGCTGGCCGAGGGCGCGAAGGCGCAGGCGTTGCTGGCGGCGCTGGTTGGTGCGGGGGCGCAGATCGAGCGCTTCGAGCTCGTGCGGCCTTCGCTCCATCGCATTTTCCTCGAGAAGGTCGGGGCCACTCACGTGGAAGCGGGGATGTCCGGTCATGGGTAAGCTCTTTGCAGTCATTCGCCGCGAGTATCTCGAACGTGTGCGCTCGAAGTGGTTCGTGATCGCGACGCTCTTCGGACCGGTATTCTTCGGGGCCATCATGTTCGTGCCGGCGCTCATCTCGTCGCGCGACAAGGCTTCCGCGAACGGCACCGACATCGTCATCGTGGATGCTACCGGCACCGGGCTCGGCCAACGCGTGTCGACGCGGTTGGCCGGCGGTGTGGATGGTGGTACGACCGCGCCACCGGTGAATGTCGTGCCGATGGATGCGCTCGTCGCGGCCGAATCGCTGGCGACGCGCCAGGTGGTAGCCGGCAGCGTCAAGGGCTATCTGATTCTGGACACGCTCACCACGCTGTCGGCAAATGCCCGCTACGCCGGCAGCAACACCACCGCGATCTTCGACATGCAGCGCATCGAGCGGGCGGTGCAGCGTGAACTGCTCACGATGGCGTTGGAGAAGAACGGCGTGGATGCGGACGTGGCCAGGAGCGTGCTCAGTCGCAGCGCCTCTGTGGCAACCGAGCGTCTCACGAAGTCCGGTCGTGGTGGCTCGGGACAGATCAACTTCTTCTTCGGCATCGCGGTCGCGTTCGTGCTGTACATGACGATCTTCATTTACGGACTCAATGTCCTGCGCGGCGTCCTCGAGGAGAAGCAATCGCGCGTGGCGGAAGTGGTGATTGCCAGTATCTCGTCGTCGCGCCTGCTGGCGGGGAAGGTCATCGGCGTGGGTGGTGTCGGGCTCACGCAGCTGGTGCTGTGGCTGGCCATGAGCTTCGTCATGTACCAGGTGCGTCAGCCGATTCTCGCCAAGTTCGGCGCCGACACCATGGCGCTCAGCATGCCCGATATTTCACTCGGGGTCGGGCTTATCGTGCTGGCTTTCTTTGTGCTCGGGTTCATGTTCTACGCCGGGTTGTTTGCCGCCGCCGGTGCGACGGTGAACAGCGAGCAGGAAGCACAGCAGGCACAGATGCCTGTGGTGCTGCTCCTGGTCACGAGCATCACGTTCTTGCAGAATATTCTGACGCAGCCGGATAGCACGCTTTCGCGCGTGCTCTCCATGCTGCCGTTCAGCGCGCCAATCGTGATGCCGCTGCGCATGACCGTGGCGCCTGTCCCGCCGATGGAGGTCGCCATCGCGCTGTTGTCCGTGTCGCTGGGCGCGGTGGGAAGCGTCTGGCTGGCCAGCCGGATCTATCGTGTGGGCTTGTTGATGTATGGCAAGCGACCCGGCATCCGCGAGATCTTCAAGTGGGTGGGGCAGAAGTAAGCCCCAGTCGCACGACGACACGCATTCACTGTGGCCGTCGTGCCGCCACGGTGTTTACGTCGTGCTCCCATCGCGGGAGCGCTTGGCGAAGGCTGCGTGCGTCGGCGGTGCGAAACCGCGCCGGGTCCGAACGCTCATCCGGGTCCCGTGAAATGTCGTAGAGGAACAGCTGATTGCTATCCAGCACCAGCTTGAGATCACCGCAGCGCACGGCGTGCATCGTGCGACCTGCCGCGACGGACCGCCAGAAAGGGTCCGCTCGGCGAGCGGTGCTTCTGCTGGCACGACGGTTCGCGTTGAAAGTCGCGTCCAGGAAGAACGGATCGTGCGAATGCCGTCCGATGAACTCGACCGCTTGTGAGGAGATCGGTGGTGTAGCCAACTATCGCGAGCGAGAGCTCCGAATAGTGGGGACCGGGTTCGCCAATCGTATCAGGGTGGCGTACTCATCGATAGGGCGATGGAACCGTGCATTGCGCACGGTTTACAGTCTTTGGCGATCTGCAACAGCACGGGCTCAAGCACGTGACGCGGACAAATAAGCAGCGCCGTCATTGCGGAACTGGCCGGAGTGCAGCACCACATCTACCATCAATGGAGGTCACGATGCCGCTCACGCAATCACAACTTGCGCATCTCGAGAAACGCCTGCACGCCGAACGCACCAGACTCAATACGCAACTCCATGCGTTTGAGGATGTTGAGCGGTCCGAAGACAGTCAGGATCTGGCGGGGAACTTGTCGAAAATCCCAACGCACCCCGCCGACATCGCCACTGACAGCATCGATGAGGCCGTCGGCGCTTCCATCAATACGCGCGTGTCGGCTGAGCTCGGAGAAATCGAAGCGGCGCTCGCGCGCCTCATCGAGACGCCCGATGAGTTTGGCCTCGACGAGAACTCCGGCGAACCCATTCCGTTCGAGCGCTTGGACGTGATTCCCTACGCGCGCGTGAACGTGCCGTGAAACGCTGCACGGCCATCCGTGGCGCGGCCGTGCCGCAGTAGCATCACCGCGCCACGGCGTTCATCGAGCGCCACACCGGGTAGTACGCGGGCGACGGCGTCTGTCCCAGTTCGGCGTCGAGGATATTCCAGTACATGAAGCCGTCATCCGAGCGCGGGTCCATGAGTATGAATGTGAGACGCGCCAATGGCTGATCCATGGGGATGACGAGCGAGCCTGCGAGGAGCGTCGCGTTAGCGGCCTCCCACGCGCCGGTCAGCGTCCGGGCTTTGTGGGTGCCCTGAAACTCGCGTGTTGCCTGCGTGTTCGAGGCAATCGCAAACCGCTCACCGCGAAACGGCTGCTCGGTAGTGGTGAGGTGATAGCCGATGCCATGCGCTTCGAGTCGGTCAATGAGGCTGGCCATCATGCGCTGTGTGGGCGTGCCACCGCCGAGACCGCGGCCGCCTGCGCCTGCGGCTGCGTTCTGCGCCGCAGCGGGAGCCGCAGGCATCGGCACCACCCACACGCGGGGCGCGAGGCTCGTTTCGGTGGGCTCGGTGGTGCCGAAAAACGGGAGCATCTCGCTGGTCACGTTTGCGTTGCTTGTGCCATCGGGGCGCAGGCGGTACGGTCGGTCGGGCACGTACGGATTGCGCATGGACACGGTGGGCGCATACACGATGCGCTGCAGGGCCGGAGCCTGTACGAGCTGCTGCCGCACCGCCAACTGCTGGCCGATGATCGACTCGGTGTTGGCGGTCGCGACCACTTCACGAATGGTGGTGCCGTGCGCGGCCACGTAGTTCAGCGATTCTTCAAGAAACCAGTAGGTCTCGAAGATGCGTGTCTTGAACGACGCGTACGAATAGGTCTCGGTGAGCAGGCCGAGAATATTGCGCACGCCGAAATACGTAGACGTGTAGCGCGGCTTGGCCAGCTCCGCGTCGGAGCGCCATGCGCGCTCATCGCCGGTGCCTGTGACGCCGCCGTAGAAGAACCAGTCGGACCCGTGTTTCGCCTTGACCGTGTTGGTGATGGTGGGGAGCAGCTCGTCACGCAACAGGCGCATCTGTGCTGCCGAGTTGTTGGGGTTCAGAGAGGTCTCGTAGGTCATGTTGAAACCGCTGGTGGAGCTGCCGTCGGTGGTGTGCAGATCCATCGCCACGTGCGGCTGATAGCGTGTGAGCAGCGACGCCATCGAGCGCGCTTCGGCGGTTTCCATCTTGGTGCCGTCACGATTGAGATCGAGGCCTTGCGCGTTTTCGCGCGTACCCATCCCGCCGATTGGACCGGCCTGTGTGCCGCGGTTGCCGACGTTCACCCGTTCGTTGCCGTCGGCGTTGTAGATCGGGTTGATGAGCAATACGGTGGTGCGCAGCCATGCATCGCGCTCTCCCTTGGCAATGGAGCGCAGCAGCCAGAGCAGCGCTTCTTTGCCCTCCACTTCACCGGCGTGAATGTTGCCCTGGATATAGACACGGGTCTTGTTGGTGGCGAGCACCTGTTCTGCGCTCGCTCCCGGGGCCCCGATCACCGCGAGCGGCAGTGCGCGGCCTTCGGTGGTGTAGCCGTAGGTGGTGAGGTGGATGCGCGGGTTCACAGCGGCCATCTGCTGCATGTACGCGGTGACTTCGTCGTAGCGACTGGTCTCCGTGTAGTCGGTACGCTCGGGGCGGGTGAGCCACTGCCCGCTCTGCTTGGCGACGGACTTGGCGGCCGGCTTCGTTGCCACCTGTGCGGCGGCTGGACTTCCAACTGACAGCGACACGGCTGCGGTGAGGGTGCATACCGCGCGCAGAACTCGCGAGACAGACAACAACGTCATCGGAAAACTCCAGAGTGGGAAAACGACGGCCGTGCGTACAGGGGGGCGACTTCGTTGTGGTCCTGTATGGTGCGGAGTTGGCGCAGCGCTGGTGTTTGCCCATCGCGCCCGCGGAGCACCACCACGATGCTGCTCTTGCCCTTGGTGATCGCGAAGGGCACGTCGATCTCCTGCACGCGTGATCCGCCGCCGCCTTCGTCGTGGCCGGTGGCCACGACGCGGTCTTCAACCAGCAGATCGTAGCTGCCCGATGCCGTGCCGACAAACGTACAGGCGATCGTGACGGCCGTGTCGTCGAAAGTCGTGAGCGTGTAGTGCAGCCATCCTCGTGTGCGCCGAACGGGCGTGCCGTTGAACACGTCGAGCGTATCGTTGTATGCGGCGTAGCCATGCGCGGCCTCGCTTGATGGACTGCCGACGTCGACCACGTCCACCACGCGGCGATCGGCCGCGACATCTGTTGACGTCACGCCGACGAACACGCTGACCCCGAGCAGGCAGGTACGGAGCAGGCCGTTCATTCGGGAAACGGGACGTCTTCGAGCCCCGGGCCGGCCGCCACCTTGGTGACCGCGCCGCTCCTCGCAGTGGCCGCGCGCGCGTGTGACCCGTCCGGCCACGAAATCGCCTCGAGTAGGCAGTCGGCCAGCGTGAGGGGGGGCAGGGGCACGTCCTGCCGGATCGTGGTGAGCTGCAGCATGAGGCGCACGTGGTCGTGCTGACCGGCCAGTCGCGCCGTGAGGTCGCGGTGACTGACATACTCGCTCCCCTCGAGTGCTTTCTCCAGGCTTTGCCAGCGGCGCAGCAGCTTGACGGCGGTGCCCTTGCCGATGTGGGCGACACCGGGGATGTCGTCGCCGTCTTCGCCCGAGAGTGCTCGCAGTGCCGGTAGCAGCGCGGGCAGCACGCCGTGCTTCTCCAGTACGTCGGTGCGGCTCCACGGTTTGATGCGCATGCCACGCGGCCCTTTGCCCACTCCCACGTAGGTGGCGACGTCGACGCCGTCATCCACGAATTGCAGCAGGTCGGAGTCATTGGACAGCAACGTCACCTGCGCGTCGGCGCGGAAGTTCGCCATCAGCGAGGCCACGCTGTCGTCCCCTTCAAATCCCGGCACGCTGACACTGATAACCCCCGTGCTCTCCACACTGAGGCGGATCGGCGCGACACGTGTGCGCATACTGCCGGTGCGGCGATGCTTGTAGGACGGGAAGAGGGTGTGCCTGAACGTTGGCCCGTCGTGGTCCCAGGCGGCGATCAGGTGGGTGGCGCCGATGTCCAGCGCCGCGCCGCGAGCCATCTGGCACCAGAGGCGGCTACCCGCGACCGCGTCGCCGGCCGCTACGTGAGCGGCGCGGGCGGCCAGCGACTGGGCATCGATGATCAGCACGTGAGGCAAGGTCATAGGCTGGAAGGTAGCCAATCTGGCGGACTTCGCGCTTTGGTCGCATGTTCTCGCATGAATGAAAATCTGCCGACTGGGCATTCGGGCTCACTGACCGCACGCGCCACACTCCAAGCGGGTCGTCCATGAGCGCGCGCATGGAGGCCGAGGGGGAGGCGTGGCGGGCGGCCGAGTTGCTGGAGCGGCTCGGGCGGCAGATACCGGGGGTCATCTATCAGTATCAGCTGTTTCCCGACGGGCGCTCCTGCTTTCCGTATGCGTCGGAAGCCATTCGCGAAATCTATGAGGTGTCGCCGGAGGACGTCCGCGAGGATGCGACGGTGGTTTTCACTCGGATTCATCCGGATGATCTGGCGGTGGTCGCCGCGTCGATCGCGGAGTCGGCGCAGACGCTGACTCATTGGGATGCAGAGTGTCGGGTGATGTTGCCGGTGCGTGGTCTCCGCTGGTTGCGCGGGTGTGCGCGGCCGGAACGGATGGACGACGGGAGTACGGTGTGGCACGGGTACATCACGGATGTCACCGAGCAACAGCGTGCTCGTGAAGCGCTCATTGAAAGCGAGCAGCGCTTTCGGATTCAGATCGAGAACTCGACGGAGGCGATTGTCGTCTTCGATGCGGCAACAGGGCGGTATACCGACGCCAATCAGAATGCCGAACAGCTTTTTGGTCTGTCGCGCGCCGCGCTGCTGGAGTGCGGCATTCTCGATGTCAGCCCGGCGGTGCAGCCGAACGGCATCCGGAGTGCCGACGTAGGTCCTGAATCCGTCAACGGCGCGCTGGCGGGCGAGGCGCAGCTGTTCGAGTGGACGCATCGTCACGCGGATGGGCGCGAGTTCCCGTGCGAAGTGCGGTTGATCCGTCTTCCGTTCGACGGGCGCACCTTGATTCGCGGCAGTGTGTTGGATATCTCGGAGCGCAAACGTACCGCGGCACACATGGCACGGCTTGAGTCGGCGATCGAGTCGTCCTCTAACGGCGTCGCAATGGCCGATCTCGACGGGCACCTCACGTATGTGAACCGCGCCTTCTGCGACATCTGGGGCTATGCGCATCCCGCAGCGGTGCTGGGGCGCCACGTGGGCACGTTCTGGTTGGACCCTGCGGTGCCTGCGGCAGTGGTGGCGACGCTGCAGTCTCATGGATCATGGGCGGGCGCGATGACTGCCGTCCGCGCCGACGGGACTCATCGCGAGTTGCAGTTAAACGCCAGCGTCTTCGCCGATCCGAGCGGGACGTCAGTGGGCATGTTGGCGGCATTTTCGGATATCACGGAGATGAAGCGACTGCAGGAGCAACTGCTGCAGTCGCAAAAGATGGAGTCGGTGGGACGTCTGGCGGGTGGCATCGCGCACGACTTCAATAATCTGCTGACGGTCATTACCGGCTGTCTCGACGTCGCGCTGCTTGACGTGGCGAGTAACGACCCGTTGCGCGCTGACCTCACGGAGATTGGGCGCGCGGCCGATTCCGCAGCGGATCTGACGCGGCAATTGCTCGCCTTTTCGCGCAAACAGATCATCGCGCCGAAGGTGTTGGACCTCAACGTGGTGGCATTGCGTGTGCATGGGATACTGCAGCGGCTGCTGGGCGTGGACATTACGCTGGAGATTGTAGCGGCGCCGGATCTGTGTCTGGTCCGGTTTGACCCTGGGCAGGTGGAACAGATTCTTGTGAATCTTGCGGTGAACGCCCGGGACGCCATGCCGGATGGCGGCTGTTTGACGCTGGAAACGTGCATCGTGACGCTCGACGATGAGTACGTGCGCACGCACCCCGGCATCGTGGCTGGCGACTATGTAATGCTCGCGGTGTCAGACACTGGCCTGGGTATGGACGCGAACACCTTGGCGCATGCCTTCGAACCGTTTTTCACGACCAAGGCGATCGGGCAGGGTACCGGCCTTGGGTTGGCCATGATCCACGGGGCCGTGTCGCAGAATGGCGGGCGAGTAGAGGTGTACTCCGAGCTCGGCCACGGGACGAGCTTCAAGATCTATCTGCCCTGTGTGCTCGAGGCCACGTCGGAGAGCGAGCTGGACACTCCCGCCGAGCGTCCTGGCGGTCACGAAACGATTGTGGTGGTGGAAGACGACGACAGCGTCCGTGCGTTGGTGATTCGCCTGCTCGAGCGGCTGGGCTACCGCGTCTTCGCATTTCCGGGCGGAGAGCCAGCGCTGGCATGGCTCCGTGAGCGGTCGGAGGGAGTGCACCTGCTACTCACCGACGTCATGATGCCAGGCATGAACGGTCGGGTGCTGGCGGAGCGCGTGGTGGCGGTGCGGCCAGAAACCAGGGTACTGTTCGCGTCGGGCTATACCGCGAACGTGATCGTGCAGCACGGCGTGCTCAAGCCCGGCGTGGAGTTCATCGCCAAGCCGTTCGCCCTGACCACCCTGGCCACCCGCGTGCGCGCCGTGCTGGACGCCCCGGTGGGGTAGGACCGCGCACGCGCCGCCAATCTTCGGGCACCGAGGCCTTTACCGGGACGGTCCCGGCGCGCTACCTTCCGGTGGTACGATCGTTGCGCGCTGGCGGCGTATGCGGGAGTAACTCAGTTGGTAGAGTATTTGCTTCCCAAGCAAAAGGTCGCGGGTTCGAGTCCCGTCTCCCGCTCTGAGGTAAAGTCAAAGCCCGTCAACGGTATACCGTCGGCGGGCTTTGTCGTTTTCTCATTCCTCGAACGGTAATCGATGGCGTGACGATGACGGGCGATCCAGGTTCGGAGCAAACATCGAAGCCTCTACGTGCGAAGGAGGCCCCATCTCCCGCCGCTCTCCCTCTCCGTAAAACTCCAGCGTGCAGTACCGTGGAGACCTCGGCAGCGTCAACATGCGAGCACCCGAGGCAGCGCGTCGATGCCCTCCTCCGTGTGCTTGTCGACCCCGACTTGCGTACTCGCCAAGGCCTCGGATCGAAGAAAATATGATCTCCGTTGGCCTGCGTGAAACCAGGCTTGACGAAAGGAAGATCAGGCGGGAGAATTCTTCCGTGGCCATCAACCTGAAAAGTCCCGACGCCGAGCGCTTGATTCGGGAGCTCGCCGAACTCACCAACGAAACCATCACCGACGCGATTCAGTATGCGGTGCGAGACCGACTGACGCGGGAGCGGCTGCGCTCGCTGGGCGGGCACGAGCGCACGTGGGCGCGCGTGCAGCGGATTCAGGAGCGGATCGCACAGTATCCCGATCTCACAGGGAGTGCCGACTGATGGTGATCGATACATCGGCGCTGGCGTCGATCTGGCGCAACGATGAGAACGCGGAGCGACTGTTTCACGCGCTCATGCACGACGGCTCGCGCGTGATCTCGGCGGCGACGGTGGTGGATGCCGCGATGCGGCTGCTGGCCGAGCGTGGTGGGGCGGCGGATCTGGAGTTGGATGCGCTGTTGCGCGAACTGGATGTGCGGGTGCTGCCGATGACGGCGGAGCAGTCGCACCGGGCGCGCGAAGCCGCCCGCACCTATGGGCACGGACGGCATGAGGCGTCGCTGACGCTGGCGGACTGTTTCAGCTACGCGGCGTCGGTGGAGATTGGGGAGCCGTTGCTCTTTGTCAGTGAGCGGCTGGCGGCCACCGATGTGGATGCGGTGGTGTGGTAATGCCAGGACGGCGCGTCACTTTTTGAGCGTTATCCGGATCACACCGTCGGCCGCGTCGGCTCCGTAGAGCGTCTTCGCGCTTTCGCCTTTTATCACTTCCACGCTCTGGATGCGATCGGGGGCAATGCTGCTGAGCTCCGAGGGCTGTTTCCGGATACCGTCCACGATGAGCAATCCGGTGAACCTGTCTTTGACCGTGCCTTTGAGCCTCAAGGGCATCGGCAGCTCGGCGCCTTGCACTATCACCGAGGGCGTCGCGCTCGCACCTTTTATCACGTTGGCGGCGCCCGAGAGCGTCGCGCTCGCACCTTTTATCACGTTGGCGGCGCCCGAGAGCGTCGCGCTCGCACCTTTTATCACGTTGGCGACGCTGGTGTCGAGCGATGCGACAGCCGTGTCAAGCGCGCCCGTCACGGACTGCATGGTGCCAGTCACGTCGACCCGCTTGGACCTGAACGTGAAAGCCGTCGCCGAGTCGCTGGCAGCGCGGTCGTTGATCCGCACCTCAGATATCTCGCCACGCTTGATGTCAATCGTGGCGATGTTATCCGCGCTCAG
>JBBQUH010000027.1:0-48844 GCA_038212625.1 Gemmatimonadales bacterium | reverse complement strand
TGGTGGCTGCGGCTCGGTCAGTCGAGGAGATTCTCGATCGTCGGCTCCGGCAAAGCTGATCGAGTGCGGTGACATCGCAGTCGCTGAAGCACGTCCTCGGCCACACTGTGCGATTCGAATCGCGGGATCCTGGTCAGGCCGCACGCATCACTCTCACCGACGGACGGCCCATGCTCAGCAGGCTGCGCAACATCCTCGCGCATTTGACCGATACGCTCTGGTTCGTTCCGAGCCTGATCGCAGTGTTCATGTCCGCGCTCGCCGTGGTCATGGTCGAGGTGTCATCGATGGTCGATGGAGAGGCGCTGGCGCGGTTTCCTCGTGTCTTCGGGGCCAGTGCCGATAGCTCCCGGGCGCTGCTGTCGGCGATCGCCGGCGCGATGATCACCGTGGCCGGGCTGACGTTCTCGCTCACCATGGTCGCGGTGACGCAGGCGTCGAGTCAGTACACCCCCCGCATCCTGCGCAACTTCATGCGGGATCGTGGCAATCAGATCGTCCTGGGCATCTACGTCGGCATGTTCGCGTACTGTATCCTCGTCGTGCGGACCATCCGCAGCGGCGACGAGGGTCGGTTCCTTCCGTCACTCGCCGTCGTCCTCGGCATTGTGCTCGCGATCGGCAGCGTTGGCATGCTGCTCTTCTTTGTGCACCACATTGCCGATGAGCTGCAGGCGTCCACGATCGTCCACCGAATCACCGCCGAGACGCTTGTGGCCGTCGAGCGTGCCTTCAACGCGTGCGTTGGCGCGCCCGCGGGCGACGGGACACCCGACAACGCCAACGGCGGCGCCGTATTCGGCGACTCCATATCCGGCGACTCGATATCCGGCGACTCGATATCCGGCGACACCTCGTCGAACTGGCGGCCCGACGGGCACGACGACGTTTGGCAGCCGGTGCGTGCGCGCGCCACCGGCTACGTGCAGTCAGTCGACCACGACGGGCTGCTGGAGCTCGCCGACTCGCTGGATGTCGTGGTGCGACTCGTGCCCGCCGTGGGGGATTTCGTGATCGACGGACATCCGGTCGCGTGGGTGGCGTCGTCACCCGGTGCAGGACGCGCTGTGCCGCTTGCGCAATCGGCCATGCGCGACGTGGCCGGGACGCTGACGATCAGCAGCTACCGCACGGTGGAGCAGGACGCTGCTTTCGGCATCAGACAGCTCGTGGACATTGCGCTCAAGGCGCTCTCGCCCGGCATCAACGATACGACGACGGCTATCACCTGCATCGATCACCTCGGCGCCATTCTGGTGAGCGTTGTGGGACGGCAGGAAGTCTCTCGTGCCCGCGCCGTGCGCGGCGTCGTGCGCGTTATCGCCCCAGCGCCGACCTTTGCGTCCCTCCTGACGCTGGCATTCGACGAAATCCGTCAGAGCGCAATCACGAACGTCAGCGCCCTCACCCGCATGCTGACCTCGATCGCCACCGTCGCCAGCTACCCGATGGACGACGAGCGCCGGGATCATCTCCGCGATCAGATCACGCGGATCGTCGAGACGGCGCAGCACCTGCCGTTGCAGTTCGACCGCAGCCGCCTGCTCGCCCTTGTCGACGAAACGCACGCGATGCTCCGCGCGGGCCCTCGGGGACGGTGACGTGAGCCGTTCCTTCAACCATCAGCGCACCGCGTCATCAGTGGGCAACGCCATCAGCGGGCAACGCCATCAACGCACCGCGTCGGCCGTGCGGCGTGCGGCGCGTACGCGCGCCAAGGTGTCCACCGCCCGCCGAGCATCGTCTGACGGGAACGTACCGGCGCCGATGGCGTCCATGAGTACCGCGTCGCGATCGTAGATATCGTCGGCGAACTGCACCGTGCCGTCGCTGGCGTAGACGGTGAGGTACACGATGTACACCGGCAGCTTCGTGTCGAGATTCACGCGCTGGTTGTTGGGCCCCGTGTGCATGGCCGCCTGAATGCGGTCGAGATCCCACCCCAGCACGAAGCGCGCGAGCGCGTCGGGATGCTCCACGCGGATACAACCGTGGCTGGCCGCGCGCACACGCTCCGCGAACAGCGCCTGCGACGGCGTGTCGTGCAGATAAATCGCGAAGTCGTTTGGAAAGATGAACTTCACCAGCCCGAGCGCGTTGTCGCCGCCGGGCTTCTGTCGCACGTACGAGCCCCAGCTTGCGCGCACGGACTCGTAACGGTTGCGGGTGAAGTAGCCGGCGTCCGCGCGTTGCTTCGGCCACAACTCGCGCGACGCGATGCCCGCTGGCACGTTCCAGTACGGGCGGAACACCACATATGCCATCGAGTCGCTGAACGCCGGCGTCGACCGACCACGATACTCGGCCCCCACCACCACGTTCATGGTCAGGACCTCGCGCCCCGCATCGTAGGCGCGCAACCGGAACGCCGGCACGTTGACAATCACATACCGATCGCCGCGATCGCGCGGCAGCCAGCGGTGCCGCTCAAGGTTCGCGGCAGTCTGGCGCAGCCGGTCGCTCGCGGACCGGTTCATCGATCGCCGCGTCGCCGGACCAACGATGCCATCGACCGCGAGCGCGTGCCTGCGCTGGTACGCAGCTACCGCGGTCGAAAGCACGCTGTCGTAGATCACGGGCGTGTCGGTGCCCGTGCCGGCCGCGGGGGCGGACTGACTGAGCGCATTGCCGGCGGCCGCCGGTTGGAGCGACGCGGGCGCGCCGACGTAGTGTTCGGCGAACAGTCGGCCGAGCAGGGCCCCCGCAAATCCCGCAGACACGGTGTCACCTGGATGCACGACACCGACGTCGGGCACCTCGGGCCAGCCGCCTCGGTCCACGATCTGGCGATAATCCGCGAGCGACGTCATCAGGGCCGCGTACGACGCGTCCTGCGGGCGAAGCGCGGCGAGGGCCGCGGTCGCATCCGCCGCCGCGAGCGCGGAGCCGAGCAACGCGTCGACATCGGCCTGCTGGGGGTCGATGTGCCACGCGGACGTAATGCTTCCGGGGTCGACTTGTCCAGTCAGCAGGTCCGTGCCGTAGGCGACGAAGGCCGCCGTGAGCCGGACGTCGGCGTCGGCGAGCGCGACCGCCGTCGGCTGCGCGCGGGCACGCTCCAGCGCCGCAGCGAGGGTCTCCAGGCCATAGCCCTCCACGCGCAGCGATTGTGTTGGCGCTTGAAGCAGTGCGTCGATCAGCGCGTCGGGGCGCGTGCTGTCGTCAGTGTCGGAGAGCCACAGGGGACGCTGACCCGCACTCTGGTACAGGCTGCGCACCCTTGCCCGTGCGGAGCGATCGAGAGCCGGGCCGCGCGTGCGACCCGAAGCTCCGCGTGCCATGACGTTCGAAAGGGCTGCCGTGATCGCGGACTGCAGCGTGTCCGGCGTGGGCGAGGCGGGCGGCACTTGGGCAGAGGTCGTGGACGGAAGCAGCGCGGCGAACGTCAGCGCGAGGCCGCAAGGCCACCGGAGCGATCGACGCCCCGATCCGAGACTGCTCATGCCTGGGCCTCCAGTGGTGCTGGCAACAGGGTATCGCGGTCGCCGTCCCGGCGGCCCGTCTGGTCGTGGAAGAGCAACACAGTATGGGGGAAAGGCATGTCGATGCCCGCCTCGTCCAGCGCGAGCTTGATGGCAGTGGCCACGCGGTCTCGTGTCTTCAACACCGTCGCCTGGTGTGCGTCGGTCCAGAAGTAGACCGTGAAGTTCACCGACGACCCGGCCAGCTCCTCGACGTAGGCCCACGGCCCCGGGTCCTGAATCACGCCCTCGGCCGACGACACCACGCGGAGAATCGTTGTGCGGGCTGTCTCGATGGAGTCCGGATAACCGATGCCCACGCTGAATTTCACGCGACGCGTGGGATACGCCGTACGCACGACGATGCTGCTGGTGTAGATGTCGCCGTTGGGGATGATGACCCGCTCGCCGTCGTACGTCTTCAGTCGCGTGGACCGGGTGTTGATGTCCTCGACCGTGCCCTCGAACTCCTTGAAGCGAATCTGGTCGCCCACGATGAACGGCTTGCGGAACAGAATCAGAATGCCGGCAAAGAAGTTTTGCAGGATGTCCTTGAAGGCGAAGCCGATAGCGACCGACGAGATGCCGAGACCGGCGACGAGATCACCCGGCCGGAAGGTCGGGAAGACGATGACCGCGGCTACGAACACACCGAGCACCGTCAGTAGGATGATCGCGAGTCGCCCGAAGAGGTCGGCGAGCCGCGGATCAAGCCGCGTGCGGGCGCCGGCGGTGCGGGCGCCGCGGCGTACCACGCGCCCCAGCACATAGAAGACGGCCAGCACGAGGAGGCCGAGCACGAGGTACGGCAGCCGCGCGAGCAAGCTTCGCCACATTCCCTCGAACGTGCGCAGGACCAGACCGGCATCCGCCACCTGGCCGACGGGGGCGGGAGCAGACGCTGCTGCTTGCAGCCGGGCGACGATCAGCGGTATCGACATGCGAAAATCGATCTATTCTTGCGGGCAATGTGACGCTCCGCCATATGTCTCTCCAGGAGCATCTGCTGCGATTGCCGTTCCGGTTGTGACAGTCGAGTACGCGTGCCGTTGCACAAACGGTGCCACCCGATCGCGCGACAGCTGCCGGAACACGGACGTACACGCACCGTACACGCGGAGCAGTGTTGGGAAGCATGTTCTACGACAGCTGGGCAGGAATCGTACGGACACTCGTCGTCGGCGTTCTGGCGTACGGCGCGATGGTCGTTTTCCTGCGCTTGTCGGGGAAGCGCACGCTCTCGAAGATGAACGCCTTCGACTTGATCGTGACGATAGCCCTGGGTTCGACCTTGTCGTCGGTCCTGCTCAACAAGAGCGTGCCACTGGCCGAGGGTCTGCTCGCATTCATTCTGCTGATCGGCCTGCAGTTCGCGGTGACATGGTTGAGCGTGCGGATCGGGCACGTGCGCCGGTTTGTCACCGGGGAACCGCAGCTGCTGCTCAGGGAGGGGGCATTTCTCCCTGTCGCACTGCGGCGCGCCCGAATAACCGAAAGTGAGATCCGCGCGGCGGTCCGGGCTGCCGGGGTCTGCGATCTGGCCGTCGTGACGGCGGTGGTGCTTGAAACCGACGGGTCCCTCAGTGTGGTCTGGCGGAAGGATGGCGCGGGGTCATCCAGCCTGGCGGATGTCCGAATCCCAGGCGCGGACGATGTCGCGAAGACCAGGGAGTAACGGCGTTGGAGTGACGGCGGCGGTGCCGGTGCTGCACGGATCGTACGGCCGTTTCGCCGCAATGATCGTGACGTCGATGGCGATCATGTTCGTGCTGAAGTACTCCCTCGTGTACCAGCTGGACCGGCGCAACTGTCCCTCCGAGTTCACGTTGCTCACGCTCCGGCCGACTTCCGCGTCTCACGTCCCGACTGCAGCGTAGCTGCAAGCTCTCCACCCACCAGCACGGCCAGCGCGGTGATGTAGAACCAGAGCAGGAGGACGATCACAGCGCCGATCGCACCGTAGACGCGGTTGTAGCGCCCGAAACTCGCGATGTACAACCGGAAGAGCAGCGTGGCGACGATCCAGAGCGCACTGGCCACACCAGCGCCGATCAGCGTCTTTCTGCCCGAGGGGCGCGCGTCTCCCGCCGGAAGAAACCAATACGCTATCCATGCCGCCCCGGTAAGCAGGAGAAAGCCCAATGGCCAGCGAGCATAGGACATGGACACCCCCAATCCCCGCTCTCGCAGCCATGCCTCGGTGGGAATGACAGCGGCAACGCCGACCACGAGCAGAACGGCACCGACGGTCAGGACGCCGAGGGCCAGCAGGCGGCGCTTCCACCAAGGTCGCCCTTCTTCGACGTCATACATCGTGTTCAGCCCGCCCATCAACGCCGCGATGCCGCTCGACGCCGCCCAGAGCGCGAAGACGACACCGAGGGACAGCGTGCCGGGACTGCGACGATCGGTCACCTCACGAATCAGGTTGGTGACGAACTGCCCGGCGTAATCCGGCACGGTGGACTGGACGGCCTGCGTGATCCGGTCGAAGGCGGACTCGCCTCCCACGATGCCGGTCAGGGTGAGCAGCACGAGCACCAGTGGAAAAAGCGACAGGAAGAAGAAATAGGCCATCTTCGCCGCCTCGCCGGCGAGATCGTCGGCTCGCGCATTCCGGAACGTTGCACGCGCGACCTGCCAGCCTTGCCGCAGCGTCGCCACGAGGCGCGGGAGTTCCGACAACGCGCGGCCGGCCGAAGGCGGATTCAGCGCCCGTCCTTTTGCACCTTCATTCGCGAGTCGCTCGCGGCTCCCTGGGTGGCCATGCTATGCATGTACATGGCCGTCGCCCGCAGATAGACCACCTCGCGCGCCATGGTGGACTCGTTGGCGGAGCTCAGGCTCCACAAGGTACGCACCGATGAGAGGTCGCTCGGCATCGCCTCAATCACGCCAGCGACGGACATGGTCTGCCCGACCCGCAGCTGGTCCAGGTTTGCCATGTTGGGGTCGGCAACGACGAACATCTGCTGGTTCGGGTTCGGCCCCACCCAGAACGTAGTCTTCCCGACAACCGTCTGCACCTTCACGTCGAACAATGCGACGGAACGTCCAACAAGCGCCGCCCGATTCGGCGTACTGATAATCATCAGCCCGTCGGTGATCGGTACGGCGCTGACGCCCATCGTCGCAGGGACCGACACGGTGACCGGCAGCGCTACGACCGGCACCACGTCTGCGCGCGATGTCACCGCGAGGTCCGTCATGACGACCACGGGCTTCTGCTCGTACGGACGCCACCAATCCCCGCCGAGATCTTCACCCACCTCCTTCTCCAGCGCCACACGGTCGAAGAAGCGGACACGTCCGGTCACCTGCACGAGATCGTTCGCGATCTTGCCGGAATCCGCGAGACTGTTGATCAGGGCCGGTATGCGTGAGGTACCGACCACCAACAGCTCCTCGCCGCCATCGAAACCTTCGCCGCCGATCGAGAACCATCGTGGTCCGAAAATGCGGTTCACCTCGCCGCTCACAGTCACGAGCTTGCCCTCGGCCTGCTGCGGATTTGCCACGATCGATTTGACGGTGGCGCCCCACGGAACGCCGAGACCCGGCGGAATGGGACGGCTGGCACAGGCGGCGAGCGTCGCCAGCGCGAGGGCACCAGCGACCGTGGTCACCAGTCGGCGCGCGGGTCGCGAGCTCGTGTCGTGGTTGGAATGAGTGCTGTGCATGGTCAACAACCTCCGGGTCCTGCATAAGGAAGTGCGCATGCTGCGGGGGTCTGCATCCCGCGTGCCCCGGGCGAACCGAGTACGCGGGACGGACCTGCAGCCATCGGCTGGACGGCGCGACCTGGTTGGGGCGACGTGGCAGCGTGAGACCTGCACTACTGCAAGCGGCGCTCCGCGGATGCCGAAAGCCGGAAGTTCGTGCAGCGAATCGCGCCGATGCTGCACGCTATGACGCAGGGAATGACGAGCTCAGTCCTGCGGGTACGCGTGACGAGCGGTCAATAGATGAAGACGCGAGTTCCTGTGGGAACGTGTTCGTAGAGATGAGCAATGTCGGCATCGCGCAACCGAAAACAGCCGTGGGTCGAGGCCGTGCCGATCGTGCTCTGGTCGCGCGTGCCATGGAGCAGATAGCCGTCGCCGAGGTTCAGCTTGTAGCCGCCGAGCTCGCCCACGATCCGACGCTGCACGGTACCGAACGGGGGCACGTAGAGCGTGCCGTCGAACACGACCTCCTCATCGCGGGGCAGCGGCGCAAAGGGCTGCCCTTCGGCGGACGCGAGTCCGATCATTTCGCCGCGAACAGACAATACGCGCCCATCCTGAAGGCGAACCGGCGCACTGCGGCGCAGGAAGGACAGCTGCAATCCTTCACGTTCGGCGAGTTCCACATAGTGCCAGTCCGGCGGGACCCAGATCGGGTCTGCGGATTTGCCGTGCACCCGGCGAATGCTGACCGGACTCGAGAAGTCCCACACCGTCGTGCCGTGCTGCAGGGTGGAGCCCTTGCCGACCGCGACTGGTGCCGAGAACAGCGTGTCGGGCCCATCGAGCCACCAGAGCCGACGTGCTTCCACAGAGACCACCAGTCGAACGCCCTCCGTTATCTCGGCCGCCGCTTGCACCGCTGCCGATGCCGCAAACTGCGACGCGGACGCCGTCGTGGACACGATCACGTTCGTCGGTCCGGCGCGGCCGGAGTCGGCCGCCAGAGCACCCTGGGCCGTGCGCAAGGATGCACCTGCTGTAGACGGGGGTGGCAGCGGCCGCTGCGCATCGGCACGGCTCCCGGCGCCCATCAGCCCGACGGCACACGCGAGGCACAGGACGGAGCGGACCATTGGTCGCATGCACGGGCTTGGTGCGAGGACAAGCACGAGCCACAACCGTTCGTGCCCGTCTCGGCGTTCGAGCTCGATCTCGGCCATGTGCCCCTCCGGCGGAATGTGGAATTGCAGCACGTCGTCCACGCGGCGAACAGTCATCGATTGGCAGCCTGGTGATTCCATGCTGCGCACCTTGTGCGCGATGGCGGCGCTCGTGGCTTCTCGATCGACTCTCGATGCTCGGCATGCATGTTGCGGACCATGTCACCGACCATGCGGCATACGGTGCAGGGCGGGTGGTTGCACGCGAGGTCTCGCCCCACCGTTCGTGCGATTCACTGCAACCGCGCGCCATTGGCTGCAGTAGCGAGGCTGCGGCAGCTGCCATTTGAGAACTTTCGGATGTGCGCAGGCGACGAGCTCGCCTCCGGACGGTGACGCGACGGGGAACGGGTGCACCGTGTGAATCCATTTTCGCTCGCACGGCATCGCCGACCCGACTGCCCGGCACAACCGGGAACGGACTCCATTCAGAAAACGCACCCGCCGTCCGCACACCAACGCTGCGGCGACGAAGCACCACGAGCAACACAGTACCACGATCAAACATCACGTCCGTCAACCCGGGACAAGGAGCAACGACATGACTGAGATTCGAGTGGAACGAAAGGAGAGTAAAGGTTGGCTGTGGGGGCTGCTCGCGCTGCTCGCGCTGGTCGCAATTGCTCTGGTATGGTGGATGTTCGGCCGCAATGACACCCCGGTAGTCGGCGCGGCCGCCGATAGCACCGCGGCGCCCGCGGCCGCGGCGTCTGAAATCGCAGTGGATCGCGGAGCGGTCGATGGGTTCCTGGCTTGGGTGGTGAACAGCGACACGGCCAGCGCGGCCACCGGCGACCTGAGCCACGAGTATACGGCCACTGGTGTCCGGCAACTCGCGGGCGCGATCGCATCGATAGCGCAGGGCGACTCGCTTGGGGGCACCGAGGTCAACGAACAGGTCACGGCACTCAACACGCTCGCCGACCGACTGCAGACGGAACCGCAGTCGCTCAAGCATGCCGACCTCGCGCACTCCGCGTTTTCGTCTGCGGCCCAGCTGTTGGACGACGTGCAGCGGCGTAGCTTCCCGAACGCGAGCGCTCAGGTGGGTTCGGTGCGACAGGCCGCCGACGCAGTGAGCAAGGAACGGCCGCTGCTCGAGCAGCGCGCGGAGATCAACCAGTTCTTCACCAGCGCCGCGGATGCCATTCGCACGCTGAGCGGAGCCGCCTGATCAAGGAGCTGGCGCTGCCGACTCGAGATGGGCGGCGCTGGCACAGGGCACAGTCCCCCGGAGGGAGAACGCATGAAAACAGAAACCAATATCGGCGGTCCGGCCACGCCCCTCGGGAGCATGGCAGACGCCCGTATGTCGGAAGCGCGCGTGATGAAACTCGTGCGACTGAAAGACCTCGATGACTACGAGGTGGCGAGCGGCGATCCCGATCCACGCGGCTGGGAGGTGAAGGCGCTCGACGGCCGAACGGTCGGCACGGTGAAGCACCTGCTCGTGGATACCGTCGCCCTGCGTGTCCGCTATCTCGAAGTGGAGGTGGATGCACTGCCGGGCTCGGCCAACAGCAGGCCAGTCCACGTGCCCGTTCGCAGCGCACGTCTGCGCGATGACGTAGACGAGGTGATCGTCGACTTGGGTGTCGCCGCGATCGAGTTGCTTGAAACGGCTCAGTTGGAGCGGGACGCGGAGCCGGGTGACGCGACGGATGAGATTCGATTTTTTGGCCAACGACGCGTCGGCCGTGACGACACGCAGTACCTCGTGCGAAGGGAGAGGCCGTCCTAGTGTCGCCAGCCACCCCGAACTCAGCTGCGCGCGACACGTCGTCGTCTCCTCACCGTTGGCGCTCGGCCCTCTGGATCGGGTCGGGGGCCCTGCTCGGCCTTCTCGTTGGCGTTTTGCTTCAGTACGCACGGGTGGAACGCGCGCAGCAGCAAGTCGCGGACGCTTCGGCCGCGCTGCAGGCGGCCCGTCTCGAAGCAACGCTGAGTGCGGCGGTGATCGAGGCACAGGGCGGCCGATTCGAAGTCGCGCGTCAGCATGCGAGCGATTTCTACACGGGACTCCAGCGTCGGCTGCTTCCCGTCACCGACGGCGCGCCGCAATCTGAATTGCGAACCATGCTCGCCGAGCGCGATTCGATCATCACCGCGCTCGCGCGAAATGATCCCGCCTCGCCGGGCACGCTTGAAGGCGTCCTGATACGGCTACGTCAGACGGTCCATCGCGCCGCGCTCGATTCGTCGAACGTTCCGGGTACGCCCTGACTGAGGTCCATGCCAGGACCGCGCTGCGGTTCGCCCGATCGGCGGTACAAGTAGCCGGCTATCGCCAGCAGCGCGATGATCAGCACCACCAGCACGTATTGACCACGTCGGGGACGGTCGACGCCGGGTTTCAAGTCTTCATGCATGTGCAGCCTCCGATTGTGAAACCGGTGATGTCGCACGACCCGTACCGACCGTGATCGCGCGCGCTCTCGCGATGCAAGAGCGCCGGAAACGTGACGCGGCCGTTACGTCACATCGACGTGCGAGGAAACGGATCTGATTCCCTTCACACTGGAATGCCGATGACCAGCGAGCACCCGACACTCACCGGTCCCGACTTCGGTCGTGGCATCGACCTCAGCGACCTGGCGCCGAACGGCATGCTGCTGGGCCATGCGTACGGCGAGGCCGTGCTCGTTTCGCGACGAGGCGATGAGGTGTTCGCGATCTCCGCGCTTTGTTCGCATTACGAAGGCCCACTGGCCGAAGGCGTGCTCGACGGCGATGAGATTCACTGCCCGTGGCATCACGCCTGCTTCAGCGTGCGCACCGGCGAGGCGTTGCGCGCACCGGCCCTGTCGCCGGTTGCCTGCTGGCAGGTTGAGCAGCTGGACGGGAAGGTGAGGGTGACGCACAAGCTCGAACGTGACGCGCTCGCCCCCACCATGCGCGTGCCCGCGAACGACGACCATTTGAGCACGCTCGAGCGCGTGGTGATCATCGGTGCCGGCGCGGCTGGATCGGCCGCCGCCGAGATGCTCCGCCGATCGGGATTCGACGGCGAAGTGACGCTGGTCGATCTCGAGGAGGAGGCCCCGTACGATCGCCCGAATGTCTCCAAGGATTTCCTCGCCGGAACGGCCCCGGAGGCGGTGATGCCGCTTCGACCGGATGGCTTTCACGCACAGCACGGCATCGACATCATGCGTGGCCGCGTCACGTCAATCAACGCGGACGCCAAGTCGGTCGGCATCGAGGGACACGAGGACGTGTTCTACAGCGCGCTGCTGCTCGCGACCGGCGCCGAGCCGGTCCACCTCGACGTGCCGGGCAACGACCGGCCCCACGTGCTTTACCTGCGGTCGCTCACGGACAGCCGCGCCGTAATCGCCGCCACGAAGACGGCGCGGCGCGCGGTGGTAGTCGGGGCGAGCTTTATCGGCCTCGAAGTCGCGGCCTCCTTGCGTGCCCGGGGTCTGGAGGTGCATGTGGTGGCGCCCGAGTCGCAACCGCTCGAGCGAGTGCTCGGGCCCTACCTCGGTGCCGTCGTGCGCGCGCTGCACGAGGAGCATGGTGTGACGTTCCACCTCGAACACACGCCGACCCGGATCGACGACGACGCCGTGGTGCTGGACGACGGGACACGCCTGCCGGCCGACCTGGTGGTCATCGGCGTCGGCGTTCGCCCTCGGCTCGAATTGGCCACCGCCGCGGGCATCGCGCTAGATCGCGGCGTACTGGTGAACGAGTACCTCGAGACCAGCGTGCCCGGCATCTTCGCCGCTGGTGACATTGCGCGGTGGCCCGACCCGCACAGCGGCCAGCGCATTCGTGTGGAACACTGGGCGCTGGCACAGCGCATGGGACAGGCGGCCGCACGCAACATCCTCGGTGCGCGCGAGCGATTCGCACCGGTGCCATTCTTCTGGAGCAATCACTACGACATGTCCATCAGCTATGTCGGACACGCCGAGTCCTGGGACGCGACACGAGTCGAAGGCACCGCGGACGACTCTTCGCATGCGGTGCACTTCAAATGTGACAGTCAACTGCTGGCGCTCGCCACAGTCGCTCGCGACGAGCAGAGCCTGCGCACGGAAATGACGATGGAGCGCGGCGTCGCACAGCGCCACGGCCCCTGAGCCGGGCGTGGACGAGCGAACGCTCGACGATCGACACGACGTTCCTCATCGCGGGCGCGCTGCTCGCCGCGCAATACTTCGACGGCGGCGACGATCGGGAAGTGGACTTCCGTGGCATCCAGGACGACTTCGTGCGCGCGCGAAGGCATCGATTACTTCGAAAACAGCCGCCGTGGGACGAGCGTGCAGCGGGAGTACACCATTCGGAACCCGCGCCGGTTCCGCGGAGATGGCGAACACAGCTGGGGGGTGACGGCGAGTGACGGTGCAGGCCGCGCGGCGCAGGTGATCGACGAGCGGGCGCGGCGCTTAGGGCGGCTGGATTTCACAAGGGTACTTCGACCACGCCGTGGGCGGATGATTCTTCGCGCCGAGCGCGTTGGGACAAATGTTGCGCGTCCACTTGTCTGCCCAGGTGCGTTTATCCTCGCGCACATGGGGAATCCCCGTCGCGAGATTCACGCTGTCGGCCCAGTTGAGCTCCTGAAACGGCGTGGCCGAGAGCACGCGGCCATTACGTCGATCGATCACGTACACGAACGCATTGCGATCGAAGTGGACGATGACGGGGACATCGGGCTGCCCTGCACCGCCGACGGGCAGGTCGAGAATTGTATTCTCGTTCACGCCGTCGTAATCCCACTCGCGACGCCGCGTCGCGCGGTGGTGGGTGACACGCAGGCACGCGCGGCGCATCGTCGCGACATTCATGATGCCGGTCGTCGCCGGTGTGCTGCATTCGCTCGCCCTGTGGGTCTGGCATGCACCGCGTCTTTACGACGCTGCAGTTACGAACGCGTCGCTACATCTGGCCGAGCATGCCACGTTCTTCTATACGGCGCTTCCGGTGGACGGCCGTCGCGCCGCCTGGCAAGGTGCCGAGCATGCGACGCGCGCGCGCGGACACGCTGGCGATCGTCGTCGTGCTACTGGTCGCGATCCAGGCGACCGCGCTCGGCGCCATCCTCACGCTGGCCACTGCACCATGGTACGATGCGCATCTCGTGACCACGCGCGTCTGGGGGTTGACGCAACTCGAAGATCAACAACTGGCCGGCGCGATCATGTGGATGCCCGCGAGCATTCCCTACCTCGCTGCGCTGCTGATGCGTGCTGCACGCCGATTGCGCGCGACCGCATCGCGCGGTGACTCCTCGAGCCCGCTCCGTCGGCACGAATCTCGCACCGGAACTGACGTCATCACCCACGACCCGCAAAAGGAGATTCCATGTCCAAGCGACAGAAGCAGCACCAGGGGCGCAGCGAAGGCGACGAAACCATGCTCGAAGGGCGAGACATCAGGGCCGACACGCCGGACGGGATTGGAACGGAGCGCGTGAGCGGCGCCGTCGACGAGGGTGCGGAGGCAAGCAACCAGGCGCTCCGGATCGAGGAGCTGCTCGAGAAGGATCGCGATAAATCATCAGAAGAGGGCGATCGCTAGCGGGCGTTCGCTATTTGCCCGCTTCGTCTCCCCAGACTTCCTTGAGCCGACCATCACGCCCGCAGCTGGCCCGATAGAACTTGTAGCGCAACGGATTCTTCGTGTAGTAATCCTGATGGTATTCCTCGGCGGCGTAAAACGGCGTCGCCGCTACGATCTCGGTGGCGATCGGCTGCGAGAAACGAGCCGCCACAGTGCGTAACGATGCCTCGGCAGCGGCCTTTTGCGACGCGTTGCGTGGATAGATGCCGCTGCGGTACTGACTGCCGCGGTCGCAGAATTGCTGGTCGCGTGCGAACGGGTCGATGTTACGCCAGAACACGTGCAGCAGGCGATCGTAGGTGACACGCGCCGGATCGAATACCACCTGCATCGCTTCGGTGTGCTCGGTAGTGCCGGCCGACACCTGTTCGTAGGTCGGGTTCACCACCGACCCTGAGGTGTAGCCGCTCGTGGTGGAGAGCACGCCATCGAGCTTGTCATACGGCGGCTCCATGCACCAGAAGCAGCCGCCGGCAAAAATTGCGGTGTCTATTGCCGAAGCAGGCATCGTGCTGCCATCAGCTTCAACGGCCATGCCGCCGAACGATGCATCGGTCGCGACGACAGCCGTGGGCGAGGGGGGTAGAGCGCTCACCGACGGACTGCCGTCCACCATATCAGACGGCACACGCTCCGTACGGGCTGTCGCCTCTCGCGGACCGCAACTCAATATCGCGAGCGACAGTGCGAATGGAACGAGGAGCAGGCGCACCTGTCAGCCTCTCAATTCTGGAAGTTGCTCGCTCGCCGGCACGAATCGCAGGGCAATGCCATTGTTGCAGTACCGTTTGCCAGCAGGCTTCGGGCCGTCGTCGAAAATGTGCCCCTGATGCCCCGCACAGCGCGCGCAGTGATACTCCGTGCGTGGCCAGATGAGCTTGAAGTCTCGCTTGGTTTCCACATGCCCCGCTATCGGCTGAGTGAAACTCGGCCATCCTGTTCCGCTGTCGAACTTCGCGCGCGATTCGAACAGTGGCAGATTGCACGCCGCGCAAACAAAGGTGCCCGCGCGCTTTTCCTTATCCAGCGGGCTGCTGCCCGCTCGCTCGGTCGCTTCGTCGAACAGCACGTCGTATTGCCCGTCGCTGAGTACCAGCTTCCACTCCGCGTCGGGCTTGTCGAGCTTGCGGACGGCAACCTGCGCATTCTGCGCGGTGCCGTCATTCCCGCTGGCCATCCCTGCATCTCCCGAGCAGGCGTTCAATGCGGCAACGGCGGTGCCGGGAAAGAATGCGAGCGGCGCGGCAGTGAACAGGAACGTACGTCTGCTTGTGCGATTCATTCCGTCACGGCCCTCGCGTCACCGCGGCGGCGCCCCGCTTGAGCAGACCCCAGACGATCATGACCACGGCGACCAGCACGATCACGTGAACAATGCCGCTGACAACATGAAACACCAGCCAGAGCAGTGCCCACAGCACGAGCAGCGCAACTCCGATCCAGACAAAAGCGTGCATGACTTCTCCCGGTTGTGTTTGGCGACTGTATTGCAACATCCGGGCCGCTGGAGCCGCCACATCGCGTCGCCCACGGCTAGGCGCTCGGCAGTTCGATGCTTTGGTCCCCCAACGATGGCTGCTCGGTTGCCGGCAGGCGTCGCAGCAGAAGCTCCACGCGACGGTTGAGCGTGGCGACCTCGTCGCGCAATGCAGCGATCTGCGCGGCGCCGGCCAGCTCTCCCTCACCCTCCTCGGCGTCGCGCGCGACGAAGACGCTCGCGATCGACGCGGTGACGTATCCGAAGACGGCGAATCCGTAGATCGCGAGCAGCAGACCCAGCAGACGCCCTTCCGGGGTGAGCGGAAAGAAGTCCGCACCCATCGTGGTGAGCGTCATCGCTGTCCACCAGAGCGCACTGCCGTACCCGTTGATCCCGCCGCCGGCGCTCTCCCGCTCGAAGGCGAGGATGCCTGCCGCGCCGAGCAGGTTCACGAGGAGCGTGAGGGTCAGGACGTAGGAGAGGCCGCGGCGGCCCATGACACGGCCGAGTGTGCGCATGCCGCGGTTTGCCGAGCTGACCACGCGAACGAGCCGTATTCCGCGAGCGGCGCGCATCGCACGCACCACGCGCGCGATCCGCACAATTCGCAGCGCGGGAAGCACGAGCGAGATAGCGGTCAGCCAATTGTGTCGAAGGTACGCACCTTTGCGCGGCGCGATGATGAACTCGAGCAGGAAGTGCAGCACGAACAGCGCCCAGATCGCAAGGTTGAGCGTCTCGAGGACCGGCGATAATCCGGCGGTCAGCTCCACCACGATGAGCACGAGCCACACGAACGCGAGCAGCGTCATCGGACGCTCGAGCGCCTCCTCGATCTGCCTCAGCAGCTGAAAGCGTTCGCTCGCGAGTGCCTCGCGCGGCTCGGGAGATTCGCTCATGCAGGCGTTTGGCTCGTGGCAGCGGACTGCGTCGTCGGCGTGGTGCGCTTGGCGCCGTACCTGCGCGCCCTCTTTCCGAACACCGCGACCTGTTCATCGGTCCTTCTCCGCGCACGAAACAACTCTTGTGCAAGTCCGTGCGGGCCCGTAGTGTGACCGCTCCCCTACTGAATCTGGGATCCAAAATACATTATAACCAGAGGTTTGCCCGATGCTGATTCGTCGCTTCGCGGCGGCGCTGTGCCTGGCGGCTGGTCCCACCGTCATGCATGCGCTCCCCGCCCCAAGCAGTGGTCCGCCGGTCGAGCACGTGGACCGGGAGCGGCTCCGGAGCGCCGTGCTGTCGAGCCCCCCGCAGCAGACCGGTATGGTCCGTGGGCGCGTCGTGGTCGTGGGCACCGGGGCACCCATCGGGAGCGTGCAGCTGCAGTTGGGCACGCGTGGCGCACAGACCAACGACGTCGGTGCATTCACGTTCGCCAACGTGGAGGCGGGGACCTACACCCTGGATGTGCGCATGATCGGCTACGAGCGTGTGAGCCGATCGGTCACCGTGACCCTCGGGAAAACCGTCGAGCTGACGATCGAGCTGAAGCGCATGGCGCTCAGCCTTGATCAGGTCATCGTCACCGGCACGGTGGGCACCGCGCGACGCCGCGAAGTCGGTAACTCCATTTCGCAGATCGACGTCGCGTCGCTGCCCGAAGTCCCGACCTCCGTGGACAACTTGCTACAGGGCAAGGCGACCGGCCTGACGGTGACCGCGAACAGCGGCGGCGTGGGCGGTGGCGCATCGATTCGACTGCGCGGCAACGTCTCCGCCACGCAAAACAACCAGCCGCTGATCTACATCGACGGCGTGCGCGTGAAGAACGATGGCTTCCCCAAGAACACTTTTCCCGCCGGATATTCGGGCAACAGCGACAACACGGTGTACAGCCCGCTCAACGATATCGATCCCGGTGACATCGAGCGTGTCGAGGTGATCAAGGGCCCGGCCGCCACCACGTTGTACGGCACCGAAGCGGCGTCCGGCGTCATCCAGATTTTCACCAAGCGCGGACAGACCCGCGGTCGGCGTTGGACATTCCAAACCGACCAGTCGGCGAGCACCACGCCAAAGTACGGCCCGACGCAGGGTTTCGAGGGCGACCCGCTCGTCATTCCGGACAAGGAAATCAATCCGTTCGGCACGGTCGACTATCTCTACCTCGATCCGTGGCTGCGCACCGGCTACAAGAACAAGTATACGCTCGCACTCGACGGCGGCCGCGATGACGTCAAATACTTCATCTCGGCAAGCTCGTCGCGTGAAACGGGTGTGCTGCCGCTGGACAAGGCCGAGCAGACGTCCATTCGTGGCAACCTCACGGTCACGCCGCGCAAGGATGTCACGGTGGAGTGGAACTCGTCGTTCAGCACCAACTCCCTGACGAAGACGCCGGCTGGCGGCACGGCGGCCGGCCTCACCCTCAACGCCTCGCGCCGGAACCTCAACTACTTCGGCTCGCCGGATCCGGCGCAGATCGGTCGTGTGCTCGACTTCGAACTCGACAGTCGTGTTGATCACTTCATCACGGGCGGCAAGCTCGAGTACCAGCCGAACGAGAGTTTCACGACGCGACTGATTCTCGGTTACGACCTCGCCACGCAGGAAACACGCAACTACATGCCCTTCGGCTTCGCGACGGTGCCGTTGGGGCAGATCAGCAACGGCGTGTACACGAGCCGGACGTCCACGTTCGACTATGCCGCGACCTATTCGCGAAATCTGTTCGGCAAGCTGCGGACCAGTCTGTCGGCCGGCGCCCAGGCCATTTCCGCCGATCAGGTGAACGTGGTGGCCGCGTCCAGAAACTTCCCGGGGCCCGGCGAGCAGACCGTCTCCAATGGTGCCGTCGCCTTGGGCACCGAAGATCGCATTCGCGTGACCAACGGCGGACTGTTCGTACAGAACGTGTTCGACCTGAACAATCGCTACTTCCTCACGTTCGGCGTTCGCTTCGACGGCAACAGCGCGTTCGGTCAGTCACTGGGTCTGCAGAGCTATCCGAAAGTGAGCGGTTCGTACGTGCTCTCCGATGAATCGTTCTGGCCGGATCGCTTCGGCACGATGAAGCTGCGGGCGGCCTACGGGCAAAGCGGTCGCGCCCCTGGTGCGTTTGACGCGCTGCGGACATGGACGTCGTACAGCTGGGGCGGCACGTCGGCCTTCATTCCACGCAATCTCGGCAATGCGAACCTGGGCCCCGAGCGCACCACCGAAGTCGAAGGTGGGTTCGAGAGTGCCACGTTCGACGGTCGCGTCACCGTCGACGTGACGGCCTATCGCCGCCAGACGCGTGACGCGCTCTTTGCGGTCAGCCAGTCGCCGTCGGAAGGCGGGTGGGCCAGCCAGCTCGAGAACGTCGGCCGACTGCAAAGCCACGGCGTGGAGGTCGGTGTCAACGCGACGCTGCTTCAAGGCAAGCGTCTGGGTTGGGATGCCGGCTTCACGTACTCCACCAACTACAGCGAAGTCCTGAGCCTTGGCGGTGCCGCACCGTTCACGCTTGGCAACAACGGCTGGATTCAGGTCGGCAAGCCGGTGCCCAACATTCAGGGATTCTGCGTCAGCAATCCGGACGAGTTGGCGGCACCTGTTCGGAAGGCCAACTGCGACATCGGCCCAAATACGCCGACACATACGATCGGCGCCAACACGAGCTTCACGCTGCCGTGGGCGCTCACCTTCTCCACGCGAGGGGAGTATCAGGGCGGACACTTTGCGTACAGTCTGCTGGATGGTGAGGCGATGGTGCGCGGTATCCGCTGGCCCTCGTGCTTCAACGCCTACGCGCAGTTGGATGCCGGCAATCTCGCGGCGGTACCGGCAGGTATCCGCGGCAAGTGCATCTCGTCGCTGGCCATTCGCGACTACGCAATCTTCCCGCTCGATTTCTTCAGGTTGCGCGACATCACGTTGCGTCGCTCGTTCGCGTTGAATGTCGGCGGGGTGACCAGCGCGCTGGTCTCGCTTTCCGGCCAGAACGTTCTGTGGTGGAAGAAGGCGAAGAACACCGCCATCGATGCCGAGACGTCGGGAGGCTTCACGACCGGCAACACCGGCATGACGCAGCAGGTCCGCAGCGTTGGTGGCAGCATCCCGATCCCGCGCACGTTTTTGATGTCCGTCCGCCTGACGTTCTAACCGGAAATCCCATGACTACAACCTATACAGTACGAACGGCCGGTCGTCTGGCCAGACGCGGCTTTGCGCTCGTCGCCGTCCTCGGCGGCCTCTCCGGCTGTGATTTCACCGTCACGAATCCGGGACCGACGCAGGATGCGTTTCTTTCGGACTCGCTGTCATTGACGGCACAGGTGGCCGGCGTCGGCTACACGCTCGGCGACGGGATGAACTATCTCGTGCTCCACAGCGCCGTCGCGACACGTGAACTCTTTCCCACCGGCCAGAGCGGACAGTTCGGCGTCGAGCCACGCAACTGGGTTGGACTGCTCGTGACCGAGGAACAGGGCACGCCGTGGAATCTCCTGTCGCGCGCGCGATGGCTCGGCGATCAAGCGGTTGCACGGCTCCAGACGGTGATGGGTCCAGCAGTCTTTGCACGGCACCCGCAAGCGGCGCAGGCGCTCCTCTGGCGTGCCTTCACCTATCGGGTGCTTGGTGAGGCGATGTGCGTCAGTATCATCGATGGTGGACCGGCCACGCCGGCCCGCGACAATCTCGTGCGCGCCGAGTCGACGTTCACGGCCGCGATCACGGTAGCCTCGGCGGCAAACAACATGACGCTCGTCAATGCGGCGTACGCGGGACGCGCCCAGGTGCGCGTTGCCTTGGCCGATTGGACCGGGGCGGTGGCCGACGCCGGACGCGTGCCCACGACCTTCGCGTACAAGATGCCGTACTTCGCCAACATCGACGAATTCGGGTATAACCGCACCATGTGGTCGTCCACGTCGCAGTCGTTCTTCAAGGCCACGTCTGCATGGAATACCTGGTACGCGCAGTACTACGACGCCAGCAAGGACCCGCGTGTGGCTTACACAACGACCGCGCTCAAAGGTTCCGGGGCGTTCCCGCCGGTGGGCGCCGTGAACTGGTGGCCGCAGGCCAAGTACGACGTACGCACCGCCGGCGTGAACCTCGCGTCAGGTCGCGAGGCGCGTCTGATCGAAGCGGAGGCGGCGCTCCGCAGCGGGAACATCGCGAGTGCGATGACAACCATCGATGCCAACCGCGCGAGTGTCGGTGCACCGGTGGCGGCACGACCGGCGACGCTTCTGGAGGCGTGGACGCTGCTGAAGCGGGAGCGTGGCATCGAACTGTGGCTGGAAGGGCGGCGTCTTGCCGATCGTCGCCGCTGGGCCGCAACCAGCACGCCCGGTGCGCTCGATCCGAAGGAGATTCCCGGCACGGCCTCGTATCTCGAGGGGCAGAGCTCGTGCTTTCCTGTCTCGCGACAGGAGATCGACACCAATCCGAACAACGTCGGTACGCCATGAGCCCTCGTCAGCCATGTTGGCGCCGAGTGGGTTTGGGCAGCGCATTGGCTTTGGCCGCCAGTGCGCTGCCTGCGCGCGCGCAAGCGCCTGATACCAGTGTCCTCGTCGTGCGCGCGGCGGCGATTATGGATGGAACCGGTGCGGTACGCACGAACACCGATGTCGTCGTGCGCGGTGGGCGGATCGCAGAACTGCGCCCAGCACGCGGACGCGCGGACATCGACCTCGGCACTCGTATGCTGGTGCCCGGATTGATCGACACCCATGTGCACATGGGCTGGTACATCAACGAGAAGCTGCGGCTGCATCGCGGGGACGACGGCGACAGCGAACAGACGGCAACGCTCAATGTCATCGGGAATGCACAGCGCATGCTGCAGGCGGGCTTTACGACAGTGCAGAGCGTGGGTGGCATGGAGGACAGGGCCATCCGCGACGCCATCAATCGTGGCGTGATCGCCGGTCCGCGCGTGCTCACCTCGCTCGGCTCGCTCAACGAGAATGCCGGTCCGCCTGATTCCGTCCGGGCGACGGTGCGCCGGTTTCACGACCGCGGCGCCGACGTGATCAAGATCTTCGCCTCGAAGAGCATTCGCGACGGCGGCGTGCAGACCATGTCGCAGGAGCAACTCGATGCGGCGTGCGGCGAGGCCAAGCGCCTGAGGCTGCGCTCGATCGTGCACGCGCACGCCGCATCAGCCGCGAAAGCGGCGGTGCGCGCGGGATGCACGCAGGTGGACCATGGCGTGCTGGTGGACGACGAAGCGTTGCAGATGATGGCGAAGGCGGGCACATATTTCGAGCCGCAATGCGAGTTGGTGTCGCGCAACTACCTCGACCACAAGGAATGGTTCCGCGGTATCGGCAACTACAATGACGAAGGTTTCGAAGCGACCGAGCGCTCGCTGGCGTTGCGCCGGGATCTCGTCAAGCGATACCTCGCCGTACCCGCGCTGAAGGTGATTTATGGCACCGATGCCGTCGCGGGCGCCCACGGAGAGAACGCGCGCGACCTGAGCTGCCGCGTCACGCAGAACGGTGAAAAGGCGGTGGATGTCATCACCTCCGCCACCTCGATGTCGGCGGCATCGCTTGGGCTGGGGAGCACGATCGGAAAGATCGCGGTAGGATACGAGGCAGACCTCGTCGCGTTCGATGGCGATCCGCGCACCGATACTTCCGCGTTCGAGCGCGTCTCGTTCGTGATGAAGCACGGTATTGTGTATCGTTCGCCGCCCACTCTCGCCGGACCCCTTCGCAGGTATCCATGACCGTGACTCGTGTTGCATCCCTGGCGCTGCTCTCGCTGACATGCGCGCTAAGCGCCGGCGCACAACGGGTGGATTGGCCGACCACCAGTGGCGACCCGGGCGCGATGCGCTACTCCGCGCTCACCGATATCAATCGCGAGAACGTGAGTCGGCTTAAGCTGGCGTGGCGCTGGAATACGGGCGAACGCGCTATTCCCGCATCGCCCGGTCAGCTGCCGGCGCGCCCCGGCTCGTTCCAGGCCTCGCCGGTCGTCATCGGCGATACCATGTACGTCTCGACGGGGTACGCCGCGGTGGCTGCGCTCAACGCCACGACCGGCGCGCAGTTGTGGAAGTTCGATCCGGAAATCTGGCGCGCCGGACAACCGTCGAACGGAACCGGCTTGGTCCATCGCGGTGTCGCCACGTGGTCATCGCGAACCGAGCGGCGCATTTTCATCAACGCGCGCTGGAAACTCATTGCGATCGATGCGAAGACCGGTAAGCCGATTCCGTCGTTCGGCGTCAACGGCGAAGTGGACCTCACGGCAACGCTCCGTCGCGCCGTCAACAAGCTGCACTACACGAACACCTCGCCGCCGATCGTCTGGGGCAATCTGGTGGTCGTTGGCAACGGGGTCGGTGATCGCATCCGGTATCGCAACGATCCGCCGGGCGACGTGCAGGCGTTCGACGTCCGGACGGGCAGGCGGGTGTGGAGCTTTCACACCATTCCCGACTCGGCCGAGTTTGGCTCGGAGACGTGGGAGGATGGCTCGTACAAGTACATGGGCCACACCAACGTCTGGTCGCCGATGAGCCTCGATGTCGCGCGTGGACTGCTCTTTCTTCCGGTGTCGACGCCCACCAACGACTGGTATGGTGGCGACCGCAAGGGCGACAATCTGTTCGCCGAGTCGGTGGTCGCGCTGGATATGAAGACGGGCCGGCGCGTGTGGCACTATCAGCTCGTGCATCACGGGCTCTGGGACTACGATCTGCCGGCGCCGCCGGTGCTCGCCACGATCACCTGGAACGGACGCCCGCGTGATGTCGTCGCAGTGCCGTCCAAGACGGCATGGATCTACGTGTTCGATCGAGTGACGGGCAAGCCGATCTGGCCGATCGTGGAGCGACCGGTGCCGGCGAGCGATGTGCCGGGCGAGCGCGCGTCCCCGACGCAACCGATGCCCACCAATCCGGCGCCGTTCACGCGGCAAGCAGTGACCGAGGACGACCTCATCGACTTTACGCCCGAACTGAAGCGTCGCGCGCTCGAGGTGTTCCGGAAGTACCGCAGTGGTCCTATCTTCACGCCGCCCTCGGAACAGGGCACGATCACGATGCCGGGCTCGATCGGTGGTGCCGGTTGGGGGAGCACGGCGTACGATCCGGTCACACATACCCTGTTCGTGAAGGGAACCAACAATCCGGTGCTCTACCGCATCAAAAAGGGCGTCCCCAACGACACGATCGGTTACGAGTACACCGTCGATCTGACGGGGAGCGGGTTGGGTGTCACCGCCGATCCCGACTCCGGCATGGCGGATCACACGCCGCCGCAGCAATTGCCGTTGATCAAGCCGCCCTACGGCAACATGACGGCCATCAACCTCGATAACGGCAAGCAGCTATGGCAGGTGCCGCTTGGCGACACGCCGGCAATTCGCGATCACCCGTTGCTGAAGGGTGTGACCCTGCCCCCTCTCGGCGTGGCCGGCGCAGTGGGAGGCACGGTCACGCGTGGTGGACTCATTTTCGCCACTGGTGGTGGCGCGGTGCTGTACGCGCTCGATACGCGCGATGGGACCGTGCGCTGGCAATACGATCTGCCGGCGGGACGTGGCTACTCCAATCCCGTGTCTTATCGTGGTGCCAATGGCGTGCAGTATCTCGTCATGGCGACCGGGGGCGGCGACAACTCCGAACTGGTGGCCTTTTCCCTCGACGGCGCGCACTGACGCGCGGCGCGCCCGACGAGATGGCGCGTCAGCGCGCCATCTCGTCGGCTGAGCGCAGGGCAAGCGCACAGAACGTCAGCGTTGCGTTCGCACAGGATGCGCTGACGCATGTCGGCGCCCCGACCACGAACAGGTTCTCGTGATCGTGGGTGCGGCCCCACGCATCCACCACCGACGTAGTCGGGTCGGTCCCCATACGACAGCCGCCGGCGGGATGATCCTGCCATCCGCTGCCTTCGCCGGACGCGCCACTCAGCACGGTACCGCCCCCAGCGCGTGCCATCTTCGCGAAGAGCGTGCGCAGGGTCTCGTTCGAGTAGCCGCGCAACGCCGCCGACTCGGGCGCGTCGCGGAACGCCAGCTTCGGCAACGGGTCACCCCACGCGTTCCGTCGCGTCGCATCGAGCGTGAGTTCGCTGGATCGGTCGGGGATCACGTCGTAGTACGAGCGCACGCGCGCGACGCCGGTCTTGGCACGTTCCCGCCAATCCTTCATGATCGCGTCGCCCAGCAACGGCGTGCCAGCGTCGTCGCGAAGCCGAGGCTCGCGCCCGACCGACGACTCCCACACCCGCAGGTCGTGTCGTAAGTATTTGTCGCCCGCCGGTGCGCGCATGAACTGCTTGCTCAGCAGCGAATGATGCGCGCTCATTCCTGGATACAGCCGCATCGGCAGCGCGAGGTAGGCCTGCTGGCTCCGGTGCCCGGCGAGGTACTTGCCCACTGTGCCGGATCGGTTGGCCAGTCCATCCGGTGCGCGACTGCCGCGGGAGAGCAGCAGCAAATGCGCACTCCACGCATACCCGGCGGCGACCACGAACTGTTTCGCGCGGAACTCCACCTCGGTGCCCGCGCCCGCTCCGGCGTTGCGCTGCATCGCCGCCGCCGACACGATGCGCGACGATCGCTCGTCGAGATTGAGGCGGCGTACGATGGTGCGGGGATACAACGTGATGCGATTTGATTTACGCAGGCGATCCCACGTGACATCGGGCGAGTACTTGGCGCCGATGGGGCAGATGGGTGAGCAGGTATCGTTGCGGCAGCACTCGTTGCGCCCATCGTACGGCCGGGAATTCTTGGCGGCCGGCTGACTCCACATGACGATGCCGGCCTGCGTCGTCCACTCCTTGAGCAGCCCGAGGTTGTAGGTCAGCGGAATCGCCGGCATCGGGAACGGCTTGCTGCGCGGGTCGATCGCCGACGGCCCTTGTTCTCCCGCCACACCGATGATGTCCTCCGCTTCCTGATAGTACGGATCGAGATCGTCGTAGGAGATCGGCCAGTCGGTGCCCACGCCGAACAGTGACCGGGACCGAAAATCCTCCGGCGACCAGCGTGGCGTCACCCCACCCCAGTGCATCGCGAGTCCGCCCACCTGCATCGAGCGCGATTGCAGCGGACCATCGATCTCGTAGCCATCGAGGTGGTCGTCCGGCCACGGGCTCTCGCCGTAGCTCTTGAATCGCTCGCGGAGCGCGTACCGTTTGGCGAGTGGGGGGGCTTCATCGCCCGCCTCGACGACGACGATCTTGCCTTTGGTCGTGCGCGCCAACTTCTGTGCGACCATGGCGGCACTGATGCCCGAGCCGATGATGCACACATCACTCTCGATCACCCGACGCTTCGTGAAGCCGATCATGTGCGGCGGGTCCTCGCGAGGGGCAGTGGCTTCCGCGACGACATCGCCAGCGGACGACAGTTCTCACGCAGGATCTGCACCTCATAGCACAGGTCATTCGCAGCGTCGCTGTCGTAGAAGTGCGCGAGCAGTGCGAGGGCCACATGAGGACTCCGGCCGACGGGTGGAATGCGGTCCTCTTTGAAGTCCACGAGCTCCAGCCGCACGAGCTCCTGGCGTTGCGCGACCGTCAGGGAGGAAAACGGCCGTGCGTGTGCGCGCGCTCCCGCACGATCCAACGCGTCCAGTTGCGTGGCCCACCGCGTCGCAGGCGTCGGGCCCGTCCAAGTGAGCTTGGACGTCCCATACCCGTGCACCAGCTCGGCGCCCTCGCGATATCCGGCGATCCACCGCTGGAATCCGTCAACACTCGCGGCAATGCCCGCGCGACCAAGCTCCGCCGGAAGCACCGCGTCGCCCAGTGCGATTAACGTCTGTGGACGTCCCGCGAGATCGTCCACCGCAGCGGCATGGGCGAGTCGAACGAACGACGCTGTTGGTAGTGCAGCGGCAAGTGCGGCAAGAAACGTTCGTCTGGAAACACCGCGCATCGTTGTCACTCCGGGAGATCAAATGGCGAATGGCCGACCGATTCGCAATGTGTTGATGCAGATCCCTTAGGGCAAGCGTGCAGGAATCAGCGATGAGCCTCCGTAAGTTTGTGCGATGCGACGCACTCCAATTGCCATCATCGGCGCCGGCCTCGCGGGCCTGCAGGCCGCCCGTTTGCTGCGAGCGGCCCACCGAGACTACGTGCTGATCGAATCCCGGCATCGACTCGGCGGGCGCATCCTCACGGTAGACCGCGACGGCCAGCCAGCCGATGACGGGTTCGACCTTGGCCCCTCGTGGTACTGGCCGCACCTGCAGCCGGCGATCGGCGACCTGATCGCGGAACTCGGCCTGCCGGCGTTCGCGCAGCACAGCGACGGCGACGTGATCTTCGAGCGCATGACGCGCGAGGGGCCGCAACGCTATCACGGCGATCCGGAGGAGCCACGCAGCTTTCGCCTCGCTGGCGGTACCGGCTCGCTCGTCCGCGCGCTCGCCCAGGACCTTCTGCCCGAGCACGTCCAACTCGGCGCGCGCGTGACGGCCATGATGCTCGTTGAGGACGCGGTGGAGCTCACGATCCAGCGGGCCGACGGAATCGTCGAGCGGCTCGTCGCCGCATATGTCATTGCCGCGGTGCCGCCCCGCCTACTCGAGGCGACGGTGGCGTTCACGCCCGCGCACGACGTGCCGACCGCGCAACGCTGGCGCGCGGCACCGACGTGGATGGCGCCGCATGCGAAGTTCATCGCGTGCTACGATCGCCCCTTCTGGCGCGAGGCGGGCCTCGCCGGCACCGCGCAAAGCATGGTCGGTCCAATGCCTGAGATTCACGACGCGACCACGGCGTCTGGCCAAGCGGCACTGTTCGGGTTCCTCGGCGTCAGCGCCGACCAGCGCGCGGCACTCGGCGAACACGCGTTGATCCGCGCCTGCCTCCACCAATTCGAGCGGCTCTTCGGGGCCGAGGCGCGGCAGCCACGCGCGACCTTGCTCAAGGACTGGGCGGCCGACCCACTGACTGCGACCGCGGCCGACCGCGCGGCGACCGGGCATGTCGCGGCGGATCCCGCGCCGTGGGTGTCCGGGCCCTGGCAGACACGTCTTGCGCTCGCGGGCAGCGAGACCAGTCCGATCGAGCCCGGCTATCTCGC
This sequence comes from Gemmatimonadales bacterium, assembly GCA_038212625.1. Lineage (GTDB taxonomy): Bacteria > Gemmatimonadota > Gemmatimonadetes > Gemmatimonadales > Gemmatimonadaceae > Gemmatimonas. Next base: position 21,438 of record JBBQUH010000027.1, on the reverse strand, counting down.
GGGCGCTGTGGTCGGCGCTACCCGCGCCGTTGACGAGGCCTTCCGTCGCTTTACCGCGTAAGGGCAGCGATTTTACGCATCCCGCGAGCTACGCTCGCAGCTGTCAGCGCGGCCTCGACGATTCCGAAATGCGAGGTACGCGCCACCCGCCATGAGGCCGGCGATGAGCAGGTTGCGCGGCAGGGTGTCTGGCACCGGCGGCGGCATGCTCCCTACGCCGCCTTCATCGGTAATTGCCGGGCGATCGGAGCAGCGCCCACCGGTGGGGGGCGTGAATGCGCTGGCGAATCGTTCGGGATCGTCCGCGACGTGTGGCCCGCGCACTGGCGATCCGTGCCCGGCGCCGATGATGTACGGGCGCAGGTCGGCCAGCCGTTCAACGCTCGCGCGCGCCGCGCCCCAATCCGTGGTGAGCGGAGCGGGTGGCACCGAGACCTCGCTTCGCAGGTTGAACATGGAGCGCGGCGAATCCTGGTTCACCGTCGCGAGTGCGTCGCCAGCGATGAGCGCGCGGTCGCGTTCGCGGAACAGCGAGACGTGACCTGCGGTGTGTCCAGGCGTGAAGATCCAGCGCCACTCCGGCGCGCCGGGCACGCTGCCATTTTCCGACAATGCACGCACGCGATCGCGCAGGTCGATGCCGCTGTGTGGGAAGGCGCGTGACATAAGGCCGAGCGCCCCTCCGACCGTCGGATCTTTCGGCGGATAATCGGATCGGCGCAACACCTCCGCATTCAATCCCAACTTGCCGCCAAAGCGCTGGCCGAGGTCGCGGAGCACTGACGGGTCGCGCGTAATCGTGTCCGGATCCACCGTCGTCATCGGGCAGCGCGCGCGCAGTGAGTCCAGTCGAATCACTGCGTCGCCGATGGTCAACGTGCGATTCTCCCACGTGCGCTCCGCCATACCCTTGACGCCGCCGATGAGGATGTTGGGTCGGAGCCGTCGGATATCGCGTCCGAATTCCTTGACGGCGCCGTCGGTCGCGACGAGCAACGGCAACACGTCGAAGCGCTCGGCGCCGACATACCGCGCGACTTCGGAGTCGGTCGCCTCGCCGGCCAGTGTCTTCACTGGATAGCGCCAGAGCCCCGCCACGCTCAGCGACATCAGTCGCGCGCTGGCAGAATGATGCGCCGGTCGGCAGACGCAATCGGCGCATCGTTTATACTCGCGAAGCGTCGCGCCATGAGGCCCGAGGCGTCGAACTCCCAATTTTCGTTGCCGTACGATCGCCACCACTGGCCGTCGTCATCGTGCCATTCATATTCGAAACGCACAGCGATGCGATCGTCACCGAAGGCCCACAACGTTTTCTTCAGTCGATACTCGTGCTCACGCGCCCACTTCCGAACCAGAAAAGCACGGATCGCCTCGCGGCCGTTGAGAAACTCCGCACGATTGCGCCACTCCGAGTGCTCCGTGTAGGCCATCGACACCCGTTGTGGATCACGACTATTCCACGCGTCCTCAGCCAACTGGACCTTGGCAGTCGCGCGCTCGAGCGTAAACGGCGGGGCAATCGTAGTCATGCGAAGCTCTCGGTTGTGGCGCGCTCGTACACGCCCGTTGGTGAACAGCTCAGGCCGCGGCGAGTGCAACCCGGGGAAAATCGACTTCCGTCTGCACGACATTGTTGAGGTAGTTCGTGAAGACGTTGAGCGCCACATGCGCCACGACTTCCACCAGCTCACCATCGCTCAATCCGGCCAGTCGAGCGGCCGCGAGCGTCGCGTGATCGACCTGGTCACGTGTGCTGAGGATCGCGGTGGCGAACGACATCGCGGCTGCGGTGTTCGGATCGGTCGACGCGCCGTGGCGCGCTGCCGACAACTCACTGGCGTCGATGCCGTGCATCGTCCCGATGGCGGTGTGGGCCGACAGACAATACTCGCAGCCGTTCTGCTGCGCGACGGCGATAGCGATACGCTCACCGACTTTGCCACCAAGGCTGCTCTTCGCAAGCGCGCCGAAGAAGCCGTTGAGCGCCGTGAGCGCCGCCGGCGACTGGGCGGCGGTGAGGAACATGTTGGGCGTGCCGCCCATGGCCTTGCGTGCCTTCGAGCTGCGCGGCGACCGTGCCGGTGGTGGTAGTGGGATCGATGGGCGGGAGGCGCGACATGCGGAACTCCGTGTCGTGCGGTGAATGGACAGACCGAACGGTCGGTACACTACTGGACCGATCGTTCGAACGCAAGCCCCCTGCTGCTGGTGCACGCGCCTCGCTCGGTCTACCGTTCATTCAGGCCACCATGCAGCCCACGCTTGTCCCCCACGCTCCCGCCCGATGCCTGCACCACGCCTGCCCAAGGCAGAACTGCTCGCGCGACTCTCCGATACGTTCCGCACACTCGGCTACGACGGCGCGTCGCTGACGGACATCGCGCACGCAACCGGACTCGGAAAATCGAGTCTGTACCACTATTTCCCTGGCGGAAAGGAGCAGATGGCGGCCGATGTGCTGAGCGAGCTCGCCCACACATTGGAAGCGAATCTCTTTGCGCCGCTGGCCCTGGACGGACGTCCCGACGAAAAGCTCCGGCACATGATCGCCACCATCGACGCGTTCTACGACGGCGGACGTAAAGCCTGCCTGCTCGAGCGGTTGGCGGCCACCACCGATCGTCACGCCCTGCAGGCACCGCTGCGCGCGGTCTTTTTGCGCTGGATGAAGGCAATCGAATCGCTGGCGCGTGAAGCGGGCGTGCCCGCAGCGGCGGCGCGACTGCGCGCCGAGGACGCGGTCGTGCGCATCGAGGGCTCGCTGGTGCTCGCGGCGGGCACCGACGACGTGGAGCCGTTCGCGCGCGCGTTGCGAGCGATCAGGAAGTCGTTACTGGCGTAGTCGACGCCCGCGGGCAACCACCTCTCACTGCAAACGCACCCCATGACGAACGCCGCCCCGCCGAAGGCCCCGGAGCGCGCCGGCACGATCCGGCCGCTCGCCACGCCTGACGTCCCCGCGATGAAGTTGGTCATCGACGGCACCGGCTTTTTCCGGTCCGCGCTCCTGCAAAACAGGCTCGCCGGGCACCTCGGCGGCGCGGGCGGAGAGGAGATGCTCGCATTCGAGCCTCGGACCCGGGATCATCGGCATTCGAACGGACCGACGTTGCGGGTCTCTTGATGATGCGCTGGCGGACATGCCAACTGAGCGCAGGCTGTCGCCGGTACCGAGCGTGGGTTGGCGCTGCTGCAGGCGCACGGCGACGTCGGCAGCGCCGCGTTCGCGCAGTCGGCGCTGGCGGCCGCGCATCTCATGCACGGCAATCTCGACGACGCGTGGGCGATTGTGCAGGAGGCGCACGCCACCACCGCGCCGATGCCGACCACGGTGCTGCATACTTTCTGCACGTCGTGGTACGGTCTGAACGCGCGCGCGCGGCGACGTGGGCACTACTTTCGGCCACGGCGCTGACGATGATCGTGTTACGGCCGTTGTACTGGTTGTTCGGAGATCGTGTGGCCGCAACCGTCGTGGTTCACGATCATCTCCGTGCCGCTGCTCCGGCGAACGGACGCCATCCACTCCCGGCCTGACCATGCACATGAAATCCTCCGGCAGCGTATCGCGCGAGAGCCGACGAACGCAGCCCTCGCTCTCACGTGCACGTACACGTGCGCCGGCGACGCTGCTCGCCATCGGTGCGACGGTGATGCCGGCGGTCGCGTGGGCGCACGGCGTCACCGCCGGCGACAAAGGCTACATCATGGAGACGTTCGGCATGCGTATCGTGCCGTTCATCTACCTGGGCGCGAAGCACATGGTGACCGGCTACGATCATCTGCTCTTTCTGTTCGGCGTCATCTTCTATTTATATCGACTCAAGGACATTGGCGTATACGTTACGCTCTTTGCCCTGGGTCATTCCCTCACGCTCGTCTCCGGCGTGCTGGCGGAGGTGAGCATCAACGCGTATCTCATCGATGCGATCATAGGCGCCTCGGTCGCGTACAAGGCGCTCGACAACCTCGGCGTCCTGGCGACGTGGTTTGGTCGACAGCCAGATCCGCGCGCAGCAACGATGTTGTTCGGGCTGTGCCACGGTCTCGGTCTCGCCACGAAGATGCTCGACTTCGAGTTGGCGACGGATGGACTGCTGCCCAACCTGATCGCGTTCAACCTCGGTGTCGAAATCGGACAGTTCCTTGCGCTGTGTGTCATCCTCATCGCGATCAGCTGCTGGCGGCGCAGCACGACATTTGTGCGCTATGCCAAGACGGCGAATGTGATGCTGTTCCTCAGTGGCGTCGGACTCGTGCTGTATCAACTGAACGGATACCTCTCACCAGCTCAGGGCTAGGAGATTCTCGTGTCACAAGCATCTGATCGTCCGGACGTACTCCCATCGCCGCGCACGCTGGCACGCGCGTCGCTCGTGGCTGTTGGTCTCGCGGCGCTACTCACGGTGGGTGTCGTGCTTCCCGCAGAAGCAGGACGCGATCCGATCGGGCTGGGCGCCGTGCTCGGCCTGACGGAAATGGGGCGCATCAAGGTGTCGCTCGCGACGGAAGCCGCAGCAAATGCCGCAATGGATGCGGCTGGTGGCCCTGCGCACAGGCGCAACGGCGCGACGTCTGCAGACGTGCAGGCCAGTCGTTGGCGCGACTCGATGACCGTGACGCTGCAACCCAATCAGAGCATCGAACTCAAACTCGCGATGCGCAAAGCGGAGAAGGCGTACTACGAGTGGAAGACGGACGGCGCGGAGGTGTACTACAACACGCATGGTGAGCCACCCAATCCACCAACAGGGTTCGCGGCGCACCGCTACGCGAAAGGCACGGCGACTACGGACAAAGGCGACCTGGTGGCGGTGTACGATGGCATGCACGGGTGGTTCTGGCGCAATCGCTCAGCGAAGGTCGTGCGTGTCACGCTCAAGACCGGTGGCGAGTATCTCGTGCTGAAGGAGATGAAGTAACTTCGGCGACACACATGAGGCAGAGGCATGGGCCCGTGCCGTGCCGCTCCTCGACCGCCGCATTGCCGACGCACCGATGCCCGCCCTGTACGCGCAGCACGGTCGCGCGTATCGTCCCGCAGCTCACCCTGCCCGGGGGCATGGGCAACAGCGTCGAGGCGTGTGCCGATGGCACCGCGGCGGCCACGCTCGGAGACAAAGAATCCAAAGCGCTACGCGCCATCGGCCGACGCCCATTCAAAGCGATAGGCCTCGCCCACCTTCGCGGCGAGTTCGCACACCGGGAGCATCGGTTTCGCCGATCCCGCAGCCGGGCGCGACTGCCGGCGCCGACACGACCTGGGATCTGCTGGAAATCTCCGTGTACGCGGATCGCGCCGCCGCCGGAAACCGCGCAACCAGATGACGCGGCGCGGTGCGGATGGGGCGAGCCTCAACGCTGCGCAGGAGCAGGAGTACCGCGCTCCGGCGAATCACCGGCCGCCGCCGTTCGCTCGCGTCGGCTCTTTCATGTCGTCCTTCAGGTGCTGGTCGAAGTAGGCGACCATGTCACCAAGCATGACCTGAAGGTTGTCCCGACGACGGATGTAGTAATTCTCGTTCGGATACGTCTTGTAGGTAAACGGCTTGTAGTTCATCTCGAGCCGGTCGGCGAACAACGCCGATGCCACGGAGCGCGGCAGCTGCGCCCCGACGCCGTGAATGAGCATGATCGGCGTCTGGATATCCTTCATGTAGAAGATCGGCGATGCCAGCCGGTATTTGTCTTCTGCGGCGGGAAGCGGGCCGAACTCGTATTCCACCAGCTTGACGTGACGCAGTTCCTGCTCAGCGTGAAAGTGCAGCCAGTCGCCGTATCCCGAACCGGCGATCGCCGCCTGAAAGACTCCAGGCGCGAAGGCGGCGGCGGCGAGACTCATGCATCCGCCGTAGCTGGTGCCGGTGATGCCCATGCGATTCGCATTGATGTAGGGCAGTGTCTTCAGGAACTCGACACCCGCCGTGACATCGAGGAGATCGCAACGCCCCCAGCATCCGTTATTTGCATCTTCAAAACGTTTGCCGTAGCCGGAGCTGCCGCGGATGTTGGGCAACAAGACCGCGTACCCCTGCATCGCGAGGAACTGCACCTGCGCCTGATACGTGTCGTTGAAGGACGACGTCGGACCGCCATGAATATACAGGATGCCCGGGGCCTTCTTCCCCGCCGCAACGATGGGTTCGTAAAGGTAGGCCTGGATCGTGAGCCCATCCGACGACGTATACGAGACCTTCCGCGGTGTGATCAGCTGCCTGGCGAGGTACTCCGGGCCAGCCGAGACCGTGAGTCGTCGCGGTGCGCCACCAGCGGCGGGAACGACGAACAGATCCGCCGCTTCGGAAGGCGTTTCGCGTGTGAAACTCACCTGTCGTCCATCGGGTGACCACTCGGCACTGCTGATCACGCCCATGCCGTCCGGTCTCGCCAGCACGCGAGCCGCACCACCGGCAGCTGCAACGACGCGCAAGTCCTGCGTGCCGTTCCAGAGCGCGTGATACAAAATCGACTTGCCGTCCGGAGACCAGTGGGCGCCCGACTGGTTGGCCGCTTCGGCCGCGACCTGACGCGGGGGGCCGCCGTTCATCGGCACCAGCCAGTAGTTGATCCATCCACTGCGGTGCGAACGAAAGAGCAGTGTGGTTCCGTCCGGCGACACGAGAGAGTATCCGAAGTTGCCACCGGCCTGGTAGTCGAAGAAATCGGCATCCTTGACAATCAAACGCGGCTGACCACCGCCGAACGCCGGCAACTCGAGCACTTCATGTTCAAGCCAGCGATCATCCATGCGCGCGTACACCACACGCTGGCCGTCCGGCGTCCACGAAGGGAAGACGTCGTAGCGGGTGTCGTTGGTGACGCGCACGACGGCTTTACCGGGTACGGTGACCGTGAAGATGTCGTAGTGGCCGAACTTGTCACCGGCAAATGCGATGGCATTGCCATCCGGTGACCAGGAGTACGAGTTGATGCGTCCGCCGAGCCGCGTGAGTTGAAACTCGGTGCCGTCCCGCAGTGAACGCACGAAGATCTCGGCCGGCCCGTTGCGGTTGGAGATGTACGACAGCCACTGCCCGTTCGGTGAGTACTTCGGTTGATGCGTTTGCAGGAACGCGATCTCCCCCATCTGGATGTCGAGTGGACTCGGCAGCCCACCTGACGACGGCACCGTCCAGAGATCGGAACCACCGAGCGCACCGCCGATGAGCAATCGAGCGCCGTCCGGCGACCACTGCGGCGCAACGCCGCCGACAATCGACCGGACAGAGGTGACCTCAGCGGCGCTCAGCGCCTGCGACAACGGCTGCGACAGTGGCTGCGGCTGTGCGTCTAGCCGTGCAGCGCCGATCGCGCAGACGATGGCGCCAATGGTGACGACTGAAGATCGCGTGTATGACATGCTGAGGCGCCTCGAGACATGAAGGATCATGACGCGTGCCGGACAGCTCGTTGTGCGATGTCCGGCACGACGCAGGCTTACGGCTGTGGGGTTGGCGTGATGCCGTTGACAATGCCGCACCCGACGGGCTGCGGACTGCGCGGCTGACACTCGGCCACCGGAATGGGCATCGCAGGAAACAGCCGTGGATCGGCCGCGCGCACGGGAATGCGCTCGAGCCGACCATAGTGTCTCATGTCGATCCAGGTGTGGCCGCCTTCCCACAGCAGCGAATAGTGCTTGTCGTACAGGAGCTCGGTGAGCAAATCACCCGAGAACGTCGCTGGCAGTGGCGCAAGCCCACCCGAGGTGCTCCGAACGAGATTGATGTCCTGAATGGCCAGCGCGGTGTTGCCCAATCCCAGATTGGCCTCGGCGCGCAGCAGGATCAGCTCCTCGTTGCGAATCAGCGGGATCGGAGCCGTGGCCGAGTTATACATCGTGAACTGCACGTTCGAGCTGATGTTCTGCACGACGAACGTCGGGACAGTCATCAGCTTCGTTTGCGCGCGGAGATCGAGCGTTCCATCGGCGCGCAGTTTGGCCTCGGTACGCAGCCGGGGATGCGCGAACAACAGGTCCGGTCGAAAGTTGGGATTGGTGATGTCTCCCGAGTTGGTCGTAAAGACATGGTACGCCCCGAGCGTGAGCGGCGCAGTGGTACTCAGAAAGGATTCGCTCAGCGCCGTCAGCGCTGCCTGCCAGTTGTCGGTGTACACGGCGGCGCGCGCACGAAGCGCCCGGTTTACACGCAGGAACGTCGCTGGCGTATTGAAGCCGGCGAAGCCCGCCGTAAGTGGGAACGGGAATGCGGCGCCCCCAGCCAGCAAGTGCGTCCTGGCTTCATCGAGCAGGGTCGCAATGCGTGCGTACACCTGCGCTTTGGTGGCGATCGGCGCCGGAGGCGCGGTGGGATCAAGACTGGCATCCAGCGGGGCACCGAAGGCGTCGCGCGTCACGATGACCTGCAGCAAGTCGTACGCCTGAATCGTCTTCGCGAATCCGCGCGTTGCCTGTTTCTGCGCCTCGGTCCATGCGCCGACGCCGTCAATGGCCGAGAGCAGGAGGTTGGCCGACCGGATGTTGCGATACGGGTCGGCGTAGAGGATGTTGCCCGGAAATCCATTGCCGTTCAGTGGGTCGCGGACACTGCCGGGCAGTGATGCGCCGGTGACCGACATGGGATACCCCTCGCGTCCGAACGCGCCAAGCCAGCGGATTCCTTCCGCGACATTTGCACGCGTGCCTCGCAGCAGCCCCGTCGCGAGCGCACCGGCACTGGTCGCGGTTGGCGAGTTCACCAACCCATCCACGCTGGGGTTGTTGGGATTCGCCACATCGATCTCGCCGCAGGCGATGGCCGACAGCACGAGCGAAGCGGAGAGTACGGTGGACAACCGGCCACGGCGATAGTGCCGAGTTGTGGTCATGATCAGAACCTCACGTCGATGGAGAGCCAGAAGCTCCGGCTCGGCGGATACGGGGACACGTCGAAGCCACGCGAGATTGCCTGACTCCCGAAATTCGAGACTTCGGGATCGACACCGGTGTAATCCGTGATGATGAGCAGGTTGCGACCAGAGAGCGTGAGGCGCGCTGACTCGGCACGGCTCATGGCGCGCCGTACGAGCTTGGACGGCAGGTCATACGTCACCGCCAGCTCGCGCATCTTGATGAAGCTCGCGTCTTCGATGTAGTTGCGCGTCTGCCGCGAGAACGTGCGCCCACGACGGACACAGACCGTTTCGTTGTTCGGGTTGGGCGCCGCGGCGATATCGTTGCAATCCGGTCCGTTCCGGGACAGGTCCCAGAGGAATCGTGTCAGATTGATGACTTCGCCGCCCTTCTGCCAGTCGAAGAGCGTCGTGACGTTGATCTTGCCGAGGCGAAACGAGTTGCTGAAGCCCATCCGGAAGTCCGGGTTGGCGTCACCCACCTGGCGCACGATGCCCTGACCGTTCGGGAGCGAGTCGTTGCCGACGATCTGCGTGAGCGACTTGCCGGCCTCCACCTGGAAGACACCGAAGGTCGTACCGAACCCCGGCGCCTGAAACGGCGGGACCGGTAGCGAGACCACCTTGGCATTCACCGTCGAGAACGTCGTGGTCGAATTCCATTCGAACGACTTCGTGACGATCGGGAACGCACGCAGCGCGGCTTCATAACCGCGCGACTCCATCGTGCCGCCGTTGAAGATCCGCAAGCCATAGCCCGTGGAGTTGGCGAGCGTCGCGGTCACGAGCAGGTCGTCAATGCGTTTGTTGAAGTACGAGAACTCGATCGCAGCCCGCCCTTTGAGCAGCGAGAGATCGAGCCCGGTCTCCACTTCCGTCTGGATCTCCGGACGCAGGTTCAGGTCGGCCGTTTGTGCGCCGGTGCCGATTTCGATAGTCGGCAGTCCTGCGATGTTGCCGCCGAAGAACTCAGTGAACTTCTGGCCGAACTGCGGCTGGTTGCCCGAGCGGCCCACGGCGAGGCGCACCTTGAGTTCCTCAAAGGCCCACGGCAGCGACGTGAAGCGATACGACGACTGGGCGCGCGGGAAGTAGTAGTACTTGTCGGCGTCGCTGTTGTTCGAGCTTCGGTCCGCACGGAAGCCCGCTGCAAGGAAGAGTTTCTGGTCGAACAGGAGCAGCTCTTCCTGCGCGTTGATGCCGATGTCATTGGTGCGCGAGTCGTCTTCGGCCACACTCACTGCAGTGGCACGACCGATGTTGTCCAGGCCGCCAATCAGATTCTGCGCCACCACGCGTGAGTTGCTCAGCCCACGCTGTTCGTACTGGTGGCCGATCGACGTCGTGGCCTGCAGTCCGCCGCCCGATGTGCGGTAGGTGTGCACCGCGCTCAGGTTGAGATTCATGTTCAGGCTTTGCGCGTTCGAACGCACCGCGGTGCCCGGCAATCCGTCGAGTGGCTCGAACTGCAGCTGCGGCGGTGTGAGGATGTTGCTGCGCTGATTGAAGAAGTCCACACCACCACTCGCGATGAAACGCAGGTCCTGGCTGGTACGCGTGAACGCATTGTACGTGAGATTGCCGGAGGTGATGGCCCGATAGACAACTTCTTCGTTGGTGCTCAGTGCTGCGGTCTCCAGCGGATTGCTCTGCGCCGCCGGATTCCGCGGAAACGAGCCATCGGCGTTTCGGCGCAGATCGATGAACGACGGGCTGCGTGCCAACGCCTGTCCGAGTGCCACGCCACGATTGTCGTTGTTCGTGAGCCCGCGTCCGGTCTTGGTGCCGAGCAGGTTGCTCGTGATGCGCGCGGTCAGCTTGGGGCTGATTGTCTGGTCGAGTCCCATCGTGAGCGACTGCTTGCGGTAGCCCGTATTGGCGATGATTCCCCCATCGTCCTTGAGCAGCCCGGAGGCGAAGTAGCGTGTGTCGGCGCTGCCGCCGCTCACACTCATCACGGATTCCCACGAGGTCGGCGTCTGACCGTACACCTCACGCTCGTGATCGAAATAGGTGCCTTCCTTCCACAGCGCGCCGACCGCGGGGCCGAAGGTGGCGATGGCATCTGCCTGCGAGTTGAAACGTCGCATCCCGATGGTTCGCGCCACTTCAGACTGACCGAACCGCTGCGTCAGCGTGAACGCCGGCTTCCCGAGCGCTCCACGCTTCGTCGTGATCAGGACGACACCGTTGTTGGCGCGTGAGCCATAAATCGATGCCGCCGTCGCGCCCTTGAGCACTTCGATGCGTTCGATACTGTTGGGATCAAGATCCGCCACGCGATTCGACGCGTTGTCCTGTCGGCCGCCAGCCACGGGATTGGCCGACGAGCCGGTCACGGCGAAGACACCCGGCGCAATCGTGGCATCACTGATGATGACACCATCCACCACGTACAGCGGCGTCGCCGCGCCGATGACGGTGGAGATGCCGCGCAGTCGGATCTGATTGCCGCCGCCCGGTGCACCGGAGTTACTCGAGATTTCCGCACCCGGTACTCTGCCCGCGAGCATCGTTTCCAGACTGGGCGCAGGTACGCGATTGAGTTCCGCCGCAGTTACTGATGCAATCGCCGTGGCCGCATTGCGTCGTTCGATGCCTGTGGCCTGCCCGGAGACGACTACTTCGCCAAGACGGAGGAGATCCCGACTCATCACCACATCGAGCGTGGTCATGTTCGGCCCGACCGTGATCTCATTGCGCTTGAATCCGATTCGCCGAAACGTCACGGTCACCGATCCCGCCGGCAGCCGCACCGAATAGGTGCCATCGTCGCGCGTGGCGCCCAGCGCGACCGCACCGAGCACGATTTGCACTTGGGTAGCCGGCAGCCCGTTCCCCTCTTCGGTGACGCGGCCGCTGAGCGAGCGTGCCGAGCGCGGATCCTGGGCGTGGGCGAGCGTAATGGGCACCGCTTGTGCAATGAGCGCAACCAGCGCCGCGCGGGCCAGACAGGGGAGGTGCATCGTGTCCTCGGGTGGGTATGGAAACGCTCGGAAGCCGTTGGTGGTGCGGCGCCGCCGAGCATGCAGCGCCGTCAGCTGCCTGCGGTGGTGCGTTGGCGCGTCGGTGCGGAGGCTTCGTTCAGGGCTTTGGCGGACGCGCGTCGCGCCACGTCCCCACAGGTGCGCCGGCCGGAGCGTTCCGCGCGATCTGCGCCGCCATCTCGCGGAGCAAGTCGGCATTCGTCATCGGCTGCCAACCGTGTCCCTTCATCGGTCGCCCGTAGCGGAACGACCCGCCGTAGTACGGCGACTTGGTGGACTCGAGAAAGTCCTCGAGCAGATACACGGCAGGCCCGAGGTAAAAGTCATCCATGTCGCCGGTGAGCAGGTGCAGCTTGCCCACCAGCGACGGACCGATGCGCGGCCAGCTGGTCTCGAGATAGTGGCGCAGGTCGTAGCCCTTATCGCGCATGTAGACCGCGACATCGCGATCGATCAGGCCCGTACGCAGATCCCAAAGCTGCTTCGGATAGCCGTCGGCTCCAACGGGACCGTACGTGGCGTTCCAGATATCGATCTGCGCCGCCGACCGACCGCGCGTTCCTGATGCCAGCTCCATCTGCGAGATCTGCCGCATCGTGGCGACAGGCTGTCCTTCAGGGCTCATTTGCATCATCCGCTCGGGCGCCCCTGGTGCGGCGTTCGGCACCAGAAACGCGCTCGTATCGCGAAAAATGTCGATGAGCTGATAGCGCCGGAAATCCACCGGATCGGGATACATCGGCCACGCGCCGCCAAAGAAATCCGGATGGTAGACCTGGAGCGCCAGCGACTCCCATCCTCCCGTCGAGCCACCGGTCAGCACGCGTGCATACGGTTGCGCGATCATCCGGTACCGCTTTTCCAGCTCCGGAATCAGCTCCTGCAGCAAGGCATCGCCGTACGGGCCGTTGTTCGCCGAGTTGACGGCGTACGAGTCATCGAAGAACGGCGTCGGATGCTGAAACTTGACCACGATCATGCGCGGCATGTCGTCGCGAATCCACTGCTGATAGAACTCGAATCCCGATTCGCGCTTGCCCGCGCCTCCCGATGGCCGCCCGATCTCCGCGGCGGTCCACGTGCCCGGCTTGGCCAAGTTCACCGTGGGCGTCGGCTGCGTGTCGACCGTGGCGAAGTTGAACGGTGCCACGAGTGAGAAATGATCCTGGACGAACACCACCGGATAACGCGTTGTCGAATTCTCGTCGTAGTCGCGCGGCAGCAGCACGGTCGCGCCAAGATACTGCGGATGCCCCCACCATTTCGTCAGCATCGGACTCTGAAACTTGATGCGCTTCACCCACTTCGTATCCGGCTCGACCTCGATTGGCGGCAGCTTCTTGTCGAAGTCCAGACGGATCTGAAATCCACGGGACGGATCCACGCGCACCTTGACGGGCGTGCTCACCAGATTGCCCGGTGCGAACGCCCAGCGCTGGCCTTCCCACTGATCCTGATGCGCCCAGATCGTGTGTCCGTCCGCGCGTGCGAACTTCGTGTACACGTTGAAGACGGCCTGCGCGTAGTAGTCGCCGGCCGGAACGTCCTGCATGCTCCAATACGGATAGCCGATGGCATTCTTGTCGATGGTCGCCCACGCACCGGGCGCGAGTTGCTCCACATCGACGGCGAAGAACGGAATGCGACCCACGCGCGTGCGCGCCGAGAGATACGACGCGATGCGCGGTTCGGTGTCGTCACGCGGATAGAGCGACACGAAGATGCGCCCGGTGATCGGCTCGGCATTCAGCGACGACGGGAAGCGTACCTCGAATCGCCCCCCCGCCTGTGCCTGCACGTGCGAAGACGCGCTGACCATCGTGCCCGCGATCACGCAGGCGGCGATCGATTGGCGTGCCCAGACGCTGAGCCCCGCCACCGTCGCGTTCCCGATTTGGGTCGGCATCAGCGGTCCCCTCTCGATCCGCGCGCGGCGGATGGCGCATCAGAGACGCGATCCTTCAGAAACTGATCGAAGAACGAGAGCATGTCGTCGAGCTTCTGGCGCACGTTCGCCCGACCGTACACGTAGTACGTCTCACCGGGGTACGACTTGTAGCGAAAGATCTTGTATTCGGCGTCGAGCGCGCGCGCGAAGTCGAGCGAGGCCGGCACGCTGGCCTGCCCCGGACGCCACGGCGTCTGTGCGCCCTCGCCGTGGACCAGAAACGTCGGCGTGGTTACGCGTTTCACATTGTAGATCGGCGAGTTGCGCTTGTAGACGGCTGCACTGTCGGGGAACGGGCCGAACTCATACGCGAGCAGCTTGGTGTGCTGCAGTTCGTCGTTCCATTCGTGGAACTTCACCCAGTCGCCGTAGCCGGATTCGGGAATGGCGGCCTGAAACACGCCCGGCGCATTGGCGATCGCCGACATGGTCATGCAGCCACCGTAGCTGATGCCGTGAATGCCGAGCTTCGCGCCGTTCACAAAGGAGAGCGTCTTGAGATAGTTCGCCCCAGCGACCACGTCTTTCAGGTCGCAATGGCCCCAGCAGCCGTTGTTGGCATCCTCGAAGGCGCGACCGTAGCCGGAACTGCCACGGATGTTCGGCATCAACACCGCATAGCCGCGCTGCACGAAGAACTGCGCCTGCGCCTGATACGAGTCCATGAATTGCGACGTCGGTCCGCCATGGACCCACATGATCGCAGGCACCCGTTCACCCGGTCGCAACCCGGGCGGTTCGTAGAGATAGGCGTTGATCGTGTATCCGTCGTCGCTGGGATACGTGATCTTGCGCGGCGCCACCAACGCGGTCGCCGTGAGACCGGCCGGCATCGAGAACGTGAGCTGCGTGCTCTTGCCCGACGCGACATTGACTACGAACAGGTCCGCCGCCGTCGTGGTGGTGCCGAGCGTATAGCTGATACGCGTGCCATCGGGTGACCACGTGGGCTTGGAGACAACACCGTCCTGCGGCGTGACAAGCGCACGCGGCGTCCCGCCCGTTGCGCCCACGACAAACAGATGGATCGTTCCGTTCTTGTTCGACAGGTACGCCACCCGGCGCCCATCGGGGGACCACGCGGCGTCGCTCTGCTCCGCCTGGTCCGCGACCAGCGGCGTTGGCGTCCCGCCCTCGAGCGGCACAGTCCAGAAGTTCAGCCATCCGCTCCGCTGTGAGCGGAACAGCACGCGCTTCCCGTCCGGCGATACGTCGGCAGATCCGAACGCGGTGCCACCGCGATAGTCGAAAAAGTCGGCCTCACGCACCACCAGACGTGGTGACGCTGATCCATCGGCGGGCACAGCGAGCACATCGTGGTCGAGCCACCGGTCATCCAGTCGATCGAACAGCACGTACCGCCCGTCGGGCGTCCACGTGGGGAATACCTCGTAGTCCGGATGACTGGTCAGGCGCGTCACGTCGCCGGAGGGGACAGCGACGACGTAGATGTCCTCGCTGCCGTAGCGATCGGCGGCGAAGGCGATGCGACGGCCATCGGGCGACCAGTTCATCGAGTTGATGCGACCACCAAGCGAGGTGAGCGGTGTATCGCGGCCATCGCGCCGCGACCAGAGCCAGATCTCCGGTGCACCACCCTTGCTCGACACGTACGCCACGTACTCGCCGGAGGGTGACCACCGCGGATTCTGCGACGCCGTCGACCCCACACCCGACAGCGACATGTCCGCCACCAACTGTCTCGGCAGACCACCGGTGGCGTTGATCTCCCACAACCCAATCGGTCCACCCATGCTGCCAAGGAACGCCACGCCCGTTCCATCCGGGTTCCAGATCGGCGCGTCGCGTCCGCCGATCGCGGAGGTCACCGAGAGTATCTGGTCGACCGTCAGTACCGTCGGCGCGGACGTTCGAGGCGCGAGTTGCGCACACAACGTCTTCGTCGTCGCCAGCGGGAGCGTACTGAGTACGACGATAGCAGTGGAAAGAAACCGCACTGGGGCCTCGCGAAGAGAGCGGGTGACGAAACGGCATCCGTCTCTACGAGAGGCACGAGGTGTGCCAACCGATCGTCGTGTCGCACGCGTGCGTGTGGTCAGCCACCAAGTCGTTGCGGGCAATGCAATTGCACGAACGCGTGCGTTACCGCACGACGGCCGATGCGACCGGCTGCCGCACGCGATCGCACCTAATTTGTTGCGAACATCGCACTCTTCATGGTGCGATATCCGGCGTTCAGTCGGGCTGCTTTCCGCGTGCGCGCACTGCATCCCGAAACGCATCGGGCGCGATCCCGTGTCGCAGCAGCAGGCGCTGAAACACCTGTCGCAGCACGCCCGCGCGCTCCGCAGCCAACGTGACGTTTCCGCCGGCGTTCTTCATCGCGGCCAGCAGAAATGCGCGCTCGAAGTGATCGACGACTTCACGCTTCGCATCCTGAAAGCCGGTGAACACGTCGTCCGGCGTCTGCGGGGATGCCGTCTGGGAGTCGGGCTCGCGCGCGGCACGCACCTCCTCCGGCAGATCGCCCACGTCGATGCAGGGGCCGACGCTGATCACATACGCACGCTCTACGGCGTTACGTAACTCGCGCACATTGCCGGGCCAGCCGTGCCCGGTCAGCACCGCACGTGCAGCTGTTGTGAAGAGGCGAACCGGCTCGCCATAGCGGTGAGCGATGTCGCGCGACATGTGCTCGGCGATTCGCTCGATGTCGCCCGTGCGCTCGCGCAGCGCCGGAAGAATCAGCCGCACCACGTTCAGGCGATGGTAGAGGTCCGCACGAAACTGTCCGGCGGCCACGAGCTGGCTCAGGTCCCGGTTGGTCGCGGCGACGACCCGCACGTCCACCTTCACCTCACCTTGCCCGCCGACGCGCGTAATGCTGCGCTGCTCGAGCGCACGCAACAGCGCCGCCTGCGCGCGGGCTCCCATTTCGCTCACCTCATCGAGCAGGAGCGTGCCGCCATGCGCCAGCTCAAAGACGCCCTTCTTCTGCTGCCGCGCATCGGTGAACGCACCGCGCTCGTGACCGAACAGTTCGCTCAGCAGCAGGGTGTCGGACAAGGCGGCGCAATTCACTGCCACGAACGGAGCGGCATGGCGCGCGCTGGCGGCGTGAATGGCGCGTGCCGCCAGCTCTTTACCCGTCCCCGACTCACCCTGCACGAGTACCACCTGCACCGGACTCGCCGCCACGCGCGCCAATTGCCGCTTGATCTCCTCCACCACCGTCGAGCCCCCGATGATCGACTGCATCGCAGTCGAGTGCCCAGACTGCGGTCCGACGTCGGAGCTTGTGACGGCGGCCTGCGCCAGTACCTGCAGCAGGTCGGTGAAGGCGAATGGCTTCGGCAGATAGTGAAAGGCTCCGGCCTTCAGCGCCTCCACCGCGTAGCCGACAGCGGCGTGCGCCGTGATGACGATGACCACGGGCACGACGGGCAAGCGCCGAAGCTCGGGGAGCAACGAAAGCCCCATCTGGTCGGGGAGATTCTGGTCGAGGAGCACGACGCGAGGCAATGACTTGCGAGCAGCCTGCAGCCCTGCGCGCGCCGTTCCCGCATGCACGACATCATACCCCTCTCCCTCGAGCGCCTCTCCGAGAAACTCGCGGAAATTTCGCTCGTCATCGATGATGAGAAACAGCGGTTGCGCCATGCGGTTCCGGCTCCCCAGAAGGAATTGCCTCCGATCTCCGAGGCAGCGTCACTCGCATCATCGTACCGCGCGCGGAGCTTTCCGCAACGTCGACGCGCCCTCCGAGACGCTCCGCCTCGCGGCGCACCAGCGCCAGCCCGATCCCCGTCCCGGTCCGCTTGGTCGTGAAGTGCAGATCGAAGACCCGGTCGATGATCTCATCGGAGATTCCCGGTCCGTTGTCGCGTACGGTGATGGTGGTGGCAGGACCGGCGACGTCCAATACCAGCGTCACGCAACCGCCGGCGATCAGGCTTTCGATCGCGTTCGACACAAGATTGAGCACGATCAACCGAAACTGCAGCGCAACGCCTCGATGCAGCACCGGCACGGCCGGGTACTGCTCGACAATCTCGATGCCCCGATCCTCGGCGTGCGAGCGCAGATCGCTGACGCACGCGGCGGCAATAGTCCGGACATCCAGCAGTTCGTCCTCCTCGCCGGTCTCGGTGTGATCGCCCGTCAGGCGCAGCAGCCCGGATACGAGATCGTCGATGCGCCCCACATCCCGCTCCAGCCGCTGCAGCTTCACCGGATCGACGCCGTCACGACGCAGCACGTACACACCCATCTTGAGTCCCGCCAGCGGATTCTTGATCTCGTGCGCAAGGCCACCGGAGAGCGACCCTACCGCCGCGATGCGCTCCGCATCGGCGAGATCCTCGCCGGCACGGCGCAAGTCCAGGTGTGCTTTGGCGGCAGCGAGGGCTGCGCTCACACCCTGGCTGATGGTGGTGATCAGCACGCGCGTGGGCGGATCGATCATCCGACCGTCGGTGCGTGAGCCGATCCGCAGCACCGCGATCATCGCGCGGTCTGAGCCCCACACCGGAAACAATGTCCCGCCCTCCATCGCGTCTTCCACCCGCAGTTCGTGCAGCTCAGCCCGGGACACATAGCGAACGGGAGATTTTCCACGATCCGGCGCGCTATCTCCTGGCAATGGCGGCGAGTCTCCAACCAGCAGCAGCTCCGCATGCGTCACATCGAGCAACGAGGGAATCGCGTCGGCGACACTTTGCGAAATGCGCTCGGGACTGAGCTCGCCACTCAACTCGTACACAAACTTCTGCGCATTCGCCTCCGCGGTGAGCCAGCGCGACATCAGCCGTCGATCCACCGTGGCGCGCAACCATCGGAACGCAGGTGCGGGGAGGAGGGTCGCGGCCACCACGGTGGCGAAGAGCAGCCCCTCGTTGCCGTTCAGGTTGAGTCCTGCGCCGTTCAGAACGACCGCCACGGACGCGAAGATCACCAGACCGTGAACCGCCGTCAGGACAATCGAGAGTGTCCAAGCCGTCCAGCGCGGTGCGTGGCTGGTGCGATCATCCTGCCGACCCGGACCGAAGAAGTGCAACGCCGCTGATGCAGGCAGGAACAGCGTCGCCACGGAGTTCACACCTGAGACGAACTCTTCGCCGAACCAGGTGCCCATCCAGAGCGTGGTGGTGGAGAACACCGCTGCCGACGCCATGATGCCGGCGATCGCTCCGTACACGAGACGTAGCGTCACGCTGTGCCTGGCATTCGCCCGCAGGAAGAGGTATCCCGCCCAGACCGCCGCCACTGTCTCCAACACCGAACCCACCAGCATACGGACATCGCGGAGTATTCCGGGTTGCGACCAAGCCAACGGGTCCCGTCCGAAGCGAGTCACGAACAGCAGCACGACGAGCAACGCCGAGTACACCGTCCACCACAGCCACCGCGACCGAAGCGCCGGACGACGCGCATGTTGCGCCACTGCATGCAACAGAAGCGCGGGAAAGAACAGGCGAAATGCCGACGCCTCGATCTGCCAGATCCAGCGCACCGCCGAGAGCAGCGCGCCGACTCCGGGGACACCGCTGGAAAAGGCGATTGGCGGCACCAGCAGGAGCGCACCGCCCAACAGGAGTCCAAAGGTGGTCGAGCCGCGCCAGCCGACCAGCGCCATCCCCACCAACCAGCTCAGACACGTCAGCAGCAGGACGTACGCGGTGTACACGCGGTACCCGATCGTCGCCGCCTCCACATGCACCCGCACGCGCGTGCTGTCGCCACGCCGCAGGAGATCCAGTGAAGCCGTGTCCCCGGACATGATGCCGTTCCGACGCGCGGCGAGTGTCCGCTTGGTCGCCGGCACCCCGTCGATTGCGAGCAGCACATCCCCGGGGAGCACACCCGCCTGCCGTGCCCGGCGTGAGACACGCGTGACACGAAGTCGCGCGGACGAACCCGCGTCCCCGTCGGCAGAGTGTGCATCCCGCGTCTCCATCACGCCGAACCAACCGGGACCAGCGTCCGGGCCGAGCGGCGGTACGGAGAACGGAAGGTTCAGCGGCCCGAGCAGCCCGAGGGCCAGGAGCACCACCCGAATCAGTCGATGATCCGAGCCCGGGATCGCTCCCAGTGCCGACCAGCGATCCGACTTGGACAGCGGCGAGGTGAGTGAAATCGGCGAGAACGGCATGTCCTGCAGCGATGTCAGAGTGAATTCGCAGGGACTTCAGTTGTACCACAACGGATACGTGCGCCGCACCGTCCACCGGTCATCGGGCGCACGTTCCAGCCACACCAGCCGCCCGCTGCCACAGGTCGCGCCGCACCCCTGCACGAACTCCACCAGCGCTGTCGTGCTGTCGTTGGTGAACGCGATCGGCGAAAAGGACAGCACCTGCGCCTGCCCCGGAAACCGTTTCCGGAATTCTGCCCACCAATCGCGCGGCTGTGCCAGTCGGATCGACTCGAACTCGGCGGCCGAGAGCACCTGCACCGGGCGCGGCAGCGGCAGCCGCGCCGTGGGCTGCGGCCTGCTGCTCACGGTCTCAAGATGCGCCGCCAATCCGGCCGGCACCTGCTCGTATTCGGCCCAGGTGCTCGGCACACCGGCCGGCGCGCGAAAGACCACCGTGACCTCCGGCACCACGATCGGTCCCGTGGCACTGTCGCGCACCAACGAGTCGAACACCGCGACGTAGACGCGCGCCGCGAGCCCCGACGGCGGAACGAACGGGACCGCAGCGGACTCGGGCGATCGGGCGCACGCGGCGGCCACGCTCAGGCTGAGCAACGGGAGCAGGAACCGGCGCGCAACCGGACGCGCACGACGGCAGAACGACCACGAGGCAAAGAACATGACGGCGGGTTGGCGGGCGATCGCGGGGAACAGTGAAGCTCGTATCAGTCAGGCAACTTCGCGAACCGGATAGCATCCCGCGAGCGGCGGCGGCAGCTTGCGGGGAAGCATGGCGACCCGTCGCCCCTGCCGGGCACCACCCTCGTCGCTTCCCCGCACTTTCCGGCTCACGCCCTATGACTCGCCTGCTTCGCTTCGCTGTCACCCTCTCGTTGCTCGCTGTGTCGGTGTCGCACGCGCAGGAGAGCGCCCACAACACGCTCACCGACGCGGAACGGCAAGCCGGCTGGAAGCTGCTGTTCGACGGCACGTCGCTCAGCGCATGGCGCGGCTATCAGCAGGCCGACCTGCCGCCGGAGTGGATGGCGGTGGACGGCGTCATGACCAAGGTGAAGAACACCAACGACATCGTGACGCGCGAGCAGTTCGGCGACTTCGAACTGACACTCGACTGGAAGCTGCCGTTGCGCGGCAACTCCGGCATTTTCTATCGCGCGACGGAAAAGGAAACCAAGGTGTACTGGAGCGCCCCCGAGTATCAGCTCGCGGAGGATTCGCTCACACCGGACAGTCGCAACATCATGACGTCCGTGGGCGCGGTGTACGGCTTCCATCCATCCAAGCGTGGCGTCGTGAACCGCGCCGGCGAGTGGAACAGCACGCGCATCGTCTGCAAAGGCGCGCATGTCGAGCATTGGCTCAACGGCACGCTCATCGCGCAATACGAACTCTGGTCGCCGGAGTGGACGCGCAAGCTCAAGGGCGACCCGAACGATCCCTCCACGCCGCCACTCAAGTTCGCGCCGTATCCCGACTGGGGCATGGCCAAGCAGGGGTTCATCGCGATCCAGGGCGACCACAACGGCGCC
>JBBQUH010000026.1:0-49645 GCA_038212625.1 Gemmatimonadales bacterium | reverse complement strand
CGGCTCGCCACTCGGCAAGCTGCGCCTCATGCAACCCTTCGCGGCGCAGCAAGGCGCCCAGCGCGGTCTCGTCGAGTCCCTGCGCCGCGATCACGACGCGGAGCTTCTCCGCGCCGCTCCATTTCGTACGCGTCCGTTTCGTCATGCCCTCAACACTACGCGCGGCGAGCAGCCATCGGGAGAGCGTCGCTTACGGCACCCCCACTTCGCCGGCGAGGCGGTTGGCACTCACCCCCTGCGGCCCGACGAGCCGTCGCACGAGCCGATCCTTAAACGCCGTACTGTATTGCGTCATCAGTACTTTCATCCAGCCCCCCCATGATCACATACTCGATGCCATTACATCGAGTATGCGACAACTATCCTGACACAGGGGGCCTCATAACAATGCGTCAGGCGAGCGCAGCGAGCCAGTCGCGCTCCTTGACTAGCCCCTCGGCAGCAACGGCCCGTTAGGAAGCACGGGTGTCAAGCGGTTGGCCGTCCAAGCTTCATCGACACTCCTTGCATCTCGCTGCTGCACGCCATGGTAAGTGAGACTGGCACCGTACGAAAGAGCAACCGCACGGATAACGACAGCGCGAAGACGGCGACCGGCAAGGGGTCATCCATGGGTATACGGCCATCTCCGCCGTGGACGTGGCCTATCAGACCATCGTGGTGGCGCAGGCGCACGGCGTCGGCTCGGAACAGGAACTGCTCGTGCCGATCGTCGAGGCGCTGATTGCCGATCGCGACATGCTCAAGCGCGACGAACGCTTCACGACGTAGTCGCGGCATCAGCAGGTAGCGCATCCGCTGCGCTACAACAGTGCGACGCCGACGACGCCAACCGTATTCACCACCGCCGACCCGCTGCGGCTCACCGGGTCCGCTGAGTTTCCCCCTCGCCGGCCGGCCCTCGCGTGGTCGGCGATCGCGCCGTATGCTCGTCGAATACTCGACCGAGCCCGATTGAATTTCCTATTCTGCTAGCATTGCGGTTGGCATGGTACGGCACGACGGGTTGCGACAGCCCGGGCACTTTTCGCGGTAGCGCCTGTGATGTGCCTGGCCGCTTTGCATGTGCGTAGCCACGAGATCCGCCAACGCGTCAAGAAACATGGGCGAATCGTTGAGCGACGGCGCGCGCTTGAAACCGTGCAGCCCCAGCGCGTGCGCCAATTCGCCGTATTCGATGTCGACTTCCGACAGCGTTTCAATATGATCGCTGGTAAACGCTACCGGCACGACCAAAACATTCTTGCGCTTGTCCGACGCGAGACGACGAATCATTTTCTCCGTGGACGGACCCAGCCAGCGCACCGGACCCACCTCGGACTGATAGGTGAGAATGTGCGGATTGCGGACGCCCAACACGTCCATCACGCGCTCTACCGTGGCACCAACTTCCTGAGGATACGCGTCACCACGCTCGATCACGCTGAGCGGCAGTGAATGTGCGCTGAACATGAGCAGCACCTCGTCGCGCTCACTCGGCGCATACTGCATGAGACCTTCCTGCACCTGCTGCGCGACTGAGCGTATAAATCCCGGATGCGTGGGCCAGCGATCAATGAGACTCCATTGAAACGCGTCGCGCAGTCCCTGACGATCAAGGGCGCGCCATAATTCGTTGAGACTCGAACCCGTGGTGGTGCAGGAGTACTGTGGGTACATCGATAGCGCCACGGCGCGTGTAATACCGTCAGCTTGCATGGCCAGCACCGCGTCGCCAGAGAACGGCGCCACGTAACGAAAGGACACGTAGAACTTGTGCGGTGCTGTCTCTGGCGACAGCACGTCAAGACGCTCGATGAGTGCCTGTCCCTGCGTGTTGGACCAATGTAGAATTGGCGAACCGCCACCAATCGCGTCGTACAGCGCACGCACCTTCGGCGCGCGGCGTTTGGCAATGAAACGGCCCAGCACATCCTGAAACGGCAAACGGAGCAGTTCGCGATCCGCAAACAGGTTCAGCAAAAACGGCTCGACATCATCGAGCGTCTTCGGGCCTCCCATGTTGAGCAGTACGATGCCAGTACCACCCGCGTGGCGCGCGGCACGGTGCGACGAGGGATGCGCTGCAGAAGTCGTAAGCAATTGCCAGTTCCGAACAGGGTCAGTGGAGCAGGCCACGCGGAGCGTAAGCCACATGCCAAAGCTCATGGACGGACTCACGTAGGAGTATTGGCAGCGTTACGGGGTGGTCTCAGTACTTATGCGGTATTGGCCCGCTTTATGCCTCGCCGTTGCCCGGCAGCCCGGGCACGTCGTACGACGACGGCGCCTTAAATAACTCTGTGTCGGTGTACAGCTCGAGCTTGTAGCGCGTTTCCCCAATATCGAGGTTACGCATGGTGAGCTGGCCAATGCAGTCCATGGGCGTGAAGAACGCTTCGCCGCGCTCCATCGTAAGTCGTTCTGGCTGACAGGTGAGATTGGGGCTCGTGGTGTTCAGAATGTTGTAGTCGTTACCGCGACGCAGTTCGAGCGTGACTACACCGGTGATCGTGCGCGCCATCCCACGCTTCGCCGAATCTCGCAACATCATGGTCCGCGAATCGAGCCAGCGCCCTTGATACACCAAGCGGCCGAGCCGACGGCCATTGAGGTGGTACTGCTCGATCGTGTCTTCGTTGTGAATGCCGCTGAGCGAGCCGCCGGCATGCTCCGCTGGCCGCACTCGGGGTTCATGTGCACACGGCCGTCTGGGTAGCTGAGGAGGACCGGGCCTCCGCCACTCGGCACGCCCGGTACGGTACACGGAATCCCGTCGCACTGGAGCGGCGCACGGACGACCGGGCCGCCAAGGTCGTGACCGATCGGTCGGACACGTCCGACGGCCCGACGGCGGGCACCGAGACCGTGGACCCGCTCGAGTTCCTGGCGCGGGTGCTGGTCCACATCCCCGACCAGGGGCACGGCACGACGCGGTACGACGGCTGGTTGGCCAACCGCCCGCGCGGGATGCGGCGTCAGGCTGAACCCGTCCCCGCGCCGCCTGCGATCGTCCCCGCGCCACGACTCGCACCCACCGGGGACAGCCGTCGGTGATCGACCAGATCCTCACCCACCTCTGCACCCGTGCCGCGACGGGGGCCCACGCCGCCGCGCGAGTCCGCCCTCGACCCGAGGACCGTCTGGACCGGGTGCCACGCCGTCCGGACAGCCAACAGCGAGGCGCGGCGGCAGGCCCTCGCGTAGTCGGCCCTCGCGTCGTATGCTCGTCGAATACTCGACCGAGCCCGATTGAATTTCCTATCCGACGCTATCTGGTGAAGCGCGGTGTCCCCGATACCATGATTATCTACGAAGACGAAGGCCGTACCACATTTGCGTCAATGCAAAACGCCGCCGAACTCTTGCGGCGCTAAACGGACCAACGGTGCGCGCACGTGCCCGATTTCGCGGAATCCACTGCTCGAGTTCGAGTACGCGGTGCGTGAATCGCTGGCGCTGCCGGCGGATGTTGGGCGGTTTGTTATGAGCCGTTGACTGTTGGCGTGCCCCTCAGCGCCTTCCGCCATTCACCTGCCACGACAAACCCGTATACCACAACCGTCCCGTGTAGCCCGGCCAGTCTACGCCGAGTGTGCGGTTGAACGCGTTGTCTACGCCAATTGAGAGCTCGAGCCCACCGGCGATCGGCCGCGCGCCGCGCAAGTCAACGCGAGTGAAGGCGGGTTGCTGGGCCGTGGTCACACCAAGCTCGTCTCGACCTGTGGTTGTGGCGCCGGTATGCACCAGCGTGGCGGCCAAGCGCCCGCCCACGAGGTTCCCGGCCGACAGCGACAATCGTCCCGAATGACGCGGCCGCGACAGCAGCTCCAGCCCGCTGCTCAGGTCACGCGTGCGCAGATGGCTGTAGCCGCCCTCGATGCGCCAGCGATCGTGCGTAAACCCACTTTCCACCTCCGCACCACGCGTCCAGGCGCGGTTTACGTTTTTGTAGCTGAACAGCCCGGCCGTCTCGGTGGCCACCGTCTGGATGAACTGGTCGAGCTGGTTGTTGAACACACTCGCACGCACGAACGTGCGCTGCCCCACGCGCTCAACGTGCAGCTGAATGTTCTCCGAGGTCTCCGGACGAAGCAGGGCGTTGCCACGTACCGCGTAGCCGGCCTGCGCGTTTGCAAATGAGAGAAACAGCTCTTTGAAATCAGGTGCCCGAAAACCGCGTCCGGCACTGGCCCGCACTCTCACCTCTTCGTTAGCCTGCCACAGCGCGGCAATGCGCGGCGCGAATGTCGATCCCCACTGGCTGTTGTACGTGTAGCGAACGCCCGGCGTCACTGCCACGCGACCAAACAGCAGGCCAATCTGTGCAAATGGTTCCACGAGATCCCAGTGTTGGCGCATTCCCTGCACCCGGTCGGCCACGATCGACTCGCGTCGCACTTCCACGCCCGCGTCGACCTGGCCAATGGCGGTTGGACCAGCGTAGGTGAGTTCGAGTTCCGTGAGCTGCTGGCGATCCCGATCGCCCAGATCACCCTGCGGTGAGTCGAACGTGCTCGCCCGCGCCAAATGATCGAAACGGGAGCGATACAGCAGCGCCCCGAGGCGATGGCGCTCTCGCACGAACTCGGCGCCCACGCGCGCCGCCAGCTGATTGCGGTCGACAAAGCGGAAAAGCGGACCGGTGCGGTAGCGCTGCCGTTCACCGGCGAACAGACCGCCGGCTTGCAGTGAGAGCCCGGTAGCCGGGCGCCACGCCACACTGGGCGACACATCGTAACGTTCAGCGAAGGTGGCTGCGGCGCTGCTCACGCCCGGTGTGAGCTCGAGTCGTCGCATGCCTACGTCCAGCACTGCGTCGGCCGAGCCGCGGTTACCAAGCACCGTGGCCAGCATGTCGGAACGGCCCATTGATCCGCCAACCGCTTGCAGGCGTGCTTCCATGCCTCCTGTTTCCGGACGTCGCGTCACGATATTGATGACGCCTCCCATGGCATCGGAGCCGTACAGCGTGGACTGCGGTCCTTTCACCACCTCGATACGCTCCACGTTATTGGCACTCAACCGCGAAAGGTCGAGCGTGCCGCCAATACGACCCACCAGCGGCTGTCCGTCCACAAGCACCAGCACGCGCTGCGAGCCCAGCCCCTGCAGCTGCACACCACTGTTGCCCGGCAGTCCACGATCGAGCTGAATGCCGAGGCGCTCCGTGAGCACACTGGCCACATCGGTCGCACCTGTTTCCTCTATTTGCCGGCGGGAAATGAGCTCAACCGGTACCACGGCATCGGCCAGGCGCTGCTCACGTCGCGCCGCCGTGATCACGGTGGCATCGAGCGCGAGCGCGAGGGGAGTGAGCGAGATCCGAATCGTATCGCCGTCCGCCTCGCGGAGTTCGGTCATCCGTGCGCTCGGCACGATTGTGGGCGCGAATCCGAGCCGACGCACATGCAGTGCGCCCGTCTGCAGCTGTTCCGTGGGCACCCGTACTACACCGCGGGCATCGGTGGTGAAGCGCGCCGTGTCCTGCCCGAGCACCAGCTGCACGCGGGCCGCGTCAATCGCGCGACCGGTCCTGCCGTCCTTCACACGCACCACGCGGAATAGGCGTGCCGGCTGCTCCTGGGCGCGCGCACTGGTGCCCATGAGCATGGCGCCAAGCAAGACGACGGGCACCGCGCTCACGAAGCATCGGCGGCCGCGCCCCGTCGTCGGGCGTGCTGCGTGCATCGGCATTAGCGGAGTCGCTGGTACCGAACGGTGATGCGACGCGACTGTCCTTGCGCGTCGTAGTAAGACGGAAACTGTACCTTGAAGATCGCGTCGCCGCGACGCAGCAGGTACACGTCGTAGGTAGCGACGACCGTGTTCGAACTTGACACATATTCCCACTGCCGATCCGGCTGCGAGAAAGCACCGGCAAACGCATCGCGCGTAAACGCCTGAATAGGTACGCCGCGCGCGATGGTGGCGCTCATCACATCAAACGGTGTGTTGTCGCCGAAGGTAACGCTGACCGTACCCGTGCCACTGGCGCCACTGTTGGTGCGAATACGCCAGCCGTCAAAGGCGATGTGCCAGTCACCGCTGGCACTGCTTACGGTAGTGGCGGTGATCAGGTTCACGTACACCGGCGCGCTGCCAAGCGTGAACGTCTGGCTTTGTGGCGCGTCAAAGGCAGCCGGGCCACCGGATGGTTGCACGGCCCAGCGAATGGTCACGGTGCCCGGGCGTGCGGTCGTAGCGCCCGCAATGGCCGTGACCTGCAGCTTGCCGTACACCGGCGCGGCCTGCCCCACGGCGACGATGAACACGCGCTGGCTATTGGGCGTGGCGGCGGCGCCCGGTGCGCCGGTAAACCACGACCTGATCGCCGGCACGAGCGTGTCGGTGCGGAAGTTGGAGGCCGCCGGGATGTCGGCGGCGGTGATCGCATCAAAGCGCTGCTGCTCAGTAGCGGGATCGAGCGCCTGCACTTGGGCGAGCGAAAGGTTGGTGGGAAGGCAGAGGCACAGGGCCGACGTAGAACCGGGCCCGCCCGCCCCGCCGTTCACGATCGAGGACAGTCCCAAGAGACCAATGTCCCACGCGGTGGAGCTGCCGGGCGAGCTCACAGTCACGGACCGCAGCAAATCGCCGTCCATGGCGAGATAGGCGAAGCTTGAAGAGGCGTCGACGGTGATCTCACTGGCTGTTGGCGCCGCCGCACCAGGGCCGGTGGAGTCATCAGCGCAGGCCGAGAGGGAGCCAGCCAACAGAAAGACGGCAAAGGCCGACGGAACAACCGAGCGCGCCGACCAGCGGCGCGTGGAGGTGAAATAGTTCACTCGAAGTTCAGGCTGCGAGGAAAGATGACAACGAAAACAGACGTCAAGGAGAGTTAGTTGAGAACAACTCTCAAACAATGCGGGATGGTACCTATTGGCGGTCCGTAGTAGTACGACTTGGACAAAGCGTGGTCGCCGATGTGCATGGGCCCGTCGGTGCGGACGGGCAGGACGCCGGCTGAGGCGCGGCGCGCACAAACACCCGCATCCCCTCCACGCGGTCCAGCGACGATGCCAGTGGGGCGCAGTTGCGCCGTGGCCAGACCGACTACGATGGGTAGCCACAGGCCACGTGATCGTGCAATAGGCCCATCAGGGTCGGAGGGCGATAATCCAGCGCCTCAGATGCGGAACGTCGTGCGCGTCCTTCCACGCACCAGGCACTCTGTGCGTGCTGACCCGCAGCCCGTGTCTGCGTGGCGGAAGCACAGCAGGCGCCCCGTGAGCTCGTGCGATTTCGCATATCGCCAGCTCTTCACCATCCGTTGCACGTCGGACTTGGCATCCGCAGGACGACCACTCTTTTCCACGGCATCGAGCACCGCACGTTCGAGTCGCTCCCGGTCTTCTGCGGTGACGGGGCGTGACGTCCGCGCGCTGCGGATGCGCCGTACCATACCTTTCGCGCCGGACTCCACGCCCTCCGCCGTCTCATTCGTCGCCACGAACGTGCAACGACCATCGGAGGCGACGATTGTGTGGCGGCCGAACCGCAGCAGATGCTCGTCGGCCCACGTCTCCCCGGTCTCGGTGGTGTTGGCACGACAGGCTTCGCCGTCAAGCACAACGGCGATCGTCTCGATGACCGTGTGGGGAACCACGGTGTCCGTGGCGGCAGCAGGGATCACGCGATACGCCATAAACACGAACGGTGTGCGAGAGACCGAGTCGCGATTCTCCGGTGCCTCCACCCACGGCTGGCGTAGCGCGCCGACGAGCCGCCCGTCTGCCAGTAGCCTGGTAATACGAACCGGCGAGTCACCCGCCAGCATCTGCAATCGACTGACGTAGCCCACCTCGCCGGGACCGCAGCCCGGCTGGCTGACGATGTATTGTCTCGTCCACACTATCGAGGAACTGGCCCACACCGGCTACGTGGCGTAGGGAGCACCGTGGCGACGACGTACACGACGTACGGAAATCACGGAAGTCGACGAAGCGGCACCATCGGAAATCGGCGTCCGCGCCACCACACAGCGTCGGGCAATCCGCGCGACGGGCCGCCGGTACCGGCGCGATCGTGGCGATGGTTACTGATGGCGTATGCGAACTACCGGTGGCTTGGTTGCGGGTCTTCAATACGTGGCAAGCGTTTCGATCGGTGCGCTGACGGACGATGGAGATCCCGCTTGCAGCGGTGAGCGCCTAATAAACCCGCTCCCCTCGGACATCGTGCGACAGCTGCGCTTCCGAGCGGTCGATCAGCTCTCGCGCGCGCTTGTAGCGTATGCCGCTGGGAAGGGCGACTTCGCCGACTATCTCATCCGTGAGCACGCACGCGCTGCCGACTGCGAGTCGGAGGCAACGTTCGACACGGTGCTAGGCACAGAGCGCAAGTTCGGCGCGGTGCATGAGTCACTGTCTTGAAGGTCGAGCGGGCAACACAGCGCGACCGCCTTGTCCGCTAGTGCGGCATCACTACGTGTTCATTACCGGGACAATCAGTCCCGACTCACCCCCCGCAACACCGCCCCAGCCGCCCTCCCCCCAGACCTCACCGCCCCCTCCAAATACCCACCCTCCTCCGCACTCGTCTCCGCCCCCGCCCAACACAACAGCCCATCCCACCCCTCCATCCCCCCCGAACCCTCAAACACCGCCGCCCCGTACGTCGGATGCACCGACGGCGGCAACACATCCCCCGCTCCGCTCGTCAGCAGCTCGCGCGTCCAATCACACTCCACATAAGCGCGAGCCGCCAGCGCCTCCGCCCCGAACACCCGCGCCAACTGCGCCAGCACCGCCGCCTCACGCGTCGTCGCCGTCGCAGTGCGAAACGCCTGACGATCCGCCGACGTGGTCGGCGCCACAAACCCCATCAGCGCATACCGCGCCGCATGCGTACCATACGCCGGCGTACACGCGTCGTGCATCTCCTGCAGCGGGCCGGTCCAGCTCACCGCATACCCCGAACGCCCGCTCTCACGCCAGAAGGGCGTGTCGTACGCCACGATGCATTTCATGGAGTGACCCATCCACGTCACGGTCTCGCGCAGCGTGGCACTCACCGCTGCGGGCAGCGGCGGCACAAACGTCAAATCGCGTAGCACCACACGTGGCGGCACGGCCACGATCACTCGGCGTGCCACACAGCGCACGGCGTGTCCCACCAACGCCCCACTGGCCGCATCGTGGGTGTACATGCCATCAAGCTGCACCATTGCCGGCGCGCCACCGAGCTGCGTGATGGTATGGATCGCCACCCCGGTCACAAGTATGGCTGGCGTCGCGGAAGCGATGGCCGATTCCGCAAGCGCCGCCGTCAGCGCAACAGTGCCACCGAGTATACGCAGCGAAGGCCCCGCGCCGCCGTCGGCATCGAACGCCTGCCCGAGCCGCCCAGGCCCTTGGTCGTACATGGCCACGCCGTCGCGGTGCTGCTCGAACACGCGCAGCCCCAAGGTCTCAAGCAACGCCAAAATCTGCGGCTGATGCGGCCAGCACCACGCAGGCCCAAGATCGAGCCACGGCGCGTCGTCGGGCGCGACACCGGTGGTGTACACGCGCCCACCCAACCGCGCGCGGGCCTCGAACAACAGCACCGACACGCCTGCCGAGGCGAGCGCGCGGGCCGCGGTGAGGCCGGCCACGCCGCCGCCGACAATGGCCACGTCGGCGTGCCAGTTCACCATGGGCGTCACATAGGGAGCAGTCATGTGAGAAATCTCGATGTCCGTTGGCACGATCTACAAGACACCACCACCGATCAGCTGCAATTCGGCCCCACACTACGCCGCATGTCCACGAATCGCGCATATTCCAGAAACCCACCGCCAACACGTCGAACACCACGCTGTTCGCGGGCACGTCCCCTCCGCATTATCCTCCGCATTATCCTCCGCTTTCCCCATGCGCCTCGCCTCGCTGCTCCCGCTCCTCCTGCCCACTGTCCTCAACGCGCAGGGTGCCGCCACGTCGGCTGCCACCCGCACCAGCGCGCCACGCTATGACGGTGCCTTTTTTGCCTGGGAAGCGGGCCGCTATGTAGACGCCTTGAGTACCATGCAGGGCATCCTCAAAGCGCCAGACGCAGACGAGTATCACGATCGCATCGCCGCGATCACTGGCGAGCTGTGGCACACGCGTGAAGTGGCAAAAGACGCCCGCGTGCCGCGCTGGAGTCCCGACGGGCAACATCTGAGCTTCGAAACGGGCACGGGTGCGGCACGACGGCTTCGTGTGGTGCGCGCGGGCGACCTGACGTCGGTGCTCGAAACGGCAGGTATTACGCCGTCGTTCGCGCCTGACGGGCAGAGTGTGGCGTGGCTTGCCACCGGCACCAACGCAAAGCCGGTGCTGCACCACATGCCGCTGACCGGTGGCACAGCACGCGAGTATCCGCTGGATGCCACCGCCGCCACGGCACTCACGCTGTATGGCAGCGCGCCGCTGCGCGTGGCGGTGCTCACCGGCACCGCGGGTGATTCGCTCGCCACACTGCGCGTACGCGATCTGAGCGGTGCCGACAGTAGCTGGCGTACGGTAGCCACGGGCACCGCGCAACCGGTGGACATCATCCGTTCGGGCAACGGTGCCCGCGCCGTAGTGTTGCTCGCGCGGCGCGGCGCGTTTGCGCGCACGTTACCGGGCTTTGCCGGCGCATCGCGCAGCGAGTCATTCGCCGAGCTTTCTAATATCACACTAGGCGCCACCACGCAGGCGGGCGCCCCGGTGCTCTCGCGTGACGGCAGCACCTTGGTATGGCTCGCCACCAGCGGCGTCAACACGCAGCTCTTGGTGCAGCGCGGCACCGTACCGGCAATACTGGTACACACCAGCACCACCCCCGTGCAGGGACTCGCACTCGCACCGGATGGCTCGCGCATCGCGTGGTCTTCCATGCTGCGCGAAGACTGGGAGATCCTGACGGCCCCAGCCACCGCCGACGCAGCGGTGGCGCGTGTCACGCGTGAAATCCAGCATGATGTGCTGCCGCAGTTCCTCACGCCCACGCGCCTGCTGGCCACGATAGGCGAGTCACGTCACCGCCGTTCACACTTGTATGACGTGACCACGGGTGAGCGCACGCGCCTGTTCCACAACAACTCGGTGCGCACGGTAGCGCCGGAGTATGAATGGGTCGCGTCACCTGATGGCACACGCGTGGCCATCGTGGCGGAGCGCGACGGAGATACGGTCACGCCACACCGTCACCTGTACGTTACCGATCTGAGCGCAAAGGTGTCGCGCGCCGCGCTGGTGGCGCGTGTCGACAGTAATCTGGTGGCAGAGCGTGCTCGCAATTCGGGCGCTGCCCGCATGTATGCGCCCATCGCCCCCGCGGTGCGCGATGCTTCCGCCGCCGTCGATGTCGGACGCATCTACGCCCACGAGAAAGCGCTTTTCGGCTTCGATTCCAAACACATCACGCAGCCCGGCAACGCGTCGGCAGTCGACTACCTGCTGGGTGCCTACCAAAGCTTCGGCCTCGAGGCGCACCTGCAGCCATTCAAAACTGTTGCAGGCCGCGAGCTTGATGTGGCCAACGTCGTGGCCGTGATCCCCGGCACCGCTAATCCGGAACTCGTGTACGTGGTAGGTGCGCACTTCGATTCGCGCGCCGAAGGCCCGGGCGCCGACGACAATACCTCCGGCACGGCCATGATTCTCGAGGCCGCGCGTGTGCTCTCAACCAGGCCGCAACCGGCCACGGTCATGTTCGTGTCATTCACCGGCGAAGAGTCTGGACTTCGCGGTGCACGCGAGTTCGCGCGGCGTATGAAGGATTCCATCCGCGTAGTGGGCGCACTCAACAACGACATGATGGGCTGGGCCAACGATCAGCGCATGGACAACACCATCCGCTACTCGAACGCCGGGATCCGCGATGTGCAGCATGCGGCCGCGCTGCAATTCTCGCAGCTCATCACGTACGACGCGTTCTACTTCAAGAGCACCGATGCCAACGCGCTCTACGATGTGTGGGGCGATATCATCGGCGGTATTGGGTCGTATCCGATTCTGGGTAACCCGCACTACCACCAGACACACGACGTCCTCGAGACCATCAATCATCAGCAGCTCGCGGAAACGTCACGCACCACCGTGGCGACCATCATGCTGATGGCCTCGAGCCCGTCGCGGCTCACGAACCTCGCCGTCTCCCGCACAGGAGCAGGTGCAAACACCGCCACATGGTCGCCCGCCGTGGAGAAGGGCCCCATGCGCTATCTCGTACGCTGGGGCCCCGCGGCAAACCCCGCGCAATTCTCGGCCACCGTCACCACGCCGCGTGCCGTACTCACTGGTGCCGCCGCCGGATGGCACGTGGCCGTAAAAGCCGTCAACGCCGGCGGCATGGAAGGCTGGGACTGGGCACGTAGTATCGTGACCGTGCCCGACTCGTCAAATGCACGCTAACGCAGCGCAACCGCAACGCATGTCATCGCTCACGCTCCCGTACACACCACACCGCGTGCTGGTGGGCGCTAGTGCGCACGAGGAGGTAGCCGCGTGGATTCGCACGCGTCGTCCCGATCTCGACGTTCGCAACCGCGCTCACACCGAAATCACCGCCGACGATCTCCACTGGGCCGAAGCCTATGTGGGCTTCCGTCGCCCACCCGACGCAACCACCATGGGCAGCGTGCGCTGGATCCACTCCACCGGTGCCGGTGTCGACGCATGGCTCTCGGCGGGGCTCGATCCACACATTCTGCTCACGCGGAGCTCCGAATCATTCGGCCCTATGATCGCGGAGTGGGTGGTAGCACGCGTCTTTGCGGTGCAGCTGCAGTTACTGGAACTGGCCAGGGCGCAGCGTGCGCACCAATGGGCACCGCGTGATGTCCCGCGTGTGGCCGGTACGCGCGCGCTGATGGTTGGTACCGGAGACATTGGCACGTCGGTGGCCACGTCACTGCATGCTTTGGGCTGCCACGTCACAGGCGTTTCGCGCAGCGGGATAGCGCGCGACGACCACACCAGCAGCGTGTTTCGCGCCATCCACCCAGTGCGCGCACTCCCCGAGCTCGTGGGTGATGCAGACTGGATCGTGCTCACCATTCCCGACACGCCGGCGTCGCGCGGTCTGATCTCGCGGTCGGTACTTGCCCGCTGCCGCGGCGCGCTTTTGCTCAACGCCGGCCGAGGATCGGTGATTGAAGAGTCCGCGCTCCCTGAGGCGCTCGACCAGGGCTGGCTGCGCGGCGCCGCGCTCGATGTGTTCGCCGAAGAGCCGCTCCCCACCGCCTCGCCACTCTGGGACGACCCGCGTGTGTTAGTCTCCCCGCACATCTCCGGACGCACCACGGTGCAGGGCGCCGCCTCGGGTTTTGTGGCGTGTCTCGACGAATTGGAGACTGGCAGCTGGCCGGTGTGGGTCGTGAATCACAGCAAAGGGTACTAACCGCCTGCGGCTACCTTGCCATATCAAGTTTGGTTGTTGTATTTTACAGAGTGACCACTTTTGTCGCCTCAGACCTCAGCGCTGCTGCGCGTCTCTTCCATGCATTGTCCGACGAAACGCGTCTGGCCATTCTGGAATTGCTGCAGGGCGGCGAACGATGTGTCTGTGACCTGCAGTGCGATCTCGACGCCGCCCAGTCTCGGCTATCGTTTCATCTAAAAGTGCTCCGCGAGGCGGGGCTGGTGAGCGACCGAAAAGAGGGACGTTGGTCGTACTACGCCATCGTGCCCGACGCCTTGGCCCAAGTGCACGATCTGGTAGTCGGCATGCGCCCCGCTGCCAGCGCAGGCCGACGAGCCCGCCCAGTCAACGCCCGCTGCTGCGACTGATTCCACCGCACGTTTCCCGACCTGCACACGCCCAATCCATCAACATTTTTTGCTGGGAGCGACACCATGTCTGATCCACTGACGTCACTGACCCGAGTTGCCGGCGACTCCGCGCTCACCACCCTGGTACGTGACAAGTACGGCGATGCCGCACGGCGCGTGCTCGCTTCGACCGACAGTGCGGGCTGCTGCGGCCCGGTGAATTCGTGTTGTGGTGGTGCCGCGTTCAATGGCAGCGTCGATCCCATTACGTCGAATCTGTACGTGAACGGCGAGACGGACGAACTCCCCTCCGCAGCTGTGCTGGCATCGCTTGGTTGCGGGAATCCCACCGCCTTGGCCGCGCTCAACGCGGGCGAGGTGGTACTCGATCTCGGATCAGGCGGCGGCATCGATGTCATTCTCTCAGCGCGACGCGTCGGCCCCACCGGTAGAGCCTACGGGCTCGACATGACGGACGACATGCTGACCTTAGCGCGACAGAACGCCGCCGAGGCGAAGGCCGAGAATGTGGAATTCCTGAAGGGGCGCATCGAGGCGATTCCCCTCCCCGACAGCTCGGTGGACGTGATCATCTCCAACTGCGTAATTAACCTGTCGGGTGACAAGCGGAAGGTGCTCGCCGAGGCGTATCGCGTGCTCAAGCCGGGTGGCCGGTTCGCTGTGAGCGACGTGGTGGTGCGCGGCGCGATGCCTCCGGCGATGCGTCACAACATGGAGCTGTGGGTGGGTTGCGTTGCCGGTGCCCTCGAGGAATCCGAGTTTTACGCGCTCCTTGCCGAAGCAGGCTTCCGTGACGCCGACATCGAGCCCACTCGCGTTTACGAGGTCGAGGACGCGCGGCAGTTCCTCGCGGAATCCGGGCTCGATGTGTCCAACGTCGAAGACATGGCGGGCAAGATCATGGCGGCGTTCGTCCGCGCGACGAAGCCGAACTCGGGGGATCGTAGCAAAGGGTAGTAACTGCCTGCGGCTCCCTTAGCTTAAAGGGTGACCCAAATCCCGATTACCCGCCCCGTGCACCTCGATGTGCAGGTGACCGTCCTGCACGCCGACAAATCACCGGCCGCTGGCGTTCCGCTTCGTTTCGTGCTTGGTACCGCCGGCGACTGGCAAGCCGCGGCTGCCGGGACTCCACTTGTCACCGCCGCCGACGGCACTGCGCAGCTCGCGCTGCCTGTGGTGCTCGAAGCCCGACGCCGCAAGCTGCCGTCCAACTTTTTTGGCAACCTCATGGCGTCGCCCGAGACGACGCGTCAGGTGCAGATCGGCGTGGAGTTGCAATGGGCCGGCCGGCCGTGGCTGGGCACGATCAACGTGGATCGATTCGCCGACGGCACCAGCGCGCGCCTCGATCCGATGCGCGTGTTCGGCCGAGCCACCGACGGGCGCTTCACCGACGATGTGCCACTCCACGACGGTACGTGGCACAAGCGTTTGCCCAACGGCAAGCTCACCGCCCTGCCGGGGTTCACCATTACCGCGCTCACGCTCGACCCGGAGAGCACCGCGCCGGATAATGCGGCGTGGCGGCTCAACGCCACCATTACCCAGTGGCCAGTGGTCGAAACGAAGGACTGATCACTCCAGTCCGATCTGACGACGAATCTCCGCGTTCGGCCCTTCGAACGTGGGGATGGCTACGTTGCCGATATAGCCGAGGTCTTTCCAGCCCTGCGGCGTGGTGTAGAACGCCGTGGCTGTCTGGTCGCGGATGGTGTCGAAGAACTGTGCCGCGAACTGATGCTCCGGCTTGGCCTTGGGCTGGTAGCAGATGTCGTCGCAGATGGCGGTGCGCTGCGCGTTCGTGGCCAAATGAAAGCGTTTGCCGAAACGCGCCTGTGATTCCCGGTCCAGCCATGCGAGACCGCCACGCACCCGCACCAGCGATGAATCACCGCCGGGCCGGCTGGCCCATTCGTTGATGTAGCCCGGCGCACCCACGGTGGATGCGGCGGGGCTCTTGCCGTCGGCCGGAATTATCATGTCGCAGAGCGCCCCGAGCGTGGCCAGCTCGCGCAACAGCAGCTTCCGGGGCCAATCCGCTTTGGCCACCTGCAACACCGGATCGCTGGGCGTGCCACGCGGCCCTTTGCGCTTGGCCTGTTGCTGCAGCTCATCGAGCAGGGGTAGCGGCTCACGAGACGCGGGCGCAGGGCTAGCCGCCGCAGACTCCGGCAGCATCGGCACCATGGCAGCCACGGCCATCGCCTTGAGCGCATCACGCCGCGCCATCGGGTTCGACATTGGCTTGGTGTCTTCGCGTAGTTCGTCGTGCTGCGCGTCGTGCAGTTCGTCGCTCATCAGAGATTCCCCCGCTTCAGTTCTTCAACGATGTGATCGCAGCTACGCCACGCGAGCGCGAGAATGGAGAGCGTAGGATTCTTGTCGGCGTTGGAGACAAACGTGGCGCCATCGGTGACGTAGAGGTTCTTCACGTCCCACGTTTGACCAAATTCGTTGAGCACCGACTTTTTCGGATCGCTGCCCATGCGCACGGTGCCCACTTCGTGGATGATCGAGCCACCCGTAGCAATCGCCTTCGAACCATCGGTCTGTACCGTGCCCTGCACCGTACCACCCATCTTCTCGATGATTTCGGCGAACGTCTGCTGCATGTGCGCCGCCTGTCGGGTTTCGTGGTCCGACCACTTCCAATGAAAGCGCAGCACCGGAATGCCCCACTGATCAACCGCCGACGGATCGATTTCGCAATACGAGTCTTCGTTAGGAATCATCTCGCCGCGACCGTCGAAGTACATGAACGAGCCGTAGTAGCGCCGCGCCTCTTCCTTGAACTTCCGGCCGTACGCGCCCTGCGTGAAGCTCTCCAGGCCGCCGAAGATACCGGGGCCGGGCATCCCGCGTCCGCCACCAAACTCAATGTGATACCCGCGCGCAAACGACATCTTGCCGGCCTTCTGCTCGCCATAGTTCCACCACGGCATGTACATGTGAATGCCGGCGGTGCCGTCTTCATTCACCGGCGGCAGTCCCTCCAGCCGCGGAATCTGCGCCGACAGTCCGGCGCCCACGGTGTCCATGAGATACTTGCCCACCACACCGCTGCTATTCGCAATGCCGCTAGGAAACAGCGTACTCTTGGAGTTGAGCATGATACGCGACGTTTCACACGCACTGGCGGCGAGCACGATCACTTTGGCCGTGACGTGATGATCCACACGCGTGAGCTTGTCGATGTAGTGCACACCGCTGGCTTTGCCCTGCGCGTCGAGCGACACCTCACGTACCATCGCGTCGGTGATCAGCGTGACGTTGCCCGTGGCCATAGCCGGCGGAATGAGCACCGTGGTGCTCTGGAAATTCGCCTTGATCGAGCAGCCACGACCGCAGTCGGTGGCGTAGAAACACGCCATGCGCTCATTCATGCTCTGCCGCAGCACACGCTGCGCGAGCGCGTTGCCGGGGTGAAGCTTGGCCGGCAAGCGCGCCGAGTCCTGGCGCTTGGTGAGCACCGCGCGGTGCGCCGGAATCACTGGGATCTTCAGTGGCTCGCACGCCTGCTTGGTGAGCAGCTCGTACGAGCGCGCGGCGGGCGGCGGCTGCAGCACGCCCGGTGATGAGCGTGGCGTATTCTCCAGATCATCATCACCGCCGTACACACCGATGAGCAGCTCCGCCTTGTCGTAGTACGGGGCCATCGTGTCGTACGTCATCGGCCAGTCTTCACCGAGCCCGTCGCGCGACTTGGGCTTGAAGTCGTAGGGGCCCATGCGCAGCGAGATACGGCCCCAGTGATTGGTGCGCCCGCCGAGCATGCGGGAGCGCCACCAGCTGAACTGACTGCCCGGCGCGGTGGTGAAGGGTTCACCCGGCACGCGCCAGCCCCCGTCGACCGTGGCATCGTAA
The DNA here is from genome assembly GCA_038212625.1 of Gemmatimonadales bacterium. Classification (GTDB taxonomy): domain Bacteria; phylum Gemmatimonadota; class Gemmatimonadetes; order Gemmatimonadales; family Gemmatimonadaceae; genus Gemmatimonas. The sequence continues at coordinate 32,051 of JBBQUH010000026.1, read as the reverse complement.
AAGCCGAAGGGTTTGTCCGCATTACCGCTGCCGCGCAGCGGCGCGTCTTTGGGAGTCTGGAACATCGGCGTTTCCGTGACCGGGTCGTAGTCACGGCCCGCTTCGAGAAGGAGCACCTTCAGTCCCTGCACCGAGAGCTGGTAGGCGGACATGCCACCACCGGCGCCCGACCCAACCACAATCACATCATACTGCGGAGCGACTTTCGAACGACGGGAGGACACGAGCAACACTCCTCAACGGGCGGGATGCGGCGGGAGGTGCGTGAGGGCACCATACGGCTAAATTACCGCGCGGGGGCTTGGTTGGAAACGCCGGATCTTTTTTGGTCGGTTCGCCATAGGTTCGGTGGATGCCTCGGCACCAGCAATCAACGACCTTGGCACTGAGACCCTGACGAAAAAAAGGGGAAACAGAGTTCCACCCTAGACAAATCCGCGTTGTTTCCGTGTTACTCTGCGGCAAAGCAGTTTGCGGAACCCGGCGACTTGGTGTGGGGTTCGCCTTGGAGCAGGGACCAATCAGACTAACTTGCCTACCGTCAGATCCCTATTCGTTCATCCTGGAGCCACGTCTGTGAGTCAAGACCACCCCGCCCCGTCGTCGCCACACGCCGTGCGGTTACGAGATTTCGAAGCCGTGTCGATTGACGGACAGCCGGTGCGTCTCGACACGCTCGCGAATCAGGTCGTGCTGGTGGTGAACACCGCGAGTGCCTGCGGCTTCACGCCCCAGTTTGGTGGACTGGAGCAGTTGTGGCAGACCTATCGTGAGCGCGGCCTTACAGTGGTAGGATTCCCGAGCAACGAATTCGGTGCGCAGGATCCGGGTAGCAACGCCGAGATCGCGACGTACTGTGAGAAGAACTACGGCGTGTCGTTCCCGATGATGAGCAAAGTGCAGGTGAACGGCGCCGCCGCACATCCGCTGTATCAGTGGCTCAAGGCGCAAGCGCCCGGACTACTTGGCACCGAAGCGGTGAAGTGGAACTTCACGAAGTTTCTCGTGGGCCGTGATGGCGTAGTGATTCGTCGCTACGCACCCAACGCGGCGCCGGCGTCGTTAGCAGCAGACATTGAAAGTGCACTGACCGTCGCCGCGTAGCGATGCACGGTTCGCGGTAACGCGTGGAGCACCACGCGCGTTACCGCTTGGCCATGAGCCCTTGTAGCAGCGCACCCAGCGCGATGCCCGCAATCGCGTAGCCAAGCTCCAAGCTGCCTGCGCCGAGCCCCGCAATCGCTGGCCCCGGACAGACGCCGGTGATGCCCCAGCCCATCCCGAAAATCGCCGCACCAAGAATCGTCTGGCGATCCAAGATCGCCGCATGTTTGCCGAAGCGTTGGCCGAACAGTGGCCGCTTCATCACGCGCGGCAGCCAGCGGTAGGCCACGAAGGTGACAACCACCGCGCCGCCGAGCACCAGCATCAGGCCCAGATCCTGCGCCCGCAGGAAACCCAGCACGACGCTCGGGCGGATCATCGTGGAGAGCGCGAGCCCAAAACCAAACAGACCACCGGCCGCGAGAGCCGCTGCGAGTTGCGGCACCGAGCGTGTACTGCTGGTCGCATCGTTCGTGGAAATTACCGACGTCATCATGGTCTTACGCTCCACCAACGCGCACGATCACATTGGCAGTGACGAACGCGGCCGCCATGAACGTGAGTACCGCCAGAAACGACGGGCGATTGAGCGACGCCATGCCGCAGATGCCGTGCCCCGATGTGCAGCCGCGCGACAGGCGCGCGCCGTAGCCCACCAGCACACCGCCGCCCAATAGCTGCCACCAAGGAATGCTCACCGGCACGCGCACCCCACCACCAAAGAGCAACCACCACGCCGCCGCACCCGCGATGAGCCCAGCCGCGTAGGCCAAGCGCCACTCGCGACTCTGCACCAGCGTGCGCTCCTGAAAATACGGCCGCGACACCACGTATGACCACGTAGAGGAGTACACCGAACTCATACCACCTACGAGGCCAGTGAGGGCATACAACAACGAAACGCCAATCCCGATGCAGAGGCCACCGGCGAGGTAGTGCGTCCAGCCATACGGAAACATCGTCATGATCCTGCGCCTCCGCTTTGCACGCGTTTCAGTCCTGCACGCGCAGCAGTCACCGTGGGCTGTACCGCGGCGTCACCTCGGCCCCACTGCGCAATCACCCGCGCGTACCACCGCTGGGCGGTGGCGCGATCGCGCTGCCGCTCCGCCACCTCAGCCCGTAGCAGCATCAGTGGCGGCGTGTTCACCAGCCCTAAATTGTTCGGCAACGCGCGATCGAGTAACCGCGCGGCGTCGGCATCACGTCCCGCATTGACCAGCAGCTGCGCGACGGTCAGCGGTGCGCAGGGCGACCCATTGCACGACGCCATCGGCACTGACGTGAACGCCCGCAATGCCGCCACTGAATCACCGCGCGCCAGTGTCAAAAACGCGTTGGTGAGATCGCCGTACCGTCTGACCCGGCCACTGCCCCGCGCCTGCACATCGAGCGCCGCAAACGCCGGCACCAGCAACCGTAGCGACGCCGTATCGCGCGCCGTTGCGAACAACGACAAGGCCCCGCCAATTGCGGTTGGCTGCCGGGCGAGTATCGCGCGAGCTTCCACCAATACCTCATCGCGCGACAGCAGTCCCGCCTGCGCCATTTGCGCTCGCTCGTTGAAGCCGAGCACCGCCAGCGACGTCGTCGCCTTCCCCAAATGCACCCGCGTCATCACCACAACCTGCGCGAGGGCTGCTGAATCTTCGAGGGTCGGATCCCTGGCCAGTCGTGCAACCTGCTGCTCGGCCATGGCCAAGAGTAGATCAGTCGCCTCGGGGACCTGCGCCAGATTTTGCAGACTCGCGGCGGCGAAACCTGCGGGCACGGTGTCCAGGATCGCGCGTACTTCTGCCGAGAACGCCGGTGCCGAATCAAGCAGCATGGCCTGCAGTCCGTAATACGTGGCCGCATCGCCCGACGAGAGACGCATCAGTCCACGCGCATAACCGGCCGCTTCACGAAAGTTCGCCGCACGCATTGCCAACGTGTACGCATGCACGTATGGCACCAGCATCATCGAATCCAATGCAATCGACTGCCGGAAATCCGCGAGCACCGCACTCTCCGAAACATCGGCCAGTTCGCCGAAATGGTACCCGGCATCACCCAGCTCCATCCACAGCTCTGCATCGCTGGGGTACCGGCGGGTCGCCTCACGAAGTGTAGCAAAGAGCACAGGGAGCGCGGGAATGTCATCGAGTGGACCCGTGACACTCGGCGCAAGGCGCACCACGGCCAGACGCAGCGAATCCCCAAGAAAGAGCAGACTGTCGCGCGGACTACCTCCGCGCCGCAAGCGAATTGCCCGATCGAGCGCGGCCTGCGCCTCCGGCATGCCTTCGCGACCCGTACGGATGTAGATCGACGCGACACCGCGCCATGCCAGCGCGAACAGAGAGTCACTGGCCACCGCCGACTCGAACGCGAGCAGCGACGAGTCGGTGACACCACGTCGGTAGTATTGCTGCCCCAGCAGATACGCCTTGAGCGCCGTGAGCGACGACGTGCCAATCGATGAAAGACGCGCGCCCTCCGCCAATTCACCGCCGGTGCTCAGCTGACGCAGCAGCTGAATGGCCACGGAATCGGCCAACGCGTCGATACGTACCACCTCACCGCTCACGTCGGCGTTGTAGCGCACCTTGCCGGTGGAAACGTCCACCAGCGCCGCACGCGCGCGAACCGAGTCACGCCCCACAGGACTCAACTCGCCGAATACCACCAGACCCGCTCCGAGGGAGGTGCCGAGGGCGGTAGCGGAGACCACATCGGCACGCTCGGGCGACTTGCCGATGCTGGTAGACGGCGCCACGGTGCGGAGCGCCCCTGCCCCGTCAAAGCTGCGCGAGAGAATGTCCACCATTCCCTCCCGCCACACATCGAGCGATGCATCGCGCACCGTGAACGGCATTACGGCCAGCAGCGATCGATCAGGGCCGTCGGGCGCGGCCGGTGTGCGCGTGAGAAACCACCCCACCGCCGCAATGGCGGCGGTTACCAGCACCGCCCCTCCCATCACGAACCCACGTTTCGATGTCGGCGCTGCACCGCCTACGGTGGTCCCCATCCGCGCCGTCATCGCCGCGTCGGCGAGTCGCTCGAGCACGTCGGTGGCCTGCTGCGGGCGCGCCGCGGGATCTTTCTCCAAACAGTGCATGACCACCTGCGCCAACGGCTCGGGAAGGTCAGGACGCCGCTCCATCAACGGCACCGGTGCCTCAGCGAAGTGCGCCACCAATTGTGCATGGGCCGGACGGTCGCCGAACGGCGGAGTTCCAGTGAGCAACTCGTACGCCATCGCACCCAGTGCGTACAGATCGGCGCGATGATCGGTGTCCGGGTCACCGGCTCCCTGTTCGGGCGCCATATACGCGGGACTTCCAAGCGACGTGCCCATCCGCGTGAGATGTTCGGACGCAGGCGCGGTGCGTGCCGAACTCATCGCCTTCGCAATGCCGAAGTCGGTCACGAGCGCTGCACCGCCGGAGAGCATGACGTTATCGGGCTTGATGTCCCGATGCACCACACCGCGTCCGTGGGCATAGGCCAGTGCGCGACAGACGTCATTGAGCACCAGCAGCACCTCCGCCACCGGCAGTGGTCGTGCGCCGGCCAGGAGGTCGCGCAGTGATGCGCCCTCGACGAACGGCATGAGGTAGTACGGCAGGCCGTGCGCGGTTACACCGGCCGCCAATACCGGCACGATGTTGGCATGTTGCAGCGCGGCGGCCAGTGCGATTTCGCGACCGAATCGCTCCACCGAGAGCTCCTGCACCAGCTCGGGGGCCAACACCTTCACCACGATCGTGCGACCCAGCTGTGTGTCCTGAGCAAGGAACACACGGCTCATGCCGCCTCCGCCAAGCTCGCGTCCCAGATCGAAAGCAGCGCCGAGCGCGGACTGCAGGTTCTCGCGGAGGATGTCGGTCATGATGCTGGATGATAATGGCAGGACGCGCGCCGTGCATCGCACGAGGCCACGACCGGTCGACACTCGGGTACACCGTGAGCAGCCCTTGCGTGACCGTTCTCACACGATAGCGTTGGCAGATCGCCCGCGTTGCCTCCCCCAGAGTCCAGACTCCTATGTACAGCCGTCGTGAATTCCTTGGTACCGGTCTCGCCGCCCTGGGTACAGCGGCCCTCGTGTCCCCGCGCACGCTGCTCGCGGCGCGAGCGCCGAAAAAGATCCTCATTTTAGGCGGTACTGGCTTCGTGGGGCCGCATCAGGTGCGCTACGCCCTCGAACGCGGCCACGAGGTCACGATCTTCAATCGCGGCCGCAGCGCGCCGGGTATGTTCGGCAAAAATGTTGAGGAGCTGGCCGGAGACCGTGCATCCGACCTGAGCTCACTGAAAGGACGACGCTGGGATGCCGTGATCGACGAATCGGCGTCATTGAGCAGCGCCCCCGAGTGGGTCACGCTGTCCACCGACCTGCTCAAGGATCGCACCGATCAGTACCTGTTCATCTCCACGCGCTCGGTGTATTTCGACACGAGCCGCGTCCCAATGACGGCCGACGCACCGGTGCTCACGCTCGAGAACTCGCCAATCGACGCGGGCAAGCCGCTGTCGTACGGACACGCCAAGGCCTACGCCGAAAAGGTCGCACAGGCCGCCATGCCGGGACGCGTGACCGTGGTGCGTCCGGGGCTCATTGTGGGGCCTGGTGACGACACCGATCGCTTCACGTACTGGCCGGTGCGTATCGCGCGCGGCGGGGAAGTGCTCGTACCGGGTGATGGCACCGACCACGTGCAGATCATCGACGTGCGTGATCTCGTGCAGTTCTGCGTCACGCTCGTAGAAAACAACACGTTTGGCACCTTCAATGGCGTGGGTCCGAATCTGGGGCAGCCATTCAAGCAATTCGTGGAACGGATTCAGCGCGGCGTGGGAGGCACTGCCACTTTTACGTGGGTCGAGTCCAACTTCCTGCGCGCCAACGGCGCCAGTCCGTACGGCCGCGAGCTACCGGTGTATCAGGTCATGCGCGGACGCACCGCAGGGTTTGCGCGCTTCGATCTCACCCCCGAGCTGAAGGCCGGGCTCAAACTCCGCAGTACGGAAGATACTGCACGTGACACGCTCGCCTGGTGGAACGCGCAGCCCGCCGCACGGCAGGTATCCACGAAAACCGGCTTCACGCCGGAGCGTGAACAGGCGCTGCTCAAGCTCTGGAAGGAGAGCTCCTTCTGAGCGAGCAGAAGGCGCCCCGTATCCCGGCACCCGGTTCCCGCACCTTTCGCCAGCGACTCGGGGCACTTCGCAACGTCCCGCCATTTCTGCGACTGGTGTGGCTGACCAGTCGCCCGCTGACCCTCGGCACGCTCGGGCTCCGCCTGATCCGAGCGCTGCTGCCGGTGATGACGCTCTTCGTGGGCAAACTCATCATCGATGAGGTCATTTCCCAGTCGCAACAACCCGGCGCGTTCTCCTCACTCAGCGCGTGGTACGCCAGCGGACGCATCGATCGCCTGCTCTGGCTGCTCGGCGCAGAACTCGCACTGGCCGTGTTGTCCGACCTGCTGGGACGCCTGGTGGCGCTGTTCGATGCACTGCTGGCCGAACAGTTCTCGAATGCCACCAGCATTCGCCTCATGGAGCACGCCGCCACCCTCGATCTGGAAGATTTCGAGGACAGCGAACTACAGGACAGCCTCGAGCGCGCCCGGCGTCAGGCGTCGGGACGCATGACGCTCATGAGCCAACTGTTTGGTCAGGCGCAGGACGTCGTGACCATCATCAGTTTCGCAGCGGGGCTCGTGGTGTACGCGCCGTGGCTGATCGCGCTGCTGGTGCTGGCGCTCGTGCCCGCTTTTCTTGGCGAGGCGCATTTCAACGCCCAGAGTTATGCGCTGCGCTATGCACGGACCCCGCAGCAGCGCGAGCTGGACTATGTGCGCCAGACCGGCGCGAGTGTGGAGAGTGCAAAGGAAGTAAAAATCTTCGCCCTCAACGCGTTTCTTATCGCACGCTATCGCGAGTTGGCCACGAGCTTCTATCAGGCCAATCGGGTGCTCGCCGTGCAGCGCGCCGGATGGGGCGGCGCGCTCACGGCGCTGGGTACGGTGGGGTATTACGTCGCCTACGCGTATCTCGCGTGGCGCACACTGGCCGGGCAGTTCAGCATCGGCGATCTGACGTTCCTGGCGGGCTCCTTCCGTCGACTCCGGAATCTGCTGGAAGGGCTGCTGGTGGGCTTCTCGCAAACGGCAGGGCAAGCGCTCTACCTGGATGACCTGTTCTCATTCTTCGAGATCGAGCCCGAAATTCGCAGCCCCGCCAACCCGCGCCCCTTTCCGCAGACGTTGGCGCAGGGGTTCGCCTTCGAAAATGTGGGCTTCCAATATCCGGGCGCCGAACGCTGGGCGATCCGGCATATGTCGTTCACGCTACACGCGGGCGAGGTGCTGGCGCTGGTCGGTGAGAATGGCGCAGGCAAGACGACACTCGTGAAGTTGCTCGCGCGTCTGTACGATCCCGATGAGGGGCGCATTCTGCTTGACGGCCATGATCTGCGCGAGTACGACCTCGAGGCACTGCGCGCGAATATCGGCGTGATCTTTCAGGACTTCGTCCGGTATCACATGACGGCCGCAGAGAATATCGCCGTTGGGCGTATCGAGGCGCGAAATGATCGCCCACGTATTGTGCACGCGGCGGAGCGGAGCCTGGCCGACGAAGTGATCGAACGACTGCCGATGAGGTACGATCAGATTATCGGGAAGCGTTTTAAACGTGGTATCGACCTCTCGGGTGGTGAGTGGCAAAAGGTCGCCATCGCGCGGGCCTACATGCGGGATGCTCAATTGCTCATTCTCGATGAACCCACCGCTGCGCTCGACGCGCGCTCGGAGTTTGATGTGTTCCAGCGCTTTAAGGAGTTGAGTAGGGGCAAGACGGCGGTGCTGATCTCGCATCGCTTCTCGAGTGTCCGCATGGCCGACCGGATTCTCGTGCTGGTAGACGGTGCGGTCGAGGCGTCGGGTACGCACGAAGAATTGTTGGCGCAGCGTGGCCGGTACGCGGAGCTGTTCGAGTTGCAGGCGGCGGGGTATCGATAGTATGCCCGGTACTCAGCGTCTTCGGGCTCTGGTAACCCTCTGCGCCGGACTGTTGGTCGCGCGTGCTCCCACATTGTCGGGGCAATCGCGTGTTGCGTGCAGCGACGGCACGGCCGCAGGTTCTCCGGAGCAGTCCCTTTCCGTACGCTGGTCGCCGTCGGTGCCACGTGCCGGCACCCTCTTCCGTGTTGCGGTGCCACGGGGTGCAGGCGTTGGCGCGGCGGCGACACGTCACGTCACCGTGGCGGGCGAGCCCCTGCACTTTCGACCCGCCGGTGATTCGTTGATGGCCCTGGCCGCCGTGCCTATCGATTCTGCGGCGGGCATTACGCTGCTCTGGCGCTGTACCGACGCTCGCACGGATACCGTGCGCATAAGCACGGAGGCTGGGCAGTATGCGCTGGAGCGACTGCGCGTGGCGCCGCGCTTCGGCGCCCCACCGGCTCCTGCGATATCGGCGCGCATGCGTCGCGAGGCGGAACAGGCGGCGGCGGTATCGCGCAGTGCCCATGACACGCCGCGGTTATGGACGCGGCCGTTTGCCGTACCACGCGCCTCGCGCGTCACGAGCCCATTCGGTGGTGGGCGCACTTTTAACGGCGCCGTCACCAGCCGTCACATGGGCACGGATTACGCCGGCGCAGTGGGTGCGCCGGTGCGCGCCACGAACCGCGGCGTGGTTCGCCTCCTGGGCGCTTTTTATCTTGGCGGTCACGTGATTTACCTCGACCATGGCGAGGGCATCGTCACTGCTTACCTGCATCTCAGCAAGCAGTTGGTGGCGGTCGGCGACACGGTGGAACAGGGGGGCGTCATCGGGCACGTTGGGGCCAGCGGACGCGTCACGGGACCCCATCTGCACTTCATCGCGCGCTATGGCGCGATCACGGTGGATCCAGGCAGTCTTTTCAGCGTGCGATGATATTCTTGTGACGTGGAACAGATCACACATTGGAACAGATCACACAGAGGTGAGGAGAACAAGAGGTAAGGAGAGTCACTTGTCTCTTTTTCTCTGTGTCTCCTCACCTCTGTGTGATCTGTTCAGCCAGCAACCGGTTGCGCACCAATTTTTCGCTCGATTTTGTGGTGCCAAGCACCTATGACGCCCGTAGCGTATTTTGTCACAGGTACCGCGTGTTCACTTCAGCCCATCCCGCATCATGCGTCCTACGCTCGCCGGTTTCTCCGCGCTGCTTGCGCTGATAACATCCCCGTGGCTGGCCGCGCCACTCGGCGCGCAAACTGAAACGGTCATCGGCAAAGCGGAAACCGCAATGCGACGCGCCGCACTCGCCGCTCGCATCGATAGCGGCGTCGTCATCGCCTTCGGCGGACGGGCGCTGGTGCACGACTTCAGTACATTTTATCAGCTCCCCGCCTTCCGGTACCTCACCGAGCTCAATGAGCCGGACGCCGCGCTGGTGATGGTGGTGCGCAACAAGACACCGCAGAGCACACTGTTTCTCACCGCGCTCGATGCGCGCACAGCGTTCTACTACGGCCAGCGCGTTGACTCAACCACGAGTAACGCTACGCTCGGCATGGTCGGCCGCTCGTACAGCGCGCTCGACGGCGTGCTCGATTCCCTCGCGCGCACCGGGCTGCCGTTCTACCACATCCCTGATGTGGAGACCATGGACTTCGCGCGTAACGATACGCTCACACGCGGTCAGGAGGCACTCAAGACGCTCGCCCGCACACATCCCACGCTCGCCATTGGCAACGGCATGCAGTACGTGCTGCAGATTCGCGCCAGGAAATCAGATGCCGAACTGGCGTTGATTCGCAAAGCGGCCGAGATCAGCAGCGAGGGGCACCGGGCCGCGATGCTGACTGCCAACCCTCTACATGAGTACGAGTTGCGCGCGGCGATTGAGTATGAGTTCACACGACGTGGCGCCGAACGGCCTGCCTATGGTTCCATCGTGGGCGCGGGGTTCAATGGCACCACGCTGCATTACATGAAGGCCAGCGACCCTGCGCGTCCTGGAGATCTGGTGGTCATCGACGCCGGAGCGGAATTCCGCGGGTACGCCGCCGATGTCACACGCACCATTCCGGTGAGTGGCACCTTTACCGCCCCACAGCGGGAGCTCTATCAGCTGGTGCGCGACGCGCAGGAGATCGCCGAACGGATGTCCAAGCCCGGCATGAGTGTGCGGGCCGCCGCGGATTCGTCGGTGGCGGTGCGTGAGCGCGGTTTGGCGAAGCTGGGCCTGATCGAAAGCGAAACGGCGCAGTTCGATCCGCCGTGGGCCGTGAACTGCACCATGAACCCAACCCCATGCCGTCAGTCCAACCTCTGGACAATTCACGGTATCACCCATGGCATCGGGCTGGCGGTGCACGATCCCATGCAAGGGGGCGGCCCGAACGCCACGTTTCAGGTGGGCGACGCCTTCACTATCGAACCCGGCATCTACGTGAGCACCAAGTCACTCGATGTTCTGCCGGACACACCGAAGAACCGCGCGTTCATCGCCAAGGTGCGCGCCACGGTGCTCAAGTATCAGAACACCGGGGTTCGCATTGAAGACGACTACATCATCACCAACGCAGGCCTCGAGCGGATCTCGCTGGTACCGCGAGAAATCGCAGAAATCGAGGCCCTGATGAAGCGACGCCGGGTGATTCAGCCCTGAAGCATCAGTTGTTGGAGCCGTGCACGAGGTAGGCTTCCACCATGATCAGGTTCCGGTCGCCGGACATGCGAATCACGCTCAGCAGCCGTTCCATCTTGGTCACTTCTTCCAACTGTTCGTCGATGAACCACTGCAGAAAGTTCTGCGCCAGGTAGTCGCGCTCATCGGCCGCAAGGTCCATCAGCCCCTTGATCTGCCCGGTGACCTCAAGCTCCCACGCGAGTGCCGCTTCGACCGCCGCTTCGGCCGTTGCGAACGTTGGCACTGGGGCGCGCACGGCGGGAATTTCCAGTGCACCACCTGTATCGAGCACGTAGTGCAACAACTTCTCGGCGTGTTCGTGCTCTTCCTTGGCCTGCGCGAAGAACAGCTTGGCCAGCTGCATCAAATGCGCGCGCTGGAAGTGGGCGGCAATGGCGTAGTATTGCAGGCCGGCGGCAAACTCGTTGCCGATCTGGTTGCTGATGGCCTTGGCGAGTGCGGTGCTGATCATCATAAGCGGCGCAGGACAGGGAGTGACGGAAAGTCGGTGCGGCGAAAAAGCGCTCCCGGATGATACCCACGCGAAGGTCTGAAAAGTGATATATTACAGGGTTTGGGTCGCGCGACCTGGAAACCAGGCAACGCCCGCCCTGACCTTTTGCCGAGTCCGCTGTGCCACTGAAAAAAGACTTTCCCGATCATCACGACGCCGAGCTGGTGCTCAAGCTGTACGAATTGCGTCGCGAAGGCGTCATGCGCGAATCGCGGACGCAGTTGATTGCCGGATTTCTGCCACGATCCTTCGACGACGTGCTGGCCGTTACCAAGGGGGATCATCCACTCAATGCGGCGTTCCGTCAGTGCTCCTCGTTTTGGGAGATGACATACGCCATGGCGCGGCACGGGGTGATGCATGCTGACTTCATGCTCGAAAGCAACGGCGAAGGGCTGCTGCTCTTTTCGCGCATCGAACCGTGGCTCGCCGAGTATCGCGCGCAGGTGAACCCGATCGGTTTCCGCAACGCGGAATGGGTAGCTACGGAGTCGGAGATGGGTCGACTGATCGCGGAACGCTTCCGTAAGCGGATGCAGGCCATGCTGGCGTCGGCGTAATCGCCATTGGTCGTTCGCCCGAGAGACCCCTCCAACGTCCCTACGTTGCAGAGGTCTCTCGGCGCTGACGCAGCACTTCGTACACGGCGATACCAACCGTCGTGGACAGATTGAGCGAGCGCATCTGCGGTGACGTCATGGGCATTGTCACGAAGCGATCCGCGTAGCGCGTGTGCAGGTCGGCTGGTAACCCAGCGGTCTCGCGGCCGAACACCAGCACGATGCCAGCCGGCGCCGCGAGTGGTGCGTCCCAGAACAGCTGGGTACCCTTGGTGGAGAAGAAATACGGCTCGCCAAGCGTGGGGAGCTCGTGCTCGAACGCCTCCCAACTGGGCCAGACGCGCACGTCGACATGCTCCCAGTAGTCGAGTCCTGCGCGCTTCACCTCACGCTCGCCGAGGGAAAAGCCGAGAGGTTCGATCAGGTGCAGCGTGGCGCCGGTGGCGAGGCAGGTCCGGCCCGCGTTGCCGGTGTTCCAGTGAATCTCAGGGTGCACCAGTACCACGTGGAGGCCCATGAGAAGACTACGCCTCGTCCTGCACCCAGAGGATGGCCGTGATCTCTTCGCCCACACAGACAATGCCGGCGTCGATGGCCGCATCGGAGAGGGGATCGAAGCCCACCGATTCCGGCGCCTCGGCCCCTTCGCCCATCACGTCGGCCCAGTCCCCGTTGGTAAAGTACCGCTGTGGCGGCGGCACCAACTCCAAAAACGACGCCGCGAGTGCCGAGGCATCGGCCTGCGGCATGATGGCGGTGCCCTGTGCCAGATCGCGATGCAGCACGAGGGTCGCGATAGACTGGGCATCGTATTCGCTGATCTCCAACCAGCCCTCACCAAGGCCCTGCAGACCATGAGCCGCAGCGACGGCGTCGGCCTGTGCACGCGTGTTGAGGCCGGCAGTACGTGGCGCCATCGCACAAATGACCGTACCAGCAGTACGACGCTCGCTGACCAGATTCGGAAGGTCTTCAGTCACGCGGGAAGCCAGGGAAGCGGTAAACAGCAAAGATAACGGGATACTCGAACGATGCCGTCCGCACGCGCGGGGAGCAATGCCCGAGGGCAGATCAGCGACGCGGTGTGGCCACGTAGAGCGTGTGCATCGGCCCCGATGTTTCATGCGCCCGCACCCGCAGCGTCTCGACCGCCAATCCGGCCACCTGCAGCGCGTGGGCGAATTTCGGATCGTCTCCCACCGACCAGTAGGCGATCGTGCCACCGGGGCGCAGTGCCGCTATGGTGGCCGCGATTCCACGCGCGGCGTACAATCGCGCGTTCTCTGTCATCAGCATGCCGCCGGGACCGTTATCCGTGTCCAGCATGATCGCATCGAAACCCGCGACGTTGGCCCGCAGCACATTCACCACATCGTCGTGCACGATCGTCACGCGTGGATCACGCATCGCCGCCGCCGACAGATCATACGCGGGGTTGGCGTTCCACGCGATCACTTCCGCCATGAACTCCGCAACCACCACCAGTGCGTCATTCCCAAGCGACGCCAACGCAGCACGTAGCGTAAACCCAAGCCCCAGACCACCGATCAGCACGCGGATCTGTGGCAGGTCGCGACGCGGCGCGCAGACCACCTCCGCCAATCGATCCTCCGATAAGTGGCGGCGCGTGGACATAAGCTCCACCCCATCAGCGCGAATAAGGTACGCCCCATCGTGGCGGAAGAGCGCGAGCAGTGTACCGTCGGGCGTCGTGGCTTCGCCCAAGCGTTCCAGTGGCTTCACGGGGTACCGTGCGAGTGAGGCGTTTCGAAGGGAGCGGTCATCGGGAGCCGTTCACAGGTGAGCAAGGACCCAACCGGGCAAGACCGCGAGCAGCAGCGTGGCCATCAGACAGAGCACGGCGGCGCTGTGTGCGAAGCCGCTGGTCGTCAGCGGAGGGCGCGGATTGGGATGGATCGTGAAGTCGGCGCCATGCGCCTGTGCGGGCCGGCTCATGAACATCAATTGGATCACGCGCAGGTAGAAATAGATCCCGACGTAGCTCCCCACGAGTCCGAGCACTGCGTAGGTGCCATAGCCGGCCGCCAGCACGTTCTTGAAAATCAGAAATTTGGCCACAAAGCCCGGGAACGGTGGGAGTCCGGCCAGCGACAACATCGCCACGCCGATCACCAAGGCCGCGAATGGCTGCCGATGATACAACCCCTCAAGCTGTTCGAGCTGATCGCGATCGCGGTCCTCGTGCGCGGCCGGCAGCGCCGCGAAGGCGAGCACATTCACCACGCCGTAGACCAGCACGTAGAACACCATCGCCGCAAAACGTCCAGCACCATCGCCGAGCATGGCGTAGAAGAGATAGCCCGCGTGGGCGATCGACGAATAGGCGATCATGCGACGAAACGATCCTTGACGCATCGCGGTGAGGTTGCCCCACACAATGGAGACCAGCGGGAAGAGCACCAGCAACTCCACCATCGGCGACGTGATCGGTGCAGGACCGATAATCCGCGCAATCGCCAGCAGCACCCCGCCCTTGATGATCGTGGCCATGTACGCGGTGACGGCCAGACTCGCAGTTTCGTACGCGTCGGGAGCCCAGGCGTGAAATGGTACGATGGCCGCTTTGATGAAGAAGGCCAGCAGTATCAGCACGACGGCCGCGCGCGAGACGAGATCGGGCGACGCCATCGCAGCCGCGAACGTGTCGAGCGCCATCGAGCCGGTGGCATCGAACAGCAGCGCCACCCCCATCAGGAACATCGCGGTGCCGGTGCCGCCCAGCACCAGATACTTGAGCGAGGCCTCCGCACTTTCGGGTCTTCGATAGCCAAGCACGATCAGCGCATACACCGGAATCGACATCAGCTCGAGCCCGAGAAACGAGATCAGCAGGCTTTCGGCCGACAGCAGCAGCGAAATGCCACACAGTGATAGCAGCACCAGCGCCGGAAACTCACCGCCTTCGAAATCATCTCGCGACATGAGCAGGACTGGCACCGCCAATCCAAGCAGGACCCCTTTCGCCAGGAGCACCGAGGGGGAGACTGCGAGTAATCCTGGGAACACCTCGCCCGATATGCCTTGGGCGCCCATCACCACGGCCGCGATGGCGCCTGCCGCCACGAACGCGATCGCCACGCTTAGCGCGAGACGTGCGCCCTTGCCGGCAATGTCGAGCCCCAGCAGCAGCACCGCACCCATGAGCAGCAAGTGTTCCGGCAGCATAGCCAGCAGCGCAAGCCCAAGATCCATGGCGACGGTCATCGAGCCGTTCATCGGACTGCCCCCACCAAGCCATCGCCCAACGGCAGGCGCGACGTCTGGATGAGCGCTCGATACGCTTTGGCGGCCGGCTCGGTCATGCGTAGCGCCCGATCCGGGAAGAGCCCCAGTGCGAAGATCGCCAGCACGAGCGCGCCGAGTATGCTGCGCTCTGCCCAATCGAGATCGCGAACCGGCACGGTAACCGTACCGTGGCCCCCGTCAGTGTTCGGCACCCTCACCGGTCCGAACAGAAGGTGCAGCGCCAGCCGCAGCATGTACAGCGCACCGAGCACCACACCCAGCACGGCAATCGCTGCCAACCAGAGCGCGTACGATGATCCTGCGACATGCTGCGTCCACCCGGCGCGAAACGCCCCCAGCAGCACCATGAACTCACCGGTGAAGCCGCTCGTTGTCGGTAGTCCCACCGACGCCAGCGTAAAAATCAGAAAACCCACAGCATAGACCGGCAGCAGCTTCGCCAATCCGCCGTACATGTTGAGATCGCGCGAGTGGTAGCGGTCATAGAGCATACCCACCATCAGAAACAGGCCGCCCGCTACCAGGCCATGGCTCACCATCTGGATGATGGCGCCCTGAATGCCGATGAGATCGAGGCTGAGCAGCCCGAGCATCACGTAACCCAGATGACTGATCGAGGAATACGCGATGATCTTTTTGATGTCCTGCTGCACGAGCGCGAGACAGGCGCCGTACACAATGCCGATCACCGCGAGCGTCGTGAGCAGCGGCGTGAGTTGCTGCGTGGCATCGGGGAACAGCGGGAAGCCCAGCTTCATGAATCCGTAGGTGCCCATCTTGAGCATCACACCGGCGAGGAGCACGGAGCCCGCAGTGGGCGCCTCGACGTGCGCGTCGGGCAGCCACGTGTGAAAGGGTACCATCGGCACCTTGATCGCGAACGACAGCGCGAAACCCGACAGGAGCAGCAACTGCAGATTGAGCGGCAGTCGCGTTGCATACAGGTCGGTGAAGGCGAACGACGTGATGCCGGCCGTGGTGGACAGCGTAAAAACCAGCGCGATCAGTGCCGCGAGCATGAGGATGCTCCCGAACGCCGTGTACAACAGAAACTTGACGGTGGCATAAATGCGCCGCTCGCCGCCCCAGATGCCGATGAGCAGGAACATCGGAATCAGCATCGCTTCCCAAAACACGTAGAACACGAAGAGATCCTGCGCGAGCAACGTCCCCATGGTGGCGAACTGCACCAGCAGCACCATGGCATAGAACAGCGGCACATCTTTCTGAATGCGACGAAACGCACTCGCGACCACCAACGGTCCGAGAAACGCCGTCATGAGCACCAGCAGTATGTTGAAGCCATCCAGCGCCACGTGATACGACACTCCCCATGCGGCAATCCACGGGATACGTGTCGCAAACTGCAGTCCATCAGTGTCGACCGCGAAGCGGGCCGTCAGCCACCCGGCCAACAGCAACTGCAGCAGCATCACGGCGAGGGTGAGCGGTCGTGTCACCGCGCCACCACGCGCTGGTGCCAACCGCACGGCCACCGGAATCAGCGCTATGCCGACCACCGGCAACCAGAGCATGAGGTTGAGTAGCGCCGCCTCATCCATGCGACCAACTCCACAGCAGCGCACTCACCAGTCCCAGCATCACCAACAGTGCGTAGCGGTGCAGACTGCCGCTCTGCACGCGACTGAGCGCTCCGGCCGCGCGCTGGCCCAGCGACGCCAAGCCATGGAGCGCGCCGTCAAGGAGCAGCCGGTCGCCGATCTTGAGGAAGACCTCGCGCGAGATCCACACCAGCGGACGGGCGAGGAGTCGATCGTAGAGCTCATCCACGAAGTACTTGCCGGCGAGCACGCCATGTACACCGGGCCACCGCGCCTGCCACGCCGCGGCACGCGACGTCGCCCCGCCGTACATGAACCAGGCGGCAGCAAGTCCTGCGAGCGACAGCACTACCGAGACCACCACCAGCGGCGTTTCGAGATGATGGAGCGCCTCGTTCACCGGCGGCAGCGCGAGCTGGGGCTCGAGGAAATGCGGGAGCGCCAACGCGCCACCCACGGCCGACAACACCGCCAGAATGACCAGCACGCTGGTCATGGAGAGCGGCGACTCGTGGATATGATGCGCTACCGACGGCTCCACCCGCGACGCGCCAAGGAACGTCAGCCACAACAGGCGAAACATGTAGAACGCGGTAAGCAATGCCGTGAGCGCCGCCACACCCCAGAGCCACGGTGACCCGCCACCTGTGCTGGCAAAGGCGTACCAGAGGATTTCGTCCTTCGAAAAGAAGCCGGCGAGTGGCGGTAGCCCGGCAATCGCCGCCGTCGCCACCGCGAAGGTGGCAAAGGTGACAGGGATCCGTTTCGCGAGCCCACCCATCTTGCGAATATCCTGCTCACCCGAGAGCGCGTGAATCACGCTACCGGCACCGAGAAAGAGGCACGCCTTGAAAAAGGCATGGGTGACCATATGAAAAACGGCCACCCCATACGCGCCCACACCGAGCGCGAGCACCATGAAGCCGAGCTGCGATACGGTGGAGTACGCGAGCACCTTTTTGATGTCGGTCTGCACGAGCGCCACCGTGGCAGCAAAAAACGCGGTCGCGACGCCTATAATGGCCATCACCTGCGACGCCTCGGGCGCCTGCAAGTACACCCCCGACATGCGCGCCACCAGATACACGCCCGCCGTGACCATCGTGGCGGCATGAATCAGCGCCGACACCGGCGTTGGACCGGCCATGGCATCGGGGAGCCACACGTACAGCGGGATCTGCGCCGACTTGCCGGTCGCCCCCACAAAGAGCAGCACCCCGATCAGACTGGCCGAGACCGCGGGCAGCGGGTTGATCAGGAACGCGCGGTTGATCGTGTCCATGTCGAGCGTACCCACTGCTTGGTGCAGCAGAAACATGCCCAGCAGAAACCCTGCGTCACCGATCCGGTTGGTGATGAACGCTTTCCTGCCGGCGCGCGCATTCGCCAGCTGGTCAAACCAGAAGCCAATCAGCAGATAGGAGGCCAGACCCACCCCTTCCCAGCCCACGAAGAGCACCAGCATCGATCGGCCGAGCACCAGCACGAGCATGAAGAACAAAAAGAGATTCAGATACGCGAAGAAGCGTCCATAGCTCTTGTCGTCATGCATGTAGCCGGTGGAGTACACGTGAATCAGCGTGCCCACGCCGGTCACCACGAGCGTCATGATGGCGCTCAGGCGATCGAAATAGAACGCGACATCGAACGCGTAGTCACCCACCAGCGCCCAGCGGTACACGGAATCCACAATCGGCAGGTAGCCACCGGCGCGGAGCATCAGGAACATCCGGAGGGTGAGCAGGAACGACGCGAACGCCGCACCGCACGCCACGACGCTGACAAACCGCCGGCTGACGTTCCGGCCACCAAGCGCGGTCGCCAGTACCCCGTTGATGAGGAAGCCGGCCAATGGCAACAGGACGATGAGCAAGAGGGCATGCCACGCCGCATCCACCGGCGCTGGCAGGGTCTGCGACACGATGACCTAACCCTTGAGATCCGAGTACTGTTCGATATCCAGACTGCGCGTGCGGCGCACGAGCAGCAGGACGATAGGAATCGCGATGGCCAGCTCCGCTGTGGCGACCACGAATACCAGAAACACCAGCACCCCGCCAGCGGTGGCGCGATTGTCCACCATGGCGTTCACCAGCGCTACGTTCACACCGTTGAGCATGAGTTCCATGCACATCAGCATGATGAGCGCATTACGCCGTACGATCACACCCAGCAATCCGAGCGAGAACAGGGCGATCGACAACCCAAGCAGCATCAGATGTCTATCCATGCAGCTTCCGGCTCACGCGAACCACCGCCAGCGCTGCCACGATGGCCGCCACCAACAGCACGGTGGTCAGTTCAAAGGGCAGCCAGTAATCGCGTAAAAAGGCGACAGAAAATTCCGAGACACCGAAATCCGTTGTTGATCCGGCAACCGATCCCGATACCACCCGCGCAGCGGGCGTGCGCCAAACACTGATCCCCAGCACTCCGACCAGCAGCGTGAAGCCGACCACGCCGGGAACGAGCAGGCGGGAGTACCGCGGCTGCGTGATCTGCTCACGGACTTCAAGCAGCATGATCACGTACACAATGAAGACCATCACCGCGCCCACATAGATGAGCACCTGAAAGGCGGCCAGAAAGTGCACGCCAAGCAACCCGTAAATGGCGCCGATCGATCCCATCGTGGTGATCAGCGCCAACGCCACACGCATCGGCTCGCGCAGAAACAGCATCAGCACGGCGCCCACAAGCGCCAGACCGCTGAACAGCGTCAGCATCAAGGAGTCGAGGATACGTCGCCTCGTGCGATCGGGGCGCCGCCCTTTGGTGGATACGGCTTGGCAACGTCCTGACGCGGATTCCACGTCAGCATGTCGTCCATGGTCAGCCACATATCGAAACGATCTGTGGACGCGAGATTCGGCACATCCGGCTCCATCCGGATCGCATCCTCCGGACACGCTTCAATACAGAGCCCGCAGAAGACGCAGCGTGAATAATCGATCTCGAAGCGCACCGGATACTTGGGATGCGCCGGATCCTTGGCATCGAATCCGGCCTCGATCTCGATCACCTTGGCCGGACACACCGTCGCGCACATGTTGCACGCAATACACTGCGGCGTTCCATCAGGACGCTGCGTGAGGATATGCTTGCCCCGGTTACGCGGCGCATAGTCCACCCGCCGCTCCTCGGGATAGTACGTGGTGATCGCACCCTTTTTGCCGGTCATCCAGCGCGTCAGGTTGCGCAGAAAAATGCCGGTGGTGATTGACAGGCCGCGCAGAATCTCTGGCAGGTAGGCGCGCTCCCACCATGTCATGGTGGGCGCATTCCAGTACGCCTTCCGCCGATAGGCCGTGGCATCGTAGCGCGGCGTGCCCCGCTGCAACTGCACCAGTGCGGCCGCCGGCACTTCGGCTGGGCCCGATGAAGAATCCGAGAGCGGCGTGCGCGGCGCTGCACTCATGCGGTCCCCCGCTGCTGCAGCCACACCAGCACGGCGGTTACCGACAGGTTCGCCAGCGACACGGGCAACAACAGCTTCCACGCAAACTTGAGCATCTGATCATACCGGAAACGCGGTAGCGACCAGCGGATCTGGATCTGCACCACGCACAGCACCGCTACCTTCAGGAGAAAAACGAGCACCTGCGTCAGTACGACCACACCGTGCCCCATCGCCACCACATGCCCACCGGGCAACGTGAAGCCGGCATCGCTCATGTACGGTAGATTGTATCCGCCCAGAAAGAGCGTCGTAAACAGCGCCCCGATAATGGCGATTTCCACGAACTCGGCGAACATGAACAATCCCATCTTCATGCCGCTGTACTCCGTGAAATACCCGCTCACCAGCTCTGCCTCAGCCTCCGGCAAATCGAACGGGATGCGTTTGTTCTCCGCGATCGCCGCCGTGAGAAAGAGCACCGCCGCCAGCGGCTGATAGAAAATCCCCCACGCCGGCAGCACGCCCCAGATCATCCCCGACTGATGCTGCACCATACCGCGCAGCTGCACGGTACCGAAGATCAAGATCAGCCCCATGACGGTCAGTCCCATCACGAGCTCGTACGAAATCATCTGCGACCCGGCGCGCAGTCCGCCCAGCAGCGAGAACTTGTTGTCCGACGACCATCCCGCCAGCATCGTGCCCAGCACGGTCAGGCCGCTGAACGCGAACACAATCAGCAGCCCCGGGTCGAGATCGGCAATCTGCATCGGATACGTGCGGCCACCGAAAAACGGGGCAAGCGCGGGAATGAGCTGCCCGGGATCGAGCATGCCCCCGAAGGGAATCACCGCAAACACCAGCAGCACCGGCGTGAACACCACGTACGGCGCCAGCGTATACGTGAGCTGATCGTACGTTCTGGGCTTCCAGTCTTCCTTGAACAGCATCTTGAGGCCGTCGGCCATGCCATGAAACAGCCCCAGCCACACCAGCTTGATATTGGTAAACGGCAGCCGGATATACGCGCGGTTCGCCCCGATGCGATCGGACATCACCGCCGCCTGCTTGCGCTCCACCCACGTGAGCAAACCGCCGATAGACATCAACCCCACCACAGAGGCCACGATGAACATCACCGCCACCAACAAATCGGGGAGCATCAGCGCACGCCAGCCGTCAGGATGGCCTGCACCGACGACACCGCTGCGAAGAGCCGTTCGAAGAGCCGTTCCGCGTCGCTGACGGTTGCGGCGGCGGGTCCGCACGCCGAAAAGCCGGTACTGGTGCCGGCAAAGTTGGTGTAGTGCCCGGCGCGTTCTGTCTGGATACTGATTGGCAGCACCACGTGGGCGCGCGTGTTCTCCGGAAGCGCGTACGACGTGAGCAACACCACCTGCGCCGACTCCGGGATCGCGTGCATGGGTGCCCCCTCGCCCCACACGAACACCAAGTCGGTGCTCAGGGGAATTGCCGAAAACGCATCCGACGGCAGCAACGGAAATATGGCCCGCGCCGCATAGCTGTTGGGGTTCTTGTCCGCCTTGATGAGCACATCGTCTTCCAGGCACTCACCGGGCTGTGGCTGCCAGTCGTGCTTGACGAAATTCTGAAATGACGGCGCGAGCGTAGCGTGAAACGCCGCCAACTCCTCGTTGGAGCCCCAATTGGACACCAGCGCCACCGGATGCCTAGCCGCCGCGATCAGCGCCGCCGCAGCCTCGATCGCCGATGCCACCGACGTCTCCTCGCCCCCAACCAGCGGGTGCGTTACCCGGGGACGCTCGAAGATCGCGGCGAGATCACGCGCCTTGTTGCACACCCACGGCCCGTTCACTGCCGGATTCTCCAGTGGCGTGATGCGATCGATCCGATTGTTCAGGCGTTGATCCAGCGAACGGAGCGCCCACTCCGTCTTCCGCGTCCAGATATTGATGCTGCACCCGCGCTCGCACCCCGGACACACCGAGGGCGTGGCTTTGAGATACCACACGCGCGCATGATCCAGCAGGTCTCGCGACAGCAGTGCGCCCACCGGACAGATATCGATCACGTTGTCCGAGTACGGATCGTCATCAAAATTCACATCGGCGGCACATCGGATCAGCGAGTGGTCGCCACGATGCTGCACACCCAACGCGTTCGACTTGGACACTTCAGCCGTGAACCGCACACACCGCGAGCACATGATGCAGCGCTCGTTGTCCAGCATGATCCGATCGGAGAGGTCATGAAACTTGGTGGCGTGCTGTTTGGGATCGCGCGACAGCGACGGCATGCCATTGTACGCATAGTGATGATCCTGCAGCATGCACTCGCCCGACTTGTTGCAGATACCGCAGTCTACGGGATGATTGAGCGTGATCATCTGCATGGTATCCTTGCGCAGCTCACGCACTTTCTCCGAATCGGTCAGCACCCGCATGCCAGCCGTCACCGGCATGTTGCACGAGATATCGAACCACGCACCGCCCTCGGCTTCCACCTCCACCATACAGATACGGCAGTTGCCGGGCGTGGAAAGCTGCGGATGCCAGCAGAAGTACGGAATGGTATGCCCGGACGCCACCGCCGCCTGCATCACTGTTTGACCGTGCTCCGCCTGCACCGGCACGCCGTCGATGAAGAACTCCACCATCAAACGGCCACCTCAACGCGACCGTCATACATCGAACGCCCGTTCGCGATGTAGTACTCGAACTCCTCGCGATACTTGTCGAGAATCCCTACGGTGGCGTAGCCGGCCGCATCGCCTAACCCGCAGATGGTCGTGCCATCATTGGCGCGCGAAATCTGATACAGCCGCTCGATGTCGCTGGGCGCCCCGCGCCCGGCCACGATCCGATTACTGATCTTCTCCAGCCAGCCCATCCCCTCTCGGCACGGCGTACACTGCCCGCACGACTCGTGATGGTAAAACCGCGTCATGACCTGCAGGAGCGACACCATGCAGGTGCCCTCCGCCACGATGATCATCCCCTGCGAGCCGATCTGCGAACCGGCCGCCAGAAACGCCTGATGCTCCATCGTGATGGGCATGATATCCGCCGCGGTCAGCACCTTGGTGGAGATGCCCCCGGGAATCACGCACTTGAGCGTTGCACCGCGCAGCATGCCCCCGCACTCATTGGCGAGGAAGTCGGCAAACGGATAGCCATACTCCACCTCGTACACACCGGGCGTGTTGATATGCCCAGATACCGACAGTAACTGCGTGCCGGGGCTCTTCGGCGTGCCGATCTCGCGGAATCGCGCGGAGCCGTGCTTCACGATGTACGGCACGTTGGCGATCGTCTCCACGTTGTTCACCACCGTGGGCTTCTGATACAAGCCGGCCACGGTAAGACGCGGCGGACGGTTACGCGGGTATCCTTTTTTCCCTTCCAGCGACGTCAGCATCGCCGACGCCTCGCCGCACACATACGAGCCGGCCCCCCGATAGATGACCAGGTCACAGGCGAAATCGGTGCCGAGGATCTGCTCGCCAAAGAGACCGGCCGCGTAGGCTTCCTCCAGCGCGTCGGCCAACCGCCGGTAGGCGAGATCGAACTCACCACGAATGTACACAAACGTGTGGCGCGCCTGCAGGGCGTACGCACCAAGCAGCATGCCTTCCAGCAGCAGATGCGGCGTATGCTCCAGCAACCAGCGATCCTTGAACGTCCCTGGTTCGCCTTCGTCGGCGTTCATGCACAGGTAGTGCGGCTGGCCGTCGTTGAGCGTGATCACCCCCCACTTCCGCCCCGCCGGAAACGCCGCGCCGCCATGGCCCAGGACACCCGCCGTTGCCACTTCTTTCGTGACCTGCTCCGGCTGCATCTCGCGCAGCGCCTTCCCGATGGCCTCGTAACCGCCACGCGCGCGGTAGTCCGCCAACGTGTGCGACGTGGCCGTGATCGGGAAATCCATGAACACCCGCTGTCCGCTCATTGCACCCGCTCCGCCGACAACTCGGCGATCATGGTGTCGAGCACCGCGACATCGAGATTCTCGAGGTAGCTGTCATTCACCATCATCATCGGGGCCGTGCCACACGACCCGAGACACTCTACGCGGGAGATGGTGAAGCAGCCGTCGGGCGTGGTTTGCCCCGCGACAATTCCCAATCGGTCGTGCAGATGACGCAGCAGGCGCTCGGCGCCGCGCATGGTGCAGGACACGTTGTGACACACTTGCAAATGGTGGGTGCCGATGGGCGCGCGCCGGAATTGGGTGTAGAACTCCAGCACTTCCTCCAGCTGAATGCGCGGTACACCCAGATATTCCACCAGGTCGTCGATATCGCTCTCCGCCACGTAGCCCCGTTCCTCCTGAATACGGCGCAGACACGGAATGGTGAGCGAGGACTCGAAGCCGGCCGGATAGCGGAGCTTCCACTGCTCGAACTCGGGTATCAGATGCTTCACCGGTCGCACTCCCCACCAATCATGTTCACCGAACCGAACGTGGTCACCACGTCGGCGAGCTGTCCGCCATTGAGCATGAGATGTACGCCGCCCATGTGCACGAAGCTGGGACTGCGCACGTGCACCTTGTGGGGGACGCCGCCGCCGGTGCTCACGATGTAGTAGCCCAGCTCTCCGTTGGGAGCCTCATGCGCGAAGTAGATGTCGCCCGCCGGCACCACCGGCCCTTCCATCACCAACTTGAAATGGTTGATGAGCGACTCGATCTCGTTGTACACCAGCGTCTTCGGCGGAAACGTGCAGCGCCGGTCGTCCACGTTGATCGGACCATCGGGGAGCATATCCACCAACTGCCGGATCATATGCACCGATTCATCCATCTCGCGCATGCGGATGTAATACCGATCGTAGTTGTCGCCATTGATGCCCACCGGCACTTCAAAATCGAGCGCCGCGTACGACAGATATGGCGTATCCTTGCGTAAATCGCGTGGCACCCCGGTGCTTCGCAAAATCGGGCCGGTAAAGCCCCAGTTGAGCGCATCCGCCGTGCTGATCACGCCCACGTTGCGCAGGCGATCGATGAAGATCCGGTTGCGGTCTACCAGATTGTGCACCCGTGCGGCGTAGTCTTCATACTGCACCAGAATCTCTTCGAGGCGCGTGAGCCACCCCGCGGGCAGATCCTCCGCCAGCCCACCGATCCGACTATACGAGTAAGTCACGCGGGCGCCGGTCAACGCCGCGAGATGCTCGTACATGAAGTCGCGGATGGTGACCAGGTACAAGAACCCGGTCATCGCGCCCAACTCCATCAGCGACGCGGCCACGCACGTGAGATGATCGCAGATGCGCGAGTATTCCGAGAGTAACGTGCGCAACACCCGAGTGCGCGGCGTCATCTCGATACCCATCAGCTGTTCTACTGCTTCGCAGTAGGCAAAGCCGTTGATCAGCGCTGAGCAGTAGTTGAGCCGGTCGCAGTACGGGATGAGGTTGTGCCACGTGTGATCCTCGCACTCCTTCTCAAAACCGCGATGGAGATAGCCACAGTGTACGTCGGTGCGCAGCACCCGTTCACCATCGAGTTCGGCGATAATCTGCACCGTCCCGTGAGTGGCCGGATGCGACGGGCCAAGATTGACGATGACCGAGCCCTCACGCGTGTGGGTCGTAAACGCCGGCCGCACCGGATTGGGAATCTGCAGTTCGTGCTGCACCACGTCGCGTGACATGGACTAGAACCTGTACGGCACGAGCGGCTGCTCGAACTGCTTCGGATAGTCCTTGCGCAGCGGATGCCCCTCGAAGCCTTCATACAACAGGATCGGGCGCAGATCGTCGTTGCCGGCAAACTGAATGCCGTACATGTCGTGGCACTCGCGCTCCATGTAGCCCGCCGAGCCGTACAACGGACGCAGCGTGGGCACCACCGGCTCCGCCTCGGACACCCGCATGGAGAGGCGCACGCGCACCGTGTGCGTGGTGCTGTAAAAGTGATGCACCACCTGAAAGCGCAGCGGCTGATCGGGCCAGTCCACCGCCGTCACGTCGAGGAAGACGTCGAACGCGAAGCGAGTCTTGAGCTGCTCGGCGATGTGCTCAAGCTCCGCCGGCGCAATCATGAGCACCAGCGTACCATGCGAGATCGATGCACGCGACGAATCACCATCAGGCGCGAATGCGTGTTGCAACTGGTCGAAAATCGGCGTGGACACGTTCAGAACGTGTCGTTGAGGATGCGATGCTTGCCGTTGGCAATGATCTCCTGCAGCTTGATAATGCCATCGATGACCATCTCGGGCCGCGGCGGGCAGCCCGGGATGTAGATGTCCACCGGAATGATCTTGTCGATGCCCGGCAGCGACGCATAGTTCTGGTAAAATCCGCCGCTGGTGGCGCACACCCCGAAGGCCATCACCCACTTCGGCTCGCACATCTGCTCGTACACTTTTCGCAGAATGGGCGCCTGCTTCTGCGTGACGGTGCCAACGATCATCAACAGGTCCGCCTGACGCGGCGAAAAGCGCGGCAGCGCTGCCCCAAAGCGATCGGTGTCGTACGCCGAGCCGCTCACCGCCATGAACTCCATGGCGCAGCAGGCCGTGACGAACGGGTACGGGAAGAGCGAGAACTTCCGCGCCCACCCCACCAACTCGTCTTTCTTGGTAGTCAAATACTCGAACGTCCCCGCAGGATCGCGGGTCGCGGAGACCACAGGCAGCGGCTTTCCGTACATGGCGTGGGCTACTCCGTTACCGCTTCCAACAGCCGCGCCTTGTAGACGTACAGGAGGCTGACGACCAGCAGGAACATGAAGAAAAAGAACGTGAACAGCAGAAATCCCGTAAGCGGCTGCGCGCCGAGTGCCCAGATGAACAGGAACATCGTCTCGAGGTCGAACAAGATGAACAGGATCGCCACTCCGTAGTATTTGATCGAGACGGCCTTCACGTTCACCGTCTCCACCGGCATGACCCCGCACTCGAAGGGCTCGAGCTTGATCGCACTTGCCGTCGGCTTCGGACCCAACATCCGATTCAGCCCCAAAATGAGCCCCACGAACGCGACAATCGCCAGCAGGTACAGCAGAAAGATGGCGTAG
This sequence comes from Gemmatimonadales bacterium, assembly GCA_038212625.1. Taxonomy (GTDB): domain Bacteria; phylum Gemmatimonadota; class Gemmatimonadetes; order Gemmatimonadales; family Gemmatimonadaceae; genus Gemmatimonas. Next base: position 4,951 of record JBBQUH010000026.1, on the reverse strand, counting down.
GGGTTCATCGCGTCCGGCGCAGGCGGGCTGGGAAGGGGGCCACGCAGGGACTCCACCGGGCCCTGCCGTCTCAGTAGAACGTGGCGGAGAGGAAAATCGTAGTCAAGTCGCGTCCTGACCACCCCAGATGCCTGATCGGACGAACCCGCCCGAAACGCCGAACATTTACCGATCCCCACTGCCCCGAAAATCAGTACGACGCCAAGACCGCGCCAGCACCGTGCTAAAACGGCGCCGGTCGCTCCACCACCAGCGCCGCGCCCGTGGCCGGATGCGCCAACGCCAGCATCTCCGCGTGCAACAGCAGCCGCTCATGCTCTGCCGGCGCGGCGCGGCCATACAACCGGTCGCCGATAATCGGCGCGTCCAGCCCCAGGGGATGGGCCGCATGGACGCGCAGTTGATGCGTGCGTCCGGTGTGCGGAAAGAGCGCCACTTTGGTTCGCCCGCCACCCCGCTCCAGCACCACCCACCGCGTAACCGCTTCACGGCCATGCTCGGGGTCGTGGATCTGGCGCGGGCGATCGTCGATATCCATGCGCAACGGGAGGCTGATCACTCCCGAGTCACCGCCCACGTGGCCATCCACCCATGCCACGTAACGCTTGGTGATCGCGCGCAGCGAGAAGAGCCGCTGCAACGCCGAGAAGGTGGTGGTGTCCTTCGCGGCCAGCAGCAGTCCCGACGTATCCAGATCCAACCGGTGCACCACCAGCTGTCCGGTGCTCTCGGGATAGCGGGCCGCCAGACGCGTCATCACGCAGTCCTGCAGCAACTTGCTGCGCCCCGGTACCGAGAGCAAACCACTCGGCTTGTCCACGATCACCAGGTGGTCGTCTTCGTACACGGTGGCGGGCTCGGCGTCGGGAAACGCGGCCGCACCAAACAACGGCGGCGGATCGGCCGGCAGTCCGCCCAGCATGTGCGCGAGAATCGGCGGGCACTTCCCCTGACAGGCTGGATAGAACGACCCGGCCCGCCGGTCGCCCGTGCGAGGCGGCGAGCCCCACCAGAATTCCGCAAGGGCGAGTGGTCGCAGCCCCAGCCGATACGCGTGCGCCAACAGCTTGGGCGCGGCACAGTCACCGGCGCCACCCGGCGGCTCCGCGGGGGCGAAGAGGTCGCGCAGGGCACGCACCTCGCCATGCGCGTTGGCGAAGCGATACGTGTTCTGAATCAGCGGCAGCAACTCGCGCGAGCGCGCCCGCCGCGCGCCGTCCTGCGAGGCGAGCTCGTAGAGCTCCGCTTCGCCGGGAATCCATACCGCGTCCCGTGCCGCCGCATCGAAGGTCGGCGGCGCCCAGCCATCGATCGTCCATTGCCCGTCCATCATGCCTGAGAAGGCGCGCAGGTAGCCGACTACACCATGGGCGCTCTGCACCACCAGCACCCCGAACATCTTCCCGTTGCCGGGGATCTCGAGGTGCCACGAATCGACCGCCGCCGATTGCAGCACCGAGATGGTGTCATGCGCGGCACGGCGCGCCAGCGGATGGACCGCCGCGCGATCAAATGCGCTGGGAAACCGTGCTGGGAGTTCCCCAGCATCAGGAGCGGGGTCGAAGCAAATCATACGGAGAAAGAAAACCTCTGTGTGCGGCTGCCGCCTGCCCCACGCGCAGCGCGGCGCCGCGTAGCGCCGTCTTCGGCTTCGCGCTTACGTGCGCGTCGCTGCATATTGGCGAGCAGTCCGCGACCACGCGGCTGTCCAAGCGCACGCGACATCATCCAGACCATGAGGCACCGTTGACCATTCGCATTGGCCTGCAGGCATCGTCCGACCACGATCAGAACGGGATGACGGAGAGTGACATGGCCGCCGCCAGTGCTGCCGCCAACGAGCTCAAAGAAATCATCATCTTTCGTTCTACGGGGCCATGGTCCAAGCGCTGGCTCGAAGATGGTTACCCCAGCAAGAACTTCCACGTCAAAGGGAAGAGTTCTGACTGGGGCCCCCATGCCGGGCTTGTGCCGCACAACGGGATTTACAGCAAAGTCGGGTACGATCCGGTCAAGGCCGCCAAAGGGACGGAGGCCAACAATGATGGAATCAGCTCCGGCTTTGCCGGCAAGCAGCCGCTGGTTCTGACGTACCAACAAATTCAGCGCCAACGCATTCTTCCGGCCGGCAAACCCGCGCGGACAGCCCTGCAGGAAATGATCACGATCGACGGGAGCGAGGATCTGTTTCTCTTCGCTGCGCGCAGCGGCGACGACGCGGTGGTCTCGTTTCGTGCGGTACACCAGGGCGGCGGTCGCTACGAGATTCGCGTGTACCCAGCCGTGACTGGCCAGTTCGCCAGCAATCGCTTGCGGATGCTGGACGACGAAAAGAAGGGCAAACTCAAAACACTCCCACTCGAAGTCATGACGTCGAACGAGGTGGGTGCCGGCAAGCCGATGACCGGTGACTACGACCTCTTTTGCGTGTGCTCCTCATGGCGTGACTACAACACGGAGGCGGGTGCCGCGATCTCCAAGCCGGGTATCGCACTCGCCAATGGTCAGGTGAAGGAGGGCTTGGCCTTCGAGCGCGGCGCGCGCATGGACAAGGTCCTCGATCCACGGCTGAGCACCATGGGCGCCGCGCGGCCGAACGCCCAACAGGCTGGCCGTCCGCTACACGGCGCGGATCACAAAGACCGTCAGAAGCTGTACGAGCAGAAGCAAGCTGGCGGCAAGCAGTTCTCCCCCGACTCCGCGGCGCTGATCGCCGACAAATCCAAGTATATCGAACACAACGACATGGGGAACCTGACACCGCGTATCTTGCGCTGCATCAACGCGCTGAATGCCAAGATGGGCGCAGTGGGTACGAAGGCGGCGATCCGGCGCGTGCATCACAACGCCGAGTCGCATCGGTTCCGCGCGTTCGGTGCGCTGAGCGAGCTCGATATGACCACGCGCAAAGACGGCGAGCTGTACGGCGATGGTTTCCCGCTCACCGTCTTCCAGCCGTCATGCCTCACCACGGCGGGACTGCCCACCGCCCGATTTACGTCGGTGTGCACGTTGGAGTCATTGGCCGAGTTCAAGGAGTATGTGCAAGCCGTGACTGCTGCTGGGTACTACGTGCCCAAAAACTGGATCTGGAACGTACCGTCGAGTGTGGATACGACACGCGCGGCGCTGCAACCACAACTGGTGTTCCGACGCGCCACCTAGTCTTCCGTCCTGGTCGGCGAACGAACAGCTCGGTAGCGCATGAACTTTCTCCAAAGGCCGCGAGGGCGATCGGAGACATCGGGAAAAAGGTAGCAGGCAACGAACACCCGAACATACGTCGAATGTCCTCAGCGGCGGCAGCCCTCTAACATCCACCGCATGACCTCACTACGCGCCGCGACCCCGCACTCCGATTTCTCCATCGCGACCCTCGACGACGCTGACCCGCTGCGGGCGGTGCGCGACCGCTTTGCGCTGCCAGAGGGAGTCATTTATTTGGACGGCAATTCGCTCGGCGCCTTGCCAACAGCTACCGCAGCCCGCGTGGCCTCGGTAATCCACGACGAATGGGGCGTCGGCCTGATTCGTAGCTGGAACAGCGCCGACTGGATTGGGGCACCGCAGCGGGTCGGCGCCAAGATCGCCCGACTGGTGGGCGCCGAGGCGCACGAAGTCGTCGCGGCAGATTCCGTCTCGGTCAATCTGTACAAGCTGATTGTCGCGGCGCTCACGGCGCAACCCGACCGCACGGTAGTGCTCTCGGAGCCCAGCAACTTCCCCACCGACTTATACATGATCGAGTCGGCGCTGCAGGCATTTGGCGGCCGGCATCAGCTCGTGCTCGCGCCGCGCGATGAACTCGCCGCGCGCATCGACGAAGACACCGCGCTGGTGCTGCTCACGCATGTGCATTACAAGACCGCCGAGATGCACGACATGGCCGCCATGACGGCGTCGGCCCACGCCCGCGGTGCGCTCATCTTGTGGGACCTCAGCCACAGCGTGGGGGCCGTGCCGCTCGACCTGAATGGCTGCCAGGCGGATCTCGCGGTGGGGTGTGGCTACAAGTTTCTCAATGGCGGTCCCGGCGCACCGGCGTTTTTGTTTGTTGCCGAACGACACCACACGACGCTCACCTCGCCGCTGGGCGGATGGATGGGGCATGCCCGTCCGTTCGCCTTCATCGATCAGTACGAGCCCGCAGCCGGTGTCGATCGCTACCTCTGCGGCACGCCGCCCATTGTGGCCTTCGCCGCGCTCGAGAGCGGCGTGGATCTGCACTTGGAGATGGACATGCAGATCGTGGCGCAGAAATCCCGCGCGCTCGCCGAACTCTTTATCGATCTCGTGGCCGTGCACGGCGCGCCTCACGGACTCGAACTCGTGGGGCCACCACGCGGCGCGCCGCGTGGCAGTCACGTATCGTTCCGTCATCCCCACAGCTATGAAATTATGCAGGCGCTCATTGCACGCGGCGTAATCGGCGACTTCCGGGCTCCGGATATTCTGCGCTTTGGCCTAACGCCGCTGTATCTGCGCTTCGCCGACATCGCCCAGGCCGTTGCCATCCTCGAGGAGATCCTGCGCACCGAGGCGTGGCGCGCACCGGAATATCAAGTGCGCCATGCGGTGACGTGACCGTGCGCGGTGCCGCGCCTATGCCCACCGCACAACACGCTACACGAAGCGGTATTCCGCCCGGTTCCGGGTCTCCCAGTTCTTGATGTCGTCGAGGCTTGAGGAGTCACCAACCGCGTAGCACCGAGGCGAGTCGGTGTCTGTCGGCTCTTCAATCGACGCGGCGGCGGCGGACACGAGTGGAATGCGCCAATGCTGCCAACGCGAAAAATACCACGGACTGCCCGTCCAATTGTCCGCGCCGCCGGACTTCTTGGTTTCTTCAAGCGGCTGATTGCCAACGGCGGTTGTCGTAAACAGCGGTACCGCCGTACAGACCGTGCGGGCCATGTTCACGCCAACAATCAAAAAGTGCCGCGCACCAGTC
>JBBQUH010000025.1:0-50916 GCA_038212625.1 Gemmatimonadales bacterium | reverse complement strand
CGCCACGCCTACGCGCACCAGTGTGAATTGATCGACGCCGCAGTGTGACCACGTGCCGTTGGCCCACAGGTCGTACGGGAGCCACACCGCCGCGATCGTTCCCGCAATACGCACTTCAGGATTGAATCCGCGCTCTATGATCGGGTCGCGCGCTCCGACGGCACGTTGTGCGGCGGCGGTGCGCACCGAGACGGTACCTTGTCCGTCGCGATCGCGGGCCGGGAACACCTGGCCCTCGGGGAGCATGAGGTCGGAGAGGGCCACCATAGTGCCACGATTGATGTGTAGCAAGGCCGAGTCGACTACGGCCATGACGGCGGCGCGCTGGGGATCGGTGGCGGGCGATGTGGCGGGCCGCAGGGCGCCGGCCGGCGCCGAGGCACAGCCGATGAAGGTGCCGGCGAGGGCACAGGCGAGGAGAACGGGGAGGGGACGCATGCCTGAAGCTACGACGCGGGCCCCTTTTCGCACGAGCTCACGCTCGCGGTTGGTCTTGCTGGCGGTGCCGCATCGGCCGCTGCCCCTGACACCGGGCGTGATCTCGGCGTATCCTACAAGGCGAGCCTGGTCGAGCGCGACCAGGGGTTTTTTCGTCTATCCCGTCAACCGCACACCACCCCATGCCTTCCTTGCTCTCCTTCCCACTGCGCCCGGCCATTGCGCTCGCCGCTGCGGCGGCGTTGGCAGCCTGCGCACCCCGGACGCCGGTGACGGCTCCCACCCCGGCCACCGATCCCCGCAACACGCTCAAGGCGGGGCTCTTTGACGCCGGCGAGTACACGTCGAACCTCAAGGTGGTTGGCAAAGCGGTCTCGCCCAAGGGCTTCCTCGGTGAGACGAACTCCGACCTCGCGTTCACGGGCAACTACGTCATTCAGGGCAATTACAACGGCCCGGTTGTCTGGGACATCAGCAATCCCGCGCAGCCGACGCTGGTGGTGGCGTACGAGTGCCCGGCGTCACAGAACGACGTGAGTGTGTACAAGAATCTGATGTTCCTGTCGGCGGAGGCCATGAATGGCCGCGTAGACTGCAAGCCGGGAGGTGTGCGCGAGGTGGTGAGCAAGGACCGCGTGCGTGGTGTGCGAATTTTCGACATCACCAACATCAAGGAACCGAAGCTCGTGGCCAACGTGCAAACGTGCCGTGGTTCGCACACGCACACGGTGCTCGAAGATCCGAAGGATCGCGACAACGTGTACATCTACGTCTCGGGATCGTCGGGTATCCGTCCGGCGGGTGAGTTGGCGGAGTGTGTGTCGGCGCCAAGCGGCGACGCGAACTCATCGCGGTTGCGCATTGAGATCATCAAAGTGCCACTCGCGGATCCGGCCAAGGCCGCCGTGGTTGGACGCGCGAACATTTTTGCGGGGCTGGGTGGCGCGAAGAGTCATGGCGCCTCGCCGGCCGACAAGGCGGAAATGGATGCCGCCAAGGCCAAGGGCGCGTTCACGGTGTTCATCCCCGCCATGAACGAAGAGGTGCTGCTGCCGGCGCAGTTCTCGAAGCCGGTGATTGACAGTGTGATGAAGGCGCGTGGCGCAACGACGGCCACGGCGGCCGACACGGCTGCCGCGCGGCCGTTGGTGAGCGCGGTGGTGCAGCGCATGTTGGCCGCGCAGGGCATGACCAAGGCGCCCAGTGAAGGCCCCGACGTAGTAAGTGAAAACGCGCAGTGCCATGACATCACGGTCTACCCGGCGCTCGGCTTGGCGGGTGGCGCGTGTGAGGGGCACGGGCTCTTGCTGGATATCAGCAATCCGGTGGCCCCAGTGCGTCTCGATGCGGTGGCCGATTCGAACTTCGCGTACTGGCATTCGGCCACGTTCAACAACGACGGCACGAAGCTGCTCTTCTCCGATGAGTGGGGCGGCGGTGGTGCGCCCAAGTGTCGTCCGCTGGACAAGCCGGAGTGGGGCGCTAACGCCATTTTCGAGATCGTCAACAAGAAGCTGATCTTCAAGAGCTACTACAAGATCCCCACGTACCAGACTTCGAACGAGAACTGCGTGGCCCATAACGGGTCGCTGATTCCCATTCCGGGGCGCGATGTCATGGTGCAGTCGTGGTATCAGGGCGGTATCTCGGTGTTCGATTGGACCGATGCGGCCAACCCGAAGGAAATCGCGAGCTTCGACCGCGGGCCCGTGGATAGCACGCGGATGGAGATGGGTGGCTCGTGGTCGGTGTACTGGTATAACGGCAACATTGTGAGCTCGGAGATTGCACGCGGTATGGACGTGGCGCAGCTCGTTCCCAGCGAATTCATTTCGCAGAATGAAATCGATGCGGCGAACACGGTGAAGTGGGATTACCTCAACGCGCAGGGGCAGCCGAAGATCGTGTGGCCACCCAGCTTCGCACTGGCCAAGGCGTATACCGATCAGCTGGAGCGCAAAGGTTGCGTCGCGTCGGCGACCATCGGCGATATCCGCTCGAAGCTCGCGAGTGCGGAGAAAGCGAGTGGTGCCGCGCGCAACGCCACGCTCAGTGCGCTGATGATGGACGTAGAGGGGAGCCGCAGCTGCGATGCGGCGAAGATCGATCTGCTCAAGCAGGCGCTGCAGGGACTGCAGTCGCCGGCGATGTAAGACGGGCAGCCGATGTCGTGTGCGCCGCGCGAGATGACTGGGCGTGCTGCGTTTGCGGCGCACTGTGACGCCTTGGGGCTCTCGCAGGCGCATACGGCGGATGAGCTCAAACATGCGTATCGTCGGCTGATGCTGCAGTGGCATCCGGATCGTCATCACGGAGACGCCGAGCGTCTGGCTACCGCGTTGGCACGCACGCAAACGATTACGGCGGCCCATGCGTACCTCGCGGCGGCGCAGTCGGCGTATTCGGGGGGGCAAGGCGCCTCGCCGCAGTACGAGGAGCCGGTGCGTCGGACGTATGTTGAGGGATTTCCTGACGCGACGGTGTTGGAGGTGCACGTGCGCGCGCCGAACCTCAAGTCAGTGGGCTACAACAGCGTCACGGCCGATCTGTACCTCAAGTTTCGCGGCGATCGTGTGTATCGAGCGCGCGGGGTGCCACGTGTGGTGTTCGAGGCGCTGATCGCGGCACCGGCTCCTGGGGCGTACGCGGATCGGCATATTCTATCGCGGTATCAGACCCAGCGTTGCTGAAAGGTATCATTTCCCGTCGTCTCTTCTCCCGGATTCAAGACCGATGCTCAACCGACGTGACTTCCTTGGTGTCTCCGCCGGCGCGGCGGCCACGCTCGGCCTGACGCCGCGTCTCGTGGAGGCGTTGGCGCAGGGACAGCTGCTGCAACGCGCGATTCCGTCCAGCGGCGAGAAGATTCCCGTGATCGGACTCGGGAGCTCGGCGACCTTCTCGCAGGTGGCGCGTGCTGACGATGTGAGCGCGCTCAAGGCCGTCTTTCAGGCCATGACGGATCGCGGCGCCAGCGTGTTTGATACCGCGCCGTCGTACGGTGCCTCGGAAGCGGTGGCGGGTGGACTGGTGCATGAGATGGGGATCGCCCGCAAGATGTTTTGGGCTACGAAGGTGAACGTGGCGGGGCGTGGTGGCGCGGCGGCCGATCCGGTTGCGGCACGTGCGCAGATCGAGAAATCATTGACGCTGTTCAAGCAGCCGAAAATCGATCTGATCCAAGTGCACAACATGGGCGACCCGGCCACGCAGTTGGCGGTGATTCGTGAATTTCAGAAGGCCGGGCGTGTGCGCTACATGGGGATCACAACCACCAACGACAACCAGTACGGTGCGCTGGAAGCGGTGATGCGCAACGAACCGCTCGATTTCATCGGCATTGACTACGCGGCCGACAATCGTGGTGTAGAAGAGAAGATCCTGCCGCTGGCGATCGAGCGAAAGATTGCCGTGCTCGCGTATGCTCCGTTTGGGCGCACGAGTCTGTTCCGCCGCGCGGCGGGGATGTCGCTGCCGGAGTTTGCGAAGGAGTTCGACGCGACCACATGGGCGCAGTTCTTCCTCAAGTTCATTCTCGCTCATCCGGCCATCACGGCGATCACGCCAGCCACCAGTCAGGCAAAGAACATGATCGACAACATCGGTGGCGGCATCGGACGTTTACCGACGGCCGCGCATCGCGAGCAGATCATCCGATTTGTGGACGCGTTGCCTGCGCTGCCGGGTCGATGAGCCCACGACTGCGGTGATAGAATGCCCGCGCGTCTGGTGGGCTTCTCCGTGACGTTCCTGTTGGCGCGTGTTGCGGTGCTACTGGTTGCGATGTGCCTGAGTGGGCTGGTCGGTGCGCAGACGACGCCGATGGCGTCGAGTCCTCGTTTGCCGATTGCCGTCATGCAGCGCACCGTTGACTCCTTGAACGCTGCGAGCGCCAGCGCCAAGTCGCGCGCCCGTGCGTATCAGGCGCTCGGTGGCGGGCATGAGGCGGCCCAAGACCAATCGTCGGCCGTGGCAGCGTACGAGCGGGCCATTCCCCTGGCGCTGGCCTCCCGAGACTCGCTCACGTTGGCAGACGCACAGCACGCCTTGGGTTTGCTGCACTGGAGGCGAAACAACTTTGACCGTGCCCTGACGTATCTGACGCCGGCTCTCTCCGTGCGGCTCGCGCTTGGCGACCGGTTGGGCGCCGCGCGTGTGTTCGGCACGAGGGGATCGGCGCACTACCAACTCGGCGAGTACGAACCGGCGCTGAACGACTTCGTGCAGTCGCTGGCCATTCGCCGCGAAGCGGGGGATAGCGCGGGCGTTGCGCGTATCCTGACCAACCTTGGCAAGACGTATCACGACTGGAATCAACTGACGCGCGCGCAGCGCATGTTCGAAGAAGCGGTCGCCGCTGCGGAGGGCGTGAATGATGCCGTAACACTCGGCTACGCGCTGAACAGTCTGGCAATGCTGTCGGTGGACCGGAAGGATTTCGCGGCAGCCCGCCGGTTCGTGGCGCGTTCAGAGAGTGCGTACAACGGTCCCGACGTGAGCAGACTGCCGCTCGATTCGCTGAGCATCTGGTCATTGAATACGACAGCATCAGCGCTGATCTTGATGCGTGAGGGCCGAGCCGTCGAGGCGCTCCCGATGCTGGAGGCGGTGCGAGGTGCGGGAGCAGCAGGAGGTGATACGCGCGTCCAGGCACGGGCGCTGCTGTATCTTGGCGAGGCCTACGGAGCGCTCGGAAACCGCACCGCGGCGAAAGTTGCTCTGGAGCGGTCACTCGGGTTTGCGCGGATGGTGCGCCAACGCGTGATGATCCTCGATGCGCTGCTGCAGCTTGCGGAACTGGAGGAGGGGGCGGGGAATGCAGTCGCCGCGCTGCGGAATTTGCGTGCGTATCAGGCGCTGCGGGACTCGATTTTTGATCAATCCACCGCGCAGCGTCTCGCCGCGATGGAGGCGAACGCGGTGACCGTCCGCGAGCAGCAGGAAAATGCGCGCCTCCGCGAGGCACAGCGACTCCAGTCGCTGACGATTGAGCGACAGCGGACCGTGGGCGCGCTGGGGGCGGTGATCCTGCTTTTGGCGGCTACGGTCGTTGCCCTGCTGGTGTACTTCAACCGCCAGGGACGGATGCGGGAGGCCGTATTGGCATCGGTGAACGCTGATACTGCCGCCACCAACCTGAATTTGCGGAATGCGTTAGCGGAGGTGCAGACGCTGTCCGGGCTGATTCCGATCTGTGCTTCGTGCAAGATGGTCCGCAACGACAAAGGGTACTGGGACACCGTCGAGACGTACATCTCTAGTCGGTCGCAGGCCACCTTCAGCCACAGTATCTGTCAGTCGTGCGGCCCCAAGCTGTATGGTGATCTGTGGCCGAGCGAGTCGGAGAGCAACATGCCGTAGCGGGGCCCAACGACGCGGTGCAGCGACGATGGCTGCGCGTGGACCGCAATCGGTTTTGCTATTGCAGCCGCGCAGGCAGGGGATCCTGCGTGGCGAGTAGACGCTTGGCGTTCACGGACACGCTGGCATCCGGGTGCTTGCTGAACTTGGTGAGCAGGACGGCCACGTCGGGATCACGATAGAACGACGCGATTTCGAGGGCGCAGACGAGCGTGACCTGATCGGGCGCTGTTTCGGCGAGATCAACGAACGTGGGGAGCGTGAAACCGTACGAAACTGCACTGGCCAGCTGGCGCAGGGCGGGAGACAGCGGGGTATCGAGCGCCTTTGCACCGGCGCCGCTCACGAACTGCGGGTTGCGCGCGGCGAGACAGCCGTCGACGGTTTCGGTGATTTTGGTGCCGAGGCTCTTGCCGCAGGCGGTCAGGCTGAGCGCGGCACCGAGAAGGAGCGTCGTGCGGAACTGGCGGCGGGAGGCGAGCGATCGAGTTGTCATGAGAGGCCAGAAATTGTCGGGGAGAATACGAATGATGGTTAGCACGTAGGCGGGTCGACGCGTATTCGTCAAGCGACCGGGCTGCGAAGACCATCGCCTGTCGACCGCAGATTGAGGGTCTGCGCCTCGCGCGGAACGCCCCGACATGCGAAGTTAAGCTCGCGCTGCAGGACTCCACCCAATATTTCCACGAGTCGTTCTTATGCACTCTCCCGTGATCGCGGTTCATGGCATGCGTGCCGCCGGACATGTCGCGTTCCCCTCAGGGTGGCGCATGACACGCGAGGCACTCGTATGGAGTCGCGAATGAGTTCGCGCAATCGCGCCGCCATTGTTCTTGCAGTAGTGTCACTGGCGTTACTCTGGCCTGGGCTGCTGCAGCCGGTGTTGACGATCAAGGCCACGATGGAGCTGTTCGGCACCACGCGCGAGCTGACGAACGAAACACGCAGCGTGGTCGGCGCCATTCAGAGTTTGCTCGAATCGGGCAATCTTTTTGTGGCGGGGCTGATTCTGTTGTTCAGCGTGATGGTACCGCTCACAAAGGCCGCACTGCTCGTACCGCTGTTTGCAATGCGCGGGTCGGCGGGGGCATACCGGTTGTATCTGCTGGTGCAGGCACTCAGCAAGTGGTCGATGGCCGACGTATTCGCCGTGGGGATGCTCATCGCGTTGCTGGTGGCAAAGGGCACGGCCAATCTGTCGGCGATCGCCGGGCCTGGCTTTTACTACTTTGCCGCCTATTGCCTCGTGTCAAATACGGCGTTCCAACTGTTACGCATCGACCCGGTCACACGGCCCGTGTGAGCGGGTGTGCCGACGCACGGCCTTACTTCGGCGCCGGCGCGCTCTTCTTCGGTGCAATCCGGAATTTTGCCACCGGCAGATTATCCATGTTGACCATCCCTTCCAGCGCGCCATCGGCACCGAAGGTGCCGTCATGCTCCAGCAGTCGTCCCTCCGGCGCCGTGACCCGGAAGCGCAGCCGGGAGCCGGTGCGCACCACATTGGCGATCGGTCCAGAGCCTTGCCCCGGAACCATGGCCGTGCCCCCTATTACGGCGCCAGACTGAGTGAAGGTGTAGGTCACGGGTACCACCAGCGTGCTGTCACCGAGTGGCACGGTCGCCGACCCATTCCATGTGCCTACAATTGCCGGGCCGGCAGCCGGCGCCGCCGCTGGACGCTTCCCCGTGGACTGCGCGGCGATTGGCCCAGCCATGGTCGCGAGCAAGGCAGTAAGGTAGGTGGCCGTACGGAAAGGACGGGCAAGCATGGCATCTCCGGAAAACTGGTGGCGTAGTTCGTCCATGATACCGCGTAGCGCAGAAAAAGGTACCACCCGGCTTTTACTGTCGCAGGCGGCTACACCTCGTCGTAGGCCGCGCGCAGCACATCGGCCGAACGTTGGAGGGCTGCACGTTCATCGGCGGTAAGTTCTGGGGCAATCACCTCGACGGCACCGCCGTGATCCATGATGGCTGGCAAGGAGAGCGCGAGACCGCTAAAACCCGAGGTCGCATCCTGTACTCGAGCGACTGTCTGAATGCGGCGTTCGCCGCGTAGTGCGCCTCGTAAGAGGGATGCCGTGACCAGTCCGATCGCGTGGTTGGTGGCCCCTTTGCGTTTGATGATTTCATACGCGGCGTGTCGCACCTGATCGGCCAGCGCTGTTTCGCGCACGCTGTCCCAAGTGGGCCACTGGCGAAGCGGGACGCCGCCAACCTGCGCCGTCGACCAGAGCACCACCTCGGAGTCGCCGTGTTCTCCAACCACTTGCGCGTGGACTGAACGCGGATTCACCGCGAGCGACTCCCCGATCATTTGGCGCAGACGGGCGGTATCGAGCATGGTGCCGGTACCTATCACACGTGCGGCCGGGAGCGCCGATGTCTCCTGCACGACGCGCGTGAGCACATCGACCGGATTGGTGACCACCACCACGAGTCCATGATAGCCACGTAGCATAGACGCGACATCGCGCATGATGCGCACGTTGTCGCGCAGTAGCGCCAATCGGGTTTCACCGGGTGCGCCACCTCGGCCCGCCGCGAGAACAATCGCGTCGGCTTCGAGCAGCGCCGGTGCGGGGACGGCGCGCACCGAGGCAGAGGGATAGAATGCGGCACCCTGCGCCAAGTCCAAGGCTTCGCCTTCCGCCACCTCGGCGCGCGCATCCGAGAGCAACAACGTATCGGCGAAGCCTGCGTGCAGTACCGACATCGCGACGCTGGACCCGACCCATCCCGTTCCCAGTACACCAACGGTGAATGCCATACGGTCTCCGATTACCGCTCGCTCGGCTTCAACGCCCGCCATGGTGCGTGTGTGGAGCGCTGCGCGCGACTGCTCTATGCAATATGGCGTGAACGCAAGGCCGGTCGCTCGCGCCTAGCGAGCTGAACGGGGCGTCGACACGTTTCTCCTGAAGCGGTGTCGTAGCATACACTGCCGGATCGTAACCTGCATTTCGCGCTGTGCGCGCACTTCCCTATCTGCCGAGTTCGCCACGTGACGCCCGACCCGACCGAATCATTGCCCGTAGACGGCCAGTCCGACACCACTGGGACGCCGCAGGATGCAACGCCGCTGGTACGGTTGCTTGAGCAGGCGGAGCACGTGCAAGACAAGGTGGCGGAGGCTGCCACTGATTTGTCAGAGGTCAATACGAAGTTGAAAACGCACGTTTCCGGGAACGCACCGTTTCTCGATGTGGTGGACGCGCTCGATCACAGCAGCGAGATCGAGGTGCGGGTCCATGAGGCCGCTGAAGAGCTGGTGGTCGTCAACGATTCGTTGGCTGCCGAGATTGAAGCGCGTCAACATCTGGAAGACGAGCTGGTTCGTAGTCGCTCTGCGCTGACCGTCAGCCACCTGCGTGAGCAGCGCGCGCGTCATGACTCGCTCCACGACATGGTCACCGGGCTGCCGAATGCACGACTGTTCGCGGATCGGCTGGAGACCGCGATCGCGCAGGCAGAGCGGCACGGCTGGCGGCTTGCGGTGATGTTCATTGATCTCGACGCCTTCAAATCCGTGAACGATCGTTACGGCCACCACGTGGGGGATCAGCTGCTCTGCGTAGTGGCCGAGCGCTTACGGGAGAACGTGCGCGGTGGAGATTCCGTGTGTCGTCGGAGTGGCGATGAGTTTCTGGTGTTGCTCCTCGAAACACGCGATCGTGAGAGCGCCGACGCCACCGCCAACGCGCTGCTTGCGGAGGTGGCGGCGCCTTGTACCATCGACGGAGTGTCGCTGGAGGTGCGCGCCAGTCTGGGAATCGCGATGTATCCCGAGGATGGGCGGACACCGCTGGAGCTGTTGAAGCACGCTGACGCCGCGATGTACGGTAAGAAGCGGCAGTCGTTGGGGGACGCAGTCTCCCCTGCGCCGTAGCCGTCTACGGCCGCACGACCTACCAGCCGGCGAGTTTGAGTTCGCGCTCACCGCGCGGTGCCGAGCTTCGTGCCTTGGGGCGTCGTATGCTGCGGGTTCCGGAGTCTTCGTTCGCCACTGCAAACGCACCGACCGTGTCATTCATCGTCGCGACTTGCGCATTGAGTTCCTCGGCGGCACTCGCCGACTCCTCAGCGCTGGCTGCGACTTGCTGGGTGATCTCGTTGGCGGCGCGCACTGACTGCGTCATCCGCGTGACGCCACTCACCTGCGCTGCGCTCGCCTCGGTGATTTCCTGAACCACGGTGCTGACCTGGGCAATTTGCCCGGTAATCTCCTGCAAACTCACCAGCACTTCGTCGTTGAACCGCACACCGCGTTCCGTCGCGGAGACGCTTTTGTCGATCAGCGTCTCGGTGCTCTGAGCCGCTGCGGCTGCGCGGAGCGCCAGTGATCGTACTTCTTCGGCGACGACCGCAAAGCCCCGACCGGCGTCGCCGGCGCGGGCTGCTTCCACAGCGGCGTTGAGGGCCAGCAGGTTCGTTTGAAACGCGATCTCGTTGATCGTCTTGATGATGCGCGCGGTTTCCTGCGTGGAGGCCTTGATGTCTCCCATCGCCGCCGTCAGGTTGGCCATGCGGGCTTCGCCGTCCGCAGCGTGCGATCGGGCACGTTCGGAGAGTTCGCTGGCCTTCCGGGCGTGCTGCGCATTGCTGCCGGCCATCGATGCCAATTCACTGAGTTGGCTCGCGACGTCATCGAGCCGTGCCGCCTGATCCGAAGCGCCCTGCGCTAACGATTGGCTCGACTGCGTGATCTCTGCACTGGCGCTCTTGACTTCAGTGGCCGCAGCGCCGACTTGGGCGATCGTGGAGTGGAGCCCCGCCATCGAGGTGTTGAAGCTGGTCTTGAGTGCCAGGGCACTCACGGGGAAGTCGGCGTGAATCTGGTGTGTCAGGTCACCTGCCGATAAGGCGGCGAGGCCTTCGGCCAGCGAAGTCAGCACCACCTGATCGGCCTGCGCACGATGCATGACTTCCGACTCGGCCTGCTTCTGATCGTGAATAAAGGTCAGCGAGCCGCAGGCGCGAATGGTGGCGCCGTCCTCTGAGTGCCGGCAGCCGCCGGTGGCACGAAACCAGCGAAACTGGCCATCCTTCATTTTGAGTCGATACGTCACGTCGTATCGCGAACGGCCGCTTTTATCGGTCAGGTGTTTCGCGAAGGCTGCGAAGGTGGCTGCCGCGTCGTCCGGATGCAGCTTGTCCGACCACGACTGGCAGGCATTCGGAAAGTCTTGCTCATCGGTGTAGCCGATCAGCCGACGGAACTCCGGAGACCAGGTCCAGAGGCTCTTGGGATGCAACGCATCCGCGTTGTGCAGAATGGCCTGCCAGAGACCAATCCCACACGACCCATCCAGGACGTCGGCGCGCTCGCGTACTTCAGCAAGTTCCGCTTCGAGCCGGGCGATCTTCGACGAGCGTGAGGTAAACAGAAAAGCCATGACGGAGCACCGATCGGGGATCCCAACAGATGCCAGCGTCGGCATTTCCAGTGTATCCGTGTAAGTCTCGGTTGCGCTGATCTATTTCTTGAGTGTCGAGTGCGCCTGGCCACGGTGATGATCGCGCAGGGACGAATCCTCCGGCTCGGCGGGCCGTGCGTGTTCCGCCACCCCGATGTGCCGCGCCGCGCGCGTCAGCAGATGGGCGCTGCCTGGCGCCGTGAGTAAAAGAAATGCCGCCACAAGCAATTCATGCAGGCTGATGCCGTCGCCGCGGGTGCTGAAGTAGAGACTGGAGGCCACAAGCAAGCCGCCGACCCCGAGCGTGGTGGCCTTGGTCGGACCGTGCAGGCGCATGTAAAAATCGTCGAGGCGCGCCAGTCCGATGGAACCAATCAGCGCGAACGAGGCGCCTAGCAGTAAGCATGCAGCGATGAGGAGGTCGAGGAGCATGGCCATTTCAATCGAACAGGTTGCGGCGCATGACGAAGCGGCAGAGGGCCACCGTGCCGACGAAGCCGAGGAGTGCCATCAACAGCGCAGATTCAAAGTACAGCGTGCTGTTGCGGAGAATGCCCAACAGCACCAACAGCGCGACGGAGTTGATGTACATGGTGTCGAGGGCGGCGATCCGGTCCACGATGCTCGGCCCCCGCCAAAGGCGCCAGCCATTGAGGAGCAGCGCCAGCACCAGCATGCTGAGTGCGATCTGCCCGGCGATCCGGATCATTCGAAGATCTCCTGCAGTGGCCGTTCATAGCGACGCTTGATGTGCGCGATCTCGTGCGCGACATCCTCGATGTGCAGCGCATGAATCAGCAGATGTCGCTGATCCTGACTGACGGCGGCGGTCATCGAGCCTGGGGTGAGTGACACCACGCTGGCGAGTGCCGCAATGGTGAATGGCTCCTGCGTCTGAAGCGGCACTTCGAAGAAGCCCGGGCGGAGACGGTGCGTCGGGCCGAGGATCTGGCGCGCCACGCGGACGTTGGCGACCACGATGTCCGTCAAGAGCACCCCGACCAGGCGCAGCAGCGGGAGCCATCGTACGTGAGCGGGCGCTTCCGGCCAGTAACGTGCCGTGATCCACGGGATGAGCGCTGCCAGCAGGGCCCCGAGCACCACGACGCCCACGCTGATGCGATTTGCCGCCAGCACCCATGCCACGAGGAGCAGCAGCGAGAGGACCGGTTGCGGAATACGGCGCGACTTCGGAGAGGCGCGGTTCTTGGTTGGCGTGGTCATCGGCCCCCCGGCGTGTCCAGGATCTGTGACCGGAGTTGACCCGGCGCCAGGAGTTGCTGTGCCGTGCGCTGCGTGTAGTCGCTGAGCGCACCGGCGCCGGCGGTGAGGGCGGCCAGCACCAGCAGCAACGCGGTAGGCGGCATGCGCGAGAGAGGCGCACGCGGGAGGAGCCGCTGCTCGCGGGCACGCGGAAGTGCCGACGTCTCCGAGGCTTCAGCGGCGCCCCAGAAAAGCGCGGCGCCGCGTCGGCTCAGCGCGATCACCGCCAGCAAACTTGAGCCCAGCACTAACGTCCACATGACGGGCAGGCGGCGGTCGGCGGGGAATGCCTGTAGCATGAGCACCTTGCCGAGAAAACCTGCCAGCGGCGGCAGGCCTGCCACCGACAGCGCGCCTACGAAGAACAGGATACCAGTCCACTGGCGCGGTGCCTCGCGTTGTTCGCTGAGTGCCGCAATGAGGAACATGGCCGCCGCCGCGATGGTGCTGTGGACGAGATAGAACAGACCGGCGGACAGGCCAGCCTCCGAGCCGAGCGCCATGGTCGCCAGCATGGTGCCAACCGAGATGATGAGCAGGGCGCTTTGAAGACGGCGCACCGATCGTGTGCCAATGGCGGCCAGCGCCCCGAACGCGACCGTCGCCACCGCCATCGGCCACAACCAATCGCCGTACACATTTGCGCTGTGTGCGGCGTCTGTACCGACCACCATGGTGCTCATACGCACGATCGCATACACCCCGACCTTGGTGAGGATGGCGAAGAGGGCAGCCACCGGCGGTGAGGCGGCGGAGTACGCAGCAGGCAACCAAAACGAGAACGGCACGAGCGCCGCCTTGAGTGCGAACACCACGAGAAGCAGTAAGGCGCCGCTGCGGACGAAGGCGGCCGATGGCGCGTCAAGGAGCGCAACGCGCTGAGAAAGTTCGGCGAGGTTGAGCGTCCCCGTGACGCTATACAGTATTCCGATTCCTACCAGAAAGATCGACGATCCGACGAGGTTGAGCACAACGTACTGCACGCCGCTGCGCACGCGTGCCGGCGTGCCGCCGAACACCAGCAGGCCATACGACGCGATGAGCAGCAACTCGAAGCTGACAAACAGGTTGAACAAGTCGCCCGTGAGGAACGCACCGTTCACGCCAGCGATGAGTAAGAGAAACGCCGCGTGAAAGTGTGGACCATGTTGATCATCGCCACCGACCGCCGCCCACGCACTGCCGGTGGCCACGATGGCGGTCAGCAGCAACAGCAACGCCGCGAGTCGGTCGACGCTGAGCACGATGGCCACTGGCACCGGCCAGTTGCCCAGTCGGTACACGAGGACATCCCCGAGATCGGCCATGGGCAGCAGCCAGCCGCTGAGGGCGACGAGTAGCAGCGTGGTGCCGAGCATCAAGGCGCGTCGCCACCGGATCGACGACGTCATCAGGGAGAGACCGGCTGCGGCCAGGGGCAGCAGCACCGGCAGCACCAACAAGTCGCGCGCGAGCGCCTGATGCAGTGGCGTCGGGGCGAGGCTGCTGAGCAGCCCCGCTACGAGGTTCATGACAATCACGACAGAGCCTGCGGGCTGACGGGCACGGCCGACGCGGATACCGAATCCGACGCCGATGCTGCATCGGTTGCGTCTGCCAGGCCGTCCACATGATCACTGCCGAAGACCGATCGGGACCGCACCGCCAGCGCGAGAAGAAAGGCCGTCATCCCAAAACCGATGACGATGGCGGTGAGCACCAGCGCCTGCGGCAGGGGGTCAGCATAGGGCCCGCCCGCGTCGGTGATGATGGGCGGCACCTCAACACGCACGCGCCCCATGGCGACGAGGAACAAATTCACGCCGTACCCCACGAGCATGAGGCCGAGCAGGACAGTGAACAAACGTGCACGGAGCACGAGATAAGCACCGCTGCCGATCAGGACGGCGATCGCGGAGGCGAGCAGCAGATTCATCGCGACGTCCTCGGCACATCGGAGGGCGCGGCGCCGTGGCGTCCCAAGCGGTCCACAATCACCACGGTTGCCCCCACCACGGCGAGGTACACGCCAAGATCGAACGCGATCGCGCTCGGGAGCGCGATGCTCCCAATCAGCGGAAGCGTGATGCTCCGATAGCCCGATGTCAGAAATGGCAGCCCAAAAAGCACGCTGGCGGCACCGGTGGCCAACGCGATCAGCAGCCCGCCCATCATGACGCGTCGCAGATCGAAGCGGGAAGGCCGGAGTGCGCCCGCATTACCAGCCAGGGCCTGCACGACCAGCATGACCGCTGTGAGCATGCCGGCAGCGAACCCACCGCCTGGCAGATCATGTCCGCGCAGCAGCACGAACACCGTCATCAGCGCGGCGAGCGGGAGCAGTGCGCTGGCAATCATGCGCAGCAGCACGGGGACCTGTTCCGCAAACGGGTCGCGCACTGCAGACCGTGATGCCGTCGGGCTCGGGTCGCCGAGGGGTGGACGCGATTGATCGAGCGCGATCAGCACACCGAGCGCAGCCATCGTCAGCACCGCCACTTCACCTAGCGTGTCAAAGGCGCGGAAGTCTACGAGGATTACGTTTACTATGTTCCGGCCGTGCCCTTGGGGCAGACTCGTCAGCGCGTAGAAGTCGGACACGGACGGCACACTGGGACGTTCGAGCAGGACCCACGCGAGCAGTCCGCTGAAACCGCCGATGGCAGTGGCGATCGCGGCATCGCGAACCCGCGGAAGGCGCGACTCGCGAGCGCCCGTTACGTCTGTGAGGTGTCTGACCGCGACGAGCAGGAGCAGAATCGTGACGAGCTCTACCAGCAGTTGCGTAAGGGCGAGGTCGGGGGCAGCCAGCCGTGCGAAGGCGAGTGAGACCAGCAGTCCTACGGTGCTGATCGCGACCACTGCGGTGAGCGGCGCGTTTCGACTGGTTACGGTCCAGAGGGTGCCGGCAATCAAGAGCGCCCAGACGGCGGTACTCGCGGCGTCGGGGATCCCGGCGGGCCACTCCAGCCCCGTGTCACGAACGGTCGACCACGCCGAGTTCATCCACGCGGTATTGAGCCACGGCGCGACGCCGACGATCAGCGCCGCGAGCAGCAGCCAGCGGACATAGCGCTGCAGTGAGCCGTTTTCAAGCGCCTGCGTGCCGTGCACTGCCGTGCGCGTAATGGTAGCGAAAATTGCGTCGAAAATACGCAGCCCGTCCACCGTGGGGAGTCGGTCGTGCCACGCAAAGGCGGCCTCCCGCACGCGATACAGCACGATCCCACCCACGAGCGCGATCACACTCATCACGAGCGGGAGATTGATCCCATGCCAGATGGCGAGATCGAAGGTTGGCGCGGGCGCCTGCAATACCGCGTCAACCGCCGGTAGCAGTTGGCGAGTGACCAAGAGGCTCGGCGCGATCCCCACGGCCAGACAGGCGATGGCAAGAGCTCCACCCGGCAATCGCATGAACGCCGGCGGCTCGTGGGGCGTTTTCGGCAGCGGCGTGTTGTCGGCGTTGAAAAACACTTCCATGATGAAGCGCAAAGAATACCCCACGCCCAAGGCGCCTGCGACAACTGCCGCGATAGGCTCGATCCAGCGGAGACCCCAGGTGTCCGAGGTCAGCGATTCGGCGAAGAACATTTCCTTGCTCAGGAAGCCGTTGAGCAGCGGCACACCGGCCATCGCACTGGCCGCGATGATCGCGAGCGCCCCGGTCCACGGCATCTGCTTCCACAATCCGTTGAGCACGCGCATATCGCGCGTGCCCACCTCGTGGTCGATCATCCCCGCTGCCATGAACAATGAGGCTTTGAACGTGGCGTGGTTGACCACGTGGAACACGGCTGCGACCACCGCCATGGGCGACGAGAAGCCCAGGAGCAGCGTAATGAGTCCGAGGTGGCTGATGGTAGAGTAGGCGAGCAGCCCCTTGAGATCGTGCTGCCACATGGCCGAGTAGGCGCCGACGAGCAGCGTGAGCATGCCGACGGTGCCCACGATGCCGACCCATTCGCTGGTCCCACTCAGCGTCGGATAAAGTCGCGCGAGCAGAAAAATGCCCGCTTTCACCATAGTGGCGGAGTGCAGATAGGCACTCACCGGGGTGGGGGCGGACATGGCCCGCGGGAGCCAGAAATGGAACGGAAACTGCGCGGACTTGGTGAACGCGCCCAGAAGCACGAGCACAAGCGTGGGGCGATACCACGCGTGGGCGCGGACGAGATCACCAGCGGCCAGCACACGATCAAGGTCGTAGCTGCCGACGATTCGTCCTAGCAACAGCACGCCGGCTAAAAGCGCCAGCCCACCGCCTGCGGTAACGGCGAGCGCTGTGCGCGCACCCGCACGCGCAGCGGGATCGTACGTTTTGAAACCGATGAGGAGAAACGAGACGAGACTGGTGGCTTCCCAGAACACCACGAGGACGAGCAGGTTGCCGCTGAGCACGAGCCCGAGCATCGAGGCCATGAACAGTGAGAGCAGCGCGTAGAGCCGTCCGAGTTCCCGGTCGCCTTCCATGTAATAGCGCGCATACAACTGCACGAGAAGCCCGATGACCAGCACCATCATACCGAACAGCCAACTCAGCCCATCAATGCGAAGGGAGAGCGAGAGGCCAGCGGCGGGGAGCCACGGCCAGTCGATGCGCACCACCGTGCCTGCGAGCACGGCTGGTGCCTGGGCCGCAAGAATACCCAGCGCGGCGATCACGGGCAGTGCTGCCGACCACGCCACCGTAGTCGGTGACCTGCGGCGGAGCCACGCTGGCAACAGGCTCCCAATCAGCGGGAGCAGGACAATCAAATAAAGCACTGCATATGGGGCGGCGGCGTCGAGTCAGGTCCGGGAGGGCGCATCCGGGCGAAACGCCGAAATATATGCGACCCCTCGAGCTTGCGACGGTTCCCTCCGCTGAAAATTGTGGTTGCTACAACGCGACACTCGCTTCGAGCGCTGCCACGCGCTTGAGCACCGGCACCACGCTGTCGGGGTTGAGTGAGATGGAGTCGATGCCGGCACGCACCAGAAATTCCGCAAACTCGGGATGGTCGCTGGGTGCCTGGCCGCAGATCCCCACCTTGCAACCCACGGCGTGCGCGTCGGTGATCAGTTGCTCGATAGATCGGAGCACCGCAGGGTTGCGCTCGTCGAAGAGTGCGGTCAGCAACGCATTGTCGCGATCGACGCCGAGCGTGAGCTGCGTGAGATCGTTGCTGCCAATGCTGAACCCGTCGAAGCGGGCGCCGAACTCTCGTGCCAAAATGATGTTACTGGGGATCTCGGCCATCACATACACCTCCAGTCCCTCCACGCCACGTGTCAGCCCATGGCGCGCCATTTCCCCCAGCACCCGGTCGGCTTCTTCGACGGTGCGGCAGAACGGGATCATCACGACCACGTTGCGTAGGCCGAGCTCCTCGCGAACCCGACGGATAGCGCGGCACTCGAGGCCAAATCCTTCCCGATAGCGCTCGTGGTAGTAGCGCGACGCGCCACGGAATCCGAGCATCAGATTTTCTTCGTGCGGTTCGAAGGCGGCGCCTCCAAGGAGCCCTGCGTACTCATTGGTCTTGAAGTCGCTGAAGCGGACAATCACCGGATGCGGCCACTGCGAGGCTGCAATGGTAGCCACGCCGGTGGCCATGCGGTCCACGAAGTAGTCGGCCGGGCTGGGATACCCGGCGGTGAGTACGGCGATCTGTGCGCGCGATGTTTCATCAACCTGTTCGGGATGCAGCAACGCCATGGGATGCGCCTTGACCATGTTCTCGATGACGAACTCGACCCGCGCGAGGCCCACGCCACGGGCGGGCAGACGCCACCAGCGCATCGCCGCATCGGGGTCGGCGATATTGAGCATGATCTGCGTGCGCGTCTCCGGGAGCACCGTAAGGTCCACCTGCTCCTCGCGCCACGGTATGGCCCCTTCGTACACGCGCCCCTCCGGTCCTTCGGCACAACTCACGGTGACCGTCGCCCCATCGGCCAGTGCGGTGGTGGCGCTCCCGCACCCCACAATGGCGGCAATTCCGAGCTCGCGGCTGACGATCGCCGCGTGACTCGTTCGCCCACCGGCGTTCGTGACAATGGCGGAGGCCCGCTTCATGAGCGGAACCCAGTCGGGGTCGGTCATGCGCGCCACCAGCACGCCACCGTCCTCAAAGCGCGCAGCCTCGGCCATACTTTCCAACACGAAGACGCGACCGCTCGCAATGCGCTGGCCCACCGCCACACCGGTGGTGAGCAGCGTGCCCGAGCCGTCGAGGGCGAATGTCGTCATCGAGCTCCCGGCGGTCTCCTGCGAGCGCACCGTTTCCGGACGTGCCTGCACGATGAACATCTCGCCGGTTTCGCCGTCGAGCGCCCACTCGATGTCCATCGGTCGGCCGTAATGGGCTTCGATCGTTGCGCACCAGCGGGCGAGTGCCAGTACTTGCACATCGTTGAGCACCACCTGCGATTGCTCCGCGGGCGTAGTCGGCACATTCACTGGGGCGCCGGCCGGATCGAGCACCATCTTGACCAACTTGGAACCCGTCGTTCGATCGAGAATCGGTTTTACGGAGGGCGTGTTGAGCAGCGGTTTGAAGACCCGCCATTCATCCGGTGTCACCGCCCCTTTCACCACGTTCTCGCCGAGTCCCCAGGCACCGTCGATCACCACCAGATTGCGAAAGCCAGTTTCGGTGTCGAGGGTGAACGCCACGCCGGCCGCGCCACGGTCCGAGCGGATCATGAGTTGCACGCCCACCGACAGCGCAACGCTCATGTGCGCAAACCCGTGATAGACGCGGTACGTGATGGCGCGGTCGGTATACAACGACGCGAAACAGTGCCGGACGGCCTCAAGAAGCGCCTCGGCACCGAGGACGTTGAGAAACGTCTCCTGCTGACCGGCGATGCTCGCCTCGGGAAGATCCTCGGCGGTGGCGGAACTGCGCACGGCAACGGGCGGCATCTCGAGGCCGGTGCGTCGGGCGAGTTCAGTGTAGGCCGCACGAATCGATGCGGCGAGTTCGTCGGGTATTGCTCCTGCGGCGATCGCCATTGCAGCGCCAATGAGTATAGCGCCGCGGGCGGTGCCGTTGATGGGGAGAAACCCCGACACGCCTTGGGTTTTTGTGCGAGAACATTTTACCGCAGCTGGTGTCTAACCGTCGTGTGGTCCGGAGCGGATGGGCCAACTCTCCTCCACGCTGTTCTTCAGGAGTCACTCATGCCTGCTCAATGGGTAGCGCTGACGACATATGCGTCCGGTTTCGAAGCCGATTGGGCGATCGCACGACTCGCGGCCGCCGAAATTCCAGCACTGCGCGACAGTAATGACAGTGTGGGCATTTTCGGGCCTGGGTTTCAGGGTGCCACGGCGCGTGGGGTCACGGTGATGGTGCCCGACGTGGTCATCGATGAAGCGCGACTTCTG
Organism: Gemmatimonadales bacterium; assembly: GCA_038212625.1. Lineage (GTDB taxonomy): Bacteria > Gemmatimonadota > Gemmatimonadetes > Gemmatimonadales > Gemmatimonadaceae > Gemmatimonas. The sequence continues at coordinate 31,077 of JBBQUH010000025.1, read as the reverse complement.
CTGTTGGACGCGGATGAGGTGGTGGACGACCTGCGTGAGGTCGGCGACGGCCAGGTCGACGTTGACCCAGCGAATGGAACTGCGCCCCCGTGATCCGTGGAGAGCGTGCTCTGCGTGGTCAGAATGCGGCGCGAAGCCCGAACAGCAGTTGTCCATCCCGCGTACTCGGGGCGCCGCGGTCCGTGGCTTCGCTGTCGACGCGTTCACGGTGTGTCAGCGTGAACGTGGTGCGTGCCGTGACAGGCAGTGCGAGGGTAGTGGTCGCTTCCAGTGTATAGCGATCGATGCGGTTTACCGTTGGTTGATACCACAGCAAGTGGGTAAGTCGGACGGCGGGTGTGAGCTGTTTGCGATAGCGGAGGCGTGAGGACCAGCGAACTCGGCGGTTGCTGGTGACTGCATTGCCGCTGCTCGGTTCGCTCACAGTGAATCGGGTCTGCTCAGCGAGCATCGCCACGCTGATGCTGGCGTCTTGCTGCAAGCCATCGGTGGGCCGTAACACGCGCCAGACGGTCAGCTTAGCGCCAGCGCCGACCGACCAACGGGCGGCGAAGCGTTGTTGGAGGCTGTTTTCGACGCTGCCGAAGCCAAAAGGACTCACGGTCGCGTGTGGTTCAAGATCGACGCTCGCACTCGCGCGCGAATTGCGAACGATAACCCGCCGCGTCTTGGTGGTTTGATCGAGGGCGTCGCCGTAGTTGGAGAGTAGATCGCCGCGGAGTTGGAGGTGTTGATCGTCACGTTGAATACCAATGGCCGCACCAAGCACACGCTGGCTGGCCGCACCGTACAATAGCGTGCCGTTGGCTTCGGCGGTGCGTCGCCACGGATTGGACGCAGGGGGTGAGGGTGCCTGGGAATTTTGCGCCTGTGTGGTGGCAGGTGCGGCGAGGCCGAGCAACAGGAGTCCGGCAGCGGTGAGTTGGTGAAGAGTAGTCACCCACGCATCATAGCAGCGGGCACTGGTGGGCGGAGTGCACGCCATGTGGTTGCGCGAACTTGCGATGCTGCCTTTATGTTCGAATCGGGTTGCGCAGCCAGCGGCTTGAGTTCGCATATGTTATTGCGCGGCTAAGCGGATGTCGTCCATATGGGGGTTATGAGAGTGCAAGCATCACAGGAACGCCACCGAGCAATCCTCGACAGTATTCCAGTCGGTATCGTGATTCATGCGGTGTCGACGTACATCACGTATGCCAATGCTCAGGCCGCTGACCTGCTCGGGATGGGCAAGGATCGTATCGTTGGCGCGTCAATCGCTGATCCACGCTGGCAGCTCCTTCGCGAAGATGGCACGCCGCTGCTCGACGAAGATTTTCCAGTGGTGCAGGCGCTGCGCGGTCGCGCGATGGTCCGCAATTTTGTTGTCGGTGTCATTCGGCCGGATAATCATCGGTTGGTGTGGCTCGTGGGAAACGCCTTTCCGCTGTTTGATGCGGCTGGGGAGCCAGCGGAGGTGGTGGTCAGCTTCCACGATGTGACGGAGCTCAAGCAAGCTGAGCGCGCGCTGCTGAAATCGGAGGAGCGTCTGCAGTTGGTGCTGCAGGGATCGACCGACGCGGCGTGGGACTGGGACATTGTGCATCACGAGCTGTACTATTCGCCGCGCTGGTGTCAGATGTTTGGCTTGACACTGGACGAGCTGCCGACGGATGACAGCGCGTGGCAGGCGTTGCTGCACCCTGGCGACAGGAGCCGCGTCACGGCGCAGCTCGCGTCGTGGTTCGCTGACGGGACGACGTCTTCCTACGATATTGAGTGCCGGATGCGGCACAAAGATGGGTCGATTGTGATTGTCCTTTCGCGAGGCGCCATTTTGCGGGACGCCAGCGGCGCGGCGATTCGTGTTGCCGGAACAACAACCGATATCACGGAGCGTCGCGCACTTGAAGCGCAGCTGCAACAATCGCAGAAAATGGACGCGATCGGCCAACTCGCCGGCGGCATTGCGCACGATTTCAATAACCTGCTCGCAGTGGTCGCGGGCAACTTGGAACTGCTCGGCGGCGAGGTGCCCGAGGACTCAGCGGCGCACGACTCACTGCGAGACGCCATGCGGGCCGTCGACAGAGGCGTCGACCTCACTCGGCGACTCCTGGCGTCCACGCGTCAGCACGCGCTACAGCCAACGCTGGTAGATCTCGCCGCCCTGCTGGAGGGACTTGGACGCGTGCTGCGCCGCGTGATCAGTGCATCCGTACACGTAATCATCGAGATGGAGCCAGAGCTCCCGGGGATCGTGATCGATGCGGCGCTTTTAGAGAACGCGTTGCTCAACCTGGCGATCAATGCGCGCGATGCGATGCCACGGGGAGGCCGACTCACTATCCGAGCGAGTAGCGCAACCACGAACGCACCACCGACGCCAGACTCGGCGCGCATCGCTGCGCACGGTCGGTTCGTGTGCATCAGCGTCTGTGACACCGGGTTCGGCATGCCAGCCGACGTCGCAGCCCGTGCGCTGGAGCCATTTTTCACTACGAAACCGGTGGGGCAGGGCTCGGGGCTTGGTTTGAGTATGGTGTACGGCTTCGTCACTCAGTCGGGCGGCGTCTTGAACATTGACTCAACACCGGGCGAGGGTACGACAGTCGCATTGTATTTGCCGCTGTCGACGGCCGTCCCGCCGCTGCCGCTCCCGCTGCAGGTGTCTGAGAAACGCCCAGTGCAGACGAGGCGCGACGAGGTCATTCTTGTGGTGGAGGATGATGCGAATGTGCGGAAACTCTGTCTGCGCGCGTTGACGGCGCTGGGCTACCAAACGATCTCGGCTGCGCACGGTCCGGAGGCGCTGTCACTGCTGGCGCGGCCCGGGCGGGTGGACTTGCTCCTCACTGACGTCGTCATGCCAGAGGGGATGAGCGGTGCGGACGTCGTCGTGAGCGCTCGGCGGATCCGCCCCGAGTTGAAGTATTTGTTCATGTCCGGCTATCCGGACGATTTGCTCGACCCGGACAACCAGCGTGTGGTGCGACGCGTACTGTCGAAGCCCTTCTCGATTGCAGAACTGGAGCGCCGGGTGCAGGAGGCGCTGCAGGGGGAGTGAGCAGGGAGCGCGGTACCGGGAGAACAACGCCGCACGCTGAGCACATCAAGTAGACGGTGGAGGCTGGTGGTCGCGTGGTTATCGGTAGTCACGGTCAGGAGCATGGACTTGGCATGCACTGGGAACTGTGGTGGTGCCATGACACATCCCACTCCGCGAGGCCTGATGCTGATGGCGCTTGTGTGTGCTGGTGGCCTACGAGGCGGTGTGAGGATCCGCTCGTACGGCGGCGTGTGAAATTCCATGTCGCCGCCGTTCGCTCCCGTTCCCCTACGACCCACCCGCAGGCGGCACCGGCACCGGCGCCGGTTGGTCCTCATGCAACAACAGCGCACGTTCCACGACGCGCATGATATGGGCCCGCGTCACCAAGCCAATCAACCGTCCCGTGCCGGGCTCCACCACGGGGAGTGCAGCTAAATCGCGCGCCGCCATGCGACGTAGCACATCCTCGAGCGAGGTGTCCAGCGTCACGGCGGGTGTGGCCGTTGTCAGTGATTCGACCACCAGCGACGCGACCTGACGTACACCGTATTCGTCTCGCGTACGTGCCGCGCGCGCCAGGAGCACCACCGGCAGAATTCCAATGAGCCGCCCCGCACTGTCCACCACGGGAAAATTCGGTTGCGCGGAAAACGCGACGCGGGTGAGCACCGGCTCTACCAACTCCGTACCTTGCAACACCAACGGCGATGGATCATACGCATCGCGCACCCGCAGCTGCGCAAGCAGTTCGCCCTCGGTGGCCTCGTGCAGGATCACACCGCGACGTCGCAGCCAGCCGCTGTACAAGTTGTCGCGCTCGAAACGACGTGCGATGACTACGCTCAGTCCGGTCACGAGCATGAGTGGGGCCATGAGGCCGTAGTCATCGGTGAGTTCGAACACCAGCAACATGGCCGTAATGGGGGCGCCGGTGGCCGCGCCCACCACGCCCCCCATGGCCACAAACGACCACGCAGCGGGTTGAATGCCCACCGACGGTGCGATCCACGCAATAAACCCGGCGAGTGCGCCGCCGGTGGCGGCCCCGACGTACATCGCGGGAGCAAACACCCCGCCCGAGCCGCCACTGCCCAGCGTGAGCGACGTAGCGATGATTTTGGCAAAAACGAGACCCAGGATGACATACCACGCGGCGCCGCCGAATACCTCGGCCGGCATCGCGAGATGGCCTTCTCCGATGAGCAATCCCTGCGAGAGCCACACGAGCAGCCCCACCAGTCCACCGCCGATGCCCGCGCGCACCGCAGGGGAGACGCGCCACGCACCGACCCACTGTCCGATCCCGAAGTAGGTGCGGACAAACATTACCGTGACGAGTCCGCAGGCGAGGCCCAGCAGGGGCGGGAGTGCGAGTAACTCAAACCATGACCGGGACGGATGCAACGTGGGGACGGGAAACGCCGGATGCACCCCGAAGATCGACTGCGAGACGATGGAGGCCACTACACTGGCGACCACGACGGCCGGAAACGCCGCCACCCGCAGACTGCCGAGCACTTCCTCCAGCGCAAAAAAGGCGCCGGCCAAGGGTGCATTGAACGCCGCCGAGATGCCGGCGGCCGTACCGGCCGCCACTAGCAGGCGTGTGCGATCCTGCGAGAAGCGGAAGGCACGGGCCAGGCCGGAGCCCAGTCCCCCGCCCAAGACGGCGGCCGGGCCTTCGCTGCCAACCGAGCCGCCGGCTCCCATGGTGATGGCACTGGCCACACTACGCGCGGCCAGCGGTCGCATGGGAATCCGCCCACCTTCGCGCACGACGCGTCGCTTGAGATCGGGGATGTTGAGGCCGTCTTCGCCCGGCGCGTAGCGACGCATGACGTACTGCGCCGCCACTAAGCCGAGGGCGGTGAGCAGCGGACGATAGGCGGGGTTTTTCAACTGCGCTACGCGTTCGCCGGGCCAGCGGATGAAGAGCGTATCCGCCAAATCCACGAGCGTGTAAAACGCGACCATCCCACCCGCGGCCGCGAGTCCGATCGCTACGGCAAACGCCAGCAGAATGGCGTTCTCACTCAGATCGAGTGTCGTGAACCAATCCACCGCCTCGTCCCAACCGCTGGCTGCGGCGCGCCTGGGCGCAAAGGTCAGGCGACGGGTGCGCCGACGTGCCTGCACGATGAACGTGCGCAGACGAAATCGGAGTCGCTCCGCGACGCGCCGCATCAATGCGTCAAACCGTACACCACATAGTTGGTGGCAAACTTGTAGGCATCGTTGGAGAGGTTGACCGGATACCAGCCTTCGCCCGACCACTCCATATAATCGCCGATGTCGTTATTGAAGTTGATGATCACTTGCAGTCGCTTGGATGGATCGTTGTCCTCATAAATTCCGAAGTATTGCGCCTTGGCTTCCGTGGTGGCCGGGTGCGTCATCCCGTCGAGTGAGCGGATCTGAAAGAATGAGTTGAAAATCGGATGCGAAACGTCCAGTGGTACAATACGCGCTTTCGGCAGCACCATCCGCATAGACTCTTCAAAGACTTGCCACTGTCGTTCGAAATAGAAATCATCGACAATCAGGAAACCACCTTTAACGATCCAGTTCCGGAGCCCTGCCGCTTCGCCGTCGGTTGGCATCCAGTAGCCGGGCTCGGTGAGATACGCGATGGGGTACTGCGCCAGTGCCGGATCGTCGAGCACGTTGACGTTACTGGTGCTCTTGTGCAACCGCATGGACGAGAGGTCACCAAGGATGCTCATAAAGTTGCGCTCCATGGCGGGGTAGTCGGCGCTCCACGCCATACGATACCCTTGCGTGTACCGCAGGCGGACAAAGGTGAAGCGACCGTCATAGGCTTGATTGGGTGGCAAGCTGAAGCGTTGGCGCTGTGACCAGGCCAGCGGTGCGGCGACGATGAGCAGGACCCACAGCCAGACGGCACGGCGGAAGAACGGACGAACGCGAGCGGCAGGCGTCGGCATGATGCGCGGGGCTCAGGGGGCGACGGACGATACTCCCACAGAAGGTACGCGGAGGACCGGATCCTGTCAGGCCGCGGTATGGTGGTCGCACGCAGGTAACGTGTGCCGTCGCTCCATCTCAGTGCGTGGCCAGATGTCGGGCGAAGCTCTCGGTATCGATGTTCGCTCCGCACACGACGATGCCCACGCGTTGTCCGTCCAGTCGTTCGCGCAGCGGCACCATGAGCGCCGCCAGTGATGCCGCGCCCGCTGGCTCAGTGACCAGCTTGGCCGTGCGAAAGAGCAGCCGCATGGCGTCGCGGATCTGTGCGTCGGTCACCAGCACCACCTCATCGACGAACTGGCGGTTGAGTGCATAGGAGTACGGTTCGCAGCGTGGCGCACCGAGTGAATCGGCAATGGTGTGGACGGCATCGATGGCTTGTGGGCTGCCGGCACGAAAGCTTCGGTGCATGGTGTCGGCGCCTTCGGGTTCCACGACATACACGACCGTGGCGGGGCTGGCCTGCTTTACCGCGCACGCCACGCCGCCGGTGAGGCCGCCACCGCCGGCCGCAACGAGTACGGCATCGAGGGTTGTCCCAGCGGCGGCTACTTGCTCGATAAATTCGAGGCCCACGGAGGCGGTGCCGAGCGCGGTTTTCGGCCCTTCGTACGGATGCACGAACGTTCGGCCCTCGGCGGCTTCAATCTCGCGAACCCGATCGAAGGCGGCGTGGACGTGCTCGACCAGCTCGACGATCGCGCCCAGATCACGACAGAGCCGTACGCGATATGGGTTGGCGGTTTTCGGCATGACCACGGTGGCCGTGGTGCCGAGTTGCCGTGCACAATACGCGAGGGAGATGGCGTGATTGCCGGCCGATACGCCGGTCACGCCACGAGCGAGCGCTTCGGAATCGAGATCGAGCATCACGGAAAACGCGCCACGCGGTTTGAAGCTGCCCGTGCGCTGGAAGAGCTCCTCTTTGAGCCACACTTGCGTGCTGTCGCCAACGGCCTCGCGGAGCGCATCGTCGTCGACCTGTCGCACCGGCGTGGTGACGACCAGATCGCCCAGTCGGGCGCGATTGGCGCGGATGGCGTCGAGGGAGGGAACGGGCGTGATGGTCATGGGCGACGTGTCGGTGCGGCGTTCATGAGCGGTGTGCGGACACTGGAAGTCTACGTTGGACTGGCGTGCGCGGTACGGGCCCCGGCTGCGGAAATGGCATAGATTTCACATGGTGCGGCGGCGCGTGCCCCATGTCGCCGCGATGGCCGTTCCTCCTTCCCGACTGACCACCGAATGTCCCGACTACCTGCTCGCCCTCAATCACCCGCTGTTCTGCGGCGTCAAGCACGCGCATTGCTGCCCCACCTGGCGGCGCGCGGCGGCCAACGCGCCCTGCTGCTGGCGATCGCCGCAGCGATCGGGGTGACGACGGCGTGTGCAGGTGGTGCGGTGGTGTCACAAAACCCGGTGATGGCGGCGAATGCGCCGGGTACCGCAGATGCCGCAGCAACGACCGCCATGACCACGCCACGTGACGAGGCCGCCGATCGTCGCTGGGCGGATTCCGTGCTCGCCACGTTGACGCTGCGCCAGAAGGCGGCGCAATTGGTGTGGGTGTGGTCGCTGGGCGACTACTCGGCCATCGATGCGCCGGCCTGGACGCGCATCGAGACACTGCTTCGTGAGCAGGAGTTGGGTGGCGCGATCATTTCGGTTGGGGGGCCGCTCGATATCGCCGCCAAGGTCAACGCGATGCAGCGGGCGGCGCGGCTGCCACTGCTCATCGGTGCCGACTTTGAAACCGGGGCCGCGTTCCGTGCACGCGGTGGCTGGTTTTTGCCCAATGCCATCGAGTTGGGCGGCGCGACCTCGTTCCCGTATCAGATGGGCATCGGCGCCACACGTGACACGACACTGGCCTACGAAATGGGACGCGTGACGGCCATCGAAGGCCGCGCCCTCGGGGTGCACATGGGCTTTGCGCCCGTGCTCGACGTCAACAATAACCCGAAAAACCCGGTCATCAGCGCGCGCTCCTTCGGGGAAGATCCAGCGCTGGTCGCACGACTCGGCGTCGCGTTCATTCGCGGTATGCAGGATCATGGCATGTTGGCCACGGCCAAGCATTTTCCCGGGCACGGCGATACGGAACAGAATTCTCACCTCGAGCTTGCGCGTGTGGACGTATCACGCGCACGACTCAACCAAGTTGAGCTGCCGCCGTTCCAGGCGGCCATCGACGCCGGGGTACGCGGCGTGATGACGTTCCATGGTGACTTGCCGGCACTGGACAGCAATAAAACGGCGGCGACCCTCAGTAAAAAGGTGATGACCGATCTGCTGCGGAATCAGATGGGATTCCGCGGCATTCTCGTGACGGATGCGTTGGACATGAATGGCGTTCTGGGTAACATGACGATGGCTGAGGCAACCATGCGCGCCGTGGAGGCGGGCAATGACGTGTTGCTCATGCCCACGGATGTGAAAGTGGCGATCCAGGCGGTGGTGGACGGCGTTGCCGCTGGTCGCTTCACCGAGGCGCGCATTGACGCCTCGGTGACGAAGCTGCTGATGGCCAAGCATGAGATGGGGTTGCATCGCACACGTATGGTGGATTTGGAAGCGATGCGGCGGGTCGTAGGTATCGCCGCCAACGCCAAGCCAGCGGCGTTGGCGGCGGAGCGGGCGATCACGTTGGTTCGGGATTCGCTCGCGCTGGTACCGATGCGCCTCCCGCGCGAGAGTCGTGTGGTGAGTATCACGGTGTCGCCGCGCGTGGATCTGAGTGCGGGTCGCACCTTTGACGCCGAGCTGAAATCGGCGTATCCGCAGCTACTGTCGCTCACGCTGAGCCCCGAAATGGTGGCGGACAACACCGCGGGCGCGGCGGCAGGTGGAACGGGCACGTATCGCATCAATCCGGAGCCGGCACTACTGCCGGCGAGTGTCGAGAATGCGCTGGCCATCGCGAAGGGCGCCGACGTGGTGATCGTGTCGAGCTACATCGGCGCGAGCACGAATACCGCGACGATGGTGCCAACGCGCGGCGTCCTGGAGTTGCTCAACGGGCTGAGGGCGTCGAACACCAAGGTGGTGCTGGTGTCGTTCCTCAATCCGTATCTGGCGCAAGGACTGCCGCTCACCGAGGTGTTGCTGTTGGCGTGGAGCCCGTGGACGTCGTCCCAACGTGCAGCGGCGCGCGCCTTGTTGGGGCGCGCGCCGATCACGGGGCAGCTGCCGATTACGATTCCCGGAGTGGCGGGATTCGGGGCAGGCATCCGGCGCTAAGGAGCATCGCCCCGATGAGCGCAACCCACAGAAATGCCTCCCCAAACTGCTCCGCCCGGGCCTTAGGCGTCAGCCGAAGCCTCGATGCGTTTACTGCAACAGCGGCAACACCGAGAACGTCTGGCTCGGGCCGATCGGTGTAATCATCGTGCCGACCATCGTGCCGATGCTTGCCTTGTACACACCGTTGCCCACACGCTGGGCCTGACCACCGCGCAGAAACGCCGCGATACCGGTGCCGCCAGTACCCGAGCCACCGGCGGGAAGGGTACACTGCTGGAGCGTGTTCACGGCTGCACGCGGCGCGCCTGCCGCGCTATCCGGCGGTGCCGGGTCGCCGTTCAGGTTCCACGCGAACCGGCGCAAGCCTGCTGTTCGATCGAGTTCACAGCGTCGCACCAACTTGCCGCCGTTGTCGCTGATCGATAGCACCAGCTTTGTGTCGGTGGGCAACGAGTCGTTCACCGAGTAGGTGATCCACGCGCCCACGGGTGGGTTGGGGGTGCTGTAGTTGCCGCTGATCGCGAGCACGCCTGCCGCGCCGGCCGGTGCGATGCCACCCGGTGTGAAGGAGTACGCGTGGCGCAGCGGATACAAGCGTGCCGCGTCACTGAGTGTGGCCGACGTGATCTCGCGCAACGCCGAGTAGTCGTCGAGCACGTAAAAGCCGCGGCCGAAGGTGCCGAGTACGAGATCGTTCTCACGCTGTTGGATCGTAAGGTCGCGAACCTGCGTCACCGGCATTCCGCCTTTGAGCTGCACGTAGTGCGCGCCGCCGTCGGTGCTGGTGAAGAGGCCGAACTCCGTGCCCACGAAAAGCAGGTTGCCATTGACGTGATCCTGGGCGATGGCCCACACGTTATGGCGTGCCGGCAGATTACTGCTAATGTTCGTCCACGTGCGGCCACGATCCGTGCTCCGCACGATGTAGGGGGCATAGTCACCACGCTGCCAGTTGTTGAGCGTCACAAACACGGTGTTCGCATCGCGCGGCGAGGCATGCACATCACTGACATAGGTGAACTTCGGCACCCCGGGGAACGTTTCGATGCGGCGCCAGTTCTTGCCGCCGTCCTCGGACACTTGGACCAGCCCGTCGTCCGTGCCCACCCAGAGCAGTCCGGCGAGGACCGGTGACTCGTCGATGCCAACGATGTTGCTGAGCTCCGTCGTGGACACATTGAGTGCCACTGACCCGCGCGGCCACACCTTACCCATGATGGGTAGCGTATCGCGGTTAATCGTGCGCGTGAGGTCTGGGCTGATACGCGTCCAGTTGTCCCCGCGATCGTCGCTTCGGTAGACGAACTGACTGGCGAAGTACAGTCGGTTGGTGTTGTGTGCGCTGAGCACAAATGGCGCGTCCCAATTGGTGCGGTCACGCACGCGCAGTGCAGCGGGTGCCGTGGCGGAGGGCGCCGCGCCGGCGCGTGCCGTGTCTGGAACGGTGGGTGCAACGGGTGCCGCCGCCCCGCCGTCATCGCCACCAGCCGACGCGGTGGAGGGACGAATGCCCTGCCCGCGACCGGTGCGCATGTCGAAGCGGCTCAGGCCGCCATTCTGCGATTCGCCATAGAAGATGTGCTGGTCCGCCATGTCACCACGCGCCTGAAAGCCATCGCCACCCGCAATGTTGAACCAATCGCTATTGCGGATGCCCCACGTGTTGATCGTGCGAGACGGGCCGCACTGCGAGAAGTTGTCCTGCGTACCGCCACACACGAAGTAGAACGGTTTGGCATTGTTGATGCCCACGCGATAATACTGCGTGATCGGCAGCGTGGCGTGAAACTTCCACGTCTCGCCGTAGTCATACGTTTCGTACACGCCACCGTCGTTGCCGAGCAGCATATGGTTCTTGTCGAGCGGGTCGAACTCGAGCGCATGGTGGTCCACATGCACGCCGCGGCTTTCCCAGCCGGTGTTGGCCCACGTGGCGCCGCCGTCGGTGCTCCGCGACATGTTCGTGCCCACCTCGTAGATATGGCCCACGCGATGCGGATCGAGAAACATCTCGTTGTAGTACTGGCCCAGACCGTTCGTGAACCAGTTCTCGCGTGCAGCGGTCACGCGCGCACTATCCGTTGCGGTGATCGGCCGCGCGGCCGCACCCGCGCCTCCTCCGCCAGCGCCACGTCCGCCACCGGCGGCTTGCGCATTCTTGCCGAATCGGGCCCACGTGGCGCCATCATCGGTGGAGCGATACAACCCCGACTGGTTCGCCGCCGCTTCGATAAAGGCGAAGATTTGTGTGGGGGTGGTGCGTCCCTCGATGGTCAACGCCGCGCGACCCACGTCACCCGTTGGGAGTCCATTGGTGAGCTTCGTCCAACTCCTGCCGCCGTCGGTGGACTTGTGCAAGCCGCCCTCCGGACTGCCGCCGATCGCTTGTCCCACATGCCGACGCCGCGGATAGCCGGCGGCGTACAGCACATCGGGGTTTTTGGAATCGAGCACCACATCGGTGATCCCCGTGTTGTCGCTGATGAACAAGCTGCGCGTCCACGTGGCGCCCCCGTCGGTCGTCTTGTACAGCCCCCGCTCGCCGCCGGAACTGAACAACGGGCCTTGCGAGGCCACGTACACCACGTCGGAGTTACGCGGGTCAATGGCGATCTTGCCCAGGTGTTCCGATTGCGGCAGCCCGACCTGCTTCCAGGTTTTGCCCGCGTCGATGGACTTGAACAATCCGTCGCCGAAGTGTGCGCTGCGCTGACTGTGATTTTCGCCGGTACCCAGCCAGAGAATATCCGAGTTGCGCGGATCGATTTCGATGCAGCACATGTTGTGCGTGCTCTGCTCGTCAAAGAGCGGCGTGAACGACGCGCCGCGATTGACGGTTTTCCAGAGTCCTCCGAACGCCGTGGCGATGTACCACGTGCTCGGGTTTTTCGGGTCAATCTTGATGTCGGCGATGCGTCCCGTGACCAGCCCGGGGCCGAGGGCACGCAGCGGAATGCCTGCCAGGGTTTGCGCGGTGAGTGCCGGTGCAGCGTTGGTAGGCGCGGTGGTCCGGGCGTTACGCGCCGGCCGCTGCGCGATTGCGAGTGCTGGCAGGAGCAGCAGGGAGAGCAGGGCTGGGCGCAGCGCAGAGGGCGTGGCAAACAGGCGCCGACGAGGCCGTGAACGCGACAAGGTCATGAGATGGCAGGGAGGGGGACAGACGGCGGAGCGTGCGTGGCGTCGTGCATCGTTGGGCTCGATGCGGAAACGCCGCAGGTGGGGCAGTACGGGAAGAACGCGTTTTTTCGGGTGTGACATCGTCCGCACTCGTCATACAACCGCAATCCACAGTGTACGCAGAAGTTGGACGGGGCGTTCGCCCCCCCGGCAATGGTCCGTTCGCACCCCGGGCAGACGCCGGCCGCGATGCGCTTGAGCGCGTCTTCGTAGGAGAGTGACTGGCGACGTTCGACATCGGTCTGTTGCTCCACGCGCTGACGTTGGGCGAGGTAGCGGCGCATGGCCCGAATCACGAAGACGCCGGCCACCACGCTGCCGATGATGCCCACGCCGTATCGCACATAGCCGCCATAGCTCGGCAGATACGGTACCAGTTCCACGAAAAAGGCGAATACGGCGAACAGCACGAAGCCCCGATAGAGCGGCCAGTATTCGTTGTGACGTTTGCGGGCTACCAGCCAGCCGGCCAGCAACAGCAGCGGCAGCGTGAGTGCGAGACGAATGCCGAACACTTGCAGCTCGCGGACAAACGTTGCCCGCTGGTACTGATCGCGCACCGAGAGTTCGAGTTGGTCGACCGTTTCGCGATTGGCGTCGAGCGCTTGCTGAGCGCTGAGTAAGATGGTGTCGAGCGCTTCGACGGTGGATTCTGCCGTGCGCTCCGCGCTTTTGAGCGAGTCGAGCGTGCGCGTGCGCGTGACGACTTCCGGATCCTGCGACGCATCGGTGGTGGCGGTGCGCGTGGCGATCCACGCCGTAAACGACTCGCGCTGCGAGGCGTAGGCGTTTTGGGAGATCGCGAGTTGCTGCGCGGCCCGCTCGCGCGCGTCCTGCGTCGTCCGCTGCACCTTGTCGAGCGAATCACGGCTCACGCGCAGTAGGGCCAGTCGTGCCGGATCGATGAAACTGCTCAGCGTGAGCGTTTGGTCGACGCCGGGCAGCTCCCCCACGATTTTGCCGCCGAGGCCGATCAGGAAGCTCGCAAAGGCGATGGAGATCGCCCACATGGCGACGGCAAACAGTTTCTCAGGAACACGAAATGATCGGAACACGAACAGCTCCGGAGCATGAATGAGGATGGTGCGGGCGCTGCGCGTCCTGCCGAACGCGTCTGGCTTACCGGTGGGGCGGAGAGGCCACCGCCAGGACACTCCTGGGCAAGAGATACCGGTGCGAGGCCGAACCGCGCCAGTCGTGAAGCGAAACCTCGCCGCTGGGGCGGATCTGCCCGTAAATGTACGAACAGATGATTAGATTACAGGGTCGTGCGAGTCTGTGGTCCGACGATGAACACCTAATCCCCTGTCTTGACGTCATGACGACCGAGCTTTCCACCCTGCTGGCCTTGCTTGCTGCGGGAATGCTGGTGATCGCGGCGGGTGTGTGGTATTGGATGAACCGGACCCCAACGATCCTCCGTGACGCGGACGAGGCACTGCCACTGTTTGGCGGACTCGACTATACAGACGTGGTCGCAAAGTCTCCGAACGTCGTGTCGGCGGCTGGTCCGGAGGTGGCATTCGCCGCGGTGCGTGGGGCAGGCACCGTTGCTGCACCCGCCGAACGCGCTGTCATGCCGCGGGACCAAGTGGCGCCGACCGCGACGCGCCCCGTCATCCGAGAATTCACCACCACTCGCCCGCGAGCCATGGATTCGGTCGGCGCGCCGGTCGATGCGCTCGTTGACGCATTGGTGGATCGACGTGGGACGGCGCTGCCCACACCACGAGGCGCCGAGAGGGCGATCGTGAGCCCGGCGGGAGTTCCGGGTACAATGATCGAGGGGCACGCCCTTCGTTTCAGTATACCGGCGGAGGGCACGCTGCAGTTCCTGCCGGGGCGTTTGGTGATCGAGGCCGGGCAGGACGCCGGCCGCGAAATCCGGTTTGTGAGCGTTCCCGGTCCCAACGGGACCGAGGTCACCTTCGGACGTGCCGAAGGCGAGCTCTACCGACACATTGAACTGCGCGATAAGACGGTCAGCCGACAGCACGCGCGGTTGGTGTGGCGTGCTGGCCATTGGTACTTGCACGGTCTGTCACAGACGAATCCTGTGGCAATCAATGGCAGCGTGCTCGACGGTAGCGACGCACCATGTCTGGCAGATGGTGACCGGATTGAGATGGGCGAAGTACTGTTTACCTTTCGCAGTCGATGACGTTTTCCCCCACGCAGCCCTAGTCGGCGCGGAGGCGCCGAGGCGCGATGAACGACGAGGTGGATGAATACGAGGTCGGTGACCTCGATGACGAATACACGCTTTTGGGGGAGCTCGGGCGCGGCGGGAGCGCCATCGTCTATCGCGCGCGCGACCGCGTGCTGTTTCGCGACGTGGCGATCAAAGTCGTGCGACCACGCTTTGCCGCGTCGGCCGACGAGGCCATCGAACGTCTCGCGCGGGAAGCGCGGACCGTCGCGCGGTTGCAGCATCCGAACATCGTCACGGTGCACGCCGTCAAACGGCTGCGTGACGGCGGGCTCGCGCTGGTCATGCAATTGGTACCGGGGCGCACGCTCAAACAGGCAATTCAGCAAGATGGCCCGTTCGATCCCGAGCGCGCGGAACGCGTGCTCAAAGATATCGCGGAAGCGCTGGCCTTCGCCCACGCCCATGGGGTGGTGCATCGCGATGTGAAGCCAGAAAATGTCTTCCTCGATGCCGCGAGCGGTCGGGCGCTTTTGAGTGACTTTGGGATCGCGCATTCGGCGGAGTTCGATTCGCGGCTTACCATGACCGGCGCCGCGATCGGAACCCCCGCGTACATGGCACCGGAGCAAATCGACGGTGCACCGGCTAATGCGCGCTCGGATTTGTACAGTCTCGGCTTGCTCACGTGGGAGATGCTCACCGGGGAACGCCCGTGGGAAGGTGAGGCGCTGTACAACGTCATCTTCAAGCAGAAGAACGAAGAGTTGCCGGCCATCGACGCGCTGCGCCCAGGCGAAGTACCGCCGCGATTACAGTACATTACGGAACGCATGTTGCAAAAGAAGCCGGCGGCGCGCTGGGCCGGGGCCGACGGGCTGTTGACCGCGCTGAACACGTGGGTGGTGCCGAGTGATTGGCGGCAGTGGGAGGAGTCGCACAAGCGGCGTCGAGAGCGGGAGAAGGTGCAGCCGCGTGTGGTGCCGATCGTGAAGGACGCATCGACCGAGGCCACGGTCAAGTTCGCGCGACCGAGTGAGAGCTGGACGCCGAACTCCGCCATCCCGACGCCATCGCGCAGCATGCGGATCGTGCCGACGCCGTCGGCGGCAGATGCCGTGACGGCGGATGACGATGTGCCGTCCTGGGCGAGCGAACCTGAAGCGCCGAAGCGTTCGCGCGGGTTGGTCGCGATCGGCGCGCTGCTGTTGGTTGTGGCTGCGGGCGGCTACGCCATGTTTGCGCAGGGCCTCGGACCGTTCCGTGCTCGCGAGGCGCCATTGGCGGTGCTGGCGGATGCGCGACGTGTCGAGCTACCGATTCTGACGCCGGATACGGCGGCGCCGATCAGCGATTCGCTGGCTGCGGTGCTGGCACGCGACGATGCGCTCGTGGCGCAGGGGATGTCTGGCCTGTTGTCGGGAGCGGCTGCCGACACGGGGGCACCACCCGGTCCTCCCGGTGCGCTCACGCCGAGCGACTCGGTGCGGGCGGATTCGATCGCCGTCGCTGCGGTGCGTCGAGCGGCACGCCGTGCCGCCCGTCTTGCGGACTCTGTGGCCGCCGCGACGGCGGCGGCGCTGGTGGCGGCTGACGTCGCCCGTTCGGTGACCATCCGTGCGACGGACGATCCAGGGGTGGTGGGCGCCGGTGGTCGACATACCTGCGCGTTGGTGCGCGGGGTCGTGTCGTGCTGGGGCGCGAACGATCGCGGGCAATTGGGTGATGGTGAAACGGAGGCGCGCGGGGCGCCGGCGCCGGTGGTGGGCGACCTTTTGTTCACGCAGGTGACCACCGGGCTGTCGCACAGTTGCGGCGTGGCGCGGGGGGGAGACGCGTACTGCTGGGGCGCCGACGACAAGGGACAGCTGGGCGACGCCACGTTCACCTCGCGTAGCGCCCCGGTTCGTGTGTCCGGGAACCAGACGTTTCGACTGCTGCGTGCCGGGCAAAATCACACATGTGGGCTGACCGTCGGTGGCGAGGCGCTCTGCTGGGGCGCGAATATCAATGGGCAACTCGGCGATGGCACCACCACCACGCGGTCGTCTCCGGGTCCGGTGAGTGGCGGCTTGCGGTTCGCCGCCCTGAGTGCGGGCTGGAACCACAGCTGCGCGGTCACCACCGAGGGCGCCGCATATTGTTGGGGCGCCAACGCGAGTGGCCAGATCGGGAACGGCGGTCGTGTTGACGCGCGTCTTCCCGTGGCTGTGAGCGGGGCGCCGGTGCTCACCAGCATTTCCGCAGGGAGTGCGCACACGTGCGCCGTCTCCGACGGTGGCGCGGCGTTCTGCTGGGGGCGCAACAGCTATGGGCAGGTGGGCACGAGCGGTACGGTGGATCAACTGGTGCCGACACCGGTCGCCACCGGCGCGCGGTTCGCCTCCGTCACGCTGGGTGGCGTGCACAGTTGTGGGCGAACCCGCAGTGGGCAGGCCTGGTGCTGGGGGCGGAATGTTTATGGGCAGTTGGGGGACGGCACGAACACCACGCGGGATGTGCCGACGCGCGTTGTCGGAGGGACATCGTTCACGGCGCTCAACGCGACCGGCGCGCACACCTGCGGGATGAGCAGCGACGGCGAGACGTGGTGCTGGGGATTCAACGTCGAAGGACAGTTGGGCGATGGGTCGCGCAATCATCAGGCGCGTCCCTCCCGTGTGGCGTCACCGGGACGGTGAGATGAGCGGGTGGCGCGTCCGCGCGTGGGGGCGGTTGGCGCGTGCTATCGTGCTGGGCGCGGCCGCGCCGTTGTTGCTGGCGTGCCGCGGTCTCTCGGATCTCACGGCGCCGCGTCCACAGGAGGCGCCGGTGGGCGCGGTAGAGCTCACGCCGGCGCGGTTGACGCTGGTTGAGGGGGGGAGTTCGGCACTGCAGGCGCGCGTGCGCGATGAGTTGGCGAAGCCGCTGAGCGATCGCGCACTGTTCTGGTCCAGCAGCGATACCGCCGTGGCGACGGTGTCGGTTTCGGGGTTGGTGTCGGCGGTCCGTGCGGGCTCGGCGCAAATCGCGGTCACGGCAGATGGTCGGAGCGCCGTGGCGCCGGTGACGGTGGTCGCGCGGCCGGTGGCGAGCGTTCTGCTCACGCCGGCGGCACCCAGCTTGCTGGTGGGTGGCCTGCTGCAACTCACCGCGTTGCCCCTCGATGATACCGGGGGCTCGCTGCGTGATCGACCGGTGTTCTGGCAGTCGAGTGATCCACAGGTCGCGGTGGTGGATGTCTCCGGTCTGGCAACGGGCATCACACCAGGCGTGGCGACGATCACCGCGACCAGTGAAGTACGCAGCGCGTCGGTGGCGGTGTCGGTGCTGCCCGTACCGGTGCGCACGGTGCAAGTGACGCCGGGCGGAGACAGTATTGCGGTGGGGCAGTCCACGCAGTTGAGCGCCATTCCGCGCGATTCGCTGGGTAGTCCCTTGGGGGATCGGCTCATTGCCTGGAGTAGCAGTGCCCCCAGTCTGGCCACCGTGTCGTCGTTTGGGGTGGTGCTCGGTGTGGCGCCCGGCACCGTCACGATCACGGCGAGCAGTGACGGAGGCCGCGGCGCGGCGACAATCGTGGTGCGTCCGCGCCCGGTGGGAGCCGTGATCGTCTCGCCGTCGCAGACGGCGCTCACGGTGGGGCAGACGGTGCGCTTGACCGTACAGATCACCGATGCCAACGGCACGCTGCTGAGCGGTCGACCGGCCACGTTTCGCAGCAGCAACGAAACGGTAGCGCGTGTGGCCCCCGATGGCACCGTCACCGCCGCAACGGTCGGTGTAGCTACGATTACGGTGACGAGCGAGGGGCAGACTGGCACCGCCACGGTGGTGGTGTCGCCCTCTCCGGTGGTCTCGGTGCGCATCACCCCGGCGGTGCTGTCGCTGCTGGTCGGGGGGACGTCGCGACTGTCAGCGGCGGCGCTTGACGCGGGAGGCGGCGTGTTGGCGCAGCGGCCGGTGGTGTGGACCTCGGGGGCGCCGAGTGTTTTTTCGGTGTTGCCAGACGGCACGATCCGCGGCGTGGGGCCCGGCACCGGGTTGCTCTTTGCGTCGGCGGAGGGTCGGCTGGGAAGCGCGGCGATCACGGTGCGGTCGACGGCGGTGGGGTCGGTGGTGGTGTCGCCGACCGCGACGTCGATTGTGGCGGGCGAAGCCCGCGCGCTGACGGTGGAGGTGCGCGACAGCAGCGGCGGGCTGCTGACCGACCGTGCCGTGCAATGGACGTCGAGCAATAGTGCCGTGGCGGTGGTCGCCACCAGTGGGCGGGTGGGCGCCGTGGCACCGGGTACCGCCACCGTGACTGCTACGGTTGGCGGGGCGAGCGGGTCCACGCAGGTGACGGTCCTGCCGGTGCCGATTGCCGTGGTGAGTGTGAGCCTGACTGCATCGAGCCTGCGGATTGGCGAGAGCTCGCAGGCCGTGGCCGTGGCGCTCGATGCCAGCGGGAATGAACTCACGGGACGGGCGGTGGTGTGGAGTAGTTCGTCGAGTGCGGTGGCGTCGGTGTCGGCGGCCGGGCTGGTGACCGCCGTGTCGCTCGGCACGGCGACGATTCGCGGGACGAGCGAGGGTGTGGCAGGCGCGGCGGTGATCGTCGTAGCGCCCATACCGGTGGCGAGTGTCGTAGTAAGCTTGGGGGCGGGGACGTTGCAGGTGGGGCAGGGAACGCAGGCGACGGCGGTGGTGCGTGACGCCGCCAATGCGGCGCTCAGCGGGCGCTTCGTGACGTGGAGTTCGTCGGATCCCGCGATCGCGACGGTGTCGGAGAGTGGTGCGGTGACGGCCGTCGCTCCGGGGACGGTCACCGTGTCGGGATCGAGTGAAGGCCGCAGCGGGGGGGCAACGCTCGTTGTGACGCCGATTCCGGTGGCGAGTGTCGCGGTGTCGCTGGCGGCGTCCGCGCTCACGGTGGGTAGCACCACCCAGGCGACGGCGGTCACGCGGAGCGCAGCGAACGCGGTACTGACGGGGCGCGCGGTCGCGTGGAGTAGTTCGAATCCGGCAGTGGCTGCGGTGACTGCGAGCGGCGTGGTGACGGCGGTGAGCGTGGGCAGTGCGACGATTTCCGGGAGCAGTGAGGGGCGGACGGGGACCGCGGCGGTGACGGTGACGGCGGTGCCGGTGGCGAGTGTCGCGGTGTCGTTGGCCAATGCGGCGCTGACCGTGGGTGGCACGACGCAAGCCACCGCAGAGACGCGGAGCGCAGCGAACGCGGTGCTGACGGGGCGTGCGATCACGTGGAGTACGAGCGATGCCACCGTGGCGACGGTGAGCGCGAGCGGCGCCGTGACCGCCACCGGCGTCGGCAGTGCCACCATCACCGCTATTAGCGAAGGCCAGAGCGGCGGCGCCGGACTCACGGTCTCGGCGGTGCCGGTCGCGAGTGTCGCGGTGTCGTTGGCAGCGTCCGCGCTCACGGTGGGTAGCACCACCCAGGCGACGGCGGTCACGCGGAGCGCAGCGAACGCGGTGTTGACGGGGCGTGCGATCACGTGGAGTAGTTCGAATCCGGCAGTGGCTGCGGTGAGCGGGAGCGGCGTGGTCACGGCGGTGGCCGTCGGCAGTGCGACGATTTCCGGGAGTAGTGAGGGGCGGACGGGGACCGCAGGGGTGACGGTGACGGCGGTGCCGGTGGCGAGTGTCGCGGTGTCGTTGGCAGCGTCCGCGCTCACGGTGGGTGGCACTACGCAGGCGACGGCAGAGACGCGCAGCGCAGCAAACGCGGTGCTGCCGGGGCGCGCGATCACGTGGAGTAGTTCGAATCCGGCAGTGGCTGCGGTGAGCGCGAGCGGCGCCGTCACTGGCACCGGCGTCGGCAGTGCCACCATCACCGCCACCAGCGAAGGTCAGAGCGGCGGCGCCGGACTCACGGTCACGGCGGTGCCGGTGGCGAGTGTTACCGTGTCACTGGCCAATGCGGCGCTAACCGTGGGTGGCACGACGCAAGCCACCGCAGAGACGCGGAGCGCGGCCAACGCGGTGCTGACCGGGCGCGCGATCACGTGGAGTACCAGCGATGCCAATGTGGCGACGGTGAGCGCGAGCGGCGCCGTCACCGCCACCGGCGTCGGCAGCGCCACCATCACCGCCACCAGCGAAGGTCAGAGCGGAAACGCCGGACTCACCGTCACGCCAGTCCCGGTGGCAAGTGTCACCGTGTCGCTGGCCAATGCGGCGCTGACCGTGGGTGGCACCACGCAGGCGACCGCAGAGACGCGGAGCGCGGCGAACGCGGTGCTCACGGGGCGCACCATCACGTGGAGCACGAGCGACGCGAACGTGGCGACGGTGAGTGGCAGCGGCGCCGTGACCGCCACCGGCGTCGGCAGTGCCACCATCACCGCCACCAGCGAAGGTCAGAGCGGCAACGCCGGACTCACCGTCACGGCAGTCCCGGTGGCAAGTGTCACCGTGTCGCTGGCCAACAGTGCGCTGACCGTGGGTAGCATCACGCAGGCGACCGCAGAGACGCGCAGCGCGGCAACCGCGGTGCTCACGGGGCGCACCATCACGTGGAGCACCAGCGACGCGAACGTGGCCACCGTGAGTGGCAGCGGCGTAGTGACCGCCACCGGCGTCGGCAGCGCCACCATCACCGCCACCAGCGAAGGCCAGAGCGGCGGCGCTGGACTCACGGTCACGCCAGTGCCGGTGGCGAGTGTGACGGTGTCGCTGGCCGACACCAGGCTGACCGTGGGTGGCACCACGCAGGCAACGGCGGTGACGCGCAGCGCGGCAAACGCGGTACTGACCGGCCGCATCATCACGTGGAGTACCAGTGATGCGGATGTGGCGACGGTGAGTGGCAGCGGCGTTGTGACCGCCGTTGTTGTCGGCAACGTCACCATCACCGCCACCAGCGAAGGCCAGAGCGGCGGCGACAGACTCATGGTCCGGTTGACCCGGTGAGCGCCAAGCCGTTGTGGCATCGAGCCCTCACCGCGCGTCTCACCGCCGGTATCGCGGCGACATTCCTGATGGTCGGACTTGGTTGCGCCGAGCCGATCGTCGCTGACGAGACGGTGGCCGCCGTGGAGCTGACACCGCCGACAGCCACGGTGCAGGCCGGAGCAACGGTGGCGCTCGAGGCCCGGGTCCGCGACGTCAACGGGGACGCGATGACGGTGGCCTCGTTGAGTTGGTCCAGTAGTAACCCCGCGATTGCCACCGTCTCATCGAGTGGTGTGGTGACCGCCGCTACGCCGGGCGAAGTGCGCATCGCGGTCAGTGCGCGAGGCGCGAGTGGCACCGCCACGGTGTTCGTGACCGCACGCCCCGTGGCGTCGCTGAGCATCACCCCATCGGGCGCTGCCCTGCGCGTGGGAGGGACCGTCACGCTGCGCGCGCAGCTCCTCGACAACGAAAATGCCGTGCTCACGGGCCGTCTCATCACGTGGACCAGCACCAACCCCGCAGTAGCCAGAGTCGACGCCGACGGCGTGGTGCTTGGCGTGGCGCCTGGCGCCGCAACGATCGTCGCGACCTCCGAAGGGCGGAGTGCCCAAGCCGCAGTCTCTGTGAGCTTGCCACCGATCCAGAGTGTGACGATTTCACCAGCGCTCGACAGTCTCGCGGTGGGCACCGATCGACAGTTCGCCGTCACGCTCCGAGACGCGGAAGGCGCCACGCTGACCGGACGTTCGGTAGCCTGGGCATCAAACAATGTGGGGATCGCGGTGGTATCAGCCACCGGGCTGGTGACAGCGATTTCTCCGGGCACGGTCATTCTCTCCGCCTCCAGCGAGGGGCGCGTGGGGAGTGCCACGGTCGTCGTCGCCGCGCGCCTCGCCGGTGCGGTGACCGTCACCCCCGGATCCTCCACGCTCATCGTGGGTGGAGCCCTCGCGCTCCAAGTGCAAATCACCGACGATGCCGGCAACGTGCTGCCGAACCGCCCGATAAGTTTCGGCAGCGATACTCCCGCGATCGCGACGGTTACCGCAGCCGGCGTGGTGACCGCACGCGCACCAGGCACCGCGCGAATCACGGCCACCAGTGAAGGCAAGGCGGGCGTGGCCACTATCCTGGTGATCCCGGTCCCGGTAGCCTCGGTTCAGCTCTCGCCCGCTTCTGCCACGGTGCTGGTCGGCAGCACGCAGACTCTCACGGCCACGGCGCGCGCCGCCGACGGGACGCTCCTTGCCGGGCGCACCATCGCCTGGCTGAGTGGGGCCCTCGGCATAGCCACGGTGAACGCCGACGGTGTGGTGCGAGCCGTCTCGCCTGGCGTAGTGGTAATTCTCGCCGAGGTTGAGGGCGCGGTCGCCAGCAGCACCATCACCGTGCGTGTACCCGACGTGGCGCAGATTACGATCACCCCGGCGAATCTGGCCGTCGATCGAGGCACGAGCGTTCAGTTTACGGTGGTGCTGCGTGATGCCACCGGAGCGGTGCTTACCGGCCGCACGGTCACGTGGACCAGTGCCGACGAGCGTATCGCCTTTATCTCCAGTACTGGCCTCGCGGTCGGGTTCCGGACGGGCACATCGATCATCACCGTGACTTCAGAGGGCCTTCGTGCTTCCGCAACGCTCGTTGTTCGCTAGGACGCACCGCGTCGCCGCGCTGGTGGCCTGTGCCGTCGCGATGTGCAGTGCGATCATCCCCCGCCTGTCGTCTGCGCAGTCTCCTGCCCCCAGCCTCGCGCCGAAGCGCACGCTGACCACCGGGCCGGCACCGGGGTGCGATATCCCGCCGGTGGGTCAGGCGCCCGCTGTGCGACGAGACAACGCCGAGGCGAAGCGTCTGGCCACGGCCGGTCAGGAGGCTTCGCTTATCGGCGATCAAGCGGCAGCACGCGACGCATTTGTGCGCGCTGCCGTGCTCAACCCCGGCGATGAGCGGATCGCGTACGATTTGGCGCGCGCGCACGAGGAGCTTGCCGATTCCTCGAAAGCCATTGGCGAGTTCTGTCGCTATCTCACGCTCTCGCCCAGTGGTCGTGAAGCTGCCGACGTGCGCGACCGGCTCGTTCGCCTAGTGCCGCTGGCGACGCAGCGCCGTGCTGCGGATGTTGACGTGGCGTTTCGCCTCGGACTCGCGCTTTTCGGTGATGCGCGGTATGACGCCGCCATCACGGCGTTCAGTGACGTCGTGCGCGATGCTCCGACCGCCTCCGAGGGGTACTTCAATCGCGGACTCGCCCTCGCGGCTCGCGGAGCGCGTGCCGATGCCTTGCAGGATCTGGAGCAGTATCGCGCCAATGCACCCACGGTAGACGACCGCGTGGAAGTCGGGCGCGCGATCGAGGTGCTGCGGCGCCCGGTCTACAGTCAACGCATGGCGTTGGTGCGCAGCATCGTGCCGGGCTTCGGGCAGTTTTATACTGGGCACCCTGTGCGCGGTGTGCTCGTTCTCGCCGCCGCGGGTGGTGCCACAGGCCTCGCGTTCACCCGGCAGACAACAACGACCACCATTCCGTATGTCGACCCAAACGGGATCCCGGCGCCCTACACGCAGACCACCACGGAGCGCGCCTACTTCACCGCAGGCGTTGGCGCGGCAGCGGCGATTGCGCTGATCGGCATGATCGATGCCGTGATCTCCGCCAACCGCTCACAGCGCGGCGCCACGATCGTCGCGCGCACGTCGCGTACGGCGGCGCGCAGCGATGGCCGCGCCGACCACCCGCCGACCATCGCGGTGGCGCCCCTTCTCGATCGGCAGCGACGGGCCGGACTCAGCGTGTCCGTCCGCTTTTAACGGACGGACACGTCACGCTGCGCACGACCCACTTAGCGCGTGCGGAACGCGCCGATCGCCTGTCGCGTGAACTCCGACAGCACCATCGTGCCGCTCATCGCCGCGCGCTCGGCCAGCAACGCGTCCCAGTGCTCGGTCCCCGCCCAGAACACCGCCTTCAGCTGGGCCATCGCGTCTGGATTCGAGCGTGCCAAGGTGCCGGCCAACACGTCAATGGCAGCGTCCATCTCCGGCGCGACCGCAAAGACGCGCGCATACAGCCCGTGGCGCTCACCCCACGCCGCATCGCGCCAGTCGGCGTCCACCGACATCGCACCGTACGCAGCAAGGCCGATCTTTTGCTCGATCACCGGCCCCACCACAAACGGTCCGATGCCGATCGCCAATTCGCTGAGCTTGGCGGACGCAGACGTCAGCGCCATGCTGTAATCCGAGGCGGCAATCAGCCCGACCGCGCCGCCGGCCGCTTTCCCATGCACGCGCGTAATGACGAATTTCGGTGCACGGATCATCGCCAATATGACACGCGCGAACCCACTGAAGAACTCCTGACCCTGCGACGCATCAGCGATCGCGGTGAGCTCATCGAATGACGCGCCGGCGCAGAACGGCCCATTGCCGCCGCTGCGCAGCACGATAGCTCGCACGGCAGGGTCGGCACCCAGCTCGCTGATCGTCGTGGCCAGCGACGTGAGCAGTACGCCGGGGAGAGAGTTCCCTTTGGGATGAAAAAACTCGCAGTGGGCAATGCCGTCGGCGATCTGCGTTCGGACGTAGCCGTCCGGACCACCGTCTACAGGAGTAGGAGCGAAAAATGTGGACATAGATTGAGAAAATAGCATGCTGGTCCGATTGGCGAACCCCGTTTGCGTCCGATAGATTTCAGATATGAGCCAGAATCTGTCTGCCCCCACCGAAGACCCGGCCCTCCTGGCCGCGTTTGAAGCCCGCATTGCTGCCGGCGAAAGCATCGAGCCCAAAGACTGGATGCCCGAGCGCTACCGCAAACAGCTCACGCGGATGATGTCGCAGCACGCGCACTCCGAAATCGTGGGCATGTTGCCGGAAGGCAATTGGATAACGCGCGCGCCCAGTCTCCGTCGCAAGATGTCACTTATTGCCAAGGTGCAAGACGAGGCGGGGCATGGGTTATACATCTACTGCGGCACGGAGACGCTCGGTGTGGATCGCCACGAACTCGTGGAGCAACTGCTCGACGGTCGCGCGAAATACTCCAGCATCTTCAATTATCCGACCCTCTCGTGGGCGGATATGGGAGTGATTGGCTGGCTGGTGGACGGTGCGGCGATCGTGAATCAGACGGTACTCGCCAAGGCCTCGTACGGACCGTACGCCCGCGCCATGGTGCGCATCTGCAAGGAAGAAAACTTCCACAAGCGCCAGGGCTACGAGATCTGCACCGTGTTGGCCAAGGGCACACCCGAGCAGCGCGCTATGCTGCAGGACGCCGTGAATCGCTTTTGGTGGCCGTCGCTCATGATGTTCGGCCCGAGCGATACGAATTCGCCCAACTCCGCCGAGTTGCTCAAGTGGCGCGTGAAGCGGAAAACGAATGACGAACTCCGGCAGCGTTTCGTCAATCTGACCGTGCCGCAGGCGATCGCGCTCGGTATCACGTTGCCCGATCCCGACCTGCATTTTGCCGAAGCCACCGGCGATTGGGTGTTCGGCGAGATCGACTGGAGCGAGTTTTTCGAAGTGGTAAAAGGCAACGGGCCCTGCAATCGTGAGCGTCTGGAAGCGCGCCGCGCGGCGCACGACGAAGGCGCGTGGGTGCGCGCGGCCGCTGTGGCCCATGCAGCCAAGCAGGCTACTCGGTCGACGACGGTGGCGGCGTAGTGACCAGTAGCATGCCGAACGGTGTCATCCCCGACGGGCAGTGGCCGCTCTGGGAGGTGTTTACCCAGGGCGCGCGCGGCCAGCCGTTCGAGCATGCCGGCAGCGTCCATGCGGCTGACGCCGAGCAGGCGTTGCAGAACGCGCGCGACGTGTACACGCGGCGCGGTGAAGCGGTCAATCTCTGGGTGGTGCCGAGCAGCGCAATCGTTGCGTCGGCGCCGTCTGATGCCGGTCCGTTCTTCGATCCCGGCAACGACAAGCCGTACCGGCATCCGCAGTTCTACGTCGCGCCTCGCGGCGTCCGCATTTTTTGAGCGACACTATGGCGCATGACGAAGAACACCACGCAGAGGAGGAGGTCCGCGCGGTGGTGAACAAAGCGCCCGCCGCAGTCATTGCCGCAGCGCGCACGACCAGCGTCGACAACCCGCTCTTTGAATATGTGCTGCGGCTCGGCGACGATCGCCTCGTGCTCGGGCATCGCGTCTCCGAGTGGTGCGGTCACGGTCCCATTCTCGAAGAAGACATTGCCTTGTCGAACATCGCGCTCGATTTCGTTGGCCATGCAAGCTCACTGTTGGCACTGGCGGGCGAGATCGAAGGGAAGGGACGCAGCGAAGACACACTGGCCTACTTCCGCGAAGCGGTCGCGTTTCGTAATGCGCTGCTCGTGGAGTTGCCCAATGGCGACTTCGCATTTACGATCGTGCGCCAATTTCTGTTTGACGCGTACAGCGTACTCTTGTGGGACGCTTTGTCGCGTTGCGGGCACGAGGGACTAGCCGCCGTGGCGACCAAGTCGCTCAAGGAAGACAAGTATCACCTGCGCCACAGCAGCGAATGGGTGGTCCGTCTTGGTGATGGCACCGAGGAGAGTCACCGGCGGGTCCAGGAAGCGCTAAACGCCCTCTGGCGTTATACGGGTGAGCTGTTCGATCATGACGCCATAGACGACGCGGTGGCGGCCCACGGCATCGTGGTGGATCATGCCGGCCTTAAGGCACGGTGGGACGCAATGGTGGCGGACGTGGTGCAGCGCTCCACACTGACGCTTCCGCTCGACGCGCCGATGCGACGCGGCGGACGCGTGGGGCGGCATACGGAGCATCTCGGGCACATGTTGGCCACCATGCAGATAGTGGCGCGGTCACACCCCGGCGCGAGCTGGTAACGATGCCCATGCCCACGGCCCTCACGCGCGACGCAATTTACGAGATCCTGCAGCAGGTGCCGGACCCTGAAGTCCCGGCGATCAGCGTCGTGGAGCTCGGCATTGTCCGCGACGCCGTGGTGGAGGGAGAGACGGTGACCATCACCATCACCCCCACCTATTCCGGCTGTCCGGCGATGCACGAAATCGAGGCGGATATCGTATCGGCACTCAAGGCGCATGGCGCTGACGACGTGCGCGTCAAGTTGGTCCTGTCGCCTGCGTGGACCACCGATTGGATAGGCCCGGAGGCCCGCGAGAAGCTGCGGGCGTATGGCATCGCACCGCCGGGGCGGGCCGAGCCGCAGGGATTGATTACTCTCACCCGCGCGAAGGCGCCTGTGCCGTGTCCGTTTTGCGGATCACGCGACACCCGGCTGCAGAGCGAATTCGGCAGTACGGCCTGCAAGGCGATTCACGTGTGCAAAGGCTGTCAACAGCCCTTCGACGAGTTCAAGCCCTTCTGACCGAACCGGCCGATGTCGTCCGTGCGGCGTGCTGCCCGTCAGAGGGCTAGATACGAAGCAACTCGGCGATCGCTGCCGAGATAGCCTCCACGTTCGGTACCACGGCCTCGAGCAGCGCCTCGTTGTAGGGGACCGGAATGTCTTTTGGCGCGAGTCGCTGCACCGGTGCATCAAGAAACCAGAACGCATCCTGTGCGAGTGCGCCCGCGATTTCGGCGCCGAAGCCCGCCGTCATGTTGTCCTCGTGTACGATCAGGCAGCGGCCGGTCTTTTTCACCGAGGCGAGTACGGTATCACGATCCCACGGAGCGATCGTGCGGAGGTCGATGAGCTCAATGCGGTCGTCGAACGCCGCCGCAGCGGTCGCGCAGCGATGCACCATCGCGCCCCACGTGACCACCGTCAGATCGTGGCCCGCCTGCACCACGCGCGCCTGACCAAATGGCAACACGTAGTCATCGCCGGGATATCGCGCGCTGCCATCGCCCGTCATGAGGAGCGAACGATGCTCGAAGAAGATGGTGGGGTTTGGGCTACGCATGGCGGCACGCAGCAGCCCTACCGCATCGGCCGCATTCGACGGCATCGCCACCTGCCAGCCGTACGCATGCGCAAAGCGCACTTCGTCGCTCAGGCTGTGCCAGGGGTCGCCCACGTCTTTGCCGAAACCACCCGGCATGCGCACCACGATGGGCGCGGCAAAACGGTTAGCAGTGCGCCAGCGCATCGTGCCGCAGTTGTTGAGCTGCTCAGTGGCCGGGTCGGCGTATTTACGAAACTGGATCTCTGCAACCGGCATCAGGCCGCTGATCGCCATCGCCACCGCGCGCCCGATGATCCCTTCTTCGCTGAGACTGGTGTCGAACACCCGTTCGTTGCCGAACTGTTTCTGCAACCCTTCCGTGACGAGATGCACACCGCCCTTCCGCCCCACATCCTCGCCAAACACCACCACCTTCGGGTTCACCGCCAGCTCATGACGGAGCGTGCGACGGATCGCCTCGGCAAATCGCAGCAAATCGCCGTTGGCGGCCGGCTCTGAGGTACCGCCCAATGCAGCGCGCTCCGCGCGGCTCAGACCGCCCATGGCTTCCGGGACCTGCGCACCGTCATCCGCGTACACAAACTGTGCAATGGTGCCCGGGTCAGGCATCGGTCGTGCACGCGCCGCATCGAGTGCCACGGCCACATCGCGCGCCACCTCCGCTTCGAGCGCGTGCCATTGAGAAACGCTCATGAGCGCCGGCACGAGATAGTCGCGCAGCTTGGGCAGGGGATCGCGCGCAATATCGGCGGCGAGCTCCGCCTCGGAGCGATACCCCTTCTGGTTATCAGGGCCGGAGTGACTGGAAAGACGCGGCACGGTGAGTCGCACCAGCGCGGGCCCGTTGTCAGCCCGGATATGCGTCACGGCTTCGTGAAGCAGCCCCGCGGCCTCGTGGGGGTCGGTGCCGTCGCCATCGCGCACCAGCAGATTGCCGAACGATGCGAGATTCTTCGCGATGTTGGCGCCCGGCGTTTGCATGTCGCCTCGAACGGAAATACCGAGGTCGTTGTCTTCGATAAAAAACAACATCGGCAGTTTGAGCGTCGTCGCCATGGTGAGCGCGGCCCAGAAGCCGCTCGTGGCCACTGAGGCGTCTCCGCCAAGGGCGACGCTCATGCCGTGAGCGTAGCGCGCGTCGCCCAAGGTGTGGTGATGGTACTGAATGGCCTGGGCCCAGCCGGCAGCGGGTGTATACTGCGAGCCCACATCACCGGACATGGGAAGCACGGAGCAACTGGTGGTGCTGGGCAGGTTGCACACCACGCCAATGTCGCGCCCGTCACTGAACCCGCCGGCGCGTCCGAGCGGGCTGCCGAGGGCATCATCGAGCGGCAGCCCGATGGAGAGCAGAAACGGGCGCGAGCGGTAATAGGCACCGGCGCCATCGCGCGCGCCCTGCATGAGCGAGCCGAGAATGACCTGCGCCATGTCGTGGCCACGGGCGGAGAACTGGTAGAGCACCAGATGCTCACGCGGCACGGTGGCGCGGTTGCGATTGGTGCGCTCCTCCACATCGTCGAGCGCACGCGACGCGAGCGTGTGGTACGCAATGCGTCGCCAATCAAACCCCGCGCGTGGGGTGGTCGGCGCAACCATTGACGCGCGGGCGACTGGAGGGACAGCGGTGTTGGCAGGCATATTGGGAAATCTGTCGAGCGAGGGGCTGCGGCGGGAGCACCAAGCCCTTGGTTCGTGGTACTTTTAAGATATGCCAAGTCCTACGCTTCTTCAGGAGCGCGCCGGTGGCGTGCTCACCCTGACGCTCAATCGTCCCGACGTCCTCAATAGCTTTAACCGCGAGATGGCGGGTGCCCTGCGCGAGGCGTTGGACGAGGCGGCTCTGGATGACGCCGTGCGCGCGGTGGTGTTGACCGGAGCGGGGCGTGGCTTTTGCGCCGGGCAGGATCTCGCGGAGGCGTTGCCACAGGGCGACGGCCCGATGCCGGACATCGGCGAGATTGTGAAACGTTGCTATAACCCGATTATCCGCGCGATTCGCACGCTGGAGAAGCCGGTGCTCTGCGCCGTGAATGGCATTGCGGCCGGCGCGGGAGCCAATTTGGCGTTCGCGTGCGATCTCACTATCGCTGCGGCGGAAGCAAGCTTCGTGGAGAGTTTTGCGAAGCTCGGTCTGATTCCCGACACCAGCGGCACCTTTTTTGTCCCGCGGCTGGTCGGGCTGCAGCGTGCTACGGGCATGTTCTTTTTGGCGGAAAAGCTACCGGCGCACAAGGCAAAGGAGTGGGGGCTGATCTGGGACGTGGTGCCGCACGCCGAGTTGATGCCCACGGTGCAGACGCTGGCAGGCACACTGGCCACGCAGGCGACGCGTGGTTTCGGACTCACCAAGCGCGCGCTGAACGCGAGCATGGGCAACACGCTCGACGAGCAGCTGGACGTGGAGGCGCAGGCGATGCACGAGGCTGGCCGTACGGCGGACTATGAGGAAGGGGTGCGCGCGTTCCTGGCCAAGCGGGCGCCCGTGTATCGCGGCGCATGAGTGACGTCGCGGCAGTCATCGGCGTGGTGGGGGCCGGTGCCATGGGCGCCGGTATCGCTCAGGTCGCGGCGATGCACGGGCATGCGGTGATACTGGCCGATGCGCAGTCGGCCTCGATGGCGCGGGCCCGTAGCGGGCATGTGAAGGCGATGGATCGTGAGGTCGAGAAGTCGCGGCTGTCGCGTGCCGCTGCCGACGCCGTACTCGCTCGTATGACC
>JBBQUH010000024.1:0-51791 GCA_038212625.1 Gemmatimonadales bacterium | reverse complement strand
AAGCGTGCTTCGTGGTTGGGGCACCGAAAGCCATCGCTCCGAACGTCCACGATGGTGCCGCGATGTGGACAGACGAGGCCGAAGGCACGGAATTCGGTAGCACCGAGCCGCTCCACGAGTACTGGGGCGTCACTGCCTGAGGTAATTACCGCTCGTCCGCCGATTTGCTGCAACGCCGGTATGCTCTGCGGATCTACGCGGAAGGGCGTGGCGGGCAGTGACGGCACAGCGGCCGGTGCGCCGATCACGCCGTCGCCACAGGCCGACGCGGCTAGCGCCCCCACCGAGAGCAGTGACGCCGAGGTGAGGAACTGCCGCCGATCGGGTCGGGCGCAGCCGGCGCAGGAGGAGGAGTCAGGCGACATGGGCCGTTCGGTTGAAGAAGCGCGCGACCGGACGTGGCCCGGCTGATAGGCGAAAGCAACTCGACGGCAGCGCGTTCCGCTGCCAACGTGTTCCCGGATGAGACGGCCGGATTGGGCATTCGTTACTTGACGCCCGCTGCTTTGGCGAAACACACGGTACCTGGAGTCTGACTCGATGTCTGTGACGCGCCGTACGCACTGGGCTGAACTGAGCGCACTGTTCGCCGCCCTGTGCTTGTCGGGGCTTCAGCACCTGTCCGCCCAAACGGGGACCGAGCGTTCGGGTGCGTGGCATGCAGGCAGCGGGTTTAGCCACGTTCACACTAGTGAAGCCAGGGGTGTCTTCTACACTCGCCTCGCGATCACGTTTGCCGTGGCGCAGGTTGGCGATGTGGTGCTCGACTTCCGCGGCACGTCTGTGAGCACTCTGCTGGCTAACGGGACGGCGCTGCCAGGCGGACCGGCTGCGGGGTGGAATAGTGCGCACCTCACGGTGCCGCAGTCAACAATGCGCATGGGCGCCAATCGGGTGGAGGTGGCGTTCACCACCCCGATTGCTGCGGCCGGCGCCAGCATCATCCGCACGCGAGATGTGACCGATGGCCGGGAGTATCTGTACACGCTGTTGGTACCATCCGATGCCCACCTGCTGTTGCCCTGCTTCGACCAACCGGACCTCAAGGCGCGGCTGACGCTGTCGCTCACCACGCCCGTCGCGTGGAGTGCGCTCGGCAACGGCCCCCTCAGGGAGCGCGATTCTACCGCGACCGTGATCACGCACCGGTTTGGCGAGACCCGTCCGCTGAGCACGTATCTCATGGCGTTTGCCGCCGGTCCGACAACGCAAACCACGTGAGCGACACACTCATCGCGATGAATGCGCGCGCGCTCCGCTGGCTAGACGCGTGGTTTGGCGTGCCGTATCCATTCGATGACTATGCGCTGCTGTTGGCGCCTGCGTTTCCGTTAGGCGGCATGGAACATCGCTGGAGACGGGCATCGGCACGGTGAGTGACGATCTACAGCGGGCGATGCTTTGGGGCGCGCTCTGGGATCTGGTGCGGGAAGCCCGTCTCGATCCAGTGCGCTACGCGACCGTGGTGTTGCGCGAATTGCCGACGGAGCGTGACGAGCAGATTGCCGGTGTGCTGGTTGGGCGGCTGCTCACGCGCCACGCCAACGTATAGGACGGCGCCGCGCTTCGGCCGGCGGCCGAGTCGCTGATCGTGACGCGCCTGACAGCCAGCGGTGCGGCCGAGGCGGAGACGCGGCTGGCCAAGGAGGCGCACCGCGACTCGACTACTGAAGGGCGGCGGTTAGCAAAAAGTTTTGCAGGCCAGGGACGATCTGGAGCGGACGGTCCGTATCAGGCGCGTGTTCAGCCGTCCCTGAGTTGCGGGATCCACAACGTGAGATAAGGCGACAGTAAATCCGATGATTCCACTCGCGTTTATATAGTTGTGCGAGCGCTGGAGATATTGTGCCACGTTCGAGTGACGGCATCTGGCACTGCGTGGTTTGATACGTAGGTTTGACCGTAATCGGACAAACTGTCACGCAACCGTGACACGTCTTGTCCCCGCGGAGCGATCGCAAGGTTGACACACCGCAGGGACGAGACGGTTCGAGTCGTGTTCCCGCCGTACGCTGCTCCCCTCCTTCGGAGACCCTTTATGGGTAGGTTTTTCAAGTTCATGGCTACGGCCGTTCTGGTCGCCGTGCTCCCGCTCCAGGCGGACGCACAGACCCGTGATATCACGGGCAAGGTGACACAGATTGGCACTGGCCTCCCACTCGCCGACGTGACCGTCGGCATTGTCGGTCAGCAGATCGGCACGCGCACGAACGATCGCGGTGAATACCGCCTTCGCGTTCCCTCCGGCCCGGTGGACTTGCTGGCCCGCCAGCTCGGCTTTAAGCGGCAGACGAAGCGTCTGAGCGCTACGGACAATACGGCAGACTTCATCCTCGAGAAGGACGTCCTGCAGCTGGAAGGCGTCACAGTGACCGGTGCGGCTACGACCACGGACCGGAAGGTTGCGGCGACGGCAGTAGCCACGGTGAGTGCGGCCGAGCTGGTTCGCGTGCCGGCCCGTTCTGTGGAAGGCAACCTCGCCGGGAAAGTGGTCGGTGCCCGCATTTTTGATAATAGCGGCGCGCCGGGCGGTGGCGGTCAGGTGCAGATTCGCGGCGCCACGTCGGTGCTCGGTCAGGGTGACCCGCTGTACGTGGTGGACGGTGTCATCATCTCGAACGCCGGCGTGTCCTCGGGCGCGAGCGCGATCACGCGTGCCGGTGGCACCATCGCGAGCGGGCAGGACCAGGTGGTGAATCGCCTGGCCGACCTGAACCCGAACGACATCGAGAACATCGAAGTGCTGAAGTCGGCGGCCGCGAGCGCCATTTACGGCTCACGCGCAACCAATGGCGTGGTGGTGATCACCACCAAGAAGGGTTCCGCCGGGCAGACGCGCTGGAACGTGACGCAGCGCGCCGGCACGCAGTCGCTGATGCGGTCGCTGGGCCATCGCCAGTACGCGACGCTCGACGACGTGCTGCCGTTCACGGGTGGCCCGATCGGCGAGGCCGCAGCGCGTGCGAACTGCACGCCGAACTGCACCAACTACGACTGGCAGGGCCAGCTGTACGGCCGCACCGACCCGTCGTGGGAAACGCTGTTGTCGGCGTCGGGTGGGGCCAACAACACGCGCTACTTCGCGTCGTTGAGCGACCGCCAGGAATCGGGTATCATGATCAACACGGGCGCTCGGCGCACCGGTGGCCGCATCAACCTCGACCAGTCGATCGGTACGAAACTGACGGTGAGCATGGGCCTCGATGTCACGCGCAATTTCTTCCAGCGTGGCATCGGCAACAACAACAACGCGGGCGTCAGCCCGACGTACACGTTCGGGTATACACCCGCCATCATAGACTTGCAGGCGCGCGGTGAAGACGGACGCTATGTGCGTATGCCGTTCGACGGCGGCGGCTTCGGTACGGCCAATCCGTTCGAGGTGCTCAATGACATCGTCAGCGACGAAAGCGTGTTTCGCCAAGCGGGTAACGTTCGCGTAAATTACACGGCACTGAGCACGGCACGTCACAGTGTGCAGTTCTCGATGCTGAACGGTGTGGACCGTTACCAGCAGGAAGGCACGCAGTATTCGCCGAATTACCTCCAGTTTGAGCCTGCGGACGGCTTCCTGGGAACGGCAGGTCAGAACAACGTGTCCAGCCTGCAGACCAACACGGGCGTCAATGCCGTATGGACATGGACGCCGGCCAACGCGCTGGTCACATCGTTCACGACGTCCGTTGGTGGGTCGTACGAGCGGCAGAAGCAGGATATCTACCGTATTCGCGCTCGTGGCCTGCTGCCGACGCGTCGTACCGCGACGGGAGCGCCGGACATAGCGATCGAAGACACGCGCATCGAGTTCCGTGACCAGTCGTACTATGTCAACGAGCAGGTGCTGCTGCTGAACGAAAAGCTGGCACTGAACGTTGGCCTGCGCGCCGACCGCTCGAGTGCCAACGGCGACCGCGAGCAGTTCTACGTGTTTCCGAAGTACTCCAGCTCGTACCGGTTCGTGAAGCCGCTCACCGACAAGATCGATGAGTTCAAGATCCGCGGTGCCATCGGTCAGTCGGGAAACCGGCCGCGTTTCGGTGACCGCGACATCCTGTACGCGGACGGTGGAATCATCGGTGGTCAGGGTTCGCTCGTGTCGGCCGGCCTGCTCGGCAATCCGAGCATCAAGCCCGAAGTGATGAACGAGCTGGAGTTTGGTATCGACGCTTCGTTCTTTGGTTCGCGCGTGGGCCTGGAAGTGACGCGCTATCAGCGCACGATCAAGGACCTGCTCCTCACGTTTCCGCTGCCGCCGTCGTCGGGTCTGGGTAATCAGATCATCAACGGTGGCCAACTTTCGACACTTGGCAACGAAGCGGTGCTCTCGCTCGTACCGATCCGTAAAGGCAGCTTCGAGTGGACGAGCCGCATTCTGTACAACGCGAACGTACAGTTTGTGAATGACATTCCGGTACGGGCATTTCCAGTCCCGGGCTCGTTCGGTGCGGCGTATGGGCGGAATCGGATCACGGCGAACACGCGCTCCTCGTACATCTGGGGCAACGCACCGCTGCGTCCGAGCACCACGACGGCTGGCGCTTTCACCGTTGCGGATACCATCCTGTTTGACTCGAACCCGATCCACACGACGACGTTCAACAACGAATTCGCGTGGGGCCGGTTCAACTTCTCCTTTCTCGCCGACTGGCGGGCAGGCGGCGCTGTGTCAAACATGACCAACAACCTGTGGGACGAGGGCGGTCAGTCACGCGACTATGACGATGTGGCGCCAAGCTCGATCCTGCCAGGTTCGCGGCCGTGCACGGCGAACGGTCAGGTAGGTGGCACGCCGACAACGCTCGGCGAGTGCCGCTATGCAACGTTCAACGCTGGCGATGTGCGGCCGTACATGCAGAACGGTTCGTATGTGAAGCTCCGCGAGGTGGCCGTGAACTACCAGGCGCCCGATCGCTGGGCCGCCCTCATTCCGGGTGCCAAGTCGTTGCGCTTCAATGCAAGCGGCCGAAACCTGATCTTATTCAGCGGTTACTGGGGCTTTGATCCGGAGTTCAACAACTTTGGTAACACGAACTTCAACCGGTTCATCGACCTCGCACCGTTCCCGTCGAGCCGTCAGTTCTTCCTTAGCGTCGATGTGGGGTTCTAAGCCATGACGACCGCTGCTACTTTCTCCGGCGCGCCGCGCTCGCTGATGACCCGCCTGCCTGCCCGCACCCTGAGTGCGCTCACTCTCGCTTCGCTGTCGTTGGCTGCCTGCAGCCAGGACACGCTGAACATCACCAACCCCAACACGCCGACGGTGGCGGGTGCCAGTGTGGACCCGCAGGCGCTGCAGTTGCTGGCGACGGGACTCTTGCGGCAGAACCGTAACGGTCGCGGTGACTTCATCACGGAAACCGCGCGGTTTGGCCGGGAAGCCTATGTGTACACGCCGCAGGAGGGGCGGAACACGTCGGCGTATCTGATCGGTATCTCGGGCGCGAACCGCCTCGATCCTGCCGGATTTGCCATAGGCAGCTGGGGGGGGCCGTACGGCAACCTGCGCGACATCTTCAACTTTAAGAACTCGGTGGCAGCGGCGACGCTTTCGGCGGAACAGAAACGCGCCGCGCTCGGCTTTGCGAAGACCATCGAAGGCATGGAGTTGCTGACGGTGATCGCCACCCGCGACACCATCGGTGCCGTAATCGAGATCAAGCAGGACGCGTCGGATATCGCCGCGTTCGTATCGCGTGACTCCACGTACCGGTATATCCTGAATACCCTCGATGAGGCCAACACGGATCTCGGTGCCGGCGGCGCCGCCTTCCCGTTCGCACTACACTCGGGGTACGCGGGCTTCAACACGCCGACCACCTTCCGGCAGTTCAACCGGGCCATGGCGGCACGCGCTGCTGCGTACTACGCCACGGCAGGCGGCGGGGCTACGGCGTGGCAGCGGTCGCTCACCGCGCTCGGCGCCTCGTTCATCAACATGGGCGCGACCACGGCCGCGCAGTACAACGTGGGCGTGTATCAACCATACGCGGCGGCGCCAGACATCCTCAACCCGTTGGCGACGGCAACGAATACCGACCTGTACGCGCACATGTCCATCGACACGGATGCGCCGCTCAAGGCGGACGGCTCCAAGGACAATCGCTTCATCGCGAAGATCGGGTCACGGCCCACGCGGAATGCGCCGCAGGGTCTCGGCGTACCCTCGTCGCTTGGCTTCAGCATCTATCCGACGATCTCTACGTCGATCCCGATCATCCGCAACGAGGAGCTGCTGTTCCTTCGCGCGGAAGGCCTCCTGGCTACGGGTGACAAGGCGGGTGCGCTCGCGATCATCAACGGTATCCGCGTGAACGCCGGTGGCCTCGCACCGTCGTCGCTCACCGCGGCCTCAGCCGATGCGGCCATTGTCACCGAACTCCTGCTGCAGAAGCGCTACTCACTGCTACTGGAAGGACACCGGTGGATCGACATGCGTCGATACAACCGCCTGAGCGAACTGCCGCGCGACATCACCACGGGTGTGAATGCGCACTTCGTGGCGCGCGTGCAGCCGCTTCCGCAGGCCGAGTGCCTGCAGCGCGTGGGCCGGACCGGCGCGTTGGCTGGTCCGGGCTGTTAAGCGCGCTTACAGTCTGACCCGTTTGTTGTAGTTGCACGAAGAAGCCCCCGCGAGCTCAACATCGCGGGGGCTTCTTTCTACAACGGCGCAGGTACCGCGTGCACTGCTAATCCGTGCAGTGCTTTGTACGCGTCAGTACCCGTCGCGCGTCCACACGGCAACAACACCGCACCGTCGATCCGGCCCACCGAACTGCGGCGGCACGGTAGCCGCACCGGAGTAGACCTCAATGCCGGCGATCTGCTTGGGCGGCGGGAGCAGATCGAGATTGAAGTTGCGCGGAAGCACAATGCCATCGAGCATCACTTGCAGTGCGCAGTAGTTCTGCTGGCCGCCTTCGGTATATCCACCACCTTCACGGCGGGAATACACCTGCGTACCGGCAAAGGCCTGAGTGGTCACCTGCGAGACTTCCAACCCGCGCATGGTGCGCAGGAAATCAGACGCCTGCAGTGAACCGCGCCGTTCAATCTCTTCCTGCGTAATGAACTGCCCCTGCCCCTGCTGGCGCCGCTTCTCGAACTCGAGCATCCGAATGGTGATGCGGCGCTCTTTCACACGGACGGTATCGAGTAGATAGTTCGACCGGACCAAAGTGTACGCGAGCCGTAGCGTGTCACTTTCCGGTACCTGTATGATGCCCGACGTGGGCGCGTAGCCGATACGACGCACCACGAGTAGATACTGGCCCGATGGCACCTGCAGCATGCGGAAACGGCCGTTTTCGCTGGTCACCACGCGGGCCGTGGTCCCCACCACGGAGACATCGGCAATACCGAGGGGCGCAAGCAGTGTGTCAGTGACAATGCCGTCGATCACCGACATGCCAATGGGATTGCGGGTCTCCTCGCGTTCCTTCTCATTGGCGATGCGGTCTTTCACGGTGGTGCGCACTTGCGCGCCGAGGCGAGGCGCCAGCAGGGCGCCGCTCGCGAGGCTGAGTGCAACGGCGGCAACGAAACGCGCCAGGTGAGAATAGCTGGGCATAAAGCGGAAAGCTCCTGATGCTGCGGAATGCACTACTGTTTGGCCAGATCACCGCAGGCCACAATGATGCTCATTGCGGCAGCGGCGTCATGAATGTTCACGTAGTAAGTGGCCGTGTCCGCCAGCGCGACCGCCAGCGTGGCCTTGGCCGATCCGTGGCCTTTGCCGTCGATCGCCATGGGGGTGTAGGCTTTGCCACCCCCAACCACGCCGCCGCTTTTGGTGCAGCTGCCACTGTGGATGTGCCACGGCCGCGTAGCGCCCGGCGTGTCGCCGTTGATACTCACGACCACGTCCGCGCCGGTTCCGTCTGCGGTGGGCGTGACGGTGGCGGAGCCGGTGACTTTCCGTCCGTCCTTCCCGCTGATGGTCGCCGTCCAGGAGGCCATGGGGCTGGCGAGTGCCAGAGCGGCCGAGGCGCTGAGCGCGAGAGATAACGGAAGCACGTACCAGCGACGACGGGACATGAAGCACCCTATCAGCAGAGAGAAATTACGTTCGGCACGCCGAGACGTGCGGAGGAATGTCGAGCTACGTCGATCAGGGACGACGAGGAGCGGACGGGCCGTTTCGTGAAGCCGGCGGCCGGGGCGGAACCTTGGGTGGCACTTTCGGTGGTACTCTGGGCGGCGGCATGGCAGAGCGTTTGCCCGGAAACGCGTCGGCCACGAAGATCAGCGCCAACAGCACGGCGATCGCCACCAGCATCCCGAATAATACCCGCGCCCGTAATGCCCGATCCCCGATGAAAAAGGTACCGATGAGCACCGGCATCACCAGCAAAAAGGTGCGTACCATCCGGCGATCGAACGTGGTGGGCACGATGCGCGTGGAGCGGGGCACGATCTTGAGCCGGTACTCGGCCTCACTCGCCAGCGCGAAGACCTTGTCCTCGAGCTGGCGAAACCAGCGAAAAGGAGGAAATGAAGAAAGCATTCTCTACACGTCGAAAAGTGAAAGGGCATCAGGGGTGGTGTCCCACCGGATCGTGTCCCCACAGTGGATCTCACCATCGCTGAGCACACGCGCGAAGGCGCCGCCGCCCCAGTCCGGGCGCATCACCGCCTGCAAGCCGGGGTGTACCTCGTCCATCTGGTGGCAGGGCTTGGTTTCACCCACGATCTGCAGCCGCAACCCGCCAATCATGAGCACCTTCCCGCGTGAACTCGCCAACTCCAAACCGCGCACGAGCACGTTGGCTCGGCGACGTGCGGGGTCGAGCTCGATCCCGATCGCGGCCAGATGCGCTTCCCACCGCTCGGCTTCCAACAGCGTCACCTGCCGACGCCCGCCTTGGTTGGCGTTGCCGACCAAGCCCCGGTTGGTTCGCAGGCGCGCCGTCGGCACGGCATCCATGGGGCCCCCTTTCCCGCGCTTGAGCCAGATACGTTCGATCACTCCCGCACTCGATGCGGCGGACTCCATGTCGTTGCTCAAGAGCGCTCCACGATGCGGTCGATCAGGAACCTGGACTGCTCCACCGCTTCGGTCGTGAAATCGCCGAAGAACTGCCGGACATCGTCGAACATGTGCGAGAAGGCAGCTTGATCGCCGTGCGCAAGGATCTGCGAGAGATCGGCAACGGCGCCCTGAAATGCGGCCGTGACCTCGCCCGTTCGCGGATTCCGCATTTCAATGGGCCCGTAGAGCGCCGGATCCTGCGCAAAGTGACGGGCCGTCACGTAGAGCTCCAACAGATACGCCGGCGACGTGAACTTGAGCGTCTCCTGCAGCGGAATCCCGAGCCGGGTGAGGGTGAGTCCCTGCACCTGGGTCTGAAAATGCGTGAGCACCTGCACGACGGACATCGCCCGGTCATGCGTCTCGGCGGAGGTTTCGCTGATCACCAGCCCGCGGGCGGCAAACGATTGCGCGAGCCAATCGGCCCACCCATCGCCGCGGCCTCGACAGAGCACCACGCGCTGGCCCTGCAGCGTATGCACGCCGGGACCAAACATCGGATGCGTGCCGAGGACGCTGGCTGTGGTGGACTCCATCATGGCGCGGAGCGGCGCTTCCTTGATACTCGTGACATCGAGCAGCAGCGCGTCTGGACGCACGTGAGGCCCCACCGCACGTATCACTGCGTCGGTGACCTCGATGGGGACGGCGATCATGACTACATCGGCGCTCGCTGCGGCATCGGCCGCTTGGAGCGCCGTGTCGACATCGACCACCAACACGTGATGGCCGAGGTCGGCGAAGAGGCGCACCATGAGACGTCCAATTTTTCCATGACCGCCAATCACGGCCACGGTGCGCGGCACGTCGTTGAGTGGCACCTCGGCGCGAAGCGCAGCCTGATGGTCGCGACTGGAGCGCAACAGCAATCGAAAAATGGATTCGATCTCGCCGGCGGGCAGGCCAAGGTCGAGCGCGTCCTGATGTCGGTCGCGCAGCACCTCGCGCTCACGTTGCGCGTCGCGGATGCGCAGGCCATGCTGCCGCTTGTACGCCGCCACTTCCGCCACGAGCGCCATCCGTCGCGCCATGAGTTGCAGCATATCGCGGTCGAGGGCGTCAATCATCGCCCGCACCACGGAGAGGGGGCGCGGAGATTCCGTCATCCGATCGTCTCGCGCACTCAGCGGCTCATTTTCCAGAAGGCAATTCCGCCTGCCTGCTGTCCCACGTCCACGGTTCCAACTTTCGCGCGCGCCACAAGGTCGATCACGTCGACCTTGCCAGGCTGCGCGCCCTGCCCTTCGCTGCTCACGAAGGCATAGCGAGAATCACTGCTCACGGTGACGCCGTGCGCCACAATGGTGGAGGTCTTGAGCTGCGCCACACTGGCGCCGGTGGCCAAGTCAAAAATCTCGATGCCGGCGCCCTGCTTGAGTGTGGCGACAAGCAGTGCGCCATTCGGCGTGACGGCCAGGTTGTAGACACCGCGACCGGTTTTCATGCGGCGCGCCACGGTCCACGACTTGGTATCGACCTCGATGATTTCGTCGGCCTTGTTGCAGGCCACGTAAATCTTGTCGCCGCTTGCGGAAGGCTGAGCCCATGTGGGGGAGCAGGAGTTGGGCGCCATGGTGTGCTTGGCGATGCCCATACCGGCCGCGCCGACCTGCGCGGGATCGATGGTGGGGCCGTCGGCTGGCTTTTTGGCGGAAGCGGCGGCGCCCGCGGTGTGCGTAGCGTGGTCCATGCCCGCGTGATCCATGCCGTCCATGATGGTGCCGGCCGACAGCGGGAGCGGGCCTTCCTTGCCCGTGGCCACGGAGAATCGGCGTGCCACCTCGAAGCTGCGCGTATCGATCTCTACGAGCTGATCATCCATCATGCACGTGGAGTACTGCGTGTTGCCGTCGGGCGAGACCCGGCTGCCATGCGGCATGGTGCAGGTGACGATGCGCGCGACTTCGGTGTGCGTGGGTGTGTACACCACCGACACTGTAGACGGGATCATGTCGCCGTGCAGGTTGAAGTTGGCCGAGAAGGAGTAGAGGCCGTCGGGGGTAACGTCGATGGAGGCGGGGAAATTGCCGAGTGATAGTGACGGGCCAACGAGGGTGTCGGGGCCGAGCGCGTAGCGCCAGTACCGGCCATCGGGTGTGCCGTGACCGGTGGTCATGTGCAGATACTTGCCATCGGGCGAGATTGCGAGGCCGTGGGGGCCTTCCATTTCGGCGGCGAGTTCGCCGACGGGGATGGTTTTCTCCACCACCGCGCCTGCTGGTCCGAAGCGGACGCGATAGATCTTGTCGGCCGACTCGGCGCCCACATAGGCCCAATAATCGTGTGTCGGTTTGACGGGCGCGGGCGCGGGCGCGGACGCCGTGCCGGCGGACCGCACGGGCGGTCGCTGCGCGCGAGCGGACTGGAGCGCAGCAGCGGACAGCGTGATGACGAAGGCCGCCGTAGACAGACGCAGGGGCCGCGACGTCAGCGCGCACGTCTTGCGAGGTTGGGACACGAGAGACATGATGGCGGGGCTCGACAGGATCTTTCCCACTGGAGACTCAGACTATGAACGTAGTGCGTAACCCGCGGTTCGTCACGACCGCACTGGCCTTGCTGGCGATGCCGTTCGCCCTGCCGGTGTCGCCGCTGGCGGTCCGATCGCTGGCCGCGCAGCGGCCGGCCCCCGCTCCGGTGGCGAAATTGGTGGCCGAACCTGCCCGCGTGACGCTGCGGGCCGGTGAAGCGCAGCCGTTCAAGGTCACGGCATATGATGCCCAAGGCAACGTGATTGCGGACGCGGCGGTACGCGTGGGCGGTCCGCGTCAGTCGGTGGCGTTTACCGGCGGCCAGGTGCGGGCGTTCCGTGCCGGCTCGTTTACTGCCACGGCCACGGCCATGGGCGCGAACGGCCCGATTACGCTCGATATACCGGTGTTGGTGAGCTGGCCGGCGTTGACCAAAATCGCCATCGTGGCGGACTCTGGTCGGCTGTACACAGGCACCACGATCGCGCATCGGGCCGAGGGCTCACACGCCGATGGTAGCCCGCGTGCCGGCCTTGTTGCGACGTGGCGCTCGAGCAACCCAGCGGTCGCTGATGTGGACCGGTTCGGCAACGTGACGGCGCTCAAGGCCGGCGCAACGACGATCTCGGCCGAGTCCGAAGGGGTAACGGCACGTCAGGCGTACAGCGTGACGGCAAATCCGGTGGCGAGCCTCACTGTGGGCATTACGGAAGACGTGATCCTCACCGGGCAGGTGGTCCGGCTGAATGCGGTGGCCAAGTCGGCAACCGGCGCGCCAGTGAACGACGCCGTGATCACGTGGAGCTACACGTACACGCCGGACGACACCACGGTAGCCCCGGGCGGCCCCGGCATCATCGATTGGGGCCGATTCACCGCGAACTATCCGGGACGCTTCACCCTGCTGGCGCAGGCCGGGAACGTGACGGCCCGCAAGGTGCTCGAGGTGAAACCGCGTGACGTGGTGCGCCGTATCACGGTTACCGGGCGCGGGTCGATCAACACCACCG
The DNA here is from genome assembly GCA_038212625.1 of Gemmatimonadales bacterium. Classification (GTDB taxonomy): domain Bacteria; phylum Gemmatimonadota; class Gemmatimonadetes; order Gemmatimonadales; family Gemmatimonadaceae; genus Gemmatimonas. Next base: position 39,282 of record JBBQUH010000024.1, on the reverse strand, counting down.
CCACGTCGGACCTGTGGCCGTTTACCGGCAAGGACGGCCGCGACTACGCGCTGGTGGGCACGTGGGGCGGCGACGGCTATGGCATGGTGTTCGACATCACGGACATGAACAACATCGTGAAGACGGACTCGATCAAGATCGACGCCCGTACGATCAATGACGTGACGGTGTCGCCCGATGGCCGCTACGGGGTGCTCGCGCGCGAGGGCGCGTCGAATCGTATTAACGGCGTGGTGATTCTGGATCTCAAGAACCCTGCCCATCCGACGATCGCCGCCACGTTCGATCAGGAGCTGACGGGCGGCGTGCACAACATGTTCGCCACCAACGACCATCTGTTCGCGATCTCCGGCGGTCAGAAGTACGTGATCATCGATATGCGGGACATCTACAAGCCGAAGTACGTGAGCGAGTACCAGCATCCCAATGCCCGCATTCACGATCTCTGGGTACGCGACGGTATCGCCTACTCGGCGCAGGGTGGTGTCGGCGCGGTGGTGGTGGATGTGGGCAACGGCAAGTACGGCGGCACGATCGAGAAGCCGAAGCTCATTACCACGTTCCCGATAAACTCGGGCCACGAGATCTTTCCGTACTTTCAGAAGTCCACAGGACGCACCTATCTGTTCCTCGGCGACGAGGAGATGAATCGCGCGGGCCGCGTGTGGGAAGGCACCGACTATCGCGCTACGCTGGGCAGCAAGGGTGGCATTGCACAGACATCAGGCGGTTACGTACACATTGTGGATTTCACCGACCCGATGAATCCTCGCAAGGTGGGCCGGTACCATTTGGAGGACTACGGCGCGCATGACATCATCGTGGAAGACGACGTGCTCTATCAGGCGTATTACGACGGCGGTGTGCGCGTGGTGGACGTGAGCGGAGAGTTGATGGGCAACCTGGCCGAGCAGCGTCGTGAGATCGCAGTGTTCAAGCCGTACGATCCGCAGGGGCTCACGGCGAACGCGCCATTCGTGATGAACGCGATGCCGTGGAAGGGTCAGGTACTGTTTACGGATTTCAATTCAGGACTGTGGGCGGCCAAGCTGGAACCGAAGGCGAAGGCAATCACGCCGTAAGGACCGCTGACGCGATTACCAGAACGCTACCATCCGAACTACATGCTCGGGTGGTAGCGTCCCCACACTGTTTCCATTGTGTCGGCGATTTCACCAACGGACGCGCGGGCGCGGACGGCATCGATGATGAGCGGCATAAGCGCGGTGCGCGCGCCGGAATGCGCCGGGAGGTATTCCGGCGCGGCAGACTTGATGGCGGCCAGCGCGGAGGTGACAGCATTGTTGTCGCGAGCCGATTTTACCTGCGCGAGTTGCGCCACTTGGTCGCGCTCAAGCGAGGAGAAGTCGGGTGCCGGAATGATAGGCGGGTCTTGCCCGTCACCGAACTTGTTGACGCCGACCACCACCGTTTCGCCGGCCTCGACACGCAGTTGATACTCGTAGGCGCTGCGCCCGATTTCTTCCTGAAAGAAGCCGACCCGAATCGCTTCGGCCGCGCCGCCGAGTTCGTCGACTTTGGCGATGAGCGCCACCGCGCGGGCTTCGATCTCGTCGGTGAGTTGCTCCACATACCAGCTGCCGGCCAACGGATCGACGGTTTGCGTAACCCCCGACTCGTAGGCCACCACCTGCTGGGTGCGGAGCGCTAGCGTGGCCGCGTCAGCAGTGGGCAGCGCCAGCGCTTCGTCGTAGCCGTTGGTGTGCAACGACTGCGTGCCGCCGAGCGCCGCCGCGAGAGCCTGCAACGTGACGCGTACGACGTTCGTGAGCGGCTGCTGCGCGGTGAGCGTGACACCACCGGTTTGCGTGTGGAAACGCAATCGGCAACTGTTATCGTTGGCGCCGAACCGCTCGCGCATGAGGCGCGCCCACAAACGCCGCGCCGCACGAAACTTGGCAACCTCCTCGAAGAGATCGCTGTGCGCGGCAAAGAAGAACGACAGGCGCGGTGCGAACGCATCGACTTGCAGTCCTGCATCCACAGCTTGCTGGACGTACGCAATGGCGTCGGCAAAGGTGAACGCCACCTCCTGCACTGCGGTGGCACCCGCTTCGCGAATGTGGTATCCCGAAATAGAGATCGGATTCCACTGCGGAACCTCGGCAGCGCAGAAGCGAAACATCTCCGCCGTCAGCGCGAGTGACGGCGCGGGCGGGTAGATGTATGTACCGCGCGCGATGTACTCCTTGAGAATGTCGTTCTGCGTGGTGCCCGAGATGGCGGCGCGCGACATGCCGCGCTCCTCGGCGACCACGATGTACATGGCAAGCAGCGTGGATGCCGTGGAGTTGATGGTCATGCTCGACGACACGTTGTCGAGCGGGATGCCATCGAGCAACACGTGCATATCCTCGACCGTGTCGATCGCCACGCCCACACGTCCGACCTCGCCGGAGGCTCGCGGCGAGTCGGAGTCGATGCCCATTTGCGTGGGCAGATCGAACGCTACCGAGAGGCCGGTCTGCCCTGCGGCGAGAAGCAGTTTGAAGCGTTCGTTCGTCGACGCGGCCGTACCGAAACCCGCGTACTGCCGCATCGTCCACAAACGCCCACGATACATGCTGGGCTGTACGCCACGCGTGAACGGGTACTGGCCGGGATCGCCCAGATCGCGCGCATAGTCGGTGGTGACGTCGTCCGGGCGCAGGATGGCCGAGACGGGAATACCGGAGGGAGAAAGTCGCTCGCTCATCCGGTGGCAACAGTCTCCGCACGCGCACTGCCACGACGGTCGGGCTGCGGCAGCGGGAACTCCGCCACCGTTTCCACTTCGGCCTTACTACCGATGTAGAGTGGTGTGCGCTGGTGCAATTCGCTGGGCTCCACATCGAGGATGCGTCCGTGACCATCGGTCGCGAGACCACCCGCCTGTTCGGCAATGAATGCCAGCGGATTGGCTTCGTAGAGCAACCGCAGCTTGCCTTTGGGGGCCTTCTCGTTGGCCGGATAGCAAAAGACACCGCCGCCCAGCAAGTTCCGATGAAAATCGGCTACGAGGGATCCGACGTATCGCACATTCAGTGGACGACGCTGGCCGTCGAGCCCGCGGTAACGGCGCATGAGCGCGCGCGTGGGTTCGGGCCAATCCTGCTCGTACGCATCGTTGACGCTGAGGTAGCGCGCGCGATCAGGGATACGGATGTTGGGATGCGACAGCAGGAACTCGCCGATCGAGGGATCGAGGGTGAAGCCGTGCGCGCCCTGTCCGGTGGTGTACACCAGCATGGTGCTGGAGCCATAAATGACATAGCCGGCAGCGACCTGTCGACGGCCAGGCTGCAGCATGTCTTCCATTTCGCCACGCGAACCGCGGGTGATCTTCTTGTACACGGAGAAGATCGTGCCGACCGGCACATTCACGTCGATGTTGGACGAGCCATCGAGCGGATCGAAGAGCAGCACGTACTTGCCGGCGCGAAATCCTTCCGGAATGTGGATGATGTCGGGCTCTTCTTCTGAGGCCATGGCGCAGAGTCGTCCACCGTGATCGAAGGCCTTGACGATGATTTCGTTGGAAATCACGTCGAGCTTCTGCTGCACTTCACCCTGCACGTTGATGTCGCTGGTGGCGCCGAGGATATCAGCGAGGCCGGCGCTGCGCACCTTGTTGGCAATCATCTTGCCGGCGAGCGCCATGTCGTACAGGATGCCGGACAGTTCCCCCGTGGCATCGGGGAACATGCGCTCCTGCTCAATAATGAAACGCTCGATCGTGACGACGGATGTGGCGGTGTGCTTGACCACGGAATTCACTCCTCAGGGAGGGCAACAGCGCTCGGTCGGCGCCTCATGGAAACTGTCGAACCCGGGCAACCTCGTGCAAGAGCGCACGCGGCATTTTCGCTATGAATTCCACGCGTCTGGGCGCCCTGTGCCTTACGGCAGGACCCATCGCGCACCGCCCGCTCGCACCTCCAGCCGCTCGCCATCGGTTCGCACCTCGATGTTGCCGTCGTGGTCCGTGCGCAGCAGGGGAATCTGCTGTTGGGCGAAGCGATCAAGGATTTCCGGGGACGGGTGCCCGTACCGATTGCCAGCGCCCGACGAGACGAGCCCGAGGCGCGGGCGCACCGCCTCGACCAGCGGCGAGGTCGAGCTGGTACGGCTGCCGTGGTGCCCGAGCTTGAGCACGTCGGCGCGCAGGCGATCCGGCGCGATGTGCTCCAACAACCACTCCTCTTCTTCCTTTTCGGCGTCCCCCATCAGGAGCATCGCGCGGCTTCCGTACTGCACGCGAAGCACGACACTCGTTTCGTTTGCATCCCGCTGCCGTGTGGTCCACAGCGAGTCGGGCGCCAGCACCTCCACGCGCACCCCGTCGAGGTCCCACTGTTGTCCAGGGTGGACCCGACTCCACTGGGTCCCCATCGCCTGCGCGGCCTCCAGCGCTTGCTGGTACGACGGCCCGGTCGTGATAAACGCCGACTCCCACCAGTGCGACGGCTTGAGGGCGCGTACAATGGACTCGGCGCCTCCCGCATGGTCTTCGTGGGCATGCGACAGCACGAATAGGGCCACCTCCCCGCCGCGACGTCGCACGAACGGCACCACCACGCGGCGTCCGGAGTCACCACCGTCCCACCGCCGTCCAGCGTCGACGAGCACCCAGCGACCGCGCGGCGTACGAATGGCGAGCGCATCGCCCTGCCCCACGTCGAGCATGTGCAGCTCCATCCACCCGGTGCCGCGTGCGCCAAACGGCGACCACACCGCGAGGGTAATCGCCCCCCAGGCACCCAAAAGCCACGGTAACATCCGACGCGCCGCCGTGGCCCGTATCACGAGCGCCGACGCCGCAGCACCGCAGCACGCGGTCAGGAGCGTGGGCGCCACGCTCACGGCGGCCCCCGGCACACTCGCCGCGCGGGTGGCAATCAGATCGAGCATCGCAATCGGTACTGCGCACGCATCCGCAATGAGTTGCGCCAGAGCGGGCCACGGTGACGCCAGGATGGCCAGGAACAGTGCGGGCTGCAGAAACGCAACGACCGGTCCGGCCACGAGATTGGCAATGGGTGCCATGAGACTCAATCGGCCAAACGTCCACGCGATGAGTGGTGCCGTGATCGCGACGGCGATCGTTCCCGTAAAGCTTTCGCGCACGAAGTAGCGCGTGACACCCTGGCGTGTGGCGAGCCAGCGGGCGATACGCACCGCGCGCACTGTGTAAGCGGACGGCCGCGCGGGCATTTCGAGGAGTTGCCAGCGGCGCATCACTTCTCGCGCCGCCACCAAGGCCGCCATGCCACTCACACTCAGCTGCCAGCCGAGATCGAGCACCACGAGAGGCTCGACAGTCGGGAGCGCGGCACCGAGCGCCAATGCGGTCCACGGGTGGACGGGCCGCTGCATCATCCCGGCGAGCATGACCACCGCGAGCATCACCCCGCTTCGTACGGCCGGCGCCGGCGCGCCGAGCACGGCCACGTAGGCCACCACCAGCGCGAGTGCCGCCACGGAGGCCCACCGACGGGATAGGCGCGCCGCGCTGCCGATGGTGAGGAGCGCGGACGCGATGATCGCCACATGCATCCCGGACACCGAGAGCATATGCACGAGCCCTGCGTCGGCGAAGGTATCGCGCACGTCGGTGGCGATGCCGTCCTGATCGGCAATCAACAGCGCGCGCACGAGGGCGGCATCGGAGCCGAAGTATCGGTCGATCGTGGTTCCGGTGCGATCGCGCAGAGCGCGTAACGGATCGCGTTGGCCCGTGGCGCCATGGACCGCTAGATCCAATCGGACGCCGCGATCGGTGGGCATGGCCTTGCCCGTGGCACGGCCCACGATACCGGCATCGAGGGTGCCTTCCCGCACACGCAGTGAGGCCGGTAGCGTGCACGCGTGGCCGCGGACGGCATGACGTACCTCGCCTCGCACCGAGGGGCCGGCACCGCCTTGCACCGATTCGTCGGCGACCACCGAGAGTGTATCACCCCGGGTGAAGGCCTGCACGACGGCCGCCTTGCACACGGCCACGTGGAGTTTGCGATTTTGTGCCGACACGACGCCCGCACACCAGCAGGCCAGCGCGAGCCCGATGATCAGGCGATGGCCAGGCTCGGTTCGCGGGCGGGTGATGGAGCGGCTGATCGCCAGGACACTCGTGGCCGCCACGACGGCGAGCCACCACGGCAACGTCGGCCCATCGGCCACATTACCGGGCGCGACTCCTGCCGCGGGCGATGGCCACCACAACGCGCCGACCACCAGTCCGGCGATCCACGCACAAACCGCATGCACAAGAGGGGGCATGCCCAAAGCACGCGACGCCAGACGCCGCGTGCCCCACCCTCAGCACGCGCCCCCATCCGGGGAACGCGCGCCGTACCGACTTAGCCCGCCGTCATGACCGGCAGCGGCTGGCGGACCGGGGTGTCCCGCACGGGGGTACCCGTGAAGGTGGCGCCGGTCGTGCCGGTGAGCTGTACCGTGAGATAGCCGCCGATCGGGGCCGCATCGGCCGGCACCATGATGGTTTTGAAGTCCCGTGAGCGGGCCTGCAGCAGTTCCCCATCACGCGCCACCTTCTCGACGAGCACTTCGAGCGTGTCACCGAGGCGGGCCATGTTGTTTTCGCGCGAGATGCCGCGCACCGTTTTCAGCAGGCGGTCGAAACGCTCGGTGACCACCGCAGCAGGCACAGTCCACTCGGCGGGCATCTTCGTCGCCGGCGTACCCTCGCGCAGCGAGAACTTGAACATGAACGCGTCGTCGAAGCGCACTTCCTGACAGAGCGAGAGCGTATCCTCGAACTCTCCGTCGGTCTCACCCGGGAAGCCGACGATGATATCCGTGGTGAAGGCGAGCCGCGGGATGGCGGCACGCATGCGTGCTACGCACGCGAGATAATCCTCGCGTGAATATCGGCGGAGCATACGCTTGAGCATACTCGTGGATCCGCTCTGCATGGGCAGATGTACGTGTTCACACACCGTCTGTACCTCGGCCATCGCCTCGATCACGCGATCGCTGAAGTCATTGGGGTGCGGGCTGGTGTAGCGGACCCGGCGAATGCCATCTACGCGGCCCACCGCGCGCAACAAATCGGCAAAATCGTGCGTGCCATCGTTATACGAGTTGACCGTCTGGCCAAGGAGCACCACCTCGGTGAGGCCCTGCTCCACTATCCGGTGCACCTCTCGTACGACGTCGTCGAGCTTGCGACTCCGCTCGGAGCCACGCGTATACGGCACGATACAATACGTGCAGCGGTAGTCGCAGCCACGCTGCACCGGAATCCACGCCTTGACGCCTTCGAAACGTCGCGCAACGACATCCTCGTAGTGCTCTTCAAGATCAAAATCGGTGGCACTGAATTTTTCGCCGCGGCGCGCGCCATCGAGCAGTGTCGGGAGTGACTGATAGCTGTCGGGGCCCACCACCAGCGAGACGTGTCGCGCTGACTGCAGCAAGCGGGGACCGAGACGCTGCGCCATACAACCCGTCACACCCATGACGGTGTCCGCCTTCATGTGCCGCTTCAGCTCACCGAGGCGACCAATCACGCGCGTTTCCGCATTCTCGCGGATGGCGCAGGTGTTGATGAGGATCACGTCGGCGCCATCAGGCACGTCGACCGGCTGGTAGCCGTGTGCGGCAAGCTTGCCGTACATGAGCTCCGAGTCGGACACGTTCATCTGACATCCGTACGTTTCGATGTACACCGTAGGTCGCGGCGGTGTGGACCCGGTGGTCGTCAGCAGGGTGCTCTCAGCAACAGTCATTGCGCTCCTCCGCCTTACGGCCGAACCTGAATACCAATACCAAGCAGCCAGGCGGCTTCCTTGGCCGTGCCACCAACGAGCGTGCGATTGGCACGTTGAATCGACAGGTCGAGCGATGCGTCGTCGCGCGCTATCGGCAGTCCGATACCGGCGGAGAGTCGCGTTTCGCGCACCCGCTGCATGACGATTCCGAACGGCAAGTCGTTGCGTGCGAAGCCAGCACGGATCAGCAGCGCCGACCCACGCAGTCGCGGTCCCGACACCTCGGCCCCGGCCCGATAGTTCATGGCGTCGTTGGAGGTAAACTGATCGGAGCCGAGTCCCGACATCTTGGACCACCCCACCTGCTCCATGGACACCGCAAACACGGAGCCCGCAATACCGTCGTAGCGCAGGCCCGCCCCAAACCGATCGGGCACATTGGCTGCGGTACGCACCGTATCGCGGATACGCGAGTCGAGCCCGTTGCCTTTGCGGAACGAGGCCATCGCGGCCAAACCCTTGCCGATCGCCACTTCACCGCCCAGCGACAGCGCGGTACCGAAAAACGTCACGCGCGATGAATCCAGCACCGTGCCGAACTGCAGCGAGTCCGCGAAGGTGCGCTCACGCGCCACGATGTGCTCGCCAGTGAACAGATGGCCGGCCACTCCGAGACGAAGCCGCGTATTCACCCGCCATCCGGCGGCCGCCCGCAGGTCGCCGATCGCGCCGCGCACGTCGGTCACGTCGTTGGTGGTGACCGTGTTGCCATCGATCAGCACATTGCCGGTTGTGATCGTGCTATACGACCGATCGAGGAAACTCGTACCGCTCAGTCCGATAGCGACCCCGCGACCGGCCGGGAGCACCAGCATGAGCAGCGGAACCCGCTGCAGCGTGTTGCGCTCGGAGACCCCGCCGAAGGTCAGCGTGCGCAGTTCGGGCTCCGCCTGCACGCCGATCACGGTGCGCATGACGCCGCCGAGGGACGCGGGATTGGATGGCGTCAGCGCATCAAATTCGGCGAAGGCTCCTGCAGTGCCGTTCACTCGCGTGCTCCCGCTTCCCACCGGATAGCCGAAGCCGAGCATACTGATAGTGCCCTGCGCGCTGGCTGCCGGCAGCGGCACCACGGCGAAGAACAGCAGCGCACCCATCGCACGGGTGGTGCGACGAATCATCGAAGATGACGCATGGACAGGGGACGTGCGGATCATCATGGCAGGGCGAACTCGGCGCGCGGGAGATACGTGATGCGCAGTCGGGGGCGCAGGCCAGCCGGCGCTTCGCTGGAGAAGAACCGGAGTTCGGCGGGTTGGGCGCCCTCAAGGCTGATGCGGAAGGCCAGCGCACGCGGGACGCTGATCGGCAGTGACGGCCACGTACGGGCGAGGGCCAGCACATTGATCGTTCGCACCCCACTGTCGCCGGGCACCATGCGCGTCGTATCCACACGCGCAAACGTCCCTTCCGCCGACAAATCCAGAATGCGACGAAGATCGGAGACGGCATCGGTCGTGGTGGGGACGAGCGGCACGATGGCAACAGTATCGCGCGCATTCGTGAAGCGCGATGGATGCTGCGTGAGCAGGAGCTCAGCGCGTACAATGGTGCTCGAGTCGGTAATGCGGGTGGGCAGATTGAAGCGCAGATAGCTCCGATAGGCGGGGAATCCCCCCACGACCAGCGTTCCGCGCTCCGGTACGGTGGACCCACGATCCACGATGCCGTACGCCTGATAGGCGAGCGTAATGTCGGTGGTCGCATTCGCAATCACGGTGCTCGTGCTCACCGTGAGCGGTGCGTACGTGGTATCAGTGCTCGGGTCATACTGCACGATGGGCGCGCCTGCGCCCAACTGGAACGCCACAATGCGGAGTTGGCCGGGACTGCTCAGACGCACGCCAATGCGAAGGCGGGCGCTGGCGCGGATCTTGGCCACCACCTTGGTGGCGGAGAGCGGCACCCTCAGCGAATCGCCGGTGGAGTCGGGGATGAAACTCACCGAGCCAAGGAGGCGGTCGGGCCGAAATAACGACCCGACGACGGCCCGCACCGAATCGCTCTGGGTCGTATCCACATCGAAGGCCTCAAGGGTGACGCGAGCGCCGCCGCGCCGACCCGTGGGGTCCAGCGGCAGTCGCAGCCAGACCGAATCGATGGCCGTGATGGAATCGACCGTAATTCCGCGATTGGGCGCGAAGACGCTTACCAGCGCGTCAAACCGGAAGACCCCGCGGGTGGCCAAGGTATCGGGGCGGTTGGCGAGCAGCAGTGTCGACGAGAGGCCAAGCGATGGGTAATCGCCCAGCGTCGAGTCCAGGACCACCGCTTCGAACGTGGTGTCACGGAACGCCTCAGCCTGCGACGGACAGAGCGCCGGGCAGGCGCCCCCGCCTTCGAAGGATTCCGTGCAGGCGCCAACCGAAACGGCAGTCGCCATGACCAACAACAGGGTCCGCAGCGCACGACGGTGCGACCGGGACATCCAACGAACACACTCAGGCATTCTCGAGCGAAGCAGGCGTGAATGGTACTGGCAGCAACTGCGCCAGCGACCAGTGCGCAGTCCGCCCGTCGGGCGTGACCGCGATGATTTCGAGCGACGGGGCGAACTCCACGAGCGCCTGACGGCAGATGCCGCAGGGCGGGGTCGGTTCCGCGACCGCCGTGGTGATCACAACCCGCGAAAAGCGCCGCGCCCCAGCCGCGACCGCGGCCCCCAGCGCCACCCGTTCTGCACAGGTACCAGCCGGATAGGACGCGTTCTCCACGTTACAGCCGCTAAAGATACGTCCATCGTCGGCCTCAAGGGCGGCACCGACGGGAAAATTCGAGTACGGACACCACGCATTGGCGCGCGCGGCGTCGGCCACGGCGCGCAGGGTGTCGAGCGAAGCAGGAGGCATCTCAGGCGGGATGGAGAATATCGGGGAGCATCGACGTTCCCTGCCCCGTCCACGGGACCCCGAACCAGTCGGTCACGGAGGCGCCCACATCGGAGAATGTAGAACGCGCGCCGAGCGGGCCGCCCCGAACCGAGGCCCCGACCACCAGGAGCGGTACCACCTCGCGGGCGTGGTCGGTGGAGGGCGTGGTGGGGTCGTTCCCGTGGTCGGCGGTGATGAAGAGCAGATCGTCCTCGCGGAGGGCCGCAAGCAGTGACGGGAGCGCCCGATCAAAGTCCTCGAGCGCCCCCTGAAACCCGCGCACATCATTGCGGTGCCCGAAGAGCTGGTCGAAATCTACCAGATTGGCAAAGCAGAGCCCACGCGGGGCCGTCTCGAGCCACGCCAGCAGCGCCGCGATTCCTTCGGCGTTACCGGCCGTGTGCTGCGCCTGAATGGCACGACCGGCGAAGAGGTCGTCCACCTTCCCCACGCCGTGCCGCGGGATGCCGGCGTCCATGAGCGCGTCGAGCACCGTGCGCCCCGGAGGCTGAATGGAGTAGTCGCGCCGGTTCGCGGTACGATGCCACGTGCCGGTGTCGCCGAGAAACGGTCGCGCGATCACGCGCGACACATCGTGGGGCGCGACCAAGAGGGCCCGGGCGATCTCACAGGCGGCGTACAACTCCTCCAGTGGCATCCACTCTTCGTGCGCTGCGATCTGAAAGACGGAGTCGGCCGACGTGTACACAATCCACGCGCCGGTGTCGCGTTGAAGCTCCGCGAAGTCCTCGATCACCGCTGTGCCGCTGGCCACGATATTCGCGATCACCGGCCGCCCCGTGGCCTCGGAGAATGCCGCGATCACGTCTGACGGGAACCCCTCGGGATAGGTGGGGAACGGGCGCTCGAGATGCAGCCCGGCGAGCTCCCAGTGACCGGCGGTGGAGTCCTTACCGGCGGACTGCGGCCGCAATGTGCCCCACGCGCCGACGGCCTGCGGTTCGGGGTCGACACCCACGATCGGGGCGATGTTGCCGAAGCCGAGTCGCTGCATGGTGGGCATGGTCAGCCCCCCGACAGCGCGAGCCACGTTGCCGATCGTGTCGCTGCCGGTGTCGCCGTAAGCGTCGGTATCAGGCGCCGAACCGCAGCCGACTCCGTCCAGTACCAGGATGATCGCGCGCCGGGTTGCGGCGGGAGACGAGGCTGACGGCGCCACCGACGACGGGTGGGGAGACAAACTCATAGCGGGAGATAGTGGGCGGAGACACGCAAGGCGCAGCCAACGAGCAGTTCGTACGGCGAGAGTCCGCCGTGGTGCGCGACCTCGTCAATCGTGAGACAGTCGGGGCCATCACGGCCGATCAGGGTGGCCACATCACCGAGTGCGCAAGGCACCGCCGTGACGTCAACCATCGTCATGTCCATCGTGACGCGCCCGACCACGGGACAACGGTGCCCATGAAGCAAGACCTCTCCGACGTTGGAGAGATGCCGCCGGTACCCGTCAGCGTACCCCGCAGCGAGCGTGGCGATACGAGACGCGCGCTCGGCGGTCCATGTGGCCCCATACGACACGCTCTCCCCAATATGCACGTCGCGCAGATCGATCACCCGCGTACGAAGGTGTGCGACCGGCTGTAGCCCGAGTTCCGCCACCTGATGGGCTCCGTACAGTGCAATGCCGGGACGAGCCAACTCGCCAAGCGATCCGGCCGGCCGGGAAGCAATCCCGGCGCTGTTATCTACGTGCCGCAGGGTGCCGGGGGGCAGCAGCTCACCCAGCTGCGCGAGGGCCTGTGCGAAGCGCCGGTCCTGCTCATCGCGCGAGGCGAGAGAATCCTCACTGGAATGGAGGTGCGTATATACCCCTTCCGGCGGGGCGACCGCGAGCGACGCGCGAAGAGTGGTCACCGTGTCCCAGCGCGCGCCCGCACGGGCCATCCCAGTGTCGATACTGAGGTGATAAGGGGCAGCGCCCAGTCCACGCCACGCGCTGATGTCCTCACCCCGGTGGAGCGACGGCGTGACGCGAAGAGCCAGCGCCCGGGCGTACTCGACCGACAACAGCGGCGTGCAGCACAGCAGCCTCCCCCGGTATCCGGCGTTCCGCAGCGCCTCGGCCTCATCGAGCGTGGCGATACCGAGGGCCCACGGGGCATCTGACGCTTCCCCCTGTCCAAAATCGGCGCCAAGCGCACGGGCAATCGGGATCGCGCCAAGCCCGTAGCCATTGGCCTTGACCATGGCCACGAGTGGGCACCGCGCACGCTCGCGGAGCTGCCGTGCATTGTGCCGCACGGCGGTCAGATCGACTTCGAGCCAGGCCCGCAGGGGCACGGGATATATTGACGCGGACATTGGCACATCCTAAGCAGCCACCGGCGTACGGAGAAGCGATGCAACGGACGATGGACGACGCGCTGGCCCTCATGCGCGACCTGCGGGCCCGCTGTGACTGGGACCGCGTGCAGACGCACCGCTCACTGCGGCCGTACCTGATTGAGGAAGCGCACGAAGTAGACGACGCGATCGCCCAAGGGGATGACGCGGTGCTGCGTGACGAATTGGGGGATCTGTTCCTGCAGGTGCTCTTTCACGCGGTGGTGGCGGAAGAGCGTGGCGCCTTCACGATGCAGGATGTCGCCAGCGCCCTGGTGGGGAAAATGCATGCGCGGCATCCCCACCTGTACGGCGACGGCGTGAAGCGCAGTTGGGAGAGCATGAAAGCCGAAAAAGCGAAACGGTCCACGCTCGAAGACGGCCTTCCCTCGGGGCTGCCGTCGCTGCACCGGGCGCACCGCTTGCAGGACCGGGCGGCCGGCGTGGGTTTTGACTGGCCGAATGCGCTGGGGCCGCTGGAGAAAGTTCGGGAGGAGATTGCCGAGGTGGCCGAGCACGTCGGCCCCAACGGCCTGGTCGCGGATCAGGACGCCTTCGAATCGGAGCTCGGCGATCTCCTGTTCGCAGTGGTCAATCTGGCGCGCAAGACCGGTGTGCATGGCGCGCTGGCCCTGGACCGCGCCAACGCGAAGTTCGTGCGACGGTACGCCGCGATGGAAGCCCTTGCGAGCGCGGACGGTGTGGTGCTGACGGCGCTCTCACTTGAGGAGCAGGACCGGTACTGGGACGCGGTGAAAGCCGCAGAGCGCGCGCTGTAGCATGCCTTCGGCTCTCGCCGTGACGCAAGCGACGACGTCACGGCGATCGCGTCACGGTGAGAGCCGTCCCATCATGCGCGGGAAGGCAATGACTTCGCGGATGTGTTCGATGCCGCAGATCCAGGCAATGGTGCGCTCGAGGCCCAAGCCGAAGCCTGAATGTGTGAAGGTGCCGTATTTGCGCAGGTCGAGGTACCATCCGTACGCCTCAACGGGGAGCCCCTCGTGCATGAGGCGCGCGAGGATCTTGTCGTAGTCGTCTTCGCGCTGCGAGCCGCCGATGATTTCGCCGCGGCCTTCGGGCGCGAGGAGATCGGCACAGCGCACCGTGCGCGGGTCGGCTGGGTTCTCCTTCATGTAGAACGCCTTGGCTTCCTTGGGATAGTTCACCACGAACACTGGGCGCTGGTATTCGTCGACGATCATTGCTTCATCAGGCGCGCCGAGGTCGTCGCCCCACACGATCGTGCTGCCCTTGCTCTGGGCGAGTCCGACGGCCTCTCCATAGTCGAGACGGACAAATGGCTGGGCAACGCAATCAAGCTTGCTGGTATCACGCTCCAGCACTTTGAGCTCTTCCTGGCGCCGCTCCAGCACGCGCTCCACGAGATAGCGCACGAACTCTTCCTGCAAGTCCATGCTGTCGTCCAGATCGTACCACGCCATCTCCGGTTCGATCATCCAGAACTCGGTGAGGTGGCGGCGCGTCTTGGACTTCTCGGCGCGGAACGTAGGACCGAACGTATAAATGCGCCCCATGGCCGCAGCCAGCGCTTCGCCGTACAGCTGGCCGGTCTGCGCGAGATACGCGGTGCCCTCGTCGAAATACTCGGTGCCAAAGAGCCCCGCGCGCTCGCCGATGGCGGCGGTGAGAATGGGCGTGTCACAGCGGATGAAGTCGCGCACATAGAAAAAGTCGTGCACCGCCTGCTCAAGTTCGTGCCGAACGCGCATGATGGCGACCTGCCGCTGACTGCGCAGCCAGAAGGCACGGTTGTCGAGCAGGAAGTCGATGCCGTGTTCTTTGGGTTGAATCGGGTAGTCGTTGGGGCTGGTGCCAATGATCGCCAACGACTGCACACCCATCTCAAAGCCCCCGGGGGCGCGCGCGTCGGCCCGAACCTCGCCGGTCAAGGCGATCGAGGTCTCCTGCGTGAGGGCGGCAAAGGCCTCCCACGACGCGTCAGGAACCTCCGACTTGACCAGCACCGCCTGTACGATCCCGGTGCCGTCGCGCGCGACGACGAAGGCCACCTTGCCCTTGGAGCGCAGGTGTGTGACCCAGGCGCGAACGGTGACGACGGCGCCTACGTGATGGCGGAGATCAGCAATACGGATTGTCGAGCGGTTCATGGCGGCGCGAGTTGAGGGAGAGCCGTGAAGCTACACTGACGGCCGCTCACGATCCAAGGGCCACGGCCGCCGCGGCGTCAGCCGTCACCCGACCCGGAACAGCTCCAGCGCCTTGGCGTAGCCCACCGTAAGCAAGTGCCGCAGCGGACGGTGCTCCGCGCGTTCAAGCTCGGGGTCCTCCTTCAGCAATCGATCGGCGATCACGCGCGCGGTTTCGTTGAGTGCCTCATCGCGCAGGGGATCCGCGATCCGAAACGGTGGCAGTCCATGCTGCTTGGCCCCAAAGAGATCGCCCATGCCGCGCAGCCGGAGATCGGCGCGCGCGATCTCGAAACCGTCCTCGGTGGCGGTGAACATTCCCAGTCGCTCCGCCGCCTCGGCGCCCACATCGCCCAGCAAAATACAGTACGACTGTTCCGCGCCCCGCCCTACCCGCCCCCGCAGTTGATGCAACTGCGACAGGCCAAAGCGCTCGGGATGCTCGATGATCATGACCGTGGCATTGCCCACGTCGATCCCCACTTCGATCACCGTCGTCGCGACGAGCACATCGAGCGCGCCGTCGCGGAAGTTACGCATGATGACATCGCGCTCGTCAGCCGGCAGACGGCCGTGCAGCAGCGCCACCCGCCGTGACGAAAACGGGCCGGCGACAAGGGTCTCAAACATGGTGGTCGCCGCGCGCAGCTCGAGCGTCTCCGATGTTTCGATCAGCGGATAGACCACATACACCTGCCGCCCCGCATCAAGCTGGGCATTCGCAAACTCGAAGACCTTGTCCCGCGCCGACTCCGGTCGATGCACCGTGGTGATGGGCTGTCGACCCGGCGGTCGTTCGTCGAGCACACTGACGTCGAGATCGCCGTACAGCGTGAGCGCGAGTGAGCGTGGAATGGGCGTGGCGCTCATGAGGAGCACGTCCGGTGCCTCCCCCTTGTTACCGAGTGTCGCGCGCTGTTCCACCCCGAAGCGATGCTGCTCGTCGATGACGACAAGGCCGAGATTCGCAAAGCGCACATCCTGCTGCAGCAATGCATGGGTGCCGATCGCCAACACCGGCTGCTGTGTGGCAAGCTCCGTGCGCACGTGGCGCCGATCCTTGGCCCTCAGTCGTCCGGTCACCAGCAGCGGCGTGATCCCAAGTGGAGCAAGCATCGCCCCAAGGCTGCGCGCATGTTGCTCGGCTAAGAGCTCAGTCGGTGCCATGAACGCCACCTGCATCCCGTTTTCCATCGCGAGCAGCGACGCGAACAGGGCCACGACGGTCTTCCCGGCACCCACATCGCCCTGCAACAACCGGTGCATCCGACGGCGACTGGTCATGTCGGCCACCAATTCACGAACGGCACGCACCTGTGCGCCCGTCAGCGCGAAGGGCAATACAGCGCGTAGCTTCGTGGTAAGATCACGCCGGTTCTCGAGGGCCTTCCCCTGCCGCGCATCACGCGCGAGCTGGTTGGCTCGACGGTGGAGCAACTGGACGCACAACAGCTCCTCGAACGCCAGCCGCGCACGCCCGGCAAGCGCTTCAGCCACCGACGTGGGGCGATGCACCATGCGCAGCGCCTCATGAAGCGGCGGGACCGCCGCCTCCGCGAGCAGCGCCATGGGGAGTGGCTCGTGCACCAGCGGCAGCAGCGCCTCGAGATGCTGTTGCACCATGGCCCGCAGCACCCGCACCGAGAGCCCTTCGGTGCTTGAGTAAACCGCCAGGACGCGCCCTTCGCCGGTCCCCTCCTCCTCCGCGCCCAGGTTGACGTACTCGCGGGGCTGGAGCCGACGGCCGTGGAAGAACCGCACCGAACCGGTGCAAAGCAACCAATCGCCGACGTTGATCGTGCGATCAAGAAAGGGCTGACCCGGCCATGCCACCTCGAGCATGCCAGTGGGATCCTGCACGACTGCCTGAAACACGCGCAGCCCTTTACGGGTGGGCAGCACACCTTTCGCGATCACCCGCCCCAGCACCGTGATGTCCGCGCCCACCTCGGCGCTCGCGATCCGCGTGACGGTGGAGGCGTCTTCGTAGCGATGCGGCACGTGCCGCAGCAGATCACCCGCCACCGTGATGCCCAACCGGGCGAGCAGCTCCGCGCGCACAGGGCCGACACCTTTGAGATAGGTGACGGGGGTGTCGAGGGTGAGCCGCGGTGTAGCGCGCGCCGGGGGACGACGCCGAGGGTCCGGCGCCTCCCGCCCGCCCCCGGGGCGGCTCACGCCTCCACGAGCTCCCGGGCGTACTCGCCCGCATCGAAGGGCGCGAGATCGCCGATCTGTTCTCCCACCCCCACGTATTTGATGGGCACGTTGAGCGCCTCGTGCACCGCAACCACGATGCCACCCTTGGCGGTGCCATCGAGCTTCGTGACCACCACTCCGGTGACAGGCACAGCGGCCGTGAACGTGCGGGCCTGAGCCAGTGCGTTCTGGCCGATGGTACCGTCGAGAACGAGCAGCACTTCATGCGGCGCGTCGGGCAATCGCTTTTTTATCACGCGATGAATCTTGCGCAGCTCCGTCATCAGGTCGTCACTCGTATGCAGACGACCGGCGGTATCGATGATGATCAGATCCACCGCCCGCGTTATGCCGGCATCGACCGCATCGAAGGCCACGGACGCCGGGTCAGCGCCCGGCATACCGCCCACAAAGTCCACTCCCGCGCGCTCCGCCCACACGCGCAGCTGATCGATGGCGCCTGCCCGAAACGTATCCGCCGCTCCCAGCAGCACGCGCTTGCCTTGCTTCTGGAATTCGGCCGACAGCTTCCCGATGAAGGTGGTCTTGCCGGCGCCGTTGACGCCGATGACGAGCAACACCGTGGGACCCGAGGCCGCCATGTTGAGCGCAGGATCGGCGTTGCCCGCGCGCAGCGCGCCCTCGACGCTCTTGGCGAGCGCGTCGCGGAACTCCCCCTCGGTCTTCACTTCGCCCCGTTTGGCGAGCCGTTCGACTTCGGCAACGAGGGCGAGAGACGTGGGGACGCCGAAGTCCGACTCAATGAGCAGCGTTTCCAGCGCTTCGAGCGAGCCTTCATCGACGCCTTTGAACAGAACCGTGACGTCGGTGCGGACGAGGTCCTTGACGCGCTGCCAGAGCGAGCGTTTGGGCACATCATCTTTTTTGCGAAACAGTCGAGACATGGTTTCCTGTGGGCAAACGTAGGATGCGCCGGGCCACGCTGTGCCTGACAGGCTCAGCGATATCCGCCAACGCGTCGTCCAATCCACTCCGCGCACAGTAACAGTAGCGCGAGCACAAACGGCCATGCGGCGTCAGAGAGTCGCGGGGCATCGGACGATCCCGCGCCCTGGCTCAGCACCTCGGTGCGTACCGAAGGCTGGTGCGGCAGCCACTCACGCGCCGCATTGACCGCCAACACACTGGCGTCGCCCGCCGACTGGACGTCGTACACCCCCGGCGCCAGCGCGGCGGTTCGCGCCTCCATTTCGGCGCCGCGGAACACGACCATCACCGAGTCCTGAACACTGGCGGGCCCGGATGCCCCTCTGCGAGTGAGCCGTACGACGACCGCCGAGTCGGCGCCGCCTCGAGTCCACCGTACCGGGTCGCCGGCACGCACGATGCCGCCCACTGGCCGCGCGGCGCGCGCATCACCTCGTCCCGCCGACAGCCAATCAAAGATCGCGCCCCAGAACGCACTGAAGGCCGCGGCACTCCGACCGCCGCGTAGCGCCCAGCCGGCATACCCAGAACCGGAGATCACCACGGTGCGCGTACCACCCTGCTCCGTCCCCGCAGCGGCGGCGACGGCCTCACCACGACGGCCGAGCTGAGCCGACAGTATCGTGAAGTTCCCGCGTGCGGGCCCGGCGAGCGTAAACGGTGGCAGCGAATCGAGCGGTATTCCCGCGAGCACGGTGGCCATCGGAGAGACCGGCACCGCCGCCGCATACCACTCGGCCGCGCGCGTGATTTCTCCCGCGCGGGCGGCAGTCGTGGGCGGCGCAGGGCTCCAGAGCGCCCGCGCCGCACGCACGGCAGGCGACGACGCGCCACGTGTCAGCGCGGTGCCCCACGCGGTATCGCCGTGAATGAGCAACAGCCCGGCGGATGCTGCGCGCGAGCGCACCTCCGCTTCCGCGATCGGTGCGAGAGAGCCTTCCACGCGCCACACCCCTGGCGCGATGCGCAGATACGCCTGTGTAGGCACGTTGAGCGCACCGCGCAGGACCACCAGCGCTTCGCGCACATCGAGATCGGGGGCGGTAGACACGAACACTGCGGCAGGGCGATCTCGAATCTCGAGCACCCGGATCAGCGTGTCATTACGCGGCTCAACGTCGCCGGCAACCTGGACCACGGCGCGCAGGAGCGCGGAGCGATCACCACGCGGAATGCTGACTCGTGCGGTGAGGCGCGTGCTCG
The DNA here is from genome assembly GCA_038212625.1 of Gemmatimonadales bacterium. Taxonomy (GTDB): domain Bacteria; phylum Gemmatimonadota; class Gemmatimonadetes; order Gemmatimonadales; family Gemmatimonadaceae; genus Gemmatimonas. The sequence goes on along the minus strand of JBBQUH010000024.1, from coordinate 19,755 downwards.
CCCATGCACCGAGCGCAGGCACCGGGACGGTGCTGAGCCGTGTGCTGTCGAGCAGGAGCACCAGTGCGCCATCGGGGGCGCCGTCGCCGCCCGCGGACGCCATGACGGTAACGTCCAGGGAGTCACCGGCGGTCGCGAGCGTCGGCGCTTGGAGATCGGCCACCGCCGCGTCACGGCGTGGCGCCCGAGCGATAACCCGAACCCGCGAACCAGCCGGGGCATCGGCTATCGCTTCGGGGTCGTCGAGTTCTCCGTCCGTGACCAGGAGCAGCGGCCGACCGAGCGCGGCGGCGCGATCGACTGCGGCACGGGCGCCCGACGACGCATCGGTGGGGAGCAGCGACCGCAGCTCGTCGCGATCGATTCCCCGGAGCGAATCGCCGAAGAGGAGCACCGACTCACCGCCGGTCGCGTCTGCGGAGGCTGGGGACGCGGCGTTCACGATGCGTACGAGCGAATCGCGCAGTGCTTGCAAGCCGGAACTGTCGTCGCCCATGGCGCGTCGCCACGACGCGGAGGCATCGACCGCAACGACGGTCGCGAGCGCGCGGGGACGAGCAGACGGGGCCCCGACGAGGAGCGCCGCCACGAGGGTCACCGCAGCTGCCCGGAGCGACGCGAGGAGCAGTGACTTGATGCGCGACGTGGAGTCCGGCCGGCGATATGCGAGCCAGGCGGCGGTCAGTCCGAGCGCGAGTGCAATGGCCCAGCGAAGAATGTCAGTCGCCGCTGCTGCGGGTGGAACCCGGCGTCGTGGGCCCGTCGAGGCGCGCGAAGAGCAGCGCCTTCAGCCCGACGAACGCGGACCGCTGCGAGCCACCGAGCGCTTCGCCGCCGCTGACGTTTCGCAAGGCGACCCGTGGATCACGATGCTTACCGCCCACGAGTACCTCGAAGTGCAGGTGCGGCGCGGTGGCCAAGCCCGTAGCGCCGACAAACCCGATGGTGCGCGAGATGGGCACCGAGGTGCCGCGCTTGATGCCAGCCCCAAACCCGCTGAGATGGCCATACCGTGTGACGTAGCCATTGCGATGGCGAATTTCGACGGTGCGACCGTAGCCGCCCTTCCAGCCGGCGAAGATCACGGTGCCATCGCCAAGAGCGCGGACTGGCGTGCCGGCTGGGGCGGCGTAGTCCATACCTTGGTGGGCACGCATGGTGCCCAGGATCGGATGGCGCCGCATGCCGAACTGACTGGAAATTCGACGGAACGCCAGCGGGGCGCGGAGGAACGCAGCCTGCATCGACTTGCCGTCACCGTCGAAATAGCGGGCCTGCTTGTCCTGGGCAAAACGTACGGTTTCCACGCGACGGCCGTCTACTGTGAGACGCGCTGCGATGATCGCGCCGGGACGCACGGCGCCGTTAGGGGCCCGCTGCCGCTCGATCAGTACTTTGACGGTATCGCCTTGGCGAAGATCGCGGCTGAGATCCACGCGATACTCCAGGATGTCGGCCAAGGCGTAGGCGACTTCGGTACGCACGCGGTCGGGGAAGGCGTCGGCACCGCTGGCGATGGCGCCGGTCAGCGTAGACTGCACGACGCCGCCGACGACCACGGTGTCGGTCGTCCACGGGAGCACGACTTCGGACTCCGCCCAGACCGCCGACGCGGTGCGTGTGAACCGCACCAGCCGATCGATGGCGAGCTGGAATACAATCTCCGACGCGCCCGAATCGGGACTGATGCGCGTGGTGACCGTGGTGCCTTCACGCACATTCCTCGCGTCGAGCCGGGAGGCGGCCATCAACGCGCGATTGGCCTCGTCGCGAGGGACCCCTGCCCGCTCGAGCACGCGGACGAGGAGTTCCCCCCGGTGCACGGTATCCACGCGGGTGCGCCACTTGGAGGCGACGGAAACACGCGGCCCCGCGTCGAGGATACTCGCCGCGGGGCGTTCAACGATGGGACGACCCAGCGCTATGACTGCGGCACCAAGTCCGAGGCACCCAGCAGCAACGAGTAACGCAACGCGCGAGCGGATCAATCCATCTGTCTCCGAATGAACGTCGGGATTTCCATGTCATCGAGTTCAGCACTCGGCGCAGTGGAAACCGGCGGCACACGAGGGGGGCGCGGCGGCGCGCCTTCCCAGGCTGGACGGGCGGGCGCGGCGGCTGGCCGCGGGGTGGGCCGATCCCGGGTGGGGAATGGCAACACCGACGGGGCCGGCTTGCCCGCAACCGAATGTGTGGAAGATGCGGCGGCAGACTGCGGTGCGGAAGGGGCAAATGCGGACCCGGTCGTGCCAGGTGCCGTATGGCTGAGCCCGTTGCCCGCAGCCCCTTGCATGTACCGGTCGAAGCCGGTGGCGATGACCGTGACGCGGATCTCATTCATCATGGCCGGCTCGTGCACCGCACCGAAGATGATCTCGGCGTCGTCACCCACGGCATCGTGCACGATGTCGTTGATCTGCGTGACTTCGCCGAGGGTCAGATCTTCACCACCCGTGATATTCACCAGGACGCCGCTGGCACCGGAGATCGAGACGTTGTCGAGCAGCGGCGAGGCGATCGCCTGCTGGGCGGCTTCCATGGCGCGATTTTCGCCGCGGCCGATGCCGGTGCCCATGAGCGCCGATCCTCCGTTCTGCATGACGGTGCGAACGTCGGCAAAGTCGACGTTGACCAAGCCAGTCTGGCTGATGAGCAGCGAAATGCCCTGGGTGGCGTGTAGCAGCACTTCGTCAGCCTTCTTCAGCGCTTCGTGAAACGGGATGCCCTTGCCGACCACGGCGAGCAGCCGCTCGTTGGGCACGATGATCATCGTGTCCACGTGCTTTCGCATTTCGGCGATCCCTTCCTCGGCCTGCCGCATGCGCTTGCGCCCTTCGAACAGGAAGGGTCGCGTGACGATGCCGACCGTCAGCGCGCCGGCTTCGCGGGCGAGTTCGCAGATCACCGGGGCCGCACCGGTGCCGGTACCGCCGCCCATGCCGCAGGTGACGAACACGAGGTCGGCGTTGCCGAGGACCCGCTTGGTATCCTCGCGATTTTCTTCGATGGCCAGTCGGCCGGTTTCAGGGCGGGCGCCCGCGCCAAGACCGCGCGTGAGCTTTTTACCGATCTGAATCTTGACGTCGGCTTTGGAGTTCATGAGCGCCTGCGCGTCGGTGTTCACTGAAATGAACTCCACGCCCTCCAGATGCTCCTCGATCATGCGATTGACGGCGTTTCCGCCGCCCCCTCCAACACCCACCACCTTCATGCGGGCGTTCTGGGACGCACTTTCTTCGAACTCGAACGTCATGCGGGGGAGCTCCATACGGGGCTGGGCGGGCATAGGGTGAATGCCGCGGCGTCCTGACGAACCAAGACGCCCAGCGCCTGCGGCAGCGAGCTCCACCGGCTTCGATGGTCCGCGCGACAAGCGATGTGGGAATGTGGAATCTGCTGTCACAAAAACGGGAACACCATGTGCGATTCCCTAGAATACACCTTCAGGTGATTGGCGCAACCCGTGGAATCTGTTGCAGTTGCCCAAGGGGTAGACGACGCCACGTGCTCTGCGAAACACGCGACGTTATCCACATCGGGCATCGCCGACATGGCGTGTGACATTCCCCATTGACACGCTCGTTCGCGCCCGTTGCGCCACCGTGCGCCAGGACGACGGCGCGCCTAGCGCGCGCCTCGCACGGCCGGCACCGTTACGGCTGCGGCCGGCTTCATCACTCGAGCAGCGCCCGCATCGTTCCAGTTAATGATGCTGTTGAACACCATGTTGAACTCGCCGTGATTCTGCCACCGATAGATCGGGTTGTTGGCGAACAGGATGACCCGCCCCTTGCCGCGGTTGGCGTTCGGCACGTCCACAGCGAACGGTCGCGAGCGCAGCGAGTCCGCCCCGGTCATGAGGCCCGAGAGGACAGACTTCTCACCGCCCACATAGCGCGCCAACACGTTCGCTTCATCGGCGATCCCCACCTTGAACGGCGTTCCGCCCACATACTTCACCGGCATCACTGAACCGCCGAACCCATAGAACACGGGGTGCTCCGGGCGGGTGATGCTGGCCTCCACCAGCGGACGCTGGGCCGTCAGCCCCGGCACCGTGACCTTGTCCACCGTGCCGGCCCACCCGAATTCAATCGGCAATCGCGCCGACTCGCCGATCGCGATCATTGTACCACCGCTCTCGAGGAACGCGCCAAACGCATCGATGCCGGGTTGGCCGAAGCCACCGGTCATGTCCGATGTTTCGCCGTACATCCCCAAAAATTGATAGGTCGGGTTCTTCATATACGGCTGCGGACGTGACGCCGGCGCCTGCATCACGGTCGCTCGGCTGAGATTCTGCTCGGCAAGCAGGATGACGTCGTAGTCCTTCCGCAGATTCCCCCGTGCCACTCGCTCCTTGTAGATCAGGTCGAACGGGATCTTGAATTCGTCGAACGTGAGTCGGTACCAGCCCAGATTCTGCGTGCCGCTCCACTGCGAGTACATCGCGACGCGCGGCACATCCGCGTCGTGCATGCCCACAGTAGGCATCCGCGTGAGCATCGTGGCCGTGAGTCCGAGCGAATCCACGAGGGCGCGCACGACCTTCGCATACTTGGCGCCGATCACGAACGAACCCGCTGGATAGGAGGAGTCGCCCACGCTGAAACTCTGTTCGGCCACGCGCATCGGCACGTTCCGCAGCAGATAGCGAAAGGTGACCATGCTATTGGAGCCGAGGTGCGCCACCGCAATGCCAGCCGTCCCGGCGCCGGCGACGGTGCCCTTCGGCTCGATCTTGTCCACAGGGGTTGCCGGTACGGCGAGTACGGCGCGATCGGCGATCTCCACCACTTCGACGTTCATGGCCAGACCCATCGACCAGCCGCTGTCGTCGTAGGTGCGGAGCCGGTCATCAGGATACTGCTGGCGCTCGATCAGATTCTTGGCCAGGCGACCGTACGGCTGGTCGCGCTTGATCACGTACGAGCCCGTTGGATACGTCACCTTGCCGATCACCAGCGGCGCCGTGGTGCGCTGCACCTCGATGCGCTGCACACGCAGCAGGTTGATGAACTCGGCCACCCGCGTCATGTCGCGCTGCGGCGGGATGACAAAGCCGTAGGGCGCTTTGGTCTTTCCCTCCTCGATGCTGTTGCGCGTTTTGATGTAGAAGTTCTCTATCACGGTGGCCGGGAACATCGACGCGAGTTGCAGCGCGGTGAGCACGCCGGTCTGCATGTAATTGGTGTTGGACCGCCGCGTGAAGGTGGCGATGTCGTTGAAGCCGATTGGATTGCCGCGGTACCATTCGCGCTCCTGCGCGCCGCCCCGGCCGGTGGGAATCGCGCCGCCGCGACCACCAAACCCGCCGCCAGCGGTAGCGCCGGTGCCGGAGGTCACGCCGGCACGCGCTGTGGCCATGGCGGCGCTGTCGAGATCCCGCCCCGATTGCGTTTCGTACATCTTCATCAAGCCGTTGTGATTGTACGCCACCGAGCCGAGGTAGCCGGGCGACCAGCCATCCATGAACGCGTGCGTGTACACACCAGGCATGCCCCACTTGGTCATCTGCGCCATTTCCCAGTTGCCGAACCACGGCAATTCCGCGAACAGGATGGGGTCGAGGTTGGGATTCTGCGGCGGGCCACCGGTGTAGGTGTAGAGCAACGGCTGCGCTTCATGCAGATCATGCATGATGGGCGGAAACGCGGTGAAGTACCAATCAACGATCGCGCGCATCTGCACCAGCTTGATGTTGATGTCGCGATTGTTGTCGTGGTACACGTACTTGCCCCAGTACGGTACGGAAGCGCCGCCGACCGCGCGCGCTGGTGTCGGAACCGGTGCGTTGGGTGTACCGGGGATCGTGGCCCCGGCAGTTCGGCGCGTGGTGTCGCTGCGCGACGCACCGCTGGGAGCGGCCACCGTGGTGGTCGGCAACGACATGTCGAGGCCGCGGAAGAACCAGTCGACGTTGCGGTCACGGCCATCGGCGTCGGCCGCGGGCGTGATCGACACGTACAGTTGCTCACGGATCTGGCTGATGATCGGCGACGTTTCCGTGGCCAGCCGATACGCGAGTTCCATGAGCATTTCCGACGGCCCGGTCTCTCCGCTGTGCAAGCCGCCCATGAGGTGATAGTGCGGCTTGGTCGTCGCGAGCAGCGTCTGCACCTCGCTGTCGGAGAGTCCCCGCGGATCGGCAATGCGGGCGAGGTTTTTCCGGTTCTGCGCCATGCGCTGCACGTTCGCTTCTGCCGAGATCCACACCACCACCAGTTCCCGTCCTTCGTCGGAGCGTCCGATCGTTTCGATCGTCACGCGCGGCGAGGCAGCGGCGAGTGCCCGGTAATATGTGAGCTGATCGGCATAGTACGTCAGCTTGCGCGGCGCCCCGATGTGGTAGCCGAGCACGTCGCGCGGCGTGGGGATGCCATCGACCAGCGGCAGGTGATCCACCAGCGGGCTACCATGCTTGGCGTTCGCCAGCCACTCCTGATAGCTCTGCGTGAACGTCGGATCCTGTTTCTGTTTCGGATCGCGGGCGTCAAGCGTGACGTGCTGCGCGGCCAACGTGGCGAATGGCGCGACGCCGAGGAGCAGCGCCGACCGCAGCACCGAAGCCAGCGTAGAGCTCAGGGTGGACGGCAGAACGCGGGTTGTTCGAGCGGGGAACACGAAATGAGCTCCGGGGCGGGCGAGGGAGTGTGGCGTAATACTCCCACTACGCAGCATCCTCGGGTGCTGTTCGGCAAGGCCGGGCGAGCCGCGAACCGCTTGCCCGCAGAAGAACCCCGAAACTCCGCAGAGGGCAACCACACCCAGGAATACACGGCGCGCCCGGCGACCGGCTCGGTCCCCACGACTTGCGCGAAGCCAATCCGTGGTGAGGCTGTTCCGCCAGCCATGGCGACGCTAGAAAAAGTCCTGTAGCCAGGTTTTCACACGCGTGGCCAATTTGTCCACGCCGACCCCGGCGAGCGACGGGCGCCGTGCCACGACGCCGCCCAGCGCCATGCGGTGCGCCCCGTACAGCGCGAGGCCGGCCACGGTAGCAAAGCGCGGGTCGGCGACGGTTTCCACGAGGCCATCGAGCTTGCTCCCGGGCACACCGACCCGCGCGCCGAGTCCGAAGACGTCCATGGCGAGCTCGGTGATCCCTTCGAGCGACGCCCCACCACCGGTGAGAACCACGCCGGCGTTGAGTCGCCCCGAGAAGCCCGCGGTGTGGACTTCGCGCTGCGCCCGATCGAAGATTTCATCCATACGCTGATGAATGATATGTGTCATCAGCTCACGCGAGATATGCCGTTCGGCGTGTGCGGCGGAGGCCGGCATGGCGATCACCTGCGCCGGATCGATGAGCGGCTCGTAGGCGCAGCCGTAGGCCTCCTTGATCTGCTCGGCGTCGTGCTGCGTGATGCCAAGCCCTTGAACCAGATCACTCGTGACGGCATTGCCGCCGTGCGGAATGGTTCCGAGATGGCGGATCTTGCCCTCGTGAAAGACGGCGAGATCGGTGGTGCCGGCGCCGAGTTCAATGAGCATCACACCGAGTTCCTTTTCTTCCTCGGTAAGCACGGCAAGTGCGCTCGCCAACGGCTCAAGCACGAGTTCACGCGTTTTGTAGCCCGCGCGCTCGATGCTCTTGCGCAGGTTCATCGCGGGCGAGCTACCGATCGTGACGAGATACATCTCGGTTTCGAGCCGAGTGCCGATCATGCCGACCGGGTCACGGATGCCGTCGGTCTTGTCGACGCGGTACTCCTGCGGAATCGCGTGCAGCAATTCACGATCCTGCGGAATGGCCATGGCGCGCGCCACTTCGTTCACGCGCTCTACATCGGTGCGCAGAATTTCATGGCCGCTGATGGCCACGACGCCCGTTGAGCACATGGCCCGCACGTGCTCACCCGCGATGCCCACATAGAGCGCATCGGGCGTGACGCCAGCGTGATGACTCGCTTCCTCCACCGCCTTCCGGATGGAGTGGGTGGCTTCCTCGATATCCGAGACCATCCCGCGCCGCAGACCCATGGTGCGCGTTTGACTGACACCGAGTACCCGGACGATCGGGGCACGCGGCAGGTCGCCGTGCACCGTCGCAACGAGCGCGGTGGTGTGCGCGGTGCCGATATCGAGAACGGCGACAATGGGTTCAGTCATGGCTGTCTGGCGATCACCTGGTCACGGAAGCGAAGGTCAAGCTCGACCACGCGCAGACGATTCCGCGCCAGATCCGCTTCAACTGGTAATATGTCCTTGAATCGCGCTACGGTCACCTCGGGCATGGTTCGCACGGTGAGCGGCCCCAGTTCCACCCGCAATTCCTGCGGGCTGGCCCGTCGCGCGTACGTTACCCGAGCATAGAGTTCCGGGGCGCTCCGACGCAGGCCGTCGAGCAGCGCGAGCAGCGCGCTGTCCGCGCTGGATGCGATCGGCACGTCGAGAGGCACCATGGCTGGGTTGATGGGAAGCGGTCGCCCACCGGCATCGCTGGGCTGTAGCCGGCCGAGCATTGGCACCAGGGCCACGGGCTCGCGCTCGACCACGTGCACCACCACGGTACCGGGGAGGCGCCGCTCGACCACGACCGAGGCGACCAACGGATTGGCCGCGAGGCGTGCCGCGAGTGGCTCGAGTGGCTGCCACACCGATTGCGTGGTGTCCACCTGCAACGCCTCAATCAACTCGGGCGCCTTGGTGTAGCGGATGCCGTCGAACTCGATACGTCGCACGTGGAAATAATCGAGCCGGGCGAGCGCCCGCGGTCCCCACCATGGCGCTCCGACGGTGGCGCCCGCGATACCAGCCAAAGCTACCGCACCTACGATACGGCGCACCCGCGTCCAGCGGGTGCCAGCGCCAGCGCCAGCCGGTGCGCCCTCGTCTGCGGCCGCACCGACAGCAGCGCTGCCACGGCGTTTGGGCACCGACGTGGTCGCCATCAGCGCGCGAGTGCCTGCAGGAGTTCGGGCCCGGTGCGCGTAATGTCGCCGGCCCCCATGGTCACCACTACGTCGCCAGCGCGCACGACCGGGGCCAACGCGGCAACCGCATCCGCTCGTGGCCCGCTCCATTGGCGCACCGCCTCCGGGAGTCGATTCCCGATGAGCGCACTGGTCACGTCGGGCATCGGCGTTTCGCGCGCGCCATAAATGTCGCAAAGAAAGACCGCGTCTGCCGCTGACAAGGCCTCGGCAAACTCCGCCTGCAGATCACGCGTGCGCGAATACAGGTGCGGCTGGAAAGCCACAATCAGCCGCTGCCCGGGAAAGGCGTGGCGCGCCGCAGCGATCGTGGCGCGCACTTCGGTAGGATGGTGGGCGTAGTCATCCACCACCATCACACCGGACGCGCTTCCGAGCCGCTGGAAGCGACGCTCCACACCGCAGAACTGCGCGAGACCCACCGCCATCGCGGGTACGGTGCATCCCACGGCGAGTCCGGCACCGAGTGCCGCAAGCGCGTTCCGCACATTGTGCACCCCCGGCACGGCGAGCTGGACATTTCCTAGTGATTCGCCATCGAAGACCACTTCGAAGCGCGCACCCGTGGCATCGAGCACAAGATTGGCCGCCATGAGGCGCGCGTGGGCGGCGCCTGCTGACGGTGTCTCGCCCGGTACGGTGGCCGAGTACGAGATCACCTCGCGGCTACTGGCAAGGCGCAGCGCCATTGCGCCGTTGTCGTCGGCACAGCGCACGAGCACTCGCGCGGGCGTGACGTACATCTCGAACGCGCGCGTGATGTCATCGAGATCGCGATAGATGTCGAGGTGATCGGCTTCCACGTTGAGCACGACAGCCACGTCGGGGCAAAGGGCGAGAAATGAGCGATCGTATTCATCGGCTTCCACCACGTACGTGGTGCCACCATGCCGCAGATTACCGCCCCAGCGTCCCACCCGACCGCCCACTACGCCGGTGGGATCTCGCCCCGCCGACACGAGTGCTTCGGTGGTCATCACGGTGGTGGTGGTCTTGCCATGGGTGCCCGCGATACCAATCAGCAGGCCGCCGCTCACCGCCGCCGCCAGTGCCTCGGCGCGTCGCACGATCGGCAGGCCGAGCTCGCGCGCCGCCATCATTTCAGGGTGTGTAGCAGGAATCGCTGACGAATACACAAGCGCCCTGGCACCGGCGAGCAGCGCCGGGTTGTGCGGCGAAACGATCACACCGAGGCGTGTCAGATCGGGGGCCCCGTGAGCATTGGCGTCGGTGCCCTGCACCGGGACTCCACGACGAACCAGCAGTTCGGCCAGCGCGCTCATCCCCGCACCGGCGATACCCACAAAATGCACAGGACGTGTATCGTGCGCATCAAACAGCATCGACACTCCTGCCGATGCAGACGTGGCGATCCACTGGGACGATGGCGGTGACGAATCCGGGAATGAGCTCATGATGCGGAATATGGCGGGATGGCTGCAAGCGTGCGGGTCAGCCGAGTGCGAGCTTCTCGATCAGTGAGCGGGCAATGTCCGCCGCCGCCGTTGGCCGAGCCCGCTGCAGGGCGGCCACGCGCATGGCATCGCGGCATACCGGATCGTCCCGCAGCTCGCGCACCATGGCGTCCAGCCGATCAGCGGACAGTTCGGCCTGCGGCAGATGGATAGCCGCTCCTGCTGCGGCCGTGGCCCTCGCGTTGTGCGTCTGATGATCCTGCGCGGCGGTGGGCAGTGGTACGAGCACCGACGGAATGCCCCACGCCAGTAACTCGGCGATACTCATGGCCCCAGCCCGTGTTACCGCCAGATCGGCTGCGGCGTAGGCGTCGCCGATCGGGGAGAGGTAAGGGCGCACGCGCACCTGCGCCGACTCGAGTGACAGATACTGCGCCGCCTGCTGGCGACCAGTGGCCCAGAGGAGCGACACCCCCTCCGGCAAACCACGACGTACCCATTCCGCCACGGCCTCGTTGAGCGCACGGGCGCCCTGACTGCCCCCGACCACCAGCACGACAAACGCGTGCGCGGGGAGATCCCATGCCGCGCGCACCGATGCGCGCTGCGCGCGCTCGACTGGCGGGGGCTCGATGGGACATCCCAACGGAAAGATCGACGCGCGACCCTTTACGGCGAGTCGCGCGGCCGCCTCAGGGAATCCGAGGTACAACAGTTGCGCGCCGCCGGCGAAGGCCCGCGTGGTGAGTCCCGGATGACTATCGGGCTCGTGCAGCGCCGTGGGCACGCCGTGCGCCCGTGCCCACGCCAAGGCGACACCGGCGGCATAGCCACCCGTGCCAATCACGGCTGCGGGTCGCTGCTCGGCGGCAAGTGCTGAAATCGCGCGCCATGCGCTGAGGCTACCGCGCACGGTGCGCCAGTTATTCCACGGCGCCTGCCGGTACAAGGGGTGCAAATCCAACAGCGTAAACGGAAAGCCCGCCGTGGGTAACACGTCCTTTTCAATACCGCGGCGCGCGCCGATGAAGTGCGGCCGCACGTGGGGGGCGAGCCGTACCAGCGCCCGCGCGATCGCGAGCCCCGGGTACAGGTGCCCTCCCGTTCCGCCTCCAGCGAAGAACACGCGCGATGAGGCAGTCGTTGGCACGCGCGTGGACTGAGACGGAAGCATGGAGGTTGCGCTTACGGGGATGGCGCGCGCAGTGGGTCGGTCGCGGTGGCGCCGTATACCCGTTCACGCGCACTCCCGATGTTCACCAGAATCCCCGTCATCGCGAGCGTAAGCACGAGGTTGGAGCGGCCGTAAGACACGAAGGGGAGCGTGAGACCGGTGTTGGGTAACAAGCCCACCACCACACCCACATGAATAAACGCCGTAAAGACGGTGGCGAACGTAAGGCCGATCGCCACCAGCGCGCCGTACGAAGTGGCCGCGTTCTTCGCAATGCGAAAGCCTAGCCACCCGTACAGCGCAAAGGCGATCGTGAGGCCCGCGATCCCCAGGAAGCCGAACTCCTCGCCTACGATCGATCCGATGAAGTCGTTGTAGGCGAGCGGTAGCCATCCGCGCTGCTGATTGCCTTGAGAGAACCCCACGCCCACCATGCCACCAGACCCGACCGCGACGAGCGACTGATATTGCTGGTCGCCCGTCCCGCTGGTGCGAGTTGTCGACGCCTGCTCACCCGCAAGAAAGCTGCGGACCCGCTCGCGAATGTATTGGTTGTGCGACGCTTGGTAGCCGATCAGCAGGAGACCAACCAACCCGAACACGAGGAAGTGCACGACACGCGCGCCACCGACAAACAACAGCACGGCCATCAGTACGCAGAACATTATGGCAACGGACGTGTCGGGCTCGAGCAGTGCAAGTACACAGAGGGCACCGATAACTACCACGAACGGGAGCAATCCTTTGCCGAGCTCCCGCACGGCCGCGCCTTTCTTGACGAGCAACATAGGAGTCCAGACGAGCACCGCAAATTTCGCGAGCTCCGATGGCTGCACGGATCCCCCGAACAGATAGCGACGCGAACCGAGGATCGTCTCGGACCCTATCAGCACAACCACCATCAGCACCAGACTGATGCCCATCACCGGCCAAGCAAGTCGGCGCCACACGTCGACATCGAGTTTCGCGCAGATGGCGAACACCACGACGCCGGCGAGCACGCCCGTGGCTTGTCGGAGGACAAAGAAATGTCCGGGACTGCCGGTATTCATGGCTTGGATGGCGCTGGCACTGTACAACACCGCGAGTCCGAACGCCGTCAAAACGGCTGTCACCAGCACGAGGGCCCGCGCCTCCACGCTCATGCGCCACCGCTCGCGCGTTCCCGCGAGGGAGGCGGCGCGCGTTGACGAGGCGGGCGTTCCGGGAACTGGACCGATAAACGACATCATCCGAGCGCGTGGGCCATCTGCCCGAAGTGCTTGCCGCGTTCCTCGTAGTTCGGGAACATGTCGTAGCTGGAGCATGCCGGTGACAGCAGAATGACGTCGCCGGATTGGGCCAGAGTACGGGCCCTCTGCATGACCTCCACGAAGCTGGCGCCGACGAGCCGTTCCACTGGCACGGTCCCGCGAAGCGGCTCCTCAAGATCAGCTATAATACGCGACGCCGCTTCGCCGTACGCGAGTACGGCCTTGGCCGTACGCCGCAGTTCCGGCACGAGCGCCGTGTACGGCTCACCCTTGTGCCGCCCGCCGAGCAACACGACGGCTGGCCTGGTCATGCTTCGTAGGGCGACCAACGTGGACGCCACATTCGTGGCTTTCGAATCGTTCAGCCAGAGGAGACCATCGCGATCCAGCACCGGCTCCAGCCGATGCGGCAGCGCCTGAAAGGTACCGAGCGCCTCGGCCAGCGCCGCACGCGACGCCGGCGTGGTGTGCACCGGATCGGCCACCATGACCGCGAGCAAAGCCGCAAGGGCATTGGCGGCGTTATGATCACCGGGCAGCGCGAAGCGATCACGCGCCACGAGTGGCGCGCCGAGCACGTGCAGCATGCCGGAGGCGCGATCAAACCAGGCATCGTGCGCGGTCAAATCCGAACGCTCGGTGGAGAAGCGGTGGAACTGACCGGGAATCCCGTGAACCATCGCGGCAACGTCCACGTTGTCAGCGGTGATCACCCAGTGCGACATGGCCGTCGCGTTGGCAAAGAGCCGTCGCTTGTCGGCGTAATACGCTTCGACCCCGTCGTAACGATCGAGGTGATCGGGGCTGAGCGTGGTGAGCACACCCACGTCGGGCATGAGCCCGGGGGTATCGTGCAACTGGAACGACGAGATCTCGAGGGCCGCCCACGGCGGTGGCACTTTGCGCAATGCCAGCTCAGACACGGGCGTCCCGATGTTCCCCACCTCGGCGGCGTCGTGTCCCAGCGCGCGCAACAGATGCGCCGTGAGCGCCGTCGTGGTGGTTTTTCCGTTCGTGCCGGTGATGGCGACGTACCGCAGCGCCGGTTGCAAGCGCAAGGCAATCTCCACTTCGCTGACCACCGGCACACCGGCAGCTTGCGCCGCGCGCACGGAGGGTGCGTTGGGGGGAACACCAGGGCTGATGACGACCAGCGACGCATGCGCAAGGCGCATGAGGTTGTGTGTGCCGACATCGACACTGGCTCCCTCACGATCCAGCAGTACCGCGGCAGCGCGCACGGCGTCATTCTGCGAGGCATCTGACACGTACACCGAAAGTCCGGCGGCCCGCAGCAAGCGCGCCGCCGCCACCCCACTCCGGGCCATCCCCACCACGGCGAATTCTCCACGCCGCTCGGCAAGGCGTCGCGCCACGAGGGACGCGAGTTCCTGCGGCAGCCGTGCGTCACCCATGCGGGGCTCCTAGCGCAATTTGAGCGTGCTGAGCGCGACGATCGCGCACAGAATACCGATGATCCAGAAGCGCACCACCACTTGCGTCTCCGGCCACCCCGCCAACTCGAAGTGGTGATGCAACGGCGCTCGTCTGAAGACGCGATTCGCCTTCGCGTACGCTTCACCGTACTTCCGCTTTCGGTACTTGTACACCGACCGTTGGAGAATAACCGACACCGTCTCCGCCACGAAGACCGCGCCCACGATCAGCAGCAGAAACTCGCTCTTGAGCAGAATGGCAATGGCGCCCAGCGCACCGCCCAGCGCGAGGGAACCCGTATCACCCATGAACACCTGCGCCGGATGTGCATTGTACCAGAGAAACCCGATGCACGCCCCAACCACCGCAGCACAGAACACCGTCAGTTCACCGGCGCCGCGCAGGTAGAAGATCTGCAGGTAGGCACTCGTGTCCACGCGGCCGCCCACGTACGCAAAAAGTCCCAGCGTCAGCACCGCAATCGCCATCAGACCGGCGGCGAGGCCATCGAGTCCGTCGGTCAGGTTGACAGCATTACTGGTTCCGGTAAGTACCAGCGTCACGAAGGGCACATACAACCACGCGGCCCAGGCAGCAATCGGTACAATCAGCACGTACTTGAAAAACGGGAGCGAGGTTGACGCGCCCGGCAGGGTGGAGAGTGGAAAGCGGAGGAGAATGGCGCCGAGGACGAGCCCGCAGGTGATCTGTCCGGCGAGCTTGTAGCGCTCAACGAGCCCCTTATTCTCCTTCCCTTCGCGCTTCTGCTTCAGCTTGAGATAGTCGTCGAGGAACCCGATCGCTCCCATCCAGACCATCACGCCCATAGCGAGCAGCACGTAGCGATTTTCGAGGCGCGCCCAGAGCAGGGCCGGTAGCAATGTCGCCGCAAGAATGATCATGCCGCCCATAGTGGGCGTGGTGCCCTTGCCGGCGTGCGAATCGGGTGTTCCCGCACGCACCACCTGATGCACGGCCATCGCCCGTAGACGGGCAATGATGACCGGTCCAAGCACGAAGGTCAACAACAGCGCCGAGACAAATGCGGCCGCCGAACGGAACGTGATGTAGTTGAGCAGGTTGAACACGCTGATGTCACGCGCCAACGGTTGCAGCAGATAGTAAAGCACTAAGCAGAAGCCCACGTGGTAAGCAGAGGCACGAGGCGTTCGAGGCGCATGCCCCGCGACGCCTTCAAGAGAATAACCGCATCGGGCGCCAGCCGAGGCTCGAGCTGCGCCCAGAGTGCATCGAGTTCGGCGGCGGCGATCACCCGCGGATCATTGGGCGCGAGTTCTGCAAACACCGCCGCAAAATCACCGGCGCCGGCGATTATATCGACCGATGACGCAAGCGCCGCCTCACCGATCGCGCGATGCTGGACTGCCGACTGCGCCCCGAGTTCCCGCATCGAGCCAAGAATCGCTACGCGCTGACGCCCCGCCCCGACCCGCTCCATCAGTTCCAGCGCAGCGCGCATGGACGGCGGATTCGCATTGTATGCATCGTTAATCAGCACGGCCCGTCCGAGCAGTTCCCACACGCCCCGCATGCTGGGCACCGGCATGGCCGCCATGCCCGCTGCCGCTGCGGCGATCGGTACACCGCAGGCGCGCGCGGCCGCCAGTACCAGCATGGCATTCGCGGCCTGATGCACACCGCGCAGCGGCAACGTGAACGTGACATCCTCCACCGTCAGCCATGGTCGCCCTTCCTCGTCGAGGCCCCATGCCGACGGTATCTCCTGCCCATCATGCAATCCGGCGGTGCGTACCGTACCGGCGCGCGCGCGCGCCAACTCCGTTACCTCGGGACACGCAGCCGGTATCACGGCCAATGACACTCCGTGAAAGATGTCGGCTTCCTCACGGAGTACGCCAGCAAGGTCACCCAGCCCCTCGAGATGTTCTTCGCCAATCGACGTCAGCACGGCCATATCCGGCTCGGCGATCGCCCGCAGGAGTGCCACCTCACCGGGTGTATTCGTCCCGATCTCGACCACGGCCACCTCCGCGTCCGACGGCAACGCCAACAACGTCAGCGGCACCCCAACGCGATTATTCTGGTTGCCACTGGTGGCGTGCACCGCGAGCGTGCCCTCGAGCGCCGCCTTGAGCAATTCTTTCGTGCTGGTCTTCCCGTTCGATCCGGCCACAGCGATCACGGTGCGGCCCCAAGCCCGACGCCAGGCGGTGGCCAGTTGCCCCAACGCAACGAGTGTGTCCGAAACCACGTACACCGGAAGCCCGAGGCCCACCGCCGCCTCCACACGCTCCACCACTACTGCGGCCGCCCCCCGGTCACGCGCCTCGGCGAGCATATCGTGCGCGTCGAACCGCTCGCCACGCAGCGCCACGAACACGTCGCCGCGGATGAGGGTGCGCGTATCGGTCGCAATGCCCGCCACACGGCCAGCCGAGCGCGGTCCCGTGCCGAGGGCGCGCGCCACGCGCTCGAAGGTCCAGAATGGGTGCGCGATATCCGGCGTAACGGCTGGGACCGGCGCGAACGCGGTCCCAGCCATCGTGAACGACGTCATGGAGTAGGCAACGAAGAGGCGGTGAGCGCAGCCACGATGGCGCGCTCGTCGAAGGGATGCGAGGTGGTGCCACGAATCTGGTACGTCTCGTGACCTTTGCCAGCGAGCAGGATCACATCGTGCGGCGTCGCCATACGCAACGCTTGTGCGATGGCGGCATGCCGATCCTCAATCCGCAAGTGATCACGGCGCGTCATGCCGGCTTCGATGTCATCGAGAATGCGCTCTGGATCTTCGGTGCGCGGATTGTCGCTGGTCACGATGCTGCAATCGGCCAGGGCTTCGGCGATCCGGCCCATCTCCGGGCGCTTGCCACGATCGCGATCGCCGCCGCAGCCGAACACTACGATCAGGCGGCTGTTCGTGCCATCGGGCGCCCGTGTGAAGGGCCGTACCGCGTGCAACGCCCGTTCGAGGGCGTCCGGCGTATGTGCGTAGTCGCGAAGCACGGTCGGCCCAGTGTGGAGCCGTTCCAGGCGACCGGGCACCTGCGGTGCGGTCGACAGGCGTTCCGCCACCTGCACCATGGGTACGCCGAGCGCGAGTGCGGCGGCCGCCGCACCAAGCGCGTTAGCGACGTTGAAGTCACCAAGCAATGGGAGTGTGACCACCTGCGCCCCGGTGGGCGCGACGAGCAGAAAGCGGCTCCCATCGGCCACATACGTCACGTCCCGCGCCGAGACCTGCGCGTGGAGATCGACGCCGAACAAAAGCAGCGCTGGCGCATTGGTGATCCCCTGCCACGCCGGATCATCGGCGTTGAGCACAGCCACCCCGTCACGGGCCAGCAGTCCCACCAGTCGCAGCTTGGCGGCACGATACGCCTCCATCGTGCCGTGATAGTCGAGATGATCGCGCGTGAGGTTGGTGAACACGGCGGCGGCAAAGCCGAGACCATCCACGCGTCGCTGATCGAGCGAGTGCGACGAGACTTCCATGACCACGGTAGCCACGCCCCGATTCACCAGCGCGCGCAGCAGGCGTTGCAACTCCACCGGCCCGGGGGTGGTGAGTCCCTGCCCGCCAGCGAAGCGCTCCCCGGCGCTGCCCAGCAGGACGCCGAGCGTGCCAATCGAGGCAACGGGCCGACTGGGGCTGTCGAGCAAGTGCCGCAACAGGCCCACCGTGGTGGTCTTGCCGTTGGTGCCCGTCACTGCCACGATGGCGAGTTCACGCGCCGGGAAATTATGGAACGCCGCTGCCGACACGGCGGCCGCGCGGCGGCCGTCACGCACCGCGAGATACGGCAGTCCGGCAGCGTGTGCCGCTGTGGCATCTTCCACGATCGCCAGCGTTGCGCCGGCCTCGTGTGCGAGGGGCAGCCATGTGTGGCCATCCTGCACGGAGCCTTTCACAGCAACGAAGGCACTGCCCGCCGTCACGCGTCGGCTGTCGTCCACAAGGTCGGTGATCGTGGTGGGCACGTCGGCGCTGGCCTGCACGAGCAGCCCTGCGTCGCGCAGTGCGTCGATCATCGGCGCCACAGATACGGACGCGCTCATCGCGGCATTTCCAATTGGACGGTTGAGCCCACCCGCGCGAATGCGCCAGCGGCGGGGCGCGTGCGACCTGCCATCCCGGCCACGAGTCCCACCTGAAAGCCTGCGGCGCTGAGGGTGCGAGTGGCCTGTCGCAGATCGAGCCCGTACACCGACGGCACCGCGCGAATAATCGGTGCCTCCTCGGCGGCGCGCTCACGGGCCGTGCTCTCCACCAAGCCGCCGCGCCGTCCGTAGGGAAGCTCCACCACGACGCGCGATGCCGTGGGCAACGGCTCGACCGCCTGCGGCAACGGCGCTTTCAGCGAGTCTCGCCGGGCAGAATCGCGTTGCGCGGCGACCAGCGCGCTTGGCGACAACGGGCTGACTTTGGGAAGTGGGAGATCTTTCGCGACTTCTGAGAGTGCATTGCGATCGAGCGACGCCTCGCGGGTGGCCAACGCCTGCTGGAGAATACCATTCACCAGTCGTCCGGAGACGACGCCTCCGAAGTAGGTGCCTTCCGGGTCGATGAGCCGGGCGACGATCACAAACTGCGGCGACTGCGCGGGAAACATGCCGGCGAAGGTGGCGTTGTAGCCACCCGCCACGTAGCCGCGGCGGCCATCAGAGCGGCGGGCGGTACCCGACTTGCCGGCCACGTCGTAGGTGACCAAATCAGCGGCGCGTGCCGTGCCGCTGTCCACCACCGCCTCCAACATCTCGCGCATCAACGCCGCAGTCTCGCGGGAGAGAACGCGCCGGACCACGCGTCGCTCACTCTGGAACACGACCGCGCCCTCGGCATCGCGGATCTGGCGGACGAACACCGGTTGCACCAACTCCCCCCCGTTCGCGATGGCGGCATAGGCGGCCGCGATCTGGAGCGGCGTCGCGGCAATGGCATACCCGATCGCCAATCGCGACGGCACCAGCGGGTGCCATGTATGCGGTAGGGCGAGCGACCCACGGGACTCGGCCGGGTACGGCACCCCGGTAAACATCCCGAAGCCAAAGTCGCGCATGGCTTCATACTCTTCCTGCGGCGACAGCCGTTCGGCTAAACGCGCCGTCCCGATGTTGCTGGAAAAACGGATCACGTCGCGCAGCGTCATCGACACCGCTTTATGCTCGTCGGTGAGCGGGCGGTTGGCGATCATCGCCTTCCCGTTCTCGGTGTTGATGACGTCGTCCGGTGCCGCGCGTTTGAGATCGAGCACGCGCGACACGACAAACGGCTTCATCACCGACCCCGGTTCGTAGGGTTCGGTGAGCGGCGTACTGTTCGACGCGAGCTTCCCGTTCCGCACGCCAGCCAGCGCGAGCACTTCGCCGTTGTTCGGGTCGAGAATCACCACGTCGCCGCCTGTCGCGCCGGTACTGGCGCGCGCGCGCTCCAATTCGCGCTCGGCGATCTCCTGCAGCGACATATTGAAGGTGAGCGTGATGGTGTGACCAGCTCGCGCGGTCACGCCCGCGAGTTCCGGTGACTCCACCACCCCGCCACGTCCGTCCCGCATGAA
>JBBQUH010000023.1:0-52717 GCA_038212625.1 Gemmatimonadales bacterium | reverse complement strand
GAGTGTATCGGACATCGCGCCGCTGCTTGCCGTGGTGTCCCCGCCGCGCTCGCGGGCTTCGTAGAACTCGGCGAGTTGTGCGGACAGACTCTCGACGCTGCCACGGAGGTCGGTGATCGTCCGCGCGCTGAGGCGCTGCTTGTCTTCGTACAGCGCAGTGAGCGTCTCATCAGGGGCGCCAGCGGCCGTACGATCCGGCGTATGCTCCTTCTCTTCGTACAAACTGACGAGCTGAGCTTCCAGACTCCCCAGCATCTCGCGGAGGTCTTCGATTGACTCCGGTGCGCTGGCGGAGAGCGCGTGGCGAATGTCCAGGGCCACGGGGTACCTCGGGACGGGTGTGGGGGCGTCGCCTCTGTAGCTATACAGACCACGACACCAATCGTTGGGACGCCACGTCGCGGCCCGAGCTAACAGGTTTCGGTTGGTGTGGCGCTGAACTTGAGTGCCAGTGTGTCTCGGCACGTTCTGCGAAACTCTCTGGGCGGAGTCCGCGTACCACGTCCTATCATGACAACGGTGTTTTTGCTTTCCGCAGGACCCGTCCTGCTCGCGGTGCTGCTGCTCGCAGGTCTGGCGCTGCTGCCACTCGGCTTGCCCGGTCTCTGGCTGATGTTGGGTGCCGGTCTGGTCTACTCGATGCTGATCCCTGCCGGTGGGATTGGCTTGTGGACGTTGGTTTCCGTTGGCGCCTTGGTGGTGCTGGCGGAGATTCTGGAGTTCACGATTTCGGCGCGGTACACGCGCCGTTTTGGCGGTTCGGCGCGCGCGTCGTGGGGGGCGATCCTTGGCGCGCTCATTGGCGCGATGCTCGGCGTCCCGGTGCCGGTGCTTGGCTCGGTGATCGGCGCCTTTGTCGGCGCCTTTGTAGGGGCGTTCGTGGCGGAGTGGACCGTCCACCGGGCGGCGCGCGGGCAGCCGGTACGCGTGGCGACGGGTGCCTTGGTGGGTCGCGCGGTTGCGACCAGCGCGAAAATGGGATTAGGCGTCGTGGTGGCGGTGTGGCTTTTCACGGCCGCCGTCGTCGGGGGCTCCGGGGCGCTGGGGTAGGGCGCTGTTTGGTCGCGCAGGGTAGCCCGTGGTTTGCGGTTCGGCGGCGGTTGCCTCGGCCCGTTGGCAGACTACATTTCCAGAACGCCTCGCGGGTTGTCCGCCGGGCGTTTTTTGTGCGCGGCCCGGAGCCGCTGAAGCCAGGAATTCGCATGTTCGATTCGACGACACGTACGGTAGTGGTGGTGGGCGCTCAGTGGGGCGACGAGGGGAAGGGCAAGCTGGTGGACGTCCTCGCCGAGAAGGCCGACTGGGTGGTCCGCTACCAGGGTGGCGCCAACGCCGGCCACACTGTGCATATCGGCGAGAAGTCGTTCGTGCTGCACCAGATCCCCAGCGGCATTCTCCACGGCGGGGTGCGCTGCGCCATCGGCAACGGGGTCGTAATGGATCCCGAAACGCTGTTCACCGAGGTGGATGAGCTGGTGGCCGACGGTATCGACGTGGAAGGACGCTTGTATGTGAGTGAGCGCGCGCATCTCGTGATGCCGTATCACAAGCTGCTCGACAAGGCGAGCGCGGCGAGCAAGGCCATCGGCACCACGGGTCGTGGCATCGGGCCGGCCTACGAAGACAAGGTCGCGCGCCGTGGTGTGCGGGTGCTGGATCTGCGTAATCCGGCGCGGTTGCGCGAGTTGGTGACGGCGGGCGTGGACCGGGCCAATGCGCAGCTGGAGCGGTCAGGATCCGACCTCCGGGCGTCGGTGGAGGAGACGCTGGCCACGCTGGAGGGGCTGTCGCCCCGATTGCTCGGGATCGCCGAGGACGTGGGATTATGCATCCATCGGGCGATCCAGAATGGCGCGGCGGTGCTGCTGGAGGGTGCGCAAGGCTCGATGCTGGACATCGACCATGGCACGTATCCGTTCGTGACGTCGAGCAATACCACCGTGGGTGGCGCCGCTACGGGCGTGGGCATTTCGCCGATGGTGCTGCAGTCGGCGTTGGGGGTGGTGAAGGCGTATACCACGCGTGTCGGCAATGGTCCGCTACCCACGGAGCTGGAGGAGCCGCTGCAGAGTCATGTGCGCGCGCTCGGCCACGAGTTTGGGGCCACGACGGGGCGTCCGCGCCGCTGTGGGTGGTTTGACGGCGTGGTGGTGCGGTACGCGGCGCGGGTGAATGGTCTGACGGGGCTCGCGATCACCAAACTCGATGTCCTCGATACGCTCGAGACGTTGGCGGTGTGCACCGGATACGACGTGGACGGCGAGATCCACACGGAGTTTCCGGCCGATCTGCAGCTGCTGGAGCGCGCGGTGCCGGTGTACGAGTGGTTCTCCGGGTGGCAGCAGTCCACGCAGGACGCACGACGTCTGGAGGATCTCCCAGCGGCGGCACGGGCCTATCTGGACCGTCTCGAGGCGCTGTGCGAAACGCCGATTGCGTTTGTCAGTGTGGGGACGCGGCGCGATCAGATTATCGGAGTGCACGCGTCGGTCGGATGACGAGTGTGGCGGATGGCGCTCGCGGGGTGGGCGACGGGGTGATCGATCTGGTGGTGGTGGGGGCCGGTCCGTGTGGGCTCGCCGCTGCGGTAGCGGCCCGTCGTGCCGGGTTGTCGGCGGTGGTGTTCGATCGCGGCTGTTTGGTGAACGGCATTGCCAGCTACCCCACGTACATGACGTTCTTCTCTACCGCGGAGCGGATCGCGATTGGCGGCGTGCCGTTTCTGATTCCGACCGATAAGCCCGACCGCCGCGAAGCGCTGGCGTATTACCGCGGGGTGGCGTCGCTGTACGACCTCGATGTGCGGCAGTATCAGACGGTCGAGTCGCTGGCGCCGATTGTGCTCGCGGCGGCGGATGCCCCCGCCCGAGGGGCGCGGTGGCTGGTGCGTACAACGTCACGCACGGGGCAGGCGACGGATACGGCAGCACGAGCGGTGGTGGTGGCGACCGGTTACTTCGGGCGCCCGAATCGGTTGGGGGTGCCGGGCGAATCGTTGCCGCACGTGCAGCACGGGTACGTAGAGGGTCACCGTGCGTGGCGTGAGCCGGTGGTCATCGTGGGCGGCGGCAACTCGGCGGTGGATGCGGCGCTCGACATGTACCGCGCCGGCGCCCAGGTGACGATGGTGCACTTCGGCGAGGCGCTGGACGCAGGGGTGAAGCCGTGGGTGCGCCCTGACATCGAGGCGCGCTTACGGGCGGGCACGATTCGCGGGCAATTCGAGAGCCGCGTGGTGGAGATCACGCCCGAGTTCGTGGTGGTCCGCAGTGCCGATGGCACGGTCGAGATACCGGCCACGCAGGTGTACACCATGACTGGGTATCTGCCGGAGACGGGGCTGTTGGAGCAGGTGGGTGTGTTTATTGATCCGGAGACTGGCGTGCCGTCGCACGATCCGCTGTCGATGGCGACGCCGGTGGCCGGTATCTACCTTGCAGGAGTGATCTCCTCGGGCCTGCAGGCGAATCGTATTTTTATCGAGAACGGCCGCGACCACGGCGACGCGATCGTGGCGCATTTGCTGGGCTAACGCCCGCGCAACTCACTTCAGCTTTCTGCGACGGCACTAATGGCGGCTCAACCCGATGTGATGGACAAGCTCGTTTCGCTGTGCAAGCGTCGCGGCTTCATCTTCCAGTCCTCCGAGATCTACGGCGGCACCGGATCGGTGTGGGATTACGGGCCGTTGGGCGTGGAGCTCAAGCGGAACATCAAAGATCGCTGGTGGAACGCGATGGTACGGTCGCGCGACGACATCGAAGGCCTCGATGCGGCGATTCTGATGCATCCGCGCACGTGGGAAGCCAGCGGCCACGTGGCCGGCTTCGTGGACCCTTTGGTGGACTGCAAGACGTGCAAGGGTCGCTTCCGCGCGGACAAACTGGAAGACGCGCGCTGTCCACAGAAGCCGAGCAAGCAGCCGGGTCAGCACGACGCGTGTCAGCTGACTGAGGCGCGCAATTTCAATCTGATGTTCAAGACGTTCATGGGCGCACTGGAGGAGAGTGCGAGCGTGGTGTATCTGCGCCCGGAAACGGCGCAGGGCATTTTCGTGAATTTTTTGAACGTGCAGCAGAGTATGCGCCAGAAGGTGCCGTTCGGCATCGCGCAGATCGGCAAGGCGTTCCGCAATGAGATCACGCCCGGGAATTTCATTTTCCGGACGCGTGAATTCGAGCAGATGGAGATGCAGTTTTTCGTGGCCCCGGGCACGGACATGGAGTGGTTCGAGCAGTGGAAGCAGCTCCGCATGGAATGGCACCTCGGCTTGGGGCTCTCTCCGGAGCGACTCAAATTCCACCAGCATGGTGAGGGTGAACTGGCACACTACGCGCGGGCGGCGTTTGACGTGACCTTCGACTTCGGTGGGACGCTGGGCTTTCAGGAAATCGAAGGTGTGCACAACCGTGGCGATTTTGATCTGACGCAGCATCAGATCTTCTCGAACAAGAAGCTGGAGTATTTCGATCAGCTGAACAACAAGCGCTTCGTGCCGTACGTGATCGAAACGTCGGTGGGCGCGGATCGTGTCACGCTGGCTGCGCTGGTGAACGCGTACCGCGAAGAGGCGGTGGAGGGTGAGGAGGAAGGCCGCGTGGTGCTGGGGCTACACCCGGCGATCGCGCCAATCAAGGCGGCGATTTTTCCGCTGACGAAGAAAGACGGTCAGCCGGAGATGGCCAAGGCGATCATGAACGATCTGCGCATGGCGTTCCCGCTGGACTACGACGAGTCGGGCTCGATCGGCAAGCGCTATCGGCGGCAGGACGAAGTGGGCACGCCGTTCTGTATCACGGTTGATGGGCAGAGTACAGCGGATCAGACCGTGACGGTGCGTGATCGCGATACGTTGGCTCAGGATCGGGTGGACGTGAGTCAGCTGAAGGGGTATTTGGCGGGGAAGCTGGTGGGGTGAGGTGGTGCGGTTGGATGTGTTTGGAACTGATCACACAGAGGAAAGGAGAAAAAGAGTTAAAGAGTTAAGAAAGAAAGAAAGAAAAAAGAGTGTGTCCGCGTCCTCCTTTTCTCTTTTTCTCCTTTCCTCTGTGTGATCAGTTCAAAAATGTCCCGCGTCCCGCGCATCATCGTTCAAGTACCCATTCATAACGCGTTGAACCCCGTCGATAAGTCGGACGCCGCCGAAATTGATCAACAATCCCACGGGTAGCTTCAACAGCCGCAAATAGGTCAGCAGTTGCCGTTGGTGAACGGGCGCCGGGCGTTCGGTGCATTTGAGTTCGACGGGGAGCCGATCTTCGACCAAGAGGTCCAGCCGGAACCCGAATTCGATTTTCGTCCCCTTGTATTCGAACGGGATGAGGCGTTGCCGCTGGACGTCGAGGCCGCGACGCCGCAGTTCGGCCGCCAAGAGTTCCTCGTACGCCGATTCGAAGAGGCCCGGGCCGAGGTCGGAGTGGATGTGAATCGACGCGTCGATGATGTCGGCGGTGATTTGATTGATGGGCGGCATGGCACATTATCCGGGTGGCCTGTCATTGTGCCGTCAGCGAGTTGCCATCTCGCGACGTAACCTGCAACGTAGAGAGGGCCGTCCCACACGGGGCGGCCGGTTGCTCCCGCTTCTCATCCCCTCGGCTATGCTCACCCTGCATTCCCTCCTGCTCCTCGCGGTGCCGGCGGCGCTCGTTCAGCCGCCCGCCCGACCTGCCGCGCCTCCCGCACCGGTGCGCACCGCCTCGGCGGTGATGCCGCAGACGCCGGTTACGCTCGACTCGGCGTTCCTCGCGCA
Organism: Gemmatimonadales bacterium; assembly: GCA_038212625.1. Classification (GTDB taxonomy): domain Bacteria; phylum Gemmatimonadota; class Gemmatimonadetes; order Gemmatimonadales; family Gemmatimonadaceae; genus Gemmatimonas. The sequence goes on along the minus strand of JBBQUH010000023.1, from coordinate 46,965 downwards.
ATTCCGATGGCGCAATATCGGCCCCGATCGCGGCGGTCGGTCCATCGCCGCCAGCGGGGTGAAAGGGCGAAAGAACGAGGCGTACTTCGGCGCCGTCGGCGGCGGGCTGTGGAAGACCGTGGACGGTGGCGAAAACTGGGGCCCCGTCACCGATGGGCAGATCACCAGCGCTTCCGTGGGTGCGGTGGCCGTGAGCGAATCCGTGCCTGACGTGGTGTACATCGGCACCGGCGAGTCGCACATCCGCGGCAACATCATGCCCGGCGACGGCATCTACAAAAGTAAGGATGCAGGCAAAACGTGGGCCCATGTGGGCTTCCGGAATGTCGACGCGATTTCGCGGATCCGCATTCACCCGACCAACCCCGACATCGTATACGCCGCCGTCTTCGGCAAGTACAGCGTACCGAGTGACGAGCGGGGTGTCTTCAAGAGCGTCGATGGCGGTGCCACGTGGAAGAAGGTGCTGTTCCGCGATGCGCGAACCGGCGCGGTGGATATCGCGATCGATCGCAATGATCCGCAGATCCTGTATGCCTCGTTGTGGGAGGCGTACCGCAAGGAGTACCAGATGTCGAGCGGTGGTCCCGGCAGCGGGATCTTCAAGAGCACCGATGGCGGCGACACGTGGACTGAGATCACGCGCGCTCCCGGTATGCCGAGTGGGTTGATCGGCAAGGTGGGCCTGGCGGTGTCCTCGGCGAACTCCAAGCGCGTGTACGCGCTGGTGGAGAACGAGAACGGCGGCTTGTTCCGCAGCGAAGACGCTGGCGCCACGTGGACCCTGGTGAATAGCGATCGCAACATCCGTCAGCGGGCGTTCTACTACTCGCGCGTGACCGCCGATCACAAGAACGCCGATGTGGTGTATCTGGAGAACGTGTCGTTCTATCGCTCCACGGATGGCGGCAAGACGATTACCAGCATCGGGCAGGGGAGTCACGGTGACTGGCACGATCTGTGGGTGGATCCGGATGATTCCGCGCACCTCGTGGTCGCCAACGATGGCGGCGGTACGGTCACGATGAACACGGGTGGTACGTACTCGGCGCAGGACTTCCCCACGCCGCAGTGGTACCACGTGATCACCACCAAGCACATTCCGTTTCACGTGTGTGGCTCGCAGCAGGACAACAGTACGCTGTGCGTGCCCAGCACCTGGAACATGGGGCGGCAGAACGCGGAGCCGGGGCAGGAGGCGGCGGGTGGCATGGCGGTGGCGTATCAGGCTGGCGGTGGTGAGCCTGGCTATATCGCACCGGATCCGCTCGATCCGGACATCTTCTTTTCCGGTACGAACAACGGTGGGTACGTTGACAAGTTCAATCGCCGCACCGGCCTGTCCCGCGAAGTAAATCCGTACCCGTGGTTCTACTCCGGCGAACCGGCCAAGGAGATCCGCGAGCGGTGGCAGTGGACGTTCCCGATCATCTTCTCGACCGTCAACCCGAAGATGCTGTTCGTGTCGTCACAGCGTTTGTGGCGGACACTCGATGGCGGACGCACTTGGAAGAATCTCAGCCCTGATCTCACGCGCCACGCACCGGAAACGCTCGAGAAGTCGGGTGGCCCGATCACGGGCGACATGAACGGCCCGGAAGTGTACGCGACGATCTTTGCGGTGGGTCCGGGCAAGACGGACGCGAACGTGATCTGGACGGGGTCCGACGATGGGCTGGTGCATATGACGCGAAACGGTGGCCTGACGTGGACGAACGTGACGCCCAAGGAGATGCCGGACTTCGGGCGCGTGAGCCAGATCGACGCCTCGTCGTTCAGCGCCGGCGCCGCGTACGTCTCCGTGCGTCGTCCACTGCTCGACGACCGCGCGCCGTACATCTTTAAAACCACCGACTTCGGCAAGACATGGACGAAGATCGTGAACGGATTGAACGCCACGGATTATGTGCACGCGGTGCGTGAAGATCCCACGCGGCGCGGTTTGCTGTACGCCGCCACGCAGCACGGCGTGCGTATTTCGTACGATGACGGCGCGAACTGGCAGATACTCAATTTGAACATGCCGGACGTGCCGGTGGCGGACCTCATCGTGGAGCGCGATGAACTGGTGATTGGCACACACGGGCGTGGCTTCTGGATTCTCGACAACATCGCGCCGCTGCGTCAGGTGACGCAAACGGTCATGGCGGCGGCGTCGCATCTGTTCACGCCGGCCGTGGGCATTCGCTCGGGTGGGAACGTGACGCTGAGCTGGCGGTTTGCGGCGGCGCCGAAGCGCGCCACGGTTGACATCGTGGATTCGCTGGGCGCGGTGCTGCGCACCTTTACTGGTGACACGACCACCGTGGCCGCAGGACCAGCGCGCGGTCGGCGCGGTGGCACCGGCGCGACCTTTCAACTCACGCCGGGCTTCACGCGGATGGTGTACGATCTGCGCGGTCAGGGGATCGAGAGCTTCCCGGGGATGATTCTCTGGGGCGCGGGTACGAATGGCCCCGTGCTACCGCCGGGACGCTACACGATTCGCATGAACGCCGACGGACAGTCGATGACGGCGCCACTGGTGATCCAACGGAGCCCGTTGCTGCCCGAGGTGACCGATGCTGATCTCCGGGCACAGTACGCCTTCGGCGTGAAGGTGCGCGACAAGAGCACCGAGGCCAACATGGCGGTGATCGAGATCCGTCGCGTGAAGGCGCAGTTGGAGGATCGGCTCAAGCGGGCGAAGGACGCCGCGCTCGCGGAGAAGGGTGCGACGCTCCGGACGAGCACATCCGCCGTTGAGGAGAACGTGTACCAGGTGAAGAATCAGAGCGGACAGGACCCGCTCAACTTCCCCATCAAGGTCAACAACCGGCTTGCCAATTTGTTGTCGATGTCGGAGCGCGGTGACGGCCCGCCGGGCACGTACATGCCCGAGATCCTCGACATTCTGACGAAGGAACTAAAGGGTTACACCACGACGCTGGACACGGTGTGGAAGACGGATCTGGCCGCGGTCAATGCGGAGCTGGATCGACTGAAGCTGCCGAAGCTCGATCCCAAGTGCACGGTGGCGGCGGGGTGCGCGGTTACGCCGTAGCTTTAAGAGCTAAGAGCTAAGAGCTCAGAGCTCAGAGCTGAAAAATCACTCTTAGCTCTTAGCTCTTAGCTCTTAGCTCTTAGCTCTTAGCTCTTAGCTCTTAGCTCTTAGCTCTCACCACCACTTCACCGTTCGAGGCGCAGGCCGACCATACCCCAGGACTTGTAGAACTCGTAGCTCGGGTCATCGCCGCCGCCGCCGCGGGTGAGACGATCGCCGACGGTGGCGCGCAGCGGTGTGTTCGACAGATTGATCGCTTCGGCGAACAGCTTCATGCCTTTGCGAATCTGGAACGAGCCTGATGCGTCCCACTGCAGCCGATCCAGCGTACGCGTGTCGCCCTCTGGAGTGATGGCATTGATTGTGGAGAGGAACGCACCCGAGTAGTTCGCGCCGACACGCAGCGAGACGGGCCCGCGATCGAAGAACACGCCAAGGTTGCCGGCATTGCCGGTTTGCCCCGGCAGTGGCGTGTCGACGCCGCTACGTCCGCGCCCTGGAATTTCTGCAACCGACTTGGTGTATGTGTAATTCGCGTTCAGGCCAAGACCGGCGAGCATCCCGGGTAGAAACGTCAGATTCTGCTGCCATGCCAACTCGAAGCCGTAGAGTTGGGCGGTGGGGCCGTTCACTGGCTGAAGGACCTGTGTGGCGTCGGGCCCTAGCGCTTCATCGGTGCGTCGCGCGCGTGCGGTCGGAAAAATGAAGTTCTGGAGGTCCTTGTAGAACGCGCCGGCCGACATAAAGCCCACCGAACGAAAGTAGCGTTCGATCATCAGGTCATACGCCAGCGCCGTGGTGGCCTCGAGCGCCGGATTGCCGATCGTCGCCGTCTGCTGGCCTGCCTGCACGTTGACATACGGCGTCATGTCCTGGAACTGCGGACGTACGAGTGCCGTGGTGATGGCAGCCTTCACATTCGTATACTCATCAATACGATACGTGGCGTTGATGGATGGGAACACGTTCGCGTAGTTGCTCGAGCCCGTCGTGTCCGCGATGGGACGGGACAGCGCCGTCCCGGCGGCGTTGAGCGCAACGATCTTGGCCGTATTCTGCACACGCGTTGCTTCAACGCGCACTCCCGGTACAAGGCGCAGCGCGCCGACATCGAGCGTGGTCATCAGGTACGCCGCATACACGTCTTCATCGACGCCGAACGACCCACCAGCCGACACCGTCTGCGAGGTGAGCGCGTTCACGGTGAAGGCGTTCAAATTCGCCGCAACGAATTCCCGCATGCGAACCGCATCGAAGGTGCGACCGAACTGGTAGTCGCCATCGAAGAGCGTGCGGCCAGCGGTTTCGGCGGTGAGCGCGCTCATGAGCGTGGCACGGGTTGCCCCCGCACTGTTGGCGCCGAGCGCATTCGTGTACGTCGTGTTCGCCTGAGAATTCGCGCGTGTCTTGAGGCGCGCTGCAACGCCTGCCTTGAGCGTACCGGTAAAGGCACCGAAGGCCACAGGCATCGACGCGTTCAGCTTTGCGCTGATATCGTTATCCCGGGTCTCGCGGACCTCGCGGACGAGGGAGTTGAAGCCGAAGAGTGCCGGGTCATCGAAGGACCCCACCGACACGTTGGCGCGCGGGCTATCCGGATCGGCGAAGTTGTAGCCGAGCGTCATGCCGCTCTGGCGGAATCCCATGGTCAGTACGTCGGGGCGGCTCTCCGACGCACGCGACGTTCCGATCGTCCAGTCGAGTGCCTTGCCGTTGCCCGCGAAGTGCTCGCCACCGAACTGCGCGGTGATGATATCCTGCGTTACCTCACGCAGGCGGAGATCCCGATCAAACTGTGAGCCGGTCGTGATGCCGGAATCCGGCGTCACCTGTGTCCAGCGAGAGCCACCGCCGCCGCGAAAGCGGAAGCGCGCACGGGCGCGGACCTCGTCGTCGGAAAAGCGGTTGAAGGTACCGCGCAGGAACAGCTTGCTGTTGTTGGCGAGCAGATAATCCAGCGTCCCATTCAGTCCTGCGCGGAGTCGGTCTACTTGCGGATAGTCGCGCAGCTCGAACAGGTTGGGGGCATCGAGCGAAGTGAGCGATGGGGCCACACCGCAGTTGCGCGTCTGCGAGCACCAGTCGCCCTCAATATTCTGTGAGGCGCGGTCATTCTTGTAGTATGTGCCGCCCACCATCGCACCGAACCGCTGCGCCGCGCCAAATCGTTTGCCGGCATTGCCGCCGACGTTGAGCAAGCCTCCGCCGCCGAGCTGGTTCGCACCACCGGCGAAGGTCACATTCAGGAGTGGCTGATTGGCGCGTGCCGTGCGGGTGACGATATTGACGTTGCCGCCGATCGCGTCGGCATCCATGTCGGGCGTGAGTGTCTTCGAGACCTGGATCTGCGCTGCTTGATCGGATGGCACGATGTCCATCGGCAACTGCCGGCTGCTCTGTTCCGGTGAGCTGATGCGGAGACCATTCATCGACATCGAGTTGAGATCGGCGCTCGTTCCGCGAATCTGTACAAAGCGACCCTCCCCCTGATCCCGCAGGACCGCAACACCGGGTACGCGCGCGAGCGCCTCGGCCATGTTGGGGTCGGGCAGTCGACCCACGAGTTCGTTGTCGATCACGCTGGAGATGGTGGATGCCGCGCGCTGCTGATTGAGCGCTGACGCCTGACCCGCCACCTGTCCTTTCACCTGAACGGCCGTGAGCGACGTGATCGCTTCCGACATCTTCACGTCGAGTGTGGACGTGCGATCGGTCGTGATGGTGACCGATTTGGAAACCATTTGAAAGCCGATGTATCGGAACGTGAGGGTGCGGGCACCAGCTGGCACGTTCACAGCGCGATAGATGCCATTCTGGGTTGAGGTGCGGATGGCACTGCCATCGACCGACACCAGTACACCCGAGAGCGGACGACCATTGGGGTCAGTGACAGTGCCGGTGACGACACCTTGGGCGCGGAGTGGCGCGGTGCTGAGGAGCAGACCGGCGGCCAAACTACGAAGCGACAAATGCATCTACGGGATTAGTCTGGAGGAGGGCACTTCGGCGCAAACACGGAGCAAAGGGGCGCGAACCGACATGGTACCGGCAAGCCCGAGTGCAAAAGGTCCGCTGACTCGGCAACTTACCGGCGACGGCTTCGTCACGGTTGTGTATCGACGCGATACCGGGCGGTGGCTTTCCTGTGGGCCCTTCGGGCGTAGCTTTCACTCATGACTTCTTCCGATACTTTATTGATCCGCGCCCGTCCCGTCGCGCTTATTACGGGTGCGTCGCGAGGCATTGGGCATGCCATAGCGCTCCAGCTGGCGCCGAATCACGATCTGGTGCTGGTAGCCCGCGACGCCGATCAGTTGGCTGCGGTTGCCGCTGAGTGCGAGGCGCTGGGGGCATCGGCCCGGACAATTGCGGTGGATGTCACGAACGCGCTCGCCACGGCGGCGCAGTTGACCGGACTCCACGTGGACGTGCTGGTCAACAACGCCGGCGTGGCGGTCATGACGCCCTTTCTCGAGATGACCGCAGCAGAGTGGAATCGCCAGGTGGACGTCAACGTGAACGCGCTGTATCACGTGACGCGCGCGGTGTTGCCCGGCATGGTAGCGCGGGGCCGCGGCCATGTGTGCATGATCGGCAGCATCGCCGGACGCAACAGTTTCGTGGGCGGCACCTGCTACTCCGGCACGAAGCACTTCGTGATGGGCTTTGCGGAGTCGCTGATGCTGGAGGTGCGGGATGCCGGGGTTGGGGTGTCGGTGATCATGCCTGGGTCGGTGGACACTGATCTTTTCCCTCCTGGCACCAACCGCACGTGGATGCTGGAACCGCAGGATGTGGCGGAGGCCGTGGCGTTTGTCGTGCAGACGCCGCCTCACATGCTGGTGCATCGCCTCGAGGTGCGCCCCCTGTCGCCCAAGCGTTCTCGAACGTCGCAGGGCTGACGGTCGGTGGCCGAAAGTCGGGAGATGCTGGCGATCCGGGAGATCGCCCACGCCTTGCTGGTGGCGGATCGGCCCAGCGATGTGCAGCAGTTCGCGCTCGACCGGGTGACGCCCCTGCTGGGGGCGTCGTTTTCAATGGTGATGATGCGGAGCGATGATGGCGAACTGCTGCGCCCGGTAGCGCAGCACGAGTGGCCGGCCAAGCATCGGTCGTGGATTGGCGCGTTGCGGGTGCGGGTCGGTGATGGGCCGAGCGGGTTGGCGGTGGCGGAACGTCGGCTGGTGGAAATTCCGGATCTCTTTGCTGATCCCTTGCTCGAAGCGTGGTACGAGGTGGCGTCCGAGCTGGGCTTTCGGTCTATCCTGGCCGCGCCGCTTTCTACGGCCGACGGGGTCAGTGGCGCGGTAGCGTTCTACTTTGCCGATGCCACGCAGCTCACCGACGCACAGCGTGCGCTGGTGCAGGTGGTCGCCGAACAGCTGGCGACGGCCTCCGATAAGGCGCGTGGGGTGGACGCGCTGCGGAGGTCCAACGCCGCGCTCGCTGAGGCCAACGCGGAGTTGGATGCCCAGACGGACGCCCGTCGTGTGGCGGATCAGGCGTATGACGATATGGTCGCACTGGTTTTGGCTGAGCTGCGACGGCTCACGGGGGCGTCGGCGGGTGGAGACGCGGCGGCGCGGCTGCTGGCGGTGCACGCGCTGGCTGCTGCCGCGCAGGAGCTGCACCAAATTCAGCGCCACGCGCTGCCGCTGACGCTGGAGGAACTCGATCCGCGCGAGCCGCTGCGTGATGCGGTCGCCCGGTGGCGCACGCGGGCGCCGATGGTTCCGGTGCACGTGGAGGAGCCGACGGTGGTGCTGCCGACGGTCCGAACCGACCGCCGGTGGATGGGGCGGTTGCTGGAGTTGGTGATCGGCGTGGGGGTGATTGGGGCTACGCGACCGAGCGGTTCCGTGCGCGCGGGCCTCCGGCAGGAGGGCGGATTTCTGACACTGGACCTGCGTTGGCCGGCCGCATCTGCCGGGGAGCAGGAATTGGGGGCGACGGAGCAACTGTCACGCGATGCGCTGCGTATTATTCAGGATGCTCCGCACTCCGTGTTGCCCGATCCGTACCAGGCGCTGCGCGGAGGCGCATCGGCACTCGATTTGCCGCTCGGCCGGGCCCTTGCCCGTCTGTTGGGGGGCGAGCTGCAGCTGGAGATGGTCAACGCGCCCTCCGAGGCATCCGGCGCGGAGATCGCGTGTCGGATCATTTTCCCGATCGATGTAGATCGTCCCGACCCGAGCCGCTGAGGCCCGGAACGGTTCGTGTCTCTCATGGCATCGGTTCTTCTGCACGTTTACCGGAATTCGTCATGGTTGCTTCGCATCACCAGTCGTCGCGGCAGTTGCAGGAGCGCGTGACCGCCATGCCGGTCGCCGAGGTATTGGCGGAGGCGGTCCGGTTCTTTGGACGAGGTAGCGGTGTGTACGCCGCGTTTTTAGAAAAGCAGGGGCCGGGCTACGTGGTGCTGCGCGGCCAGGGGGGAGAGGAGATCGCCATCGCGGCGCGTGAATCCGTAGCCGGGGTTTCGGTGACTGGGTCGAGTTATCTGTTCGATGCGCAGATCGCCCGATTCCTCGACGCGTTGCCACCAGCGCCACCGATGATGCCGCCTGTGGATACGGTGGATGCGGCGGTGTCCGGCGAGCTCGAGAGTGGTGGGGTGGCATGACGGCGTTCCCGAACACGCTCCGCGTACGCCCCGAGGTGCTGCGACTGGTGCCGACCGATGCGTTGTCGGTGATGACGATGCGCGTGCAGGCCGCTGAGGTGTGGGATGCGGTGCGGGTTGAGGCGGCGCCGACTACGCGCGTGCGCGAGGTGAAGCAGGCGGCCATGGCGGCCCTCCTGCCGGACATGGATGATGTGGAGGCGTTTGTGGTCAAGCTGCACGGCATCGAGATCCGCGACGAATCGGTCACGCTAGAGGCGGCTGGGGTACAGGACGCCTCCACGTTGTTTCTCATGGGGCGTCGCCGGCGGGCGGTGCGGTGAGCGCCGCTCCGATGGTGGCGGATGCTGGCACTGGCTCCGAGTCGGTGGAGGCACTCGTGCAGGCCGTGCACCGGCTGCGCGCGGAGATCGGCAAGCGTATCGTGGGGCAGGACGCGGTGGTGGACGAAATCCTGATGGCGTTGGTGGCCGGCGGGCATGCCTTGCTGGTGGGGGTACCGGGGCTCGCGAAGACGCTCATGATCAAGTCGCTCTCCGAGGCCATGCAGCTGGATTTTCGCCGTATTCAGTTCACGCCCGACCTCGTGCCCAGTGATATCACGGGCACCGAAATTCTCGAAGAAAGCGGCGGTGGCGCGCGCGCTTTTCGATTTGTGCAGGGGCCGGTGTTTGCGAACATCGTGTTGGCCGATGAAATCAATCGGGCGCCACCGCGCACTCAGGCGGCGTTGCTCGAAGCGATGCAGGAGCATTGCGTGACCGCCGCCGGCAAAACGATGCGGTTGCCGGAGCCGTTTTTCGTGCTCGCCACGCAGAACCCGATTGAGCAGGAAGGCACGTATCCGCTGCCCGAGGCGCAGCTTGATCGGTTTCTCTTCGATATCCGCGTGGGGTATCCCACCGAGGACGACGAGATCGCGATTCTTCGTACCACCACTGGAAAACGTGGAGCGTTGATCGAGCCGGTGTTTTCGTCGGCCGACGCCATTGCGCTGCAGCGCGTGGTGCGGGAACTGCCGTGCAGTGAACTGGTGCTGCGGTACGCAGCGCAGTTGGTGCGCGCCACGCGTCCGCAGGAGCCGAGTGCGCCCAAGGTGGTAAAGCAGTATGTGCGCTGGGGTGCCGGTCCGCGCGCGGGCCAGGCGTTGATCCTGGGCGCCAAGGCGGCTGCACTGCTGGCGGGACGGGCGGCCGTATCGCCGACGGATATTCAGCGCGTGGCGATGCCGGTGCTCCGGCATCGCATTCTGCCAAATTTCGCCGCGGAGGCCGACGGTGTGTCATCGGAGCCGATCGTTGAGGCATTGCTGTCGCACGTGGCGGCGCCATCGAGCGCGCGCTCCGCGTAATGGCCGCGCACGGCCCCATGCTCGATGCCTTGCGCGGTGTGCGCTGGTCGACGCGCTCTGCCGTCGCGGCGGCAGCGCCCGGCGTGCACCGGTCGCGGCAGCGCGGCACGGCGGGTGAGTTCACGGAGTACCGTCTCTATCGGCAGGGAGACGATCCGCGCGCCCTCGACTGGAAGCTGCTGGCACGGAGCGACCGCGCGTTCGTGCGACTCAGCGAGGAGCGCGCGTTGCTCCCCACGTGGGTCGTTCTCGACGGGTCCGCGAGCATGGCCTTTCCCGAGGGGGGAGCGACCATGTCCAAGTGGCAGTTGGCGTGTGCGCTGGCGGTTGGCCTGAGCGCCGTTGCGCATGCGTCGGGGGATCCCGTTGGTGTGCTGGTGGCTCATGGGTACTCGCTGCTCCGCATGCCGCCGCGCACGCGACGTGGCACCATCATCGAGATTGCGCGCGCGCTGGATGCGATAGTGTGCGGCGGTGATCCGTCGCTCGCCGCACTGGTCGCGCAGGTGCCGGCCCGAGTGCGCTGCGTGATCCTAACCGATTGTCTGGGGGATCTCGACGCGCTCATCCGTCAGGCCTCCGTGCTAGTGGCCGGTGGCGCGTGGGTGGAGTGCGTCCATGTCGTAGCCGCTGCAGAACTGACGTTACCCGATGCCGTGTATCTGGCGCGCGACCCTGAGCACACCGAGCGGGCGCAGGTGCTCGCGCCGCGTGCGCATTCCGAATACCGAGCGCGTTTTGCGGCATTCCGTGAAGAGACGGCGCAACGCTGGCGTGGGAGTGGGGCAGGGTATTCGGAGGTGGTGACCAACGAGGCACCCGCCCGTGCCGTGCGGCGCGTGGTGGCGAGGACCGGCGTCTGATGTGGTCTGTGTCCTCTCCGTGGGTGCTCGGCGTGGCAGGGCTTGGGGCGATCGGCGTGTTGGCGCTGCATCTGCTCTCGGTGCATCGGCCGCCGGAGCTGTTGCTGCCCACCGCGCGGTTTGTGCCGGAGACCATGGCACGGGCGGTGGCGCGTCAGCGCACGCCGACGGATCTGCTGCTGTTGTTGCTGCGTATCCTTGCGGTGCTGGCCGCAGGCGCCGCCCTGTCGGGGCTGCGCTGGGCGCCCGCCGGCGCCCGCGAGATCACGCTGGTCGTCGCGGACCGACGCCTGCTGGCGGACAGCATTGCGCTCCGCGCGCACGTGACCCGCTCAGTCGCTGCGGGGCGTGTGACACGCGAGCGCACCGCGAGTGTGAGCGATACGGCGGCGAGTGGGCCGCGCGAGATCGAGCTGATCTGGGCCGATGGGCTGCAGGAGCCGGGGCGCGCCCTGCCGCTGGCAGTGGAGCGCGCGGCACGACTGATGGCCACGCGCGCCGGCACCGAGCGCTTCGCGCTGTTGGTGGTCGCGCCAGCGTCACTGCACGGTACCGAGAGCTGGCAGGCATGGCGTGCCGCATGGCCGGGGGCGGTGCAACTCCTCCCTGAGCCACGGATTACGTGGCCGGATTCACTGACGCCTGGCGAAGGGGCGGTGTGGCTGCCGGTTCGTGTAACGGGGGGGCCGCCCACTGACCTTCTCGTGTCCGTGTTTGCGCGCTTGACGCCCGGAATCTCGGCAGACCAAACATCGGCGTCGTCAGCCGATACGGTGGTGGTGCAACGCGACACGACAACGGCGGCGGGCGACATCGATTCATTGGACACCACGGAGCCTGCAGCTTCAACGGACGCTGGTTCACCAACAGTGGTACTCGTGCAGTGGCCGATAAACGGCCGCCCAGCAGGCTGGCCGATACGTGACGTCCCCGATACCGCAAGTGCCGTGAGTGCCGGTGGACGCGCGTTGATCGCACCCTTTGTGCGAACGGTCCGTGCGCCAGCGCTCGCTACGAACGAGCGTGCGATCGCGTGGTGGAGTGACGGCGAGGTGGCGGCGATCGAACGAATGGTGTCGCGCGGCTGTGTGCGCACCGTTGCCATTGTCGTTCCCATTTCCAGCGACGTATTGCTGACACCGGCGGCAGGCGGCGTTCTGGACGCGGTACGGGCCCCGTGCGGTGGACGCGCCATGTCATGGCGCCTCGCCGATTCTCTGGTCGGTTTCGGCGCACCCGATGCGTTGGCACCGGCGGCGGCATTCCGTGTGAGCGCCGCGTTGCGAATGTCGCCTGCGGCTCGCTGGCTGCAGCCCGCGCTGCTCGTACTGGCACTTTTGGCGCTCGCTGTGGAATGGTGGCGACGTCAGGCGATGCGCGGATGAATATCTCCCCCTCGATGATGTCACGCGATCCGGTGTGGCGAACGGTCGAGCGCGTTCGCCGCCGGTTGCGCGGGGTCCTGCTGCTTCGCTCGGTGCTGACCGGGTGCGCGTGCTTATCCGGAATTACGGTGCTGCTCTGGCACCTGCAGGTGCCCGGGCTTGCGCCGGATTCTGCGGGTGGTCGGGTTGTAGCGCTTGCTGGTGGGCTGCTCGCCGCTGCACTGGTCGCACGGCACGCGCAGCGCGTGTTTTTCGACTCGGCACGCGCAGCCCTCTGGATTGAAGAACAGCAGCAGCCGGCGGGGCCGTCGAGCTTCGCGTTGGTCACATGGGTGGAGCAGCAAGCGTCCCGTGTTCCCACGCTCCGGGACAGTGTATCGGTCACGGACACGGCGGGCTGGCTCTACGATCGAGCGAACGCGCAGTTGGCGCGCACCGACATTGCCGGTGCGCTGTGGCGCAGTACGCGTCGTCAGTTGCTGGGCCCCGCACTTTTCGCGAGCGGCGCGCTCGCGTTGGTCCTGGTCAGCCGTTCACACGGTATCGCCGTAGTTGTGAGCGCCGCGTCGCGGCCAGCCTCGTTGGTAGCGCCCGAGGTATCGCGCCTGCTGCCGCTGGGGGTGTGGGACGTGCGTGTGACGCCGCCGTCGTACACGGGCTTGCCCGCGCGAACGGTTGGTGATGTACACACGGTGCGTGTGCTTGGCGGGAGTGTCGTGCGCGTGATGGGCGATGGGCCACTCCCCGATTCGGTATCGGGTCGCGCGGTGCGCGACGATTCGCTCGCGCAGCGCACTCGCGTTGCGGCGCCCATGCAGACAATGGAAAACGGGCGATGGACGCTGCAATGGGTGGCCGCCGAGGTGCCCATGGAATTCCGCATGACGCGCGGCGGCCGTACACGCTTGCTGCTGCTGGACGCCTACGCCGACTCGGTGCCGGCCGTCACGCTTGACCTGCCAGCCCGCGATACGGTGCTTCGAGTGGCTGCAGGGCGTTTTCCACTGCGTGCCTCCGTGCGCGACGACATCGGACTGCAATCGGCGCGATTCGAACTGATCGTGAGTTCCGGTGAGGGTGAACGCTTCACCGCACGCACGGTGATGGTGGGCGAGCAACGACTCAATGGCGCGCGATCGGCGACTCTGAGCGACGCCCTGGATTTGACGGCGATGCAGTTGGGGCCAGGCGATATCGTCCATCTGCGGGCGATGGCGCGTGATGCGCATCCGCAGAGTGCGCGCGAGTACGGGCTCAGCGACACGCGGTCGTTCCGTATTGCGCGAGCCGCCGAGTACGATTCGGTGGCCGTGGAGCCTGCGCCACCGCCTGAGGTAGATAAGTCGCTGCTCAGTCAGCGCATGGTGCTGCTGCTCACCGAAAAATTGCAGCAGCGTCGACCGCGCATGGTGCGCGGCGATGTGGTGACGGAGTCATCGCGCCTCGCGCGTGATCAGGCGCGATTGCGGCAGTCGGTGGGTGACGTGGTCTTTCAGCGGCTCAGCGGCGAGTCGAGCGCCGAGCACTCGCACTTCGCGGGCGATGGGCATGAGCACGGGGTGGATCTGGCCGGCGGCAAGTTGTCGTTGTCGGCGAAAGTGACCGACGGCATGGTAGAGGAGGGGAACGACTCGCCGGTGATCGCCATCAATCAGCCGTTGCTCGAGGCATACAATGCGATGTGGGACGCGGGCCGTGAGTTGGAGGTGGGTGATCCGGCGGCGGCGATTCCTCACATGAAGTTGGCGCTCGCCGCGTTGGAACGGGCGCGAGCCGCCTCGCGTCTGTATCTGCGCGGCAAGCCGCCCACGGTGATTGTGGATGTGGCGAAGATCCGCATGGCCGGGAAGGACACGGGTGTGATCTCTACGCGCCGTGCGCGAGACCTGGTGCCATCGCGCGACGTGGCGCGGGACGCCCGCGTGGTGGCTGCCGCGCAGTTGGTGGCGCGCGACGCCGAGGCCGCGCGCGATTCGATCGCGGTGCTGCGCCTCGAGGTCGTTGCCGATGCACCGGCGCTCGCTGCGGCGCTCGATGCGTTGCTGCAGACCATGGCGCGCGGCGGCGATGTCACCGACGGCTTCGTGCGCGCACGCCGCGTGCTGGGCGGTGTAGTGCGCACTGAGTCCGGTGTCTGGTCACGGGCGGTGCCGCCATGAGTACCATGTCTCACGGCACGGCAGCGTCGCACGGGGCGGCGGTGTGCGCGGTGGGCACCCACGTGGAGCCGTTCGTCTTCGCCACGGCCCAGTATGAGTCGGGCGACTGGGATTCCGCGCCGATGGTGCCAGCCAATGTGATCGATTCGATCGCTCGCTACACCACCATTCCCGTGCGGCCGCAGGGTGTGGTGGCGTCGCTATCCTCGGAGGCGATTTTTCAGTACCCGCTGCTGTATCTCACGGGGCACCTTCCGGTGCGCTTCACGACGCGCGAGGCGGAGGTGTTGCGCACGTATCTTGCGCGCGGTGGTCTGCTGTTCGTGGACGACCACAACCACGACGTGGACGGCGCGTTCCATAAAACCGTCCGGGAAGAGATCCGCCGCCTGGCGGGACCGCTGGTACCGTTGCCAAATAGTCACGAGCTGTATCGGTGCTTCTTCGTGTTTGAAAATGGACCGCCCACGACCTCACACGAGATGAACGGGTGGGGGGACAATCTCGTGCACGAGCAACTGGATGCCGTGCTGCGCGAAGGCCGGATCGTGGTGCTCTACAGCAATAAGGATTACAGCTCCGAATGGAGTTTCCATCCGGACAACAAGCGATTTCTGTCGGTGGACAATACGAAGTTCGCAGTGAATCTCGTGGTCTACGCACTCACGCGATGACCGCGCCGCGTGGTGCATCGGACGCCGCACATCCGCGCCGCCCTCTGGAACGCGTGCTGCGTGCCGTGGCCGTCGGAACGTTGCTGGTTTGTCTCTGGCTCAGCCTGAGCGATGCGACCGGCACGGCTTCGGTGGCGCACGCGCTGCGTGGCGATACCGCCTTCTGGTCCGAGCCGTCGGGCGCGCGGGTGCGGGATTCCTTGCGGGCGCGGCTCATGCATTTGAGCAGCGAAGAGACGGTGGGGTTATCGATGGCGTTGCCCGGGGTGCCGGCTCAGTCTGCGCGCGCACTGCTGGGGGCGTGGCCTGCAGCCAGCCGTCCCATCCGTTGGCACGATGCGACCGGGGCCCGCGGACTCGCGCTGTCCGTCACGCCGGTGCCAGGACCGGTTGGCGGGCTGGACGTGCGCGCCGCAGTAACCGACACGGGTGCCGTCGTGCTGCGCGACGGCGGCGGAGTGCTCGACTCGCTGCAGGGCGCGGGACGGGTGGCGTGGCGGCTCGCATCGGCCACGGGCACGGTGCGCGTGCAACGCGGCGCGTCGACGGCGCGTGTTCCAGTTCCGATGCGGGTGGCCGCGCGGCGGGTCCGGCTGATCGCGGCGCCGGGGTGGGAGGCCAAGTTTGTCACGGCAGCCCTCGAGGAGCAGGGTTGGACGGTGGACGGGGCGCTCCGCATCACCCGCACGGCCTCGGTCACGCTGGGTGCACCGCAGCGATTGGATACCGCAGGGTACGCCGTGGTGGTGATGCTCGATAGCGCGGCGCTGGATGGCACCGCTATAGACGGGGCGGGGATCGCGCGGTTTGTGCGGCAGGGTGGGGGGGTGGTGCTCGCCGGTGATGCGTTACGTGCGCCGACGGTGGCTGCGATCCGGCCGGCCCGGGCCACAGAGGTGCGACGCGGCATCGCCGGTGCGTTGCTCACCGATCGGCCGCGAGGTGGACTGGATGCGTGGGAGGTCGTGCTCGACCCGAGCGCGGTGGTCCTCGAGCAGGAGGCGAGCGATCACGGCCATACGGAGCCGCTCGTGATGGCGCGCCGGGTGGATGCCGGTCGCGTGGTGGCGAGTGTCTACCGGCAGACGTGGCGTTGGCGCATGGAGGGATCCGACGAGGGGCTCGCGGCCCACCGGCGGTGGTGGCACGCGCTGGTGAGCGCCGCCGCTGGCGTCTCTGTCGCTCCGACGGGCGCCGTCGCCAGCTATCCCGGCGATGCGGCCCCGTACGCCGACCTGGTGGCGCGGATTGGGTCGCCGCTGGCCGAGCTGCGGAACCGTGCGCAAGCGCGGGGCGACAGTGCCGAACTCCCGGCACGCCCGATGTCGCTCGGGCCCTCGCTCCGTGATCGCCTCGCTGGCTGGCGGGAGCTACTGTTCATCATCGCTGCGATCGCCCTGCTGGGTGAGTGGGCGTCGCGTCGTCTGCGCGGCGCTCTATGAAGCACGTCGTCATCCGGTCTGTCATGCGTCCACCTGTTGCGCTGATTTCGCATTCCGACTGTGGTCGTCACGACACGGGTTGGGAGCACCCCGAGCACGTGGGGCGACTGCGGGCTATCCCGCGGGCGCTACGTCACGAGCAGGAATTATTCGAGTCGCTGACGCACCACGAGGGACGTCACGCCACCGTGGAGGAGCTCGCGTTGGCGCACGACCCCGCGTATATCGCGGAGGTGCAAGCGATGGTCGCTGCGGGTGGTGGGCGCATGGATCCGGACACGGTGGTCAGCGAAGGCTCGTGGGATGCGATCACGGCCGGCGCCGGCTGTGTGCTGGACGGCGTGGACATGGCCTTCGACGGGCGTGCTACGCGCAGCTTTTCGGCCGTACGTCCACCGGGCCATCATGCGCTGCGTGATCGGAGCATGGGCTTTTGTCTGTTCGGTAACATCGCGATCGCGGCGCACTACGCGCTCGCCAAACACGGCTGCGAGCGCATATTGATCGTGGACTGGGACGTGCACCATGGCAACGGGACGCAGGCGTTAGTCGAGCATGACCCGCGGATTCATTTCGTGTCCATGCACCAGTGGCCGTGGTATCCGGGCACCGGTGCGGCGGACGACCGGGGACCGCACCACACGGTGTGGAACGTGCCGATGGCGCCCTCGTTACCGTCGGCGGCGTACGTCGAAGCGCTGTTGTCGGCGATTGACTCGGCCACGGCGTCGTTCACCCCGGATCTTGTGTTGCTCAGCGCCGGTTTCGACTGTCTGGACGGTGATCCCCTTGGTGCGTTCACCCTTACGCTGGAAGACATCCGAACCCTCACGCGGGCGCTGGTGGATCGCGCCGAGCGATGGTGCGATGGTCGGTTGGTGAGTGCACTGGAGGGCGGCTATGCGCCCGATCCGGTGGC
This sequence comes from Gemmatimonadales bacterium, assembly GCA_038212625.1. GTDB lineage: Bacteria > Gemmatimonadota > Gemmatimonadetes > Gemmatimonadales > Gemmatimonadaceae > Gemmatimonas. The sequence continues at coordinate 29,506 of JBBQUH010000023.1, read as the reverse complement.
GCAGGCGGTTTTGGTCCATCTGACGGCGCTGGCGTGAGCGGGCCGCCGTCTGCGGCCGGTCCGATGGCGCCGGTGGCGCCCACCGCGTTCGCGCACAACGGCGCCGAGCCATTGCCGCGGACGATCTTCCGCGCCGCGGATGGCACCACGGTGCTCGATGGTCATCCACGCGATGTCGCCGGCTGGGTGGCATCGTCCGGGCATCTCTGGGTGGACATCGATTCCTCGGTGCGCTCGCAGCACGCCATGCTGGAGAAGGTGTTTCACTTTCATCCACTCGCGATCGAGGATACGCTCAATCCGCAGTCGCGCGTGAAGCTCGAGGAGTACGATGGCTATCTGTTCATCAGTCTTCGTGGTGTGTCGCTGGCCTCCGACACGGACGATCCGTACGATCTCGAAACGAAAGTGCTGTACTGTTTTTTGGGCGCCAACTATCTGGTCACCGTACACGCCGGCTCGATGCCATCGGTCGATCGCGTGTCCGGCGCCATTCGCCGGGCGCCGGAAGTGCTCGCGCGTAGTGTAGAGCGCGTTTTACATGCTGTGCTCGATGATACGGTCGATGATTTTTTCCCCATCCTGCAGCAGATCGATCAGTTCATTGATGGGCTGGAGGAGCGGGTGTTCGTGGATTTTGACGAGACGGCGCTACGCGATCTGTTTCAGGTAAAGCGCCTGGTGCTGTCGCTGCGCCGTCACCTCCAGCCTTCGCGCGAGGTGCTCAACGTGTTGACGAATCGCCCGAATGTGCTGTTGACACCGGACGTTCAACTGTACTTTCGCGATATTTACGATCATGTACTGCGCATCAATGACTCACTCGATACGTACCGTGAATTGTTGAGTAGCACCATGGATGCGTATCTCACGCAGGTGTCGAACCGGCTCGGGGTGACGACCAAGGCGCTGTCGGTGATTGCCACGATGTCGCTACCGTTCGTGGTCGTGAGTGGGATGTGGGGAATGAATTTTTCCCATATTCCCATGACGGCAAGGCCCTACGGATTCTGGATTTTGCTGGTGGTGCAGTTGGCATTGGGGATGGCACTGCTATTGTTTCTGCGTCGGAAGCGTGTGCTCTGATGCGACGCCGGCGTGCGTCTCCTCTCTTCAGCTCTTGGTACGATGTTCTGTCCTGACTGTGGGACATGGAACCGGGCGGCCGCAGCGCGCTGTACGCGCTGCGGGGTGCCGCTGCCTGACGTGACGGCGCCGCCGCTGGACGTTCCGGATGAAGAATTGCGCGCGCTACGTCATGCGACCGGGAATCGGTACACCGTGGTCAAGCGGCTTGGGAGTGGCGGCATGGCGCATGTGTATCTGGCCCGGCACGCGGTGCTCGCGCGTCCGCTGGTGATCAAGGTGCTGCATCGTACGTTGGCACAGGATCCGGAAATGCGCGAGCGTTTTCGCCGCGAGGCGGAAGCGGCGGCGCGGCTGGTGCATCCGTATATCTGCGCGATTTCCGACATGGGAACAGCGGGGGACATCGAATTTCTGGTGATGCCGTACTATGCGGGTGGCTCGCTGGCGGACATGTTGTCACGTCGTAAGACACTGGCCGGTGGTACGGCAGCGGCGATTGCGTCGCAGGTTGCGTGTGCGCTCGATTTTGCGCACCGGCATGGTGTGGTGCACCGCGACATCAAGCCGGACAACATCCTTTTTGACGAAGACGGTAACGTGGCGCTCACCGACTTCGGGATTGCCACGGCGCGTTTTCACGGGCGCTTGACCGCCACTGGGCGGGCAATGGGCACCCCGCACTACATGTCGCCGGAACAGGCGATGGGCAAGCTCGTGGACGGTCGGAGTGATTTGTACGCGGTGGGTCTGTTACTCTACGAAATGCTCATCGGCAAGCCGCCATTCGACGGCGAAGACTCCTATGCCGTGGGCTATAAGCATGTCCACGAGGTGCCGGTGGCCCCAGACCAGATCGATGCCACGATTCCGGCATCCCTTGCTGCGATCACCATGAAATGTCTCGCCAAGCCGGCTGTGGAGCGCTACGACCGCGGCTTTGAGTTGGCCGACGCGCTGATCGGTTTTCTCGGTACTCACGGCGGGGCCGATCTCCGATCGGCCCGCACGGCGCGCGCCTCGGGGCTGACGCCGCAGTGACCGTGTCCCTCACGTCTTCTCCCGATCACCATGCGTCTCGTCGCTGAAATTCTGACTGTGCACACGAAACATCCGTTTATCATCGCGCGTGGCGGCACGAGCGAGTTTCGGGTGGTTTGGGTGCGTTTGATCGACGACGATGGTGTGGAAGGATGGGGCGAAGCCGCACCCAGTGCGTTTTACGGGGAGACAGCGGACAGCGTGATAGCGGCGCTGGCGCGGTTTGCGCCACTTCTCGACAAGGCGAACGCCTGGTCGCTCGACGCAATCGAGCGCGAGCTGGAGAAGGCACTGCGTTGGAACGCGGCGGCGCGCTGCGCCGTCAGTGCCGCGTTGCACGATCTGGCGGGTAAGCGCCTGGGCGTGCCGCTCTGGAAGCTCTGGGGGCTCGACGCCGCAGCCGCTCCACGTTCGAGCTTTACCATCGGCCTTGCGCCCGATGACGACACGCTGCGGGCCCGTGTGCGCGAGGCCGCCTCGTTTCCCATTCTCAAGATCAAGCTGGGCACGCCACGCGACGCCGAGACCCTGCGCATCGTGCGGCAAGAAGCGCCGCGCGCTACGCTGCGCGTGGATGCCAACGCCGCCTGGACGGTCAAGCACGCGCTGGCCATGTTGCCGGTGTTGAGCGATGTGGGCGTGGATATGCTGGAGCAGCCACTGGCTCCGCACGACATCGAGGGGATGCGCTTCGTGCGCGACCGCGCACCCATGGCGGTCGTCGCGGATGAAAGCTGCCTGGTGGCCACCGATATTCCCAAGCTGGTGGGCGCAGTTGATGGCATCAACATCAAGCTGGCCAAGTGTGGCTCGGTACGCGAAGCGCTGCGCATGATCGCCGTCGCGCGCGCGCACGGTCTTCGCGTGATGTGCGGCTGCATGATCGAAACCACACTCGGCATCGCCGCCGCCGCGCACTTCGCGCCGCTGCTCGACGACGCGGATCTCGACGGCGCCGCGCTACTGGCCGACGATCCGTTCACCGGTCATGGTATTCCCGGCGGGCAGATCACGCTTGGTGCGGCGCCCGGGCTCGGCGTGCAGCGCCGGTAGCGATCGTGTGCATCGTCGTACGGGCGTTGCGAGCGATCGGCGCGGCGCTTCCTTGCATGGCCGGTAACTGCGCGTCGTGACGGAGTCGCAGCATTTCATCGAGGTGGCATTGCCGGTGCCGCTGTTCCGTACGTTCACCTATCAAGTGCCCGACGGCATCGCGGTGCCGGTGGCGGTGGGCGCGCGTGTGCTGGTTCCGTTCCGCGCCGGTCGTGAGATCGGCATTTGCCTTGGCGAGGCGGTGCCAACGGCGGGTATGACGATCAAGCCCATCGTAGCCGTAGTGGACGAACTCCCCGCGTTGCCGGCGCCGTTGGTGCAGACCGGACGCTGGATCGCCGACTGGTACGCGGCGCCGCTGGGGCTCACGCTCCGCTCGATGCTGCCGACGGCACTCACGTCCACCCGTACGCCGTCACCATCGGCCAAAACGCGTCGTGTGGTGCATGTCGTGCAGGATTTGCCCTCGCTGCTGCAGCGGGAGCGGACGTTTGCGCGGGCGCGTCAGCAGCGGGCGGTGTACGATCTGCTCGAGGCGCAAGGCGGTATGGCACCGCTGGATGCGCTGCGCACGCAGGCGAACTGCAGCGCCGGCGTGATCACGGCCATGGCCAAGCGCGGCCTGGTGGAGATCCGCGACGAGGTCACCTCGCGCGATCCGTTCGCCGAACGTGTCGGCGTGCTGCCGCCGCCGTCGCCCAATGTGGCGCAACGTGATGTCGTGGCGGCCATCCTCGCCGGCGACCCGGGGCAGGCGTTTTTGTTGCACGGCATCACGGGGAGCGGGAAGACGCTGGTGTACATCGAGGTGTTACGTGCGGTGCTGCAGCAGCGCGACAAAACGGCCATCGTGCTGGTGCCCGAAATTGCGCTCACCTCACAAACGGTGGACCGGTTCCGCGGCGCCTTTGGCAACGACGTGGCGGTACTGCACTCGGGGCTGAGCGACGGGGAGCGGCTGGATGCGTGGCAGGCGCTGCGGCGCGGTGAGCGGCGAATCGCGGTGGGCGCACGCTCGGCGCTCTTCGCGCCGCTCGAGCGTGTCGGTGTGGTGATTGTCGATGAGGAACACGAGGGCAGTTACAAACAGTCCGAGGCGCCTCGCTATCATGCGCGCGAAGCGGCCATCGTGCGCGCGCGCATCGAGGGGGCCGTGGTGGTGCTTGGTAGTGCGACGCCAAGCCTTGAGAGTTGGGAGCGCGCCGAACGCGGGCAGGCGATCCGACTCACCCTGCCGGACCGCGCCGGTGGCGCGCAATTGCCGCCGGTGCAGGTGGTGGATCTGCGGGATACCATGCGCGAAGCGGTGGCCGGTCGGGCGCCGAACGCGCCGTACGATCCCACGCTGGGGGTGTTCAGTCCCGGCCTGTATGCGGCGATCGAGTCCCGCCTCGTACGGGGGGAACAGACGCTACTGCTGCTCAATCGCCGCGGGTATTCGTCGTTTCTGCAGTGCCACGCGTGTGGCGATGTCCCAGCGTGTCCGCACTGCAGCATTTCGCTCACGTATCATCGGGTGCCCGAGGCACTGGTCTGCCACTATTGTCAGCACCAGATCGCGGTACCGGCGCGTTGTCCAGCCTGCGATGAGGATGCATTGCAGCGCCGCGGGCTGGGTACCCAGCAGGTGGAGCGACTGGTGGCCGAACGGTTTCCGAGTGCGCGGATCGCGCGCATGGACGTGGACACCACCAGCGGCAAGTGGGCGCACACGCAGATTCTCGATCGCGTGGGGCGGGGTGAGGTGGATATTCTGCTGGGCACGCAGATGATCGCGAAGGGGCTCGACTTCCCCAACGTGACGCTGGTGGGGGTAATCGATGCCGACACGGGGCTCAACATGCCCGACTTCCGCGCCGCCGAGCGTACGTTTCAGCTGTTGAGTCAGGTGGCTGGCCGGGCAGGGCGAGGCCCCAAGGGCGGAGATGTGATCATCCAGACGCGGATGCCCACGAGCCACGCGGTACGTCATGCGGTGACGCACGATTTCGTGGCGTTTGTGCGCGAGGAGTTGGGGGCGCGGCGCCTGCCCGCGTACCCACCGTTTGTCTCGATTGCCAATGTGATGATCAGCGGCACCGACCAGGCGGCCACTGCGGCGGCGGCGCTGCAGGCGGCGGGCTGGGTGAAGGCGCTGGTCACCAAGAAGGCGCTGCGTGATCTCGTGTTGGTGGGGCCGGCGCCTTGTCCGATTGATCGCATCAAGGATCGATGGCGCTGGCATTTCGTGCTCAAATCGTCGCAACCCAAGCTGATGACGCGCGTGGCACGTTACGTGGCCGAACGGTGCCCGGTACCGCGTGAGCACGGGCTGCGGGTGAGTGTGGACCGGGATCCGGTGTCGCTGTTGTAATCGGTTATTTTTCAGAATGACTTCCCGCACGCTGCGCGCAATTCCGCCCTACGTCTTCTACGAGCTCGACGCGCGCCGCCGAGTGCACCGTGAAGCCGGACGCTCCCTGATCGATCTCGGAATCGGCAGCCCCGATCAGTCGGTGCCGCCGTTGGTGGTGGAGGCGATCCAGCATGCCGCCTCGCGACGTGAGATCAGTGGCTATCCGCATTTTCGCATGCATCCCGAGTACGCGGCTGCGGTCAGCACGTATTTGCATGAGCGGTTCGCGGTGAGCGTCCATCCGCACCACGAACTACTGGCGCTGGCCGGTTCGAAGGAGGGCCTCGCCGAGCTGATTCTCTCGCACGTGAATCCGGGAGATGTCGTGCTGGTGCCGGAGATCTACTATCCCGTGTACGCGCGGGCCACGATGCTTGCCGGTGCGACCCCCGTGTTCGTGCCGTTTCTCCGCGATGGGCGACTCGATCTGGCGGCGATTGCGCCGGATGACCTCGCGCGGGCAAAGGTGATGATTGTGAATTATCCGAGCAATCCGACGACGGCTACGATCACGTTGTCCGATTTTGCCGAGTTGGTGGCGTTCGCCAGGGAACACGCACTGCTGCTGATCAGCGATCTGGCGTACAGTGAACTCTCGTTCGACGGGTTTGCGGTGCCGAGCGTACTGCAGGTGCCGGGGGCATCAGAGGTGGCGGTGGAGATGCACACCTGTAGCAAGAGTTTCAGCATGGCCGGGCTGCGCATCGCGTTCATGGCCGGCAGTGCTGCGGCCATTGCCACGGTCGATGCCTATCGCTCCAATATTGGCTACGGCGTCTCCACGCTGTCGCAGCTTGCCGGTGCGGCCGCTTTCGCCAACCATACTACACTCGTGCCGCCGATTGTGGCGGAATATCGGGCGCGGCGCGATGCGCTGGTGGGGGCGCTGCAGGCCGGAGGGTGGCCGGTGGAGGCACCGAAGGCCACGATGTATCTGTGGCTGCCGGTTCCGGTTGGATATGACGACTGGGGCTGGGTGGATGCCCTGATGTCGGGACCCGGTCTTGTGGTGACGCCCGGCATCGCGTTTGGCGATGCCGGGCGTGGGCGCTTCCGGATCTCGCTGGTGCAACCGGCGGCTCCGCTGTTGCAGGCCGCTGCAGCCATCACCGCGATGCCATCACGCCTGCTGGCGTGACGGCATCGCGGGAGTGTGCCGCCTTACTTGGCCGGCGCGGGCTTGGGCTCGCTGAGCGCGATGTCCCACTGCACCTGCACTTCGTTCTGGATCGGATTGAGCTTGGAGTTGTAGGCGATGCCGTAGTCTTCACGGTTGATCGCGAACTGCCCGCGGAAGCGACCCGTGCCCTGCTCGTAAAACATCATCGTGGCCGGCACCACGATGCGCTTGGTCACGCCGCGCACCGTCAGGTCTCCGGTGATATCCAGCTTGCCATCTCCCGTCTTCGTCACGCCCGTGGACTTGAACGTGATGCTCGGGTGCTTCTCCACGTCGAAGAAATCGGCGCCACGGAGGTGCCCGTCTCGGCGGTCACTGCGCGTGTTGATGCTGGCCGCGTCAATGGTGAGGGTGACGGATGACGCGTCCCAGTTCGCAGCGTCGAGCGCCACGGTGGCGTCCCACTTGCTGAAGTGGCCATGTGCGCTGAGCATGCGCGAATCAGCCACAAAGTTGATCTCGCTGTGCGCCTTGTCGATTACATGCACCGTGGGCGACGGGAGCTGGCGGGCGGCAAGGAGGAGGGGGAGAGCGAGCGCGGTAGCGACACGACGGGCAGTGAACATCAACAACTCCAGGCGAAGAGGATGGTCGGTCTCCAGCCAGAAAGCTGGAAGGAAACTACTTCAGTACTAAGATATACTGCTCGCTCGCTGGCACAAGGGAGGGTCGGCGTCCGACCAGAAAAGCGCGACCGCGCCTTGTACACCAGATAGAGCGCCGGTGATCTTTAGCAGGTGACCCGCTTCCGACCGCCGGACTTTACTGTCGCGCCCTTCAAGAAGTCCCCCGATGCCCGAGTAGTTCCGGCACCGGCTGATGGAGTGCTGCCTTCGGACTTCTTCGCCACCACGAATCTGCCAACGTACGTGAAGGTGCAGGGTGCGTGGCGGCTCCCCCGCGAACCGCGGATGGACGCAGCGCTCGTCCTCGGCGCCGACGGCGAGTTGCGCGTGCGCGAGGGTCGTCGGGTGAAGCACGGTGATCTGGTGGTCGTCGGGCGCGCGGAAGATGGGACCGACGGAGTATTCGTTCACGCGCATGCGTTCGCGGATGCCGAAGACAGCAGCGAATTCCGCTTCATGACCAGCGAGGTCTCGCGCGAGAAGCCGATCGACTACGGCCGGATGGCGCGCACGCTGGTTGAGCAACGTGAGCGCGGCGGCTACGTGATCTGGGTGACCGGGCCCGCCCTGGTGCACTCGCGGGCCCGAGCGGACATGACGTGGTTTGTAGAGCAGGGATTCGTGCAGGCGCTGCTGGCCGGTAACGCGGTGGCGGTGCACGATATTGAAGCGGCAATGTTCGGTACCACTCTGGGCATGACGGGCACCGGACAGGCGAGCACGGGCGGCCACGGACTCCACATGCGCGCGATCAATACGGTGCGCGGGGCGGGATCGATCGCTGACGCCGTAGGGCAGGGGCTTATAACCAGCGGTATCATGCACGCGTGTGTGACGCATGGCGTACCGTATGTGCTCTGCGGCTCCATTCGCGACGACGGGCCACTGCCCGAGGTGGTCACGGATGCGATCGAGGCACAGGATGCCATGCGTCAGCATACGATGCGCGCGACCATGGCGGTCATGATTGCCACGGCGCTGCATGCGATTGCGACCGGCAACATGCTGCCGTCGTTCACCATGGACGATGACGGGACGTTACATGAGTTACCCACGATCTGTGTGGACTCGTCGGAATTCGTGGTGAGTAAGCTCAAGGACCGGGGTACCCGACAGGCGTTCGGGGTGGTGACGAATGCGCAGGACTTTCTTCATATTCTGCGGCTCTTTGTGGAGCGCGAGCAGGATGCGCGCGACCGCGAAGTCACAGAGCGCGCGAGCGCGTCGCGTGGCGGCGTGTCGCCTTATCCGTTTCTTCCGATCACCTGATGACTGTGTCCGAGACGCCCGAACACGAGCTGGACCTTGCCGAACCGCAAGCACTGGCACTTTCCGCGACGACGGCGGCGGTGCCGGATCGTGCCGACGCGCCGGTGTCTGAGATCGCCGAGCGGTTTCTGCGCGCGATCTTGACCAAGGTGCCGCTCGATCGGATTGAGGAGCTGCATCTGTTCTCGCCGCTGCGTCAGGGCGGTGCGGAGACGGGCATCGCGGTGATCGCGGCACGGGTGCCGGTGGTGGTCGCGCCCGTGGTGGAGACTGAGGATTCCGCGCCAGAGTTGCCGGTATTAATGGTGCGACACACCGTCTTCACCGCACGGTATCGCTTGGTTCAGAAGGGCCCCGAGCGCGGCAAGTGGGAGTCCGATGTGGTGGCAGAGGCCGAAGCGCCGCTGATCACGGTGGAGATGGTGGTGCGCGGCGTGCAGCGTCGTGCCGGGGAAGAGTCGGACACCACGCGCTATTCGGCCGCACAGATTGCGCGGGCTCTGCGCATGCCGCTGCCGACGGCATGATGCCGCGTAAGGCGAGCTGACGCGGTGAGTCACGACGACCTGCACGATGAAGAACATGCTGCGACGTCTGCGACGAGTGCCGCAGCGAGTGCGGGCGACCGTGCAGCGTTTCGTCGCTTTTTGCGCGATCATAACCTGCCGGCCACCGCACAGCGCTTGGCGATCGCCGATGCGGTGCTCGGCACCGATCAGCACCTCTCGGCGGAGGACGTAGCGCAGGCGCTACGCGCGCAGGGTGCCACGGCGGGAACGGCGACGGTGTATCGCACCCTTGATGTGCTCGTGCGCAGCGGCCTCGTCGTAGAGCGTGACTTCGGAGAAGGCTTCAAGCGCTACGAAGCGTCGCGCGGTGTGCCGCATCACGAACATCTGCTGTGCACGACGTGTGGGAAAGTCACGGAGTTTCGCGACGAGCGGCTGGAGCGCATGACGACCCTCCTTGCCGAAGCGCACGACTTTTCACGTCAGCGCCACCGCTTGGTGATTTACGGGTTGTGCGGTGCGTGTCGTCGTGGGGCGGCTCGACCGGCGAGATGATCGTTACGCTGCTTCGATCGATTCCAGTAATTGTTGTCGTTGCAACAGTCGAGCATAGCGGCCGCCGAGCTGCACGAGTTCGTCATGTCGGCCCTGTTCCACGACGCGTCCGTCTTCGAGCACGAGAATGTGGTCGGCCTCGCGAACCGTGCTGAGGCGGTGCGACGTGATCACGGCGGTGCGCCCCGAGAGCGCCGTGCGCAGTCCGTGCAGAATGGCTGCTTCGGTTTGGGTATCGACGGCCGAGAGCGCATCATCAAGCAGCACGAGTCGTGGATGACGGGCGAGGGCGCGGGCCAGCGAGGCACGCTGCTTCTGACCACCTGAGAGATTGATGCCACGTTCACCGAGTCGCGTGGCGAGTCCATCGGGAAGGCGCTCGAGCGTCTCGCGGAGCTGCGCAATATTGGCCGCATCATGCAGCACCTCGGGGGTGCTGTCGCTCAATCCGTACCCGATGTTGTCGCCAATGGACTCGCTGAAGAGCAGCGCTTCCTGCGGGACATAGCCGATTTCCTCGCGCAGCCGAAGCAGTGGAATTGTGCGGATGTCTACGCCATCGATGAGGATGGTGCCTTCTTGGGGATCGAACAGTCGCGGGATCAGGTCCATCAGCGCGCTCTTCCCCGAGCCGGTAGCGCCGACTATCGCGAGTGTCCCGCCCGCCGGCACGGCGAACGAGACATCGCGCAGCACCCAGCGAGGCTCCGGCATCGGCTGCGTTGCGGTGCCATAGTCCGCCCCGATGGCCTCACCGTTTTCTCCGGTAACCGTAGGCGCCGGATAGCGGAACGACACCCTGCGGAACTCCAATCGGCGCCCGCGTCCGCGGCTTTCGGCCAATAAGGGGAGCGTCGGCAAGACGCCGGTGCCCGTGTCGACCACTGCGATGGGCTCGGCGTCGAGCAATTGCAACACACGGGTCATCGATGCGGCAGCGCGTTGAAACAGGTTGGTGGTCCAGCCCAGCGCGATAAGCGGCCACGTGAGCATGGCCAGATAGATGCCGAACGCCACGTACCCTCCCACCGTGAGCTGCCCGGCAATGAGCAGCCGGCCGCCGACACCGATCGTGACCGCGCCGCCTAGTCCGGCGAGGAGGCCGAACCCGGGGTTCATGACGCCGTTGAGTTTCGCGAGCCGGATGTTGGCATCCAGGTAGCCGTCGCCGAGGGCGCTGAAGCGTGACGTCTCGGAGGCTTCCTGCCGGTAGGCACGTACGACGCGCACTCCCGCCAAATTTTCTTGCGCGCGCGTCGTGAGCTGGCTGAACTGCGCTTGGACCTCCTCGAATCGATCATGCACCATCCGTCCGAGCCGTATCATCAGGATGGGGAGGCCGATCATCGGCAGTAGCGCCACTAGCGTGAGGAGCGGACTGATACGCACCATCATGACCATCGCAAAGAGGCCGCCGGCGATGGTGTTGACCAGGTACATGACCGCTGGCCCCACGGCCATCCGAATGGCGCCTAGATCATTGGTCAGTCGCGCCATGAGGTCGCCGGTGCGCCAGCGGATGAACCAGCTGGGGTCGAGGAGGGTGAGCCGCGCAAATACATCACGCCGCAGATCCGTCTCGATGCGTCGACTGATGCCGTTGAGCAACAGCCGCATGGTAAATCGGAGTACGCCACTCGCCACGGCGGTGATGAGCATCACACCGCCGAGGCGCCAGAGCGTGGCGGTGTCGTTGCCGATGCGCATCGCATCGATGCCGCGCTCAAGGAACGACGGAATCACGCTGGCTAACGCCGCCGCGATCACCACGGATATCAGACCAACTGCAACTTGCCCGCGATATGGGTGGTAGTAGGGGAGAAGTCGCAGCAGCGCGTGGCGCCCCGTGCGCGGCGTGTCCCGGTTGGTTCCGTTCATCTCGATTGGTTATTTTCCACCGTGCAGCGGCGTTTCGCGCTCTGCCGACCCAAATCCTTCAGGAGTTTCTTTATGCGTCAATATATCCGAAATCGTCGTTCCGTGATGGTGCTTTCCAGCGTGGCCCTGATAGCGCTTTCGGCGTGTGGCGGCGATAAGGGAGACTCCGCCGCGCTTCCGGGCGACAGTACGCTCGGCCGTGATCTCGCGATGGCGCAGCAGGACTCGTTGGCGCAGCCGCAGTTGCAGGACGTCCCGCCCGTCGAGCCCGCGCCGGTCGCTGCTCCCGCGCCGGCCCCGCGCCCCGCGCCAGCACGCCCGAGCCCGCGTCCTCAACCCGCGCCCGCGCCCGCCGCCGTGACGCCCGCACCCGCACCGGCGCTGCCGGTGACCGGGACGATCGCGGCCGGCAGCACGCTGCGCTTCGCGTCGAACACGAAAGTGTGCACGAACAGCACGTCAGTTGGCGAGAAGTTCACCGCAGCGCTGGACGAGGCGGTGACCGGCACGAACGGCGTGAGCATCCCCGCCGGGGCGAGCGGTACGTTCGAAGTGGTCGAGGCCAAGTCGGCAAAGAATTCCAACGACGCCACCACGCTGCGTGTTCGCCTGATCGCGGTGACGTACAATGGCAACACCTACCCGGTGGAAGCCACCGTGCAGACGGCGGCCACCACGCGCGTTCGCAGCGCGAGCACTGGCACGGATGCGAAAAAAGTGGCGGGTGGCGCCATCCTTGGAGCCATCGCCGGTCAGATCATCGGCAAGAACACCAAGGGGACGGTGATTGGCGCCGCAGCCGGTGCTGCAGCGGGAACCGCTGCGGCCTCAGCCACCGCAGACTTTGACACGTGCCTCAACAATGGCGGCAGTGTGGTGGTGACGTTGGATGCACCCGCTACGGTGCGCTTGCCGCTCGCGCCGTAACCGCCTCGCACGTTTCGGTGAGATGATGCACCTGGAGGCGTCGTTGGCTCAGTAGCCCACGGCGCCTCCGCTGCGTCGGGGCTCCGGCATGCCTTCCCATCCGCCTTGCACGCGCATGATCGCATTCACGTTGACCAGCGCGCGCAGCGATCGCATGTGGTGACCCATGGCGCGCAGTGAATCGAGGACCGCCGGGCGCAGTCCGCCTGCCTCAAACGTGAGTGAATCCGGCAGCGCCTGATGGTGCACACGTGGCGCGCGCATGGCGTCGGCGAGTGACATGCGATGTTCGATCACGTTGAGAATTACCTGACTGGTACCCGTGATAATGGTGGGCCCGCCAGCGGCGCCGACCACCAAGAGCACCTGCCCCGCGCGGTCGAGCACGATGGTAGGTGACATCGCGCTCAGCATGCGCTTGCCGGGTTGTATGGCATTCACCTCGCCTTGGACCAAGCCGAACATGTTCGGCTTGCCGGGCTGCGCCGCGAAATCGTCCATTTCGTCGTTGAGCATGAAGCCAGCCCCGCGCACCCACACCCCAGAGCCCCACGAATTGTTGAGCGTGGTGGTGGTGGCCACCGCATTGCCTACGGCATCGACCACCGAGTAGTGCGTGGTGTGCTCGGGCTCGCGCGCTGCGGCTTCCATTTTCGGTACCAGCTCGGTGGTGGGCGTCGCGCGCGTATCGTCGATGGTGCCCTGCAACAGCTTGGCGTAACGTTTGCTCGTGAGCTGCTCCAGTGGCACGCGCACAAAAGCGGGATCACCGAGCTTGGCGTTGCGATCGATGAATGCGCGCTGATACGCGCTGCCCACCAAATGGAACCAGCGCGTGCTGCCATACGGCGGCAACGTGGGATATTGCTCGAGTACGTTGAGTGCTTCGGCGGTCGTCACACCACCTGACGACGACGGGGGCATCGAGAGCAGCCCATACCCGCGGTAGCTCGTAGTGATCGGCGTGCGCAGTACGGGCTGGTAGCGTGCCAGATCCTCCTTCGTGATGATGCCGCCACCGCGCTGTTGTTCGGCAACGAGCGAATCCGCGATCCAGCCGCGATAAAACGCTGCGCCGCCTTGCGCGGCAATCGCTTCCAGCGTGCGCGCGAGATCCGGCTGTACAAGCCGCGCTCCAGCGGGTATCGCGATGCCGTTCGGGAAGTACGGCGTGTTGCGCTGGTAGCGCGTCACCATGGACTGCGCCCGGGCGATCGATCCCCCCAGCGCCGTATCGATCACAAACCCTTCGCGCGCGAGACGTATAGCCGGCTGCATGACCTGCGCCAGACTCATTGTGCCGTATCGTTCCAGCAGCGTCGTCAGGCCCGCTACCGCACCCGGCACGCCGGACGCGAGGTGTCCGTATACACTTTTGTCGGTGAGATTGCCGTTCGCGTCGAGATACATATCGCGCGTAGCGGCGAGCGGAGCGATCTCACGATAGTCGAGAGCGGCGGTACGCCCGTCGGCCATACGCACCACGGTGTATCCACCGCCCCCGATGTTCCCCGCTTCGGGCCATGTCACGGTCAGTGCAAACCCCAGAGCCACCGCCGCGTCTACGGCATTCCCACCGGCGCGCATGACATCCGCCGCCGCCGCGCTGGCTTCCGGGCTGTTGCTCACCGCCATTACCTGCGGAGCGAAGGTGGCGGTCCCACCGGCCGGTAGGCGCCATCCGTCGGGGAAGCTTGCGGCCACCCGCGCAGGAATGGCGGGTCCTTCGGTACGGGGCGCGGAGCCGCCGGAGCGCGAGCAGGCGGCGAAGGCGAGGGCCGCAAGAGCAAAGGCTGGAAAGGAGCGCATAACCACGGCAAAGGAGAAAGGGAGCGGCTTACCCGCCAAACGCGAAACGCAGACCGGCGCGCGTGGTCCGTGCGCGCCATGTACGCCCGGTGCCGGCTGGCAGGTCGGTCTTCGCGTGCCAGCCGATACCGAAGTCCTGCACGAGCTCGACCACAAAACCCGGCGATAACGTATACCCAAAGCCAGCGCCGAGTGAGCCACTCAGATCAAACTGGCCTTTGGGGTTGCCGATAGCGGCGGTGTCGAGACGCGTGCGCATGTTGCGGAATCCGGTCACGCCCCCCGAGGCCTGAAAGAGCGTGTGGAATCCGGGCCCGCCGCCGCTACGAAATTGCCCCATCAGTGTCCACAGTTCAGTCTCCGCCTCGCAGCTTACGCGACAACTTTCCGGAACGCGCAGCACTTCCCCATCGGTGACTACGGCGACGAGCGGCGATACGGTGAGATCGACCACGCCGTAGCCTACCGACACGCCCAGCGTGGTCGCTTGGTCGATGGCCTTCTCCAGTGTCCCGCGCATCTGCCAGAGCGGATCACTGCCAAAACTCCAGCGCGTCTGGGTGGCACCATCAGCGATGTCGCCGAGCACCACCGCGCCGGCGCCACCGGAAAGCCACCACCCGTAGCTGGGACGGCGAATGGCTTGCCCACGGATCTGCGCGGCGGCCATGCTGCTCGTGGTGGCCACCAGCAGCAGGGCGTGCACGAATCGCCGTGCGAGACCCGTTGTGCCGCAGCGGGCGGCACGTGAAACGGCTTGCGAGGGACGCATGGCAACTCCTAAGTTTCGCGGGGGCGGGTCATGCGAGCCGCTCGAGGGGACTGCGGATGGCATCTGCCATGGCATGGCCGTCGCGCGTTCCTGCAAGATACCCCGCGTGGCGAGCCGAAGACAGCCGCCCGCCTGCCGGTCCTCCAACCCCCTCTCGTGTCTGCATCGACACCGGATTCCCGCGTCACGGAACGGCGCAATCCGCGCACCGTGGACATCGACCTCGCGTCGCCGCTGGCGATCGTGGATCTCATCAGTAGCGAGGACCGCGCCGTGATGGATGCGGTCGCCTCGCAGCGTGAGGTGATCGCGCAAGGGATCAGCGTCATCGAAGCCGCATTCCTCGCGGGCAAACGATTGCTGTATGTCGGTGCCGGCACGTCCGGTCGTTTGGGCGTGCTTGATGCGAGCGAATGCCCGCCAACCTTTGGCACCGATCCGGCAATGGTGGTGGGCGTCATTGCCGGTGGTGACCGCGCGCTTCGTTCGCCAATCGAAGGCGCCGAAGACAATCCCGACGGTGGTCGCGCGGACGTTGACGCTCAGCACGTCTCGGCGGGCGATGTGGTATGCGGTATCGCCGCATCGGGCACGACGCCCTACGTGCGCGGGGCGCTGGCACGGGCGCGTGAACGTGGGGCCACCACGCTGCTGATTGCCTGCAGCGAGCCGCCGGCGAGTATGCGCGCCGTGGTCGATGTGTGCATCCTGCCCGTCGTGGGCCCGGAGGTGCTGACCGGCTCCACGCGACTGAAAGCAGGGACCGCTACGAAGCTGGTGTGCAACATGCTCACCACCGGGGCGATGATTCGCATCGGGAAAAGCTACGGTAATCTCATGGTGGATCTGCGCGCCACGAACGTGAAGCTGCAGGATCGCGCGGAGCGCATAATCATGGAAGTCACCGCGCTTCCGCGAGATGGGGCCCGTGAGTTGCTGTCGGCGGCTGACGGGCTTGTGAAGCGCGCGCTGGTGATGCACGCACTGGGACTCAACGCAACCGAGGCCGACGCGCAACTCGCACAGGCGGGTGGCGTCATTCGTCGCGTGGTACCCGACGCACCGCCGCCGGTTGCTACCGCACCACCACGCAGCACCGCATGACCGCATCGGCGCGTGTGCTGGTAGGACTCATGTCGGGAACTTCGCTCGATGGCATCAGCGCCGCCGTGGTGCGGTTTCACGACGATGCCGCACACCGCCCGCATGCGGAGTTGCTGGGCTTCTCGCAGCGCTGCTACAGCGCGACGCAACGTGCGCGTCTTGAGCAGGGCATGCAACAGGGCACCGCGCAGGAATACTGTCGCCTGCATGCCGACGTGGGCGAGTGGTTGGCAGAGGCCGCGCTTGACGCCATGGTGAACGCCGGTGTCGCGCGCACCGACGTGGCGGCGATCACGTCGCACGGCCAGACGTTGTGGCATGAACCGGGGCACAGTACGTGGCAGATCGGCGACGCGGCACGCATCGCCGAACGTACCGGATGCGCAGTGGTGGCCGACCTGCGCGCGCGCGACGTGGCGGTGGGCGGGCAGGGGGCACCACTGGTGCCGATCGCCGACGCACTACTCTTCGCGCACCCCACGCAGTGGCGCGCCATGCAGAATCTGGGCGGCATCGGCAATGTGACCGTGGTGCCGCCCGCGAACACGCACGACCACGGTGGCCTCGACGCCGTGCGCGCGTTCGATACGGGCCCAGGCGTAGTGATTATTGACGCGCTGGTGCGAGCGCTCTATCCGGCGCTACCGTTTGACCGGGACGGCGCGATTGCTGCGTCTGGCGTGGTACACGATGCCGTCGTGCAGGCGGCGCTCCGCGACCCGTACTTTCACGCGGTGCCGCCGAAAAGCACCGGTCGCGAACTTTTTTCCCGCGCCTACGTGCAGGAGTTTCTGCAACAGTGCCGGACGGTCGGGGCCACTGATGCGGATAGCGTGGCCACCGCAACGGCGTTCACCGCCGCCTCGTTGGCCGATCAGTACGTACGGTTTGTGCCGGAACCGGTCGCCGATGTGTTGCTGAGCGGTGGCGGGGCCAAAAATCCCACGCTGGTGCGATTCATCCGTGAGGCACTCATCCAAGACGGTATCAGGAGCGGTATGCCGGGGCCAACAGTGCGGCTCTTCGACGAACTCTTCTTCGACGGTGAGGCGAAAGAAGCCGTCGCCTTCGCGCTGATGGGCTATCTTCATCTCACGGGACGCGCCGGCAATCTGCCAGCGGCGACCGGGGCACGCGTGGCACGTCCGCTCGGTTCGCTCACACCTGCTTGACCTTTGCTTTCCATCATGAGCGATCAGATCCGGCGCGATCTCGCGCAATTGTTGATTCCGACCATTCAGTGGCAACCGGGCGCAGGGTTTGCCGATGCGCGCCCGCTCATCGACGAAGCGTTAGCGCTGGGCGTGGGCGGATTCCAGTTGGTGCGCGGCGAACAGGATAGTGTGCGCGCGCTGGCCAAAGAACTGCAGATCAAGTCGCGCGAACCGCTACTCATTGCCGCCGAACTCGAGCGTGGGGCTGGGCAACAGTTTGCCGGTGCCACCGGTCTGCCGCCGCTGGCGGCGATTACATCGCTGGATGACATCGAAGCACTGCGCCGCGCCGCACGGCTCACTGCGCGCGAAGCGCGCACGATGGGTGTGAACTGGAATCTGGCACCGGTGTGCGATCTCGACCTGCTCGCTGACAACCCGCTGGTGGGCACTGGCGCGCTCGGTACCGACGCTCGCAAAGTCGCCACCTTGGTCACGGCGTGGATCGAGGCGTGTCAGGCCGAAGGGGTGCTCTCGTGCGCCAAGCATTTTCCGGGTATGGCGCGTGTTACGCGTGACCCGCATCTGGAAATGCCGGTGGTCGACACCCCCGCTGATCAGCTCAAAGAGCAGGACATGCAGCCGTTCCGCGCGGCGATTGCCGCCGGTGTTGCCAGTGTAATGACCTCGCACGCGATTTATCCAGCGCTCGACTCAAGCCGAGTGCCGGCCACGCTGTCGCGCGAAATTCTGCAGTGGTTGCTCCGGCAGCAGCTCAAGTTCGACAATCTCATCGTGGCCGATGCGATGATGATGCCGGGTATTCTTGAAGGGCTCGACGGTCCCGCTGCGGCGGTGCAGGCCATCCGCGCCGGCTGCGATGTGCTGCTTTCGCCAGGCGACCTCGCGCCCACGCTCGATGCGCTCGTGACCGCTTACACCGACGGTACGCTCGACCCGGAACGCGTGCGACACTCGGTGCGGCGTCGTCTCAAGTGGGCACAGTGGGCCTCACCGCCCAACGATTGGCGTCGCCCAAGCGGTGCCGACACCGCATGGGGTGCCCTGCTCGCCGACAAGGTGCTGCGTATCGAACACGGCCCGCTGCCACCGATGGGGGTGGTCACCGAAATTGCAATCGTAGACGACGATGACGCCGTCGCCGGCATACGCGCCGATCGCACTGGCCTCGTGGAAGCGATGCGGCTGGGCGGCAACGACGCACGCTTGGTCAGTACTCCCACCGTCGCCAGCGGCGGCCCGTTCGTCATCGCCCTCTTTGCCGACTACCTGCCCACCAAGGGACGGACCGCCCTGCTCCCCGAAACGATAGCCCACGTGCACGACCTGGTGGCCCAAGCCGCCGGGTTGCAGCGCGGCGTGGTGCTGGTCGGACTCGGCGATCCGCGTTTCGTAGCCCAGCTGGGACTCGAGCTGCCCACGATCGTGGCCTGGAGCGGCGACCGCGTGATGCAGCAGGCGGCGGGAAGGGGGATGTTGAGAGCTAAGAGCTAAGAGCTAAGAGCTAAGAGCTAAGAGCTCAGAGCTAAGAGCTTTCATCTGTCAGCTCTTAGCTCTGAGCTCTTAGCTCTTAGCTTTTCCCCACTCCAAAGGAGTAAGCAAGCCACCCCGCCGCGGCGACCGCGATCAGGCCGAGCAGCGCATAGACGGGTTGCACGCGCTCTTTGCGTTCTTGCACGACCGGTGTTGGGGCGCCGAGGATGCGGGCGTCTTCGGCGGCGTGGGCCTCGGCGAACATGGTGTCAATCGCACTGAGGCCGGGCTTCGGGGTGCCGAACTTTGGTGTGGGATCAGTCTTGATCCGCCGGGAGTCGACCGGGGTGGGGGCACGCCGCTCTTCGGGGGCGTGGTCGTTCATGGTGCCGGCCAGCAGGAACGCAGTGTAGCCCATCTCGTCGGCGTCGGTCCGATGTTCCAGGGCATTGCCGTCAAAGCGCGCTGCGATCACCGTGATGTTGTCCGGTCCGCCGAGCTGATTCGCGCGGTCCACGAGGCGCTGGCAGATCACGCGCACGTCCTGCTCCTCGGTGGCCGTGCGCGCGATCTCCTCGGCCCGCACCAAGCCCGACAGCCCATCGCTGCAAAGAATCAGCGTATCGCCTTTCCGCAGTTGCTGGTGCGTGAGGTCGACGGTGACGTGAGATTCCGGGCCGAGCGCTTGCAGGATGATATTCCGCCGCTCGCTGACCTCGGCTTCCTCAGCGGTGATCTCGCCGGCCTCCACCAGCCGTTGCATCAGCGACTGGTCTTTCGTGAGCTGGCGGGTGACACCGTCGCGCACGAGATACGCGCGGCTGTCACCGACTTGCGCGAGGAACAGCCGGTCGCCGAGCAGACCGGCGATGGTGGCGGTGGTACCCATGCCGCGATGTTCAGGGTGCTCGCGCGCATACTGATGAATTCGGGAGTTCGCGGCCATAGTCGCGTCGCGTAGGGCGATGGCGAATCCGTTGACGGTGGGCTCGGTGACAATCCAGCTTCGGCGCAACGAGTCGAGGATGTGTGATCCCGCCATGCTGCTGGCCAACTCACCCGATGCCGCGCCACCCATGCCATCCGCTACGAGAAACAGCAGTCCGTGGGCATCGGCCGTGATCTCGTGGTACCCATACGTGAAATCGAGCGGTGCCGCCGACTCGAGGTCGGCGACGAGGAACGTGTCCTCGTTGTGCTCTCGCGAGCGCCCAACATCGCTGATGGCGTACACGCGCGCGATGAGGCGGCGGTCGTCACCGGCTGGCGGTTGATTGGTTTCAGATGCGGGAGAAGTCACAGCGCCATGGAATGGGCCGAGTCACACAGAAGGGTCTGGGAGACGTACGCGGGAAGTATGGCCCGCGTTTCGGCTGCGGGTCAATCAATCCGCGTGATTTCCTGCCATAAAGCTTTCGCCGCCCTGCCACCGCCGCCAGCATACCGGCAGGCGTTCGCCGAATCCCTTCGGTTCGGTGGGGTACCAGACGCTGGACGATCCCGCAGCGGTCCCCCAGCTTCGACAGATGCTCATTTCCCGGTTTGATCGCATGTCCCATGTTTCGCAGGGCTCGCGCGTTATCGTCGCCCTGCTGCTGATGTCGCTGGGCGGTTGCGCCCGTGCGCCGGTCCCCTCCGCCGTACCCGCCATGAGCCGTGCGGTCCGTCCCGCCGGACTGCCACCCGTCCCTGCAGTACGCGGCGCGCCGTTGGATGTGCGCGTGCAATATCCCGACGACAATCAGATCCTCACCAGCCGCGATTCCAATTTCGTCCTGGGTCGGGTCGGCTCCGGGGACGCGCGTCTGACCATCAACGGCGCACCGGTGACGGTGGCGCCGAACGGCGCGTTCATCGCTTGGCTTGCCAATCCCATGGCGAGTGCGGCCCGCTACGAGCTCGTCGCCTCGCGAGGCGCCGATACGGCGCGGCGCACGGTGCGCGTGCGCTATCCCGTGCGTCGACCGCTCAGCGCCAGCGGTCGACTGCAGGTGGACAGCGGCTCGTTGGCTCCTGGGCGCGGTACGTGGTGGCCGGCCGCCGAGTTGTTGCGCGTGAGTGTGCGTGCGCCGGGTAATGCCACCGTGCTGTTGCAGACCGGGGGTGCATCGGTGCCGGTGGTCACCACGCTGCGTCCGCTGGCTCAGTTGCAGGCGTCGGCGCGTCTCGCGGTGGGCGGCGCCGCTTCTCCGCTGGCTCCTGTGCCTCCGGTGTCTGCTACCGACGCGGCCGCAACCTTCGCCACCGATGTGGCCGCGTCGCTGCTCGGCGATTCGGCATCGTTGGCGCGCGTGCTCGTCATTCGCGATGGCGACACAGTCAGACTGACCGTGCCTGTGGTGCGCGCCCTCCCCGCGGCGTCGCGCACACTGGCGATGTTGCGCAGTCGCAGTGCGGCGGGGAGCGACACCGACAAAGTGATCCATGCGGGTACGATTGCGGACGGTACGTATAAATGGATGTTGCTGCCAGGCACCATGCTGAGCGTGACCGGGCGCCAGAACGGATTCACGCGCGTTCGGCTTGACGACGCGCTCGATGTCTGGGTCAACAGCGCGGATGTGCAGTTACTGCCCGAGGGTTCGCCACTGCCGCGTCGTGTGTCCGGCGGCTTTCGGGTGCAGCCCGACGCCGATTGGGCCGATGTCGTCATCGGACTCGGCGAGCGCCCGGCGCATCTGGTGGAAAGTGAGGGCCGCACGGTGGTGCTCACGCTGTACGGCACGCAGGGGAACGCGTCGATCTCGCCGATGTTGGGCGGTGACTCGCTGATTCGCCGCATTAATTGGGAGCAGGTGGGCAGCGATCGGTTGAAAGTCACGATGACGCTGTCGCAGCCCGTGTTCGGTTGGCTCTCGCTCTGGGACGAATCACGCCGGGCGTTCGTGCTGCGCCTGCGCCGTGCGCCGCGCATCGATCCGCGTAAACCGTTGGAAGGACTGGTCATCGCGGTGGACCCGGGGCATCCGCCTGCCGGCGCCACGGGACCCACAGGCCTTTACGAAGGTGATGCCGTGTTCCCGGTCGGACAGATGGTGGCTGATATGCTGCGTGCACGTGGTGCAATGCCCGTGCTCACGCGAACGTCGCTGGCCCCGGTTGATCTCGGCCCCCGCGCTGCGATGGCGCGGCAGGCAAACGCGCATGCGTTTCTCTCGATTCACCTGAATGCGCTGCCCGATGGCGTGAATCCTTTTCTCGCCAATGGTACGAGCACGCTGTTTTTTCATCAGCCCAGTGAACCATTGGCGCGTGCGGTGCAGCGCGCGATGATGGCGCGCTTCGGCCTGCGCGATCTTGGCGTGCACTATCAGAACCTCGCGGTGGCCCGCCCCAGCTGGTATCCGAGTATGCTGGCGGAAGGGTTGTTTCTGATGATACCCGAGCAGGAGGCGGCCATGCGGCAGCCGGCATTTCAGCGTGCGTACGCGGAGGCCATCGTGGCGGGGGTCGAAGAGTACTTCCGCGATCTGTGGCGATGAGCCGATGTGCGGTGACTGAGCGAATGCACGCGATGCGCGTGGCGGCGGTGCAGGTGCTGGCAGCGCTGACGCTGACCGTGATCTTGGTCCTGCTGCCACGGATTGCACTCGCTCAGGTTGACCCTCGCGGCGCGGTGCGCACTATTCGCACCGAGCATTTCCGGGTGCACTTTCCGGTTGCCCTCGACTCCCTCGCGCGGCGTGCGGCGCTACACGCGGAGTCTGCCTATTCGCAGTTTGCCGGAGAGCTCGCGACGCCGCAGGGGCCGATCGATCTCTTGCTCATCGACAACGTCGATGCCAGCAATGGATTTGCACAGGTGTTTCCAACGAATCGCATCGTGATCTACGCGGTGCCGCCGATCACGTCTCGCGAGCTACGCTTTCACGACGACTGGCTGCGATTGGTGATTACCCACGAGCTGGCGCATACGTTTCATTTGGACCGTGCTCGCGGATTGTGGCGGGTGGGGCGCGTGCTGTTCGGGCGCAACCCGGTACTCTTTCCCAACGCGTTCACGCCGAGCTGGGTGAAGGAAGGGCTCGCGGTTCACTACGAAAGCAAGTTTACTGGCAGTGGGCGTGCCGTGAGTACGGAATTTCCGTTGCTGGCGCGCGCTGCGGCACGCGATGCGGCTATTCCCGGGATGGGCCGCTGGAGTTTGAGTACCTCGCGCTTTCCGCGCGGACAAACCGCCTACGGCTGGGGCACGCTGATGCTCACTCGCGCTGACTCGCTCTCGCCACTCGGCATGCGCCGTTACGTAGACGCCACGGCATCGTATCTCAATCCGTTCGCGCTGCAGCGTTCCTCGCGCGTGGGCTTCGGTCAATCGTTTGCCGAATTGTTCGCCACCTATCGCGATTCGCTGACCACGGCGCGGATTGACCGCAGTGGTGACGCCGAGTGGCATTTCGTGAGTACCGACGGCTGGTATGCGGCGTCGCCGCGCTGGATCAGTGCGGACTCTTTGGTATGGAGCGCGAGCACGGGGCGCGAGGTGACCGGGATGTATGTCGGCAGCGTCGCCACGCCGGGCATAACCACCCGTGTGGCGTGGCGGAACTCGCTTGACGCCAACGTGCCGGCGCTCGACGATGCGACGGGTGCGCAATCAGTGGTCTTCGCACAATTCGAGCGCTTGGATCCTTACGTGGTGCGTTCGGATCTCTATCGTGGTACGGGCACGCGTGAGGCGCGGCTCACGCACGGCGCGCGGCTCACCCAGCCGGATGTGCGCCGCGACGGTGCCATCGTAGCGGTGCAGCTCGACGCGGCGGCGAGTCGTCTGGTGCGCGTATCAGCCGACGGTACGACCATCATCCCCGTCACGCGTGATGCGCCCGGACATCTGTGGGCCGAGCCACGGTGGTCGCCCGATGGAGGGCTGATTGCTGCCGTGCAGTTACTTCCGACAGGCGAACAGCGGGTGGTGGTGCTCGATACGACCGGCGCGCTGCGGCTCGCGGTGGCGGGTGCGCGCAGTGTATTTGCGAGTCCGTCGTTTACGCCGGATGGTGCGCGGTTGGTGTGGAGCAGTGATCGCAGCGGTCGGATGCAACTTGAAACGGCACCGATTGCACTGGCGCTTGGTACGGCAGCTGTTGATACGCTGGGGTGGCGCACCGAGCGCGCCGACGTGCGCGTGATGAGCGCCGTGAGCACGGGTGTGTACGAACCCACCGTGTCACCCGATGGACAGCTGGTGGCCGCGCTGGTCACACGGGTGGACGGCTCGCGTGTGGCGTGGACGCCGCTCGACACCACCGGGCCGATGGCACGGAGCACGTGGTATCCGGCACAGAATGCGGTTCGTGCGCCGCCGGTGTCCGACTCGGCGCGCATAGTGACGGGCGCGTCCACGCGCTATGCGCCGTTGCGTCAACTCGTGCCACGCTACTGGCTGCCGCTCATTGGTGAGGGGCGCGATGGTCGAATCACGTATGGGGCGTCGTCGAGCAGCGTGGATATTCTCGGGCGACATGCGTGGAATGCCGGCGCGCTGGTGGAACCGCAGCGTCGTGAGTTTGATGCCTTTGCGGCGTATCGCTACGCAGGGCTGGGGGTGCCGGTGTTCGACGTCAGCGCCACGCGGGCGTGGGACGGCACCATCCGCTCGGTGAACGATTCCGGACAGACGCTCGGCTTACTCGCGCGTCAACGACAGTTTTTCACGGCTTCTGCGACATGGGCGCGGCCGCGGGTGCGCCGCTCGCTGAGTACGACGTTCGGCGCGCAGTACGAGCGTCGTGAATTCAACAGTGCCACCGACTCCGCGCTCGGCCCCGCCAACTCGTTCCTGCGCCGCGGCACGCGCTACCCGTCGCTCTTTGCCAGTGGCAGCATATCGACGGCGCGGTTGGCATTGCGGGGCATTTCGGTGGAAGAAGGAATCACACTGGCCACGAACACCAGCTATCGCTGGCGGGAGGACGCGCCCAGCCTTGGTTCGTGGCGCACGGTGTTGTCGGCGCGCGCCTTTCAGCCGCTCAATGGCCCCGGCTTTGCTCGGCATGTGCTGGCGCTGCGCGGGACGGTGGGAGTCGCTGACACCCGTACCACGAGTGAGTTCAGTGTGGGTGGTGTGAGTGGGCTGTCGGCGGAGCTGGTGCCCGGAGTGACCGTGGGTGACCCGTCGCGCGCTTTTGCCTTGCGCGGCGTGGCGCCGGGAATACAGCGCGGAATTCGTGCAGCGGCGGCCAGCGCGGAGTATCGGGCGCCGCTGGTGATGTTCAGTCGGTTGCCTAATCTGCTCAGCGTGTATACGGATCGGCTGTCGGTGGCGCTGTTCAGCGACGTGGCGCGTGCGTGGTGTCCTGCATCGCTGGCGCGGGCGAACACGGTGGTGTGCGAGCGCGTGGGGGAGAAGGACGGCTGGCTGGCGTCGGCAGGGGCGGAGTTGGTGATCGACCTGGCGGTGCAGTACGACGTGCCGTATCGGGTGCGCGTGGGAGCGGCGGCGCCGTATCGGGTTCCGGTGGGGGTGGCGCGTGGCGGGTCGGTGTACGTGACGCTGGGTAGTTACTTCTGATCGCTGCAAGAGCCCGTTTCCTTTGCAGCGGCGATATCGAAAAGTCTCATATCCGGAGCGACGGATGGTAGAGCCACAGTTGGCGTCCGCGTGGATTCACCCCAGTGCGGTGGTGGTGGGGCGTGTGGTGTTGGGGGCCGGTGTAAGCGTGTGGCCGTTGGCGGTGATTCGCGGCGATACGGAGCAGATCACGCTTGGCGCGCGAAGTAACGTGCAGGACGGTGCGGTGCTGCACGCGGACCCCGGGTTTCCCACCGTGTTGGGCGAGGACTGTGTGATCGGGCATCGGGCGGTGGTGCATGGTGCGACGTTGGAGGATGGCGTGATGGTGGGGATGGGCGCGATTTTGCTCAATGGGGTCCACGTGGGTACCGGCTCGGTGATCGGCGCTGGGGCGGTGGTGACCGAGGGCCTGCAGATCCCGCCGGGCTCGCTGGTGGTGGGAATTCCGGCCAAGGTGGTCCGCGCGGTGAGCGCCGACCAACAAGCGGCGATCCGCCACAATGCGGCGCGTTACGTGGCGCTTTCGTCGCGTCATCGCGCGGGTGAATTCCCTGGGCATGACAGATCGCCGAAGGGAGGTGGTGATGGCCAAGGCATGGCATAGGCTCGGGTGCGTGGTTCCGTTCCGGGCAGCGCGCTGCCATAGGGCGACCATGATATCGTGAAACGAAGCCACCGGTACGCCGCCGTGTGTAAGCAAGCAAACACGTGCGAAAGTTACGGGGCGGTGTACGGAAACCGCTTTCACACCCGCTGTCGGGTTGGTGCCCAGACAGTGACGGCACCGCGTGCGGGATATATTGTGTAAAAGCATACATCGTTTATATTTAGAGGAATATTGTGTGGCTTGCGTGAGGCACACCCCAAGACAATTCCGCCGCTCAGCGCGAGCTTGAGCTTGGCTCGATGCGCACATTTTTGCGGCTGAGTGGACAACTGCCAACCCCGCGCACATCCGTGATACGGCAATTGCAACCCGTTGCTAGTGAGCGGCTTACCTCACGGCTTGCGCGGCCTCACGAATAGGGCCACCCTTCGGCCTCGCTCAGGCCCCGCCAATGATCCCCGGGGACGCTCCCGGATAACCTGAGCTGTGACACGCTGCATCGTCTGTGAACCGCCTCACGCCCAACAGCAGGAGTTTCCGCATGCCCTTTTCCGCGACCCCACCGGAAGGACCCGTTACGCTGACCGCGAACGCGCGGACGGTCCTCGAAAAGCGCTACCTGGTCAAGGACAAGACCGGGAAGTCGGTGGAGAAGCCGGAGGACATGTTCTGGCGGGTGGCGACGGTGGTGGCTGAGGCGGATCGCCGGTACGGGGCGAGCGACGGGGCGGTGCAGGCGTGCGCCGAAGAGTTCTACTTCCTCATGACGCAGCGTCGGTTTGAGCCCAACTCGCCCACGCTCATGAATGCCGGTCGTCCGTTGGGGCAGCTGTCGGCGTGCTTTGTGTTGCCAGTCGAAGACGCGCTCAGCAATGGCCAGAACGGCATCTACGATACGCTGCGCAGCATGGCGCTGATTCATCAGAGCGGCGGCGGTACCGGTTTCTCATTCTCGCGGCTGCGCAGCAAAGGCAGCATGGTGCGCAGCACAACCGGCGTGGCGTCGGGGCCCATTTCGTTCATGGAGTTGTACGACGCGAGCACCGATGCCGTGAAGCAGGGTGGCACGCGACGCGGTGCGAACATGGGTATTTTGCGCGTGGATCATCCTGATGTGCTGGACTTCATTGCCAGCAAGGAAGACCTCACCAAGATCACGAACTTTAATATCTCGGTAGGTATCACCACCAAGTTCATGGACGCGCTTAAGGCCGATGGTGAGTATGAGCTGTACGATCCCGCCAACGGACAGGTGGTCACGCGTCTGAAAGCGCGCGTGGTGTGGGACAAGATGATTGAAGGCGCGTGGCGCACTGGTGAGCCGGGTGTGTTTTTCATTGACGAGGCGAACCGATATAATCCGGTGCCGCACATGGGGGCGTATGAGGCGACGAACCCATGCGTCACCGGAGATACGCTGGTTGCCACGACCTCGGGTCTCTTGCCCATCGCCGACATGGCGGCGCGCAATGAGGCATTGGCGGTCACGCTCGATGCGCGCTTCAGCGCAGGGCGCGTCGGGCCGGCCGGTGTACCGTTTGCGAGCGGCGTGAAGCCGGTGTTCCGCGTGACGACCAAGGAAGGATATGAAATCCGCGTGACGGGTAATCATCGCTTCATGACCGCGCGCGGCTGGGTCGAAGCGGCGTCGCTCACCGCCGGCGATGCGCTCCACATCCAGAACGTGAAGGGTGGGTTTGGCGCGGAGGGTACCGCCGAGGAAGGGCGAGTGTTCGGCTGGCTCATCGCGGATGGCCACATCGCCGGGAGCTCGGGTCATGGTGCGGTGCTTGGCTTCGGGGGCGATGATCGTGAGGTGGCCACCTCCTTCTCTCGCGATGTCGATAATCTGATCAATCCGGACGGAGACGGCGGGCGTGCCCCGATGGGGGTAGTTGCAATGACGCTCGATCGTGTACCCGCGGCCGTGTTGGCGGGCAGCGAATCGATGCAGCTTGGTTTCCTGCAGGCGCTGTTCACCGTCGACGGTCACGTCAGCGGTAGCCCGGCCAATGGTGTCTCGGTGCGCCTTAACTCGGTGTCGGCCGGATTGTTGCAGGACGTGCAGCGGATGCTGCTCAATTTCGGCATTGCGTCGCGCCTCTATCGCGAGCGTCATGCGGTGCGCCAGGCCACAATCGCCGGCGCGGAGTTGACGTGTCAGGCGAATCATGATCTGGTGATCGGCCGGGAGAACGTGCTCCGTTTTTCTGAGGCGATCGGCTTTCTCACGAGCACCAAGAACGATGCACTCATCCGGCGCGTGGCCAGCTACGGCGCCTGCGGGCCGTATCGCGAGACGTTTACGGCGCGCTTTACAGCGCTCGTGCCAGCCGGCAAAGAAATGGTGTACGACCTCACCGAGCCGATCACACACTCGTTTATCGGCAACGGCTTCGTGGTGCACAACTGTGGCGAACAGCCGCTGCTTGCCTACGACGTCTGCAACCTCGGCAGCATCAACTGCGGCTACTACGTGAAGAACGGCCGCATGGATTGGGATGCGTTCCGCTCGGACATTGCACTGAGCACACATTTCCTCGACAACATCATCGACGTCAACAAGTATCCGCTGCCGGAGATTGATGCGCTCTCCAAGCGGATCCGCCGGATCGGGCTGGGCGTGATGGGGTTTGCCGACATGCTCGTGCGACTCGGCATTCCATACGACAGCGCCGACGGCGTGGAGATGGGTCGCCGCGTGATGGAGTTCGTGGACACCGAGAGCAAGAAGGAGAGCGAACGGCTGGCCAACGAGCGCGGCGCGTTCCCCGAGTGGGCGCAGTCCATTTGGGGGCCCGACGCCACCTGTGCGCGTGATATCAACGGCGAGCGTATCCGCCCCCTGCAGCTGCTGCGCAACTGTAACGTTACCACAGTGGCGCCCACCGGCACGATCTCCATTATTGCCGGGTGCTCCAGCGGTCTGGAGCCGTTGTTCGCGGTGGCGTTCATGCGAAACCAGGCCGGTGTCATGATGCCCGATGTCAACGAGGATTTTGTGGCGATCGCGCGTGCCGAAGGGTGGTACAGCGAGGAGCTCATGGAGCGCATCGCAAAAACTGGCACAGTGAAGCACGCCGAAGTACCGCTCACGTGGCAGGCCGTATTCAACACGGCGAACAACATCTCGCCCGAATTCCATATCCGCATGCAGGCGGCCTTCCAATCGCACTGCGACTCGGCGATTTCCAAGACCACCAACTTTGGATTCGCCGCCACGCAAGACGACGTGCGCAAGATTTACGAGCTGGCATACGACATGAAGTGCAAGGGCGTCACGGTGTATCGTGACGGCTCGCGCGACAACCAGGTGCTGAGCACCGGCGCCACGCAGGACGCGGCGGCCAAGCGTGACGTTGCGAAGGCTACAGGTGCAATTGAGAGTACGAAGGTGGACAGCGGCGACAAGCAAGACATTGCGGCGCTCAAGCGCGAACTCGGTGAGCTGCAGGGCACGATCGCCGAGTTGCAGAGCGCACTGGAACGCAATCGGAAGGCGCTGTATACGTCAGAAGCGGAGAACGTGT
>JBBQUH010000022.1:0-52997 GCA_038212625.1 Gemmatimonadales bacterium | reverse complement strand
GACCATGGAGGCGATCCGCGAGTTTGAAATCGCCACCAACGAATATGACGTGACGAAGGGTCGTCAAGGCGGTGGACTCATCAACGCGGTCACGAAATCGGGTACAAATAGCTGGGGAGGCTCGGCGTTCTCGTATTACCGTGACAAAAGCCTCACCACTGAAGACTATCGTGGCGTTGCCGCCCGCGACTTTACAGTACGACAGCAGGGCTTCAGCGTGGGTGGACCGCTCATCAAGAACAAGTTGACCGTGTTTGGCGTGTACGATCGATCCGATCAGTCGCTCCCGCTCGAAATCATGAACGTGCGAAACAGTGCCGATGAAATCGAGTTGGGCATTGCCCGCGATTCCATTGTGCGACTGACGTCGATTCTGGTAAACAAATACGGACTCGACACCACACAACAGCAGACAGGTGTTTTCAACCGTAAGCCCTTGAGCCAGGCGTTCTTCGGGCGTGCGGACTGGCAAGTGGCAACGAATCATCGATTGACGCTGCGTAACAACACCACGCTGTATTCCGACCCGCAGGAGATCGGCCCGGATCAGACCCTGCACTTCGCGGAGAGTCGTGGTGGCGCGGAGGTGAACAGTACTGGTACCCTCGGGTCGCTACGCTCGACGTTCGGCAATGGTGTGGTGAACGAACTCAAGGTGCAGGCGCTGCAGTTCTCGCGTGAACGTATTCCCCAGAATGAACTTCCGCGCGGCTTCGTACGTCTCGCATCAAGCCTGCCGAACAATTCCAGTCGTACGGTTACGGTGCAGTTCGGTGGAAATCGTCTCGCGCCGGAGAAGTACCAAGAGCGTCAGTATCAATTGGCGAACACGCTGTTCTGGAACCGCGGCAGTCAAACGATCACGGTGGGCACCGACAATATCGTCACGCGAATCCAGCGCCGCTTACCGGTGGAGCAGCGGGGGCTCTTCGAGTTCGAGAACCTCGCGCAGCTGGAGGCGATGACACCGGCGCGGTACAGCCGGCAGGTGCCGTTACGCGACGGTGGCACGACCGCTGAATTTACGGTGGCTGACCTGTCCACCTTTGCACAGTCGGACTGGCACCTCGGCCGGGGAATGGTCGCATCGGCGGGTGTTCGCCTGGACGGCGTGCAGTTCCTCACGGCCGCCGCATACAATCCGCTCGTTGAGCAGCGACTTGGCGTGCGCACTGACGAAACACCGTCCAACTGGATCGTTTCGCCACGTGCTCAGGTCGTGTGGGATGTACAGGAGAACGGCAAGCATGTCTTCCGGCTCGGTGGGGGGCGATTCAGCAGTCAACCGCCATATAATGTCCATGTGAATCATATTTTGCAGAGCGGATTGGAAGCGGTCGATATCATTCAGGTGGGAGCGCAGGCGCCCCGCCCCGATTTCGTGGGCTATCGGGAGGACCTGTCCACTGTTCCGGGGATACCGGCTGGTGCGAATGTGTCGAGTATTCCGGCGTTTGTGAACTATTTCTCCGGCGACTTTCGTGTCCCCACGACATGGAAGCTGAGTGGCGGGTACGAGCGGCGTTTGTGGCGCCTGCAGTTGGGCGCGTTTGCCTACTGGGCGCGCACGCAGGACAACTTTCAATATTTTGACCGCAACATGGTCGTTGATCCCTTCTTCACGATTGAGGGTGGTCGCGGTGTGTTTGTTCCGGCGGCGAAGGTCACGAACGCGGGCCGCACCACCAACGCAGATAGCCGCGTATACTCCGATCTCGGGCGCGTACTCGAACTGGTGGGCGAATCAGCGCTCGAGCAGCGATCGTTGGTCTTGCAGGGCGCCATGCGTCTCCCGCGCCAATCGTCCGTGACGCTTTCGTACACCCGGAACGATACGCAGGACAACTCCAGCTTTAACTGTTGTGTCGCGCTCACGTCGACCTTCTCGCAGAATACGGGCGATCCCCGTCAACTACAGGATGCATGGGGCGCATCGGACGACAATTTCCGAGATAAAGTCGTGGCGGCATTCCTGCTTCCACCCGTGTGGGGATTCCGGGTCACCGGCAGCTACGTGGGTATCTCGGGACGCCCGTATTCGCTGGTGATCAACGGCGACGTCAACGGAGACGGTACTGCCAACAACGACCTCGCTTTCGTTTTCGACCCGGACGATCCATCGACCCCAGCGGCCATCGCGGCAGGCATGCGCACCGTTCTGGCCAATCCCAACAATCGCGCCCGGGAATACATTGCGAACAACCTCGGTCGGATTGCACCGCGTAACGCCGCGTCATCACCATTTCGGGGCCGTACCGACCTGCGCGTTGCGCGAGACATCGGGACCGTACGCGGCCAGGCGGTAGAATTCACGCTCGACCTATTCAACGTCGAGAATCTGCTCAATCGCGAATGGGGCGGTGAGTACAATCTCGGCGCCTCACAGCAACTCTACGCCGTAAGCGGGTTCAATCAGGCGACCCGTCGATACACGTACCGAATCAACGAGAACGTCGGCACTGCGGTCAAGAGCGGGACGCCTTATCAGATCCAGCTTGGCGCGCGGTACCGATTCTGATGGCATTCTCCATTCGGACATCCTTCAGCCGCGCGTGGCGCGCGGCGCTCGCCCTCGGTGCGGGTTGTCTGTCACTTGCCGCCCTGGCATCCCTCGCCCGCGCCGGAAGCTCCGCGCAACCACCGCGTCGACTGCGCGTGGTACTGGTGGTCTTCGACGGGCTCCGCCCTGACCATATCACGCCGACGCGTACGCCGCGGCTACACGCGTTGACCACGCGCGGCGTGATGTCGTGGCAGCATCATTCACTGTTTCCCACCGTAACACGTGTAAATGCCAGCGCGCTCGCCACAGGCACTGGTCCCGCCGGTCACGGCATTCTTGACAACAGCATTTATTTGCCGGCCGTCGCCGATCGCGTGCTGAACACGGGCGAAGCGCGCGATATGATGCTCGCGGATAGCGTGCTGGGTGGAAAACTCCTCACCGCGCCCACCATCAATAGCCACCTGCGCGAGGCGGGGCTGCGCTTGATGGTGGCGAGTGCCGGTTCTTCGGGCTCGGCCTATCTGTTCGGCGGTGGAGCGGGCACACCCGTACTCAATGCAGAGCTTGTACAGCCGGCCTCACTCGTTCCGCTGGTGAACCGCATCTTAGGGCCGGCGCCAGCTGATGCATCGCCCAATCTGGGGCGCAATGCCTGGGCGGTGGACGGACTCCTCCGCATTGGTGTGGACTCACTCGACGTGGATGTCGCCTATCTCTGGGTCTCTGATCCCGATCACACGGCGCATGGGGCTGGGTTGGGTAGCAGCATGACCGATTCCTCCATCCGCGCGGCGGATCGCGAGTTGGGGCGCTTGCTTGATGGACTCGCAAGCCGCGGGCTTGCACAGGCGGTGAATCTGTTCGTCGTCTCGGACCACGGCTTCTCCACTCATGACGGAGATGCGCGAGCGCTCCGCAAGCAATTGGGCGGGTTGGCGGACAGTGTGGTCATTGCGGGGAACGCCATTCATGTTCGACACGGTGGCCTGCAAACTCGTGAGGCGGTGGTGCGTGTGCTGCAGCAATGGCCCGAGGCCGGTGCCATTTTTACAGCGCCTGCTGTGGCAGACGGACCGGGAGGGGTGAGCGGCACGATCTCCACCGAGCGAATCGGGTGGCAGCATGCCCGTGCGGCCGATATCCTGTTCTCGGCCGATTGGTCGCACCAAGCCAATGCGGCGGGCCACAAGGGCTACACGCGCCAGTCTGGGGTAGCCGGGCATGGCACATCGAGTCCCTACGACGTTGCGGCAACGTTTGTCGCTCATGGTCCCGCATTTCGATCCGGAGTGCTGGCTCCGGCGCCTAGCAGTAACGCCGATATCGTCCCCACCATTTTGCATTTATTGGGCCGCACCGCCACGCCACGCGGCGTCACCGGTCGTCCATTACTGGAGCTGTTGCAGCAGAGCGCGGCAACGCCACTCACGATCAAGCGCGACAGTACGGTGGCCGAGCGTGCCGGCTATCGCACGGTGTCGTATCACACACAGGTACAGCAGACCGTATATTTTGATTCCACACGAACGACTCGTCGCTGAGCGGAAAGCGGTGCCAGAGGTGGTCTGGAAGAACGCCACCTCCGTGCACGCCTCGCGTTACGCCCAATTAACCTTAAGTCCCATCACTCCCGATACCGTTATCGGTATCGCCATGTCCGCGTCGCTTCGCCAAGGCTTGGTCGAGCGGGGAGTACCGCTCACGCATCGCATCGTGGTATGAGACCACACCGTCGTGTTCCTCGTGATCGAATGGCAGCGCGATTCATCGGTCTTGGTGCTGCGGGTGATGTCCTCTTGGACGCAAAACATGGGCATGGGGACAAGTCGGTGTCGCGGTGGCCGAGGAACGTGGAACAGTTTCGCCTCGCCAAGCAGGATCGTACGTGGAAGGCTAAGCAGTTCGGGGCTATTCTTCACGGAAACAGAGCGTGCACTCCTGTTCCGCCCGACTAGCGTGGCATGTTGACAGCGCTCGCGGCCGAGTGATGCCTCGCCGAGTCTCGCGGTCGTAGGCCCGGCGTGAGGTGGACGGTCTCGCGCCTACTTCGCGCGCCCCGAAACGCGCCATATCGCATTGCCGACGTCATCGGCCACCAGCAGTGCCCCTTGTCCGTCGAGCGCCACGCCTACCGGGCGGCCGCGCGCATAATCGCCGACCAGAAAGCCCGTGAGCACGTCGACCGGCGGGCCGGACGGCATGCCGTTGGCAAATGGAACGAAAATGACTTTGTAGCCACTGGGCGGCTTGCGATTCCAGGAGCCGTGCTGGCCTACGAAGACCCCGTGCTGCAGCGAGTCCGGAAGCGAGCCGGGGCGCGAGAATGCGAGCCCGAGTGACGCGGTGTGCGGTCCGAGTGCGTAATCGGGAGAGACGGCGCTCGACACCAGGTCAGGGCGTGGCGGCGTCACTCGCGTATCCACATGCGAGCCAAAGTAGCTGTACGGCCAGCCGTAGAACGCGCCTTCACGTACGCGCGTCATGTAGTCGGGCACGAGATCGCTGCCGAGTTCATCGCGCTCGTTCACGGCTACCCAGAGGGCGCCGGTGGAGGGTTCGAGCGCCATTCCGACCGGGTTACGCAGACCGCTGGCGTAGATAGCATGTGTCCCGGTGCGCGTATCGACTGCCCACACGGCAGCGCGTTCCGCCTCAGCCGCCATGCCATTCTCTGCGACGTTGCTGTTTGATCCCACGGCGACAAACAGCGTGTTCCCATCGCCCGAGGCAATCACGTTCTTGGTCCAGTGATGATTGATCGTGCCTGCGGGCAGGCTGATCACACGCGTGCCAGCGGCCGAGATTACCGTGTCACCAGTGCGGTACGGGAATCGCACAATCGCGTCGGTGTTGGCGATGTACAAAACGTCATCCACCAATGCCATACCGAAGGGTGACACCAGCGCTGAGAGCAGCACGGATCGCACATCCGCAACGCCATCGCCGTTGGTATCGCGCAACAGCGTGATGCGATTGGCACTGGGTACGGCACCACCTGCCTTCTTCTGAAACCGTTTGAAGAAGAAACCCTTGATGCCCGTCGCATCGTCCGGTCGGTAAGGCGCGTTGGTTTCGGCCACCAGCACATCCCCGTTTGGTAATACATACAGCCAGCGTGGATGGTCGAGATCGCGCGCGAACGCTTGCACGGTGAGCCCTGCGGCGGCATTGGGCATCTCGTCGGCCTGCCATCGTTTGGCTTCCGCGACGGCGATCGCGGGAATGAGCGAGCGGCGGGGCGGATCGAGCACCGGGTTCGGTCCCGTGCCGGCCGAAACGGGGAGACGCGCACTGCCGCCGCAGCCGCTACTTCCCGCCACGAGCGCTAGCCCGGTCACAAGCAGTCGCACGAGGGATGTCGATGTTACGATCATGGCAGAGCCCGGAATAGGGACTCACGCTCGCGTACGCCATCCGCCTTACCTCGGCGGTGCCGCGCGCTCGTGCTCGAGCACCAGTCCCGTCGCCGTTCCACGCTTGAACCCTTTCCAGTACGTATGCGAGGCCTGCGGCGTCCCGTTACGATCGCTGGCATAGACGGCGTCTTTGCCAGAGGGGACCACGGTGAGATAAGCGAGGCGTGAGCTGTCACCCTTGAGTTTTGTATCAAAATGCGCGGTCACAAAATGCGCGAGAATATTATTCATACGCCGAGTGTCCCATACAGGATCCGCGTAATGCGTAAACGGAAACGACCTGAGCGTTTCGGAGAACGCATAACTCTCGGCTGGCGCAGGCATGGGCGCTGCGGCATTGTGGCCGGCGTTCAGAAACGTGAGCAGATAGCGATCCGCATTTACTGCTGAGCGAAAGAGGGCGCGCGTGCCAGTCTCGTAGCCCGATACGTCATCGACACTGCCGGCTACGAAGAGTGTTGGCGTCCGAATACCAGCCAACCCCGCAGCATCCCAGAAGCCCGCTTGCATGCCCCACGGCCCGATAGCTACAGCGGCTTTGATGCGCGGATCCGATGATGCCACATAGGAAGCGTTGCCAGCGCTCCGCTCCAGCAGCAGCTGATTGGGCGGCGCGCCGGGGAACGATGCCGCGGCCGCCCGATAGCCACCTCCAATCACGTTCACCACGCCATAGCCGCCCATGGAGTACCCAACCACTCCCGTTCGCATCGCGTCAACGCGTCCAGCAAGAAAACTGCCGGACGAGCTTGTGCCGAGACGCGCCATCTCGCCCAGCACGAAGAGCTGGTCAAGTGACCGATTGTACAGCGTGCTACCAAATGCCTGCGCGTTGTCATACGTACTTTCGGTGTGATCGATGGAGACCACCACGTATCCCTTACTCGCCAGATTTTCGCCGAGGTGGCCGAGCAGAAAACGATTCCCTGGATAGCCGTGCGAGACAATCACCAGCGGGAACGGGCCGTCGCTGGCTAACGGCGCCACGTCACGTTGCGCCTGACCGCGCAATGTCACCGTGACCGTGGGATCACGCATGATGGCGCGATATTCGCCGCTCTTCAGAACGGAGGCATTTGCTACTGACGGATACCAGACCTCGAGCACCAGCGAACGATCGTAGCGAGCGGTCGGCATGCCCTGCTTGGTACGCAGAATATCCGGACGGTCCTGGTCTGTGATTGTCAATGTACGGACACCCACGGCGTACGCGCCAAACGCCGCGAGCTCCGGCGCCATGGGGGTCACCACATCAATGCGATTCTCTGTGGCGGCGACGCTCGCAACCTGTGCACCAAGCAACACCGGTGCGAGTCCAACCAAAACGAGAGCGGTACGAACGGGCATGGAGAACATCGGCAGTTGTTCATGGGCAATGCGCAGGTAGGTCTGCGCTGCAGAGCATCCGCAGAGAACGGGCCTCCGCTTGATCGAGTCGTGCACCCACTCAGAAGTTTGAGCGGTCGGCACTGGCCCGACGACCCACACTGGCGATATCCGAACGACTGACCGGCGCGCCCATGTTGAAATCGATCTGCAGGCAATGCTTATGAAAATGCCCGTTGGCGAGTTCGTCGTCGGTCTTCTGTTCCATGAACCCAGAGAGCGGTCCGGGATAGCCTTGGAAGGTGGCGAGGTGAAAGCCTTGGCTGCGGAAGTACGCGGCGCCTCGCTGTGCGAGACTGTCGCGTGATCCTTCAAAGATGCCCTTGTCCACCTGCTGACTGACGACTTTCGATCCGAAATGGAGCGGACCGAGTTTGACCTTCGGTACGGTCGCCATCTCCGTGCGCATCTTGACCACGCTGTCTACGGCGCTGTAGCAGCTGTAGAACTTGATCGTCCCAGCGAACGTCGTCTTGAGACCCATCTCGATGAGACGATCGATGGAAGCGCGGATGTGCAGCGACTGTCCGCGTGTCGTCACCGACGGACTGCCGGGCATTCCGTGGCCCCGCATGTAAATCGAGCCCGTGGCGAGATTGGCCAGGATGTCGTTGGTGGTCCCGGCCGCGTACGTGATAATGGTGAACGTCTTGACGCCTTGTTTGGCATCCTGCCACTGTGTCGAGCGTTCAAGGAATTCTGCGGCATCAGCCGCCGGCCACGGAATCCAGATGATGCGGGACATCGGCCACCTCGTCGTCGGGTGATGGATACGGGATACCGATGAACGTACTACCATATCAGATCGCCGGCCATTATCCCGCTAACGGACGGTGAAACAGCTGTCCGGTAAAAAGTTGACCGGATGCACTTCGTAGTATCGGCTACGCGACCAGCGTCCGGTGGTCGGGAACGACGGCGGCGGGTAGTGCAACAGACAGCGATTGGAGGACAGACGATATGAGCGACATCAGTGAGGCATGGATAACGTGGGATTGAACGGCGCGCTTAGCGGCCGGAGGAACGCGCCCGTCGGCGACAATCGATCATCGCCTCCCAGCCGTTCACCTCAGTTGCGTGAGTGCAGTACGCTATCAAGCGAAACGCCCGAGCCCGCAGGAATGGGTGTTCCGGTATCCGGCACGCGACGCGATGCCCTTGAGGAAATAGGGGTCGGCGGTGGTGGGCATCGGGATCTGCGTAATCCGTTCCTTCGGTGATCCCTTTTCGAAGACGGCGGACGTTCTATTTCTTACGATGCGCGCGCTGGTGACGGCATCAGGAAACGTTGCCTGCGGATTCAGGACCGAGCCCTTTCACACAGAGATCGTATCGTTGCTGTGGACCGAACGCGTCGACGGCCTTGGCGACGATCTCCGCCTGCACACCGCTTTCACCGCCGTTTTGAAGCGAGTCGGAGATGCCGAGTCGCGACACCCACATGGTGCGCTTGACGTTGGTGCCGGCGGTCATGATCACGCCAAAGACCATCCGCGCGCCCGTACGATCTGCATGTCGGCCAACGATTGCGCACGGTTACGTACGTCAGAGTCGCGAATGGAGCGGGAGAATTTGGTCGTGCCAATGCCCATCGTGGTGACGACGACCGCCAGAATGACGAAGACAATCATGACTTCTACCAGGGTGAGCCGCCACGCGGGTTGCCACGAGCAGCTGGTGTGGTCTGGGTGGTTGTATTGGCCACCTGCTAACACAGGCATCGGGCTGACAGGACCCGGAACGACAAAGCCCCCGACCAACGGGTCGGGGGCTTTGTCGTGCATCATGCGTACACCGATCAGATCACCAACGATTACATCACCGATGACTGCAGGTCCTGCAGCGACTTCTTGAGCATGTCGATCTTCTTCGGGTCGCAGGTACGGTTGGCATCAAGATCCGTCACGAGCTTGGTGAGCGCGCTATTGCGCGCCGCACCCGACGCCTTTTCGGCGGTGCCGATCGACGAGCGGATTTCTCCGATGCGTGCCGCGTTCACACAGCCCTTCCGCTCCAGCTGATCGGTGTACGCTTTGGCCAGCGCGAAGCTGGGTGGCCACACGATCTTCGGCTGACCCTGCGCGTTGAGCTGGTCCCACTTCACGGTGTTGGCGGCATCGATCTCGTTCTGCGAGATGAATTCGCTGGGCACCAGTTCAGCCACATCGAGACCACGTGCGATTTCCGAGCTCACGATGCTACCGTTGTACCAGTACACCGACCACGAGCCACCCATCGCCATCCGCGTTGAGTCCACCGGCCCACGGTCGAACGAGGCAATTTCTTTCGGGTTCGAAGCGTCCGTCCAGTCGAATACCGATATGCCGCCCTGGTACCACGATTGCACCATGACGTCGCGCCCCGGAATCGGAATGAGCGAGCCGTTGTGCGCGACGCAGTTTTCGTTTGACGTCTGGTACGTGGGAATCTTGTAGTAGCTCTTGAACACGAGCTTCTTGTTCACGATCTCGAAGATCGCATTGGCGCCCCATTCCGGCTTGTCTCCGGCGCGGCACTTGGGCGAAGAACCACCACCCCATTCGTCCGAGAAGAGCATCTGCGTGCCGTCGTTGTTGAACGTGGCCGAGTGCCAATAGGCGAAGTTCGAGTCGGCCGCAGCATCGAGACGCACCGGTGCGACGGGGTTGCTGATGTCGAGCAGAATGCCGTGGCCTTCACACGCGCCACCGGCGAGGCCGAGCGACGGGTACACCGTGATGTCGTGGCACTGCGAACCTTCCGCACCGCGACGTCCACCGGCGGGCGCGGCGGGCGCGTTGGCAAACATCTGGTTCCACGCCGCCTGCAACCCGCTGCGTACCTTGGCGCTGTCGGCCGCCGTGACCGATGAGCCACCACGTTCCTTCGACGCCTGTTCGAGCATCTGTGTTACGAGCGGGCGCGGCGCGATCATATCGGCGCCCGACTGTGGGTTTTTCGCAACGAACGCGCCAGCCGCGCGTTGCGCGGCGAGCTGGCTCGCCGCGGCTGCGAGGTCGGCGTCGGACAATCCATGACGCGGCGGTTCGCCCAAGCCGGTGAAAATATTCGAGCGGCCGACCACAGAGGCCGTTGACGGATTGGCCAGTGGCACCTTGATGATTTCGATGCGCAGGCGCGACGAGCTGGGATCGTTGGCCGCGAGATCGCCGGCACACCCGGCGAGTTCGTCAGCCGAACGGATGCCTGACGAGCCGGACACATAGATGTACACGTTGTTCCGATCCTTCGGATCCTCGAGCACCGTGTGCGTATGCGAGCCGCGGCACGTCTGCACGTTGGCCACGAGCTTCGGCTCCTTGATGTTGGTGATGTCAAAAATGCGCACGCCACGCATGCGCTCCTTGCTCACCGGCTCCCGCACGCCACCCGGCTTGCAGTCGATGCGGCCGTTCTGTGCTTCGG
Source organism: Gemmatimonadales bacterium (assembly GCA_038212625.1). Taxonomy (GTDB): domain Bacteria; phylum Gemmatimonadota; class Gemmatimonadetes; order Gemmatimonadales; family Gemmatimonadaceae; genus Gemmatimonas. The sequence continues at coordinate 42,284 of JBBQUH010000022.1, read as the reverse complement.
CCGACATGAACATCAGATTTTTGTACACCGACACGTCGTTCTGCGACGCCGGGCACTCGTAGGCCACGACGAGTGTCGGCTTGGCCGGGTTGGAAATGTCCCACACCACCGGACCGTTGTAGTTACCCTGGATGACGTAGTTGCCGGTGAAGGCCAGGTCGGAATTGGTGATTCCGAGGAAGCCGGGCGGGGACACGGCCTTGGCGACAACCTTCAGGTTGGACGTGTACTCGGCGGCGTCGAACAGCCCGGCCTTGAGGTTGTTGCGCGGATCTGCGGCCGGCGTGGGCGCGGTCTTGGGCTTCGCGGGCGCGCAAGCGGCGAGGCCAAGGAGCGCCATCACAGCGAATGCGGAACGCGTCAGGAGGCGACGCGGTGGGACAACTGACATGGATGGTCCTCGGGTAGGTGATGTGCAGGGGGACAACGGAGGGCGGGACTTCAATTGGCGGGCGGCACGAACCCCATTTCCAGCATCATGGTGAACATCCGCTTGATTTCGGTGGACTGATCTACCTCGACATCATTGGCGAACTTGAAGACCGTTTCGTCCTGTCCGGCGCCCGGCGCCTCAAACAGCGACTTGACCATGGTGACGGCGCCGCGGTGGTGGCGGATCATGAAGGTCAGGAAGAGGCGGTCGAACTCCGTGCCACGTGCGGCGTCCAATTCCTTCAGCTGCGCGTCGGTGAGCATGCCGGGCATGGTCATGCCACCCATATCCATGCCACTCGTGGCGCTCATATCGTGGCCTGCCATGGCATGGCCGGCATGACCGCCCATGGACACCGCCCCGGTGGAGTCCACCTGGGGAGCGGGTTGGTTGCGATCTTCAAGCCACGTTTGCATGAGGTGGATCTCGTCGCTCTGGGCATTGATGATGCGCGCCGTGAGGCGCTGCAGCGAGGCGCTCGCGCCGTGCGATGGAGCCCAGCGCGAGATCACGATGGCTTGAGCGTGATGATGGATCATCCCGCTCATGAAATCGATGTCGGCCTTCGTATAAGGGTAGCGCAGGCTGTCGGCGCGGGCCCGCGCGATGGCGCCTTCCTTACCCATCACAAACGCAGGGCCTGCGGGCGGCGCCCCGGCGGAGCGCGACGTGGCGCAGCCCGCCAAGCCGGCCACGAGGACGGCGCCAGTCATGGCGAAACGGAGGTGGGTCGTGGTCATAAGATGGTCCTGGCGGGTGGACACGGGGAGACCCCCGAGCAGCTCATACCGCAATCTATCCGGTTCGACGGTTCGCCGCCGGTCACGCCGACACGCTGTCGGGGAGCAGAACGCTTGTAAAGCGAAGCACATCGTGCACCTAGCAACGTCTCTGTCCACTGGACCGTATTATGCGTGCTTCCCGAATACTCGTCAGTGCCGACGCGCGCCCTGTACTTCAACGACGACGTGTACATCGGCTACGTTCAAGAGAGCTATTTCCTGGAAATCGCGGCTTTGCATCCGGTCCGGGGAGCGGTCTTCTATGCGCTCAGCCGGGAACCGAAGGCGCGCCTGACGTTCTCGCGCCACTTGAGCTTTCTGATGTGCTCGGATGGATTCGATGCTCTACCGGACGACACGCTGCATGAGGTCTACCTTCGCAGCCGCACGATTCTGGATGGAACTGACCCTGATCCGACGTTTCGGCATTTGCGTGACGGTGACCGTCGGGCGATTTTAGCACTACTGACCGCCACCACGCCGGAGTTTTCCACGCTCCGCTGATTCCTCCGCTCCCGATTCCCGAATGGCTGCCTCCAGTCTGCTGGCCCTGATCGACGATATCTCTGTGCTCCTCGACGATGTCGCGGTGCTGACCAAGGTGGCCGCCGGCAAGACGGCGGGTGTGATGGGCGATGACCTCGCGTTGAACGCCGAGCAGGTGGCGGGAGTGCGGGTGGAACGCGAGTTGCCGGTGGTGTGGGCGGTCGCGAAAGGCTCCTTCCTCAATAAGCTCGTTCTGGTGCCGGCCGCGCTCGCGATCAGCGCGTTCCTGCCGGCGGCCATCATGCCGCTGATGATGCTCGGTGGACTGTTTTTGTGCTACGAAGGCTTCGAAAAAGTTGCGCACAAGGTGCTCCACCGGGACGACGCGGCCAAGCCGCATGCACTGCTCGCGGCGGTGGCCGATCCCTCGATCGATCTGGTGGCCCTGGAACGCGACAAAATAAAAGGTGCGGTGCGCACGGACTTTGTACTCTCTGCCGAGATCATCGTCATCTCGCTCGGCACCATGGCCTCCGCGCCCATGCTGGAGCAGGTGCTGACGCTGAGTGCCATTGCGATCGGCGCAAATGTGCTCGTGTACGGGCTGGTTGCGGGCATCGTGAAGCTCGACGATCTTGGCCTCGCGATGTCGCGTAGCCCCAGCGCGGCACCGCGTGGGTTCGGCGCCTTCATTTTACGAGCCGCGCCATGGCTCATGAAGAGCCTCTCCGTGCTTGGCACCGCCGCGATGTTCACCGTGGGTGGTAGCATTCTGGCGCATGGTATTCCTGTAGTCGCCCATGCCATCGAGGGACTGGCAACTGGTGGTGGTGTGGTCGGCACCATCGTGACCACGGTATTGGATGCGCTCGTGGGAGTCGTTGCGGGCGGGCTCGCGGTGGCGCTGGTGCTGCTTGGTAAGCGGGTGGTAAAGTAGATGATGCTGACCATCGATCTCTATTCCGATGTGGTCTGCCCGTGGTGCTGGATCGGCAAGCGCCGACTCGAACGCGTGCTGGCCGAGTTTCCGGCGGTGACGACTGCAATTACGTGGCGACCCTACCAACTGCGGCCGGACATGCCGGCCGGTGGTGAGGACTGGCAGCAGGTGATCGCCACCAAGTTCGGCGGCGCGGAGCGTGCCGGTCCGATGTTTGAGCGGGTGGCGGAGGCGGGGCGCGAGGAAGGAATCACGTTCGCGTTTGATCGGATCACGCGGGCGCCGAACACGCTGGACGCGCACCGGGTGCTCCAGTTGGCCGACGCCGAGGGGCGGTCGTGGCCGTTGGCGGAAGCGCTGTACCAGGCGTACTTCACCGATGGGCAGGACGTCAGTGATCGCGCGCTGCTCGAAACGCTCGCGGTCGCGGTCGGGTGCGACGGGGCGGCGATCCGGGCGCTGCTGGCGGGTGCGGCGGGAATCGACGCCGTGCACGCCAGCCAGCAGGAGGCGGCAGCGCTCGGGGTGACCGGCGTGCCGTTCACCGTGCTCGATGGTCGTTTGGCGATCAGCGGGGCGCAGCCGGACACGCTGTACCGTCGGGCGATCGCGCAGGCGCTCGAGGCGTAGCGGCCGACCGGGGTGCCGAACGGCGTGCCACGGGCTGGGTCGGCAGGATATCTTTGAGGCAATTCGGAACATCCGACACGTCATGTCACCGATTCATTTTTACCAGGGGTTTCCCCGTGCGCCAGTCGTTCGCCGTTCTTGCCGGTAGTCTCGCTGTCCTGACTGCAGCCTGTGCCTCGCCCGACAAGGCGCCGTCTGCTGATTCGCTCGCGTCGGCCGCTGCGGCGACCGCGCCCGCCATGGCACCGTCGGTATCGATCGTATCGCCGGCTGACGGGGACACGGTGACGCAACCGTTTACCGTGCGCCTCGAAGCCACGGGCGTGGAGGTGATCGCGGCCAACGGCATGAGTGAGGCCGGCAAGGGACACCACCACCTGCTGATCGACGGCGAGGTGCCATCGGACACGTTGCCGCTGCCGCCGGCGCCGATCGTGATTCACATGGGCAACGGGGCCACGGAGCGGGTGATCGACTCGCTGCCGCCGGGCCCGCGTCGCATTATCGCCATCTTTGCCGGCGGTGACCACGTACCGATGACGGCGGTCAAGCGCGATACGATCACGGTCATCGTGAAATAAGCGGCGCGGCGTTCCCGACAGTATCTTTCGGGTATACGCCGCACTCTACGTTCTTCAGCCCATCGTCCATCATGCGCACGAACAATCCCGTCCTGGCCCGCCTCAGCGAGGCCGCCCGCGCCACCGCGGCCGGATCACGGTCCGGGTCGATGACCATTGCCGGAACAGCCAGTAAGGCGGCCATCCTGCTGGCCGTGGTGCTGTTTTCCGCCACGCTCACCTGGCAGCAGGTCGCCACCGGCCGGCCGGAACTCCTCATGCCGGCCATGGTGGTAGGCGGGCTGGGCGGCTTCGTGATGGCGCTCCTTACCAGCTTCCGCCCGCAGAGTGCCCCGTGGAGCGCGCCGATCTATGCGTCGCTGCAGGGCATTTTTCTGGGCGCCATCTCGGCCATGTACAACCAGCGCTTTGCCGGACTCCCGCAGCAGGCGGTGATGCTCACCTTCGGTGTCGCGGGCGGCGTGTTTGTACTGTATCGCTTCAACATTCTGCGCGCGACGGAAGGGTTCAAGCGCATGATGATGGCCGCCATGATCGGTATCGGCCTGTTCTATGTGGGCTCGCTGGTGCTGTCACTGTTCGGGGTTACGATCGGGTACTTCACCTCGTCGAGCCCGCTGGCCATCGGCATCAACCTCGCGATTGCCGGGGTAGCGGCGCTCAATTTGGTGCTCGACTTTGATCGCATCGAAGACGGAGTACGCGCCGGTGCACCGAAGGCGATGGAGTGGTTCGCGGCGTTTGGTTTGATGGTCACGCTGATCTGGTTGTACCTCGAACTGCTGAGGTTGCTGTCCCGATTGCAGGGACGCCGCAACTGAGCTGATGTTGGTGGAGGCTGCTTCATGAACGGGTCCCGGCGCTATTCGCCGGGGCCCGTTGTTGTGTGCGGGGCGACCACACGTTGCGCCGGATTACGCGAGAGGCGAATATAACGGCCATTCAACCGCTGCTATGTCCCACATCCCCTACCACTGGAGTGCACGTTGCCCGGACCAAGCATTTCGTACAAGGAGTGGATGGATAAAACGTCATCCGTTGGTCGCAAGCGTAGTCCAGAACTCAAAGCTCTCGATGACGCGATCCTCGTATACGAAGCGCGCGGCGCCACGACGGCAATGCTGGACACCGTGCGCATGCGGCTTGCAGACTGGAAACACACGCAGGGTCTCAATGACGCGTGGAAGAAGTCGACCCGGAACAAGGGTGGCTACGTGGAGTTGCTCACCACCAAGCTGAAATTGAACGGTGGTGATACGGATTCCGCGTGGGGGCTTGTCCCCAACTTCATGCACGATGAGCTCGTTCACGCCCGGCTGGGAGTGCTGTATCTGTTCAATCACGTGCAGGTCGATCCGAAGCTGTTTAACGTGATTCTCGAGGGCGGCCTGGCGATCTCCAGCAACATCGTGACCTTCCATGGCTTGAGTACTGCCGATGGCGGGCTGGGTATCGCCAGCGCCTCGCAGCTTTCGGCGGCTACGCCAACGGTGATGGTGGTGGGCGGGCCACTTATCGACGGGGCGTGGCAGGCCGGTCACTCCACGGCGGTGCCCGCGAACGCTCGTACCAAGCTTGAAACGTTTGCCATCACGATCAGAAATTGGTTCAAGGAGTTCGTGAGAGGGCTCGTGGCGAACTTACGCGAGAAATGGAACTGTGAGCTTCCAGCCTCGGCCGTTTTTGGTGTCACGAATACCGTGTGTTCAGCGGTACTCAGTGCCACGCAGGCCGGCATCGTCTCGGGTGCCATCGATACGGCCAAGGGGGCCGTGCTGACCGCCGATGCGGTCCTCAATCGTGTCAGAGCGTGGAAGTCGGGACAGAACGTGGAGTTCGTCTCGGGGCACCCAACCGCGATGGTGGAGTCGATCTTGCGCGGCATGAACATGAGTATCGGTGAGGGGCTCTGGAAGCTTCTTAAAGGCGTGGGGAACATTGGCGTTGCGTTCGGAACGGCAGGCGCCGGCCTGATTCTGGGCATTGTGGTCGCCGCCGCCGAGCTGATCGCGAAGATCATTTATCGGTTATACGAAGTGACGCACATGAAGAAGTTCTTCGACAAGGCGAGTGAACATTGGGCGAATCGCCACTCAGCCGAGGCCCTGCACAAGCGGCCGTTTGCCTTCGGCAAATTCTATCGCAAGTATGTACTGAACACGCCGGCGCTCGGCGTGCTGACGCTCAACAGTGGAATCTGCGGCAGTAAAATGTCGTTTCTCTCGATGTTCCGGGACAGCGCGGAGCCCATTTCGTCAGACGCGTTCCTCGCCGGCGCCAAACATCTGGATTCACTCAAAATCTGGGGTGCCACGTACTTACAGAATGCGGGCTTCAGCTTCAAGAGCTCAGACGATTTGGTTGGGCAGCTTTTGCAGTTCTCAGCTGGATCCATCAAGAACGACAACGTGGACGGCGAACCGATCAGCCGGAGCTTCCACGCCAAAGATCTGAGTAGCACCACAGCCAAGGTGTGGAACTACGTCACACGCGTGGCGTCTGCGTAGTACGACTGCTCTACGTACGTGCGTTCATGGCAGGCGCACGTACGTGGCAAACGTGACGCCCGTGGTGCGGCCCGCGCCATCGTCGCGCATGTACATCACGGCGATGGTTTGTTGGTCAGGTGACAGCACATTGGTGAGTCGTGTGGTCACGCGCCCGTCTTTTGAATTGACGATTTCGTTGATCTGGGCGTTCACGCGGCGCACCGCGGCGTGGCTCTGTCCCGCGTTACCGGTGACTGGCATGTCCTGCCCGTCAAAGGTGGTGGTGTACCACCAGCGGGTGGTATCGCTGCGTGCGTTCACTGCCTGTATGGCGACCTTCATGCCTGCCGCGCCGAACGGTTCGTAGGTCATGATGTTGCTGGCAGGTGCCGGGGCGTCGGACTTGAGGAGCCAGCGACCAAAGCGTGGATCGGACGCTGGTTCGCCGCGCGCGGGACCGTTCGCGGACGACGTGGGCGCGAGCGTCCGACAGACCGGTGATGGTCCGAGGACCGCATCGGGTGCGATCGCGGAGACCGTCAGCGCCTGCACGCGCGCCGGCTCCGTTGGGGCGAGCGTAATGCCTATGCGCAGCGCGCCCGATGCGCACTGCAGGCGCCACTCACCGCGCAGGGCATTCTCCGCGACTAACGATCCAACGGCACGACAGTCGTCACCCGCGGCCGTGCGCAGCGCGGCAATGGCCGCGGCGCGGCGCGGGGCGGGTTCGTCGCGGAAGAGATTCATGGCCGCGATGCTGTCGGCCAGCGGCTGCTGCCACTGCTGCACGAGACGCGTGACCTGCTCCTGCATACCACGCAGCACCGGTGCCGGCTGCGGTGTGCGTGGCTGTAACCCTCCGCTCCGCGCGAGCACATCGAACGCCTGATCCAGCACCGGGCCCCATCCGGTATACGTGAGATTACCAAGGGCCACGATGCCCACGCCATACTCGGGGAGCCAGCGCATCTGCGATCCATAGCCGGGCAGTCCGCCCGAGTGCGCGACGATGTGACCAAAGAGGCAGTTCTGCGACACGCGGAGCCCGTACGCGTAGCCGCCGCTGGTCATGGTCAGCGCACCGGTGGTGGTGTTGGCAACCGTCGTGGCGCCGCTGTAGCGCGCGATCTGCTGCATCTCGCGCAGCGACGATCGCTTGAGCACCGGGGATTCGGCGCCATCGCGCGCCGGCCAGGCGTCGAGCATCAGGGCAACCCATCGACTCAGATCGGCGCTCGACGTGAGCATGCCGCCCATGGCGCCGAATGAACCGTCGGGCAATGGCGGCTCTTCCAGCCACGCCCCGTCGCGCAGGCGGTACCCGTGCGCGAGTCGACCGGCAGGTACGTTGCGCGCTTCCATGGTGGTGGAGGTCATACCCAGCGGGAGCAGGATGCGCTCCTGCGCATAGCGGGCGTATGGCATGCCGCTCACGTTCTGCACGATGCGGCCAAGGATCGCGAAGCCGAAGTTCGAGTACTCATAGGCCGTGCCGGGCGCATTCGAAAATGGAATGCCGCGTCGGATCATCTGCGAAAGGTCATCGTCGGTGGCCGAGAGCTGCTGGTCGCCCCACGGATTGTCTTCGGGGAATCCGGCGGAATGCGAGAGCAGATGGCGGACGGTAATTCGTGGCGTATCACTCGTGGGATAGCGGAGCGCTTTGAGTTCCGGTACGTAGCGCTCGGCGGGATCGTCGAGCGACAGCTGGGCGGCGTCTCGCAGTTGCAGGATAGCGAGCGCGGTGAAGCTTTTGGTCATCGACGCGATGCGAAACACGCTGCTGGTATCGACGCTGGCCTTCGAGGGCACGTCGCGCAGTCCACGTGCTGCTACATGCAGCAGCCGCCCATCAACGATCACGCCATAGGCAATCGCCGGCACGCGAGCACGGGTGGCAAACGCCTGCATCAGGCTGTCCACGGCGGGCAGGGCGCGTTGGAGCTTGGCGAGGCGATCCGGATCGGTAAACCGTGGCGCAGGGGCCAGGCTCGACTGCGCGCGGAGCGCGGACGGGGCAACGCTGGCGAGCGCGGCGAACGCGCAGGCGGCGGAGAGAAGTGAAAGGCGCATAGGCATGATGTGGCACGGGGAGTCGGCGGAGTCAATGTGGGGAGCTAAGAGCTAAGAGCTAAGAGCTAAGAGCTAAGAGCTAAGAGCTAAGAGCTAAGAGCTAAGAGCTAAGAGCTGAGAGCTAAGAGCTGAGAGCTAAGAGATAAAGGCTTTGAGCTCTTAGCTCTCAGCTCTTAGCTCTTAGCTTTCCCCCTATGTCCCTGTCTCGCCTCCGCCGCCTCCGTGCGTTCCCTTGGTCGACGGTGCTTTTCGTGGTAGTGCTCCTCTGGACGCTGCCGCGACTGCTGCCGCATGTGGGGGCGTTGGTGAATTTCACGGACCGCGCGGCGAGCCGTCCGGCATTCCAGGTTGCCACGCTCGATGGCCAAACGCTTCGGCTCGCCGATCTGCGGGGGCAGGTGGTGCTGGTGAATATCTGGGCGACCTGGTGCGCGCCGTGCCGGGTGGAGATGCCGCTTCTCGAGGCGACCTGGAATCGGCATCGGGCGGCGGGACTCGTGTTGCTCGGCGCCTCGGTGGATCAGGGGGATCCGGCCGCGGTGCGGGCCTTCGTGACGGAGCGTGGGATTACCTACCCAATCGCCATTGTCGGAGGGGACGTGATCAGCGCCCTTGGCGGCGTGGACGGCTATCCGACGTCGGTGCTGATTGGCCGTGACGGGGTGATCCGTCACCGTGTGATGGGACCAATCGGGCCGCTGTCGCTCGAGCCGGCGATTCGCCGCGCATTGGCGGAGCGACCATAGTGCTGCCTCTGTCCGGTCGGCGCGTCTACGCGCGCTGGTCGGTCTCGTCGATGCGACGCTGGGCTTCGCCCCAGTCCACGATGGGCGCGACGCTCTGATCGTCCAGTGACAAGCTCGCCAGCGCCCGTTCAATCACCGGTGCGCCGAGTGGCGGTGGCAGCGCTTCGCCGAACGCCAATTCCGCGCGGCGGCAGAGGCGCTCTTCGCGCGGCAGGTCCTGGGCTGTTCGTGAGACGCCCATTGCGTGGACGCGAGCGTGAATGCCTTCGTGCACGATCGACGACGCCACGGGGGCGGCGGAGATATCGCGCCGGTTGAGGAACGTCAATTCGGTGATGATCGTGCGTTCATTCGGGATAAACGCACCGCGGCAGGCGAAGCGCTCCACCCGAATGGCCCGTACATCACGCTGCAGGTGGCGCAGGCGCCATGGCTGATAGGTGGCAATCAGCCCCAGTGCGTCGTCCAGTCGCTCCACGACGGCGGCGGTGGTGATGTCCTCGCGTGTGTTGATGATCTCCACGGGAATGCCATGGAGCGCGTAGCGCGCGACGTCGGGTGCGCCGGTAATCCGCGCCCACAGGTCCTGCATCCAGTCGCTCATGTTCTGAACACCCCGATGACGACCGCCGAGGGCGGCGCGTTGAGGAAGGCATCCGCTTCGCGAGGAACGTGATGAGCCACGACGCAACGAGAACGGATGATACGCACACTGGAAAAGCTAACGCACCACGGAGTACTCCTCGTGATGCTCGGGGTATGGCGACGGTCGTCAACCCATCAATGTGCGGTGGGCAAAAGTTCTGCTGATGTCCGATAGCCGCGTCGTGTTCTTCGACGCGCTCATACCCCGCGTGTGGGTCCTGGACAGCAGCGGCAACGTCAGGCTGATGGTCCGCAAGGGCTCGGGTCCCGGCGACCGCCGCATGCCGGCGTTTGTCGGCGAATTCGGCGACACCACCGGGCTGTTGCGACAGCGTGACGTACCAATGGTGCACGGGTCAAGGGCAATCGGGGCCTGCCAGCAGCAGCCCGCGCAGCTGCAGGCGGTCCTGGTCTTTGCGGATCAACGCCCGGACGTATTCACTGCTCGTGCTGTACCCACGTTGGTTCACCTGTTCGTCCACAAAGGACTTCAGGGCCGAGGGCCGGGAGATATTCATAGAGCTCGTGGAAGGAAAAACTTAACTCAAGGCAAACATTGGCAAGAATGACGCTTTCCTCGACCTCACATTTTACCGTGGCCGCGCGCGTACATATTGCAGCGGAGAATAGCTAACGTACTACGGAGTACTCTTCGCGATGCTCGGATTGTGGCGATGGTCTGCGGAATACTCGTCCATGCACACCGAGCTGATGGCGCATTCTCCCGCATCCGAAACCATGCCGGCCAAGAAACCCCCGCAGTCCAAACCGTACGACCAAGGCCCGTGGGCGCATGTGTTCGCTCCGCGCGCGCCCGGTGAGCGCCGTTACTGGCTGATCAAGTCGGAGCCGGACGTCTTTTCGCTGGATGATCTGCAGGCCGCGCCCGCACAGACCACCTGCTGGGACAACGTACGCAACAGTGGCGCGCGCAACTTCCTGCGTGACGGCATGAAAGTGGGCGACCAGGTGTTGTATTACCACTCCAACGCCACCCCCTCGGCGATTGTTGGCGTGTGTGAAGTGGTCCGCGAAGGATATCCCGACCCTGGCGCGTTCGATCCGGCCAACGCGTACTACGATGCGGATTCGCGCGAGGAGACCCCTACGTGGTTCATGGTGGACGTGCGCTATGTTCTCACGTTGCGACGGCCCATTACGCTGCAGGAAGTCAAGGAGAACGCGGCCCTCGCCAACATGGCGCTGGTGCGCGTGGGGCGGCTTTCGGTGGTGCCGCTAATGCCGGAGGAGTGGGCGACCATCATGCATTTGGGCGGCGAGCGCTAACTCGGCGCACGAGGCAACCAACCAGTCAGGGCTCGGCCCGCGCGCGCACGCTGGAGACCACTAGCGTCAGCACGGTCAGGGGCAGGACGAAGCTGAGCATCGCGGTGCTGAACGCCGGGAGCGAGTCGTGCTGCTGGGAAGCCAGGATGAGGTAGGCGCTGTAGGCCACGTAGTGCAGCATGAAGAGCCAGCCCTGCCAGCGTGCTACTCGGCCAGTGACGAAGATCGGCAGGCAAGCGGCCAGCGCGGCCAGCATTACCCAGAGGTCGAAGTTCAACACGGATTTGGGCACCGGCAGCCCACTCAGGTCGGGGCTGAACGCGGCCGCTAGTCCGCCTAGGCCGAGCACGCCGAGCATATTGAAGACACAACTGCCGACCACGTTGCCGACCGCGATATCACGCTCACCCTTGAGCGCTGCGGTCACCGACGCGGCCACCTCGGGCAGCGACGTGCCGATCGCCACGATGGTCAGCCCAATGACCACTTCAGTGACGCCTAACTGGCGTGCGAAGAACACCGACGCATTGACCATCAGTTCTGAACCGGCCACCAGCAAGCCGAGACCACCCAGGACCATCAGCGCTTGTAGCCAGAGGCGGCCACCGGCCGATGACGACCGGTCGCCGGAGTCCCCGGTGGTGGCGCCCTGGGCGCGGGACTGCACGACGAGGAACACGGTGTACGCCACCAGCAGGCCAGTGAGCAACAGGGCGTCAGTAAGGCCGATCACCCCGTCCAGGGTGACCACGATGACCAGCAGCGCAATACCAACCATGATCGGCATTTCCTGCCGAATCACTTGCAGGTGCACGGCCAGCGGCGTAATCACGGCGGAAATACCGAGGATGCCGAGCACGTTGAAGATGTTGCTGCCGATGACGTTGCCCACCGCCAAGCCGGACTGGCCATTGAGCACCGCGCTGACCGACACGGTCATCTCCGGTGCGCTGGTGCCCATGGCCACCACGGTGAGGCCGACGACCAGCGGTGAGATGCCAAACGAAAGGGCCAGCTTTGAGGCCCCGCGTACCAAGAGCTCAGCGCCACCCACCAGGCCTATCAGCCCGGCGACGAACCATACGGCCTGTATCATGCGATGAACTTACTGTGTCGCAGGCCGACGCGGTCGGCGACAGACAGGTCGTGCGTGATACGCGGGATTAGACGCCTTCCTCCCCCACCATCTACCGTGGCCGCGCGCGTTCATATTGCGACGGCCACGGAATGTGCGCACCGAGTGCATGCGCGGCGAGGAGCGGCCAGTGCGGGTTGCGCAACAGCTCGCGCGCCAGCAGCACCAGATCGGCGTCGCCATCCACCACGATACGCTCGGCCTGCGCAGGCTCGGTGATCAGCCCCACCGCGGCCGTGGCGATGCCTGCCTCGTGTTTGATGCGACGGGCGAATGGCACCTGATATTCGGGCGCGAGCGCAATCTGCTGCGCGGTGGTCAGACCACCGGAAGAGCAGTCGATCACATCGATACCCGAGGTCCGCAGCTGCGCGGCGATCCGCACTGATTCTTCGATCGTCCAGCCGCCATCGGCCCAATCGGTGGCCGAAATGCGCACGAACACCGGCAGATCATCCGGCCACACCGCGCGAACCGCGACACTCACTTCGTGCAGCAGACGCACGCGATTTTCGAACGAGCCGCCATACGCATCGGTACGCTGGTTGGCGAGCGGCGACAGAAACTCGTGCAGCAGGTAGCCGTGCGCGGCATGGATTTCGGCAATCTGAAATCCAGCGCTCAGCGCGCGCGTAGCGGCCGCCGCGAATGCTGACACGACGTCGGCGATCTTGTGGAGCGAGAGCGCCTGCGGCGATGGATACGTGCTCGAAAATGCGAGCGCACTTGGGGCCACCACGCGTTCCCAACCGCCGTCGGCCGGAAGCACGGTGCCCGAGCCGTCCCACGGACGGTGCGTACTGGCTTTCCGGCCCGCGTGCGCGAGCTGGATGCCCGCCGCCGCCCCTTGGGCCCGTACGTAGTCGGTGATGCGCCGCAGCATCGGAATCTGCGCATCGTCCCAGAGGCCCAGATCCTGCGGGCTGATCCGTCCTTCAGGCGTCACCGCGACCGCCTCGGTGAACACCAGGCCGGCGCCGCCCGTGGCGAGACTGCCGAGATGCACGAGGTGCCAGTCGTTCGCGTGGCCGTCCTGCGCCGAATACTGACACATCGGTGAGACACCGACGCGATTGCGAAGGGTCAGGCGGCGCAGGGTAAGGGGCGTGAACAATGCCGACATGACCGGGATTCGAAGGACAACCGAGAACTGCCTGGCGAGCAGCATCTGTGGAATATGGGGTGACGGGGCATCTCGGACGACGGTCGGCCAGCCGTTATACTTTGACCATGATTCAGTTCCTCGTGGCCCTGCTCGCCGGAGCCGCCGCGTATATGGCGGCGACGTTCGGCACGCGGCTGGTCATGGGCGGGATGGCCGACGCAGGCAATCCCACCACCGTCAGCGTCGCGATTGGCCTGAGCGCCGCGGTGATCACCACGTGGATGATGTGGCGCGGTGGGCAGCGCTGGGCTGGCGGTGTGCCGCGCCTGCTCCTCATACTGGGTTTACTGGCTGCCAGCGCGGCACTCTGGCTGACGTTGCGCCCTCGCTAAGCCCTTCCATCGCCGATCCGCCCCACCTATCACCGAGCACGCCGGTGTCCGCTACCCATCCCTCTGTTCCGCTCGCATACACGCGGCTCACGCCCGGCGAGTCGCTGGCGCGTGCGCAGTCGTTTTACGCCACGATGCAGCGACGGCGTACCACGCGACAGTTTGCCACCGATCCAGTACCACGTGCCCTGATCGAGTTGGCGATTCGTACCGCAGGCACCGCACCCAGCGGCGCCCATCAACAGCCGTGGACGTTTGTGGCCATCGCGGATCCTGCGCGCAAGGCGGCCATGCGCGAGGCGGCGGAGGTGGAAGAGCGCGCGTTCTATGCTGAGCGCGCAACCACAGAATGGCTGGACACGCTGGCGCCGCTTGGCACCGACGACCAGAAGCCGCATCTCACCGAAGCGCCGTGGGTGGTGGTGCTGTTCCGGCAATCATACGGGCTACGCGAGAACGGCGAAAAGCAAACGCACTATTACGCGCAGGAGTCGTGCGGTATTGCCGCAGGTCTTTTTATCGCCGCGGTGCACACGATGGGGTTGGTGACGCTGACTCACACGCCGAGCCCGATGGCGTTTCTGTCCGAGTTGCTGGAACGGCCGGCGAACGAGAAGGCGATGCTGGTGATGCCGGTGGGCTATCCGGCGGCCGATGCGGCGGTGCCGGATATCGCGCGTAAGCCGCTGGAGTCGATCAGCGTGTGGAAATAGGGGGAGAGGCCGTTAGCTTTCACGGTTCTCTCTTCTCTGCCCGAGGTTTTCCGTGATCATGATCGTCCCGTCGTCTGCTGCAGCTTCTGCCACCGTATCGCGGCCACGACGGGTGGTCGTGATCGGCGCCGGTGCCGCGGGTACTATGGCGGCCATATTCGCGGCGAAGGCCGGCGCGGAGACGATCCTGCTGGAGCGCACGCGGGACGGCGGTCGCAAAATTCTCATCAGCGGGGGCGGGCGCTGTAACGTGCTGCCGTCGCGGGTGGACGAAAGCCGCTTCGTCACGAACTCCTCGCCGAATCTGCTGCGCAAGATGGTGCGCGCGTGGCCGCTGGCTGAGCAACGGGCCTTCTTCGAGGAGACGCTCGGTATCGCGCTCGAGGAAGAGGTAGAGACGGCCAAGCTGTTTCCGGCGTCGCACCGGGCGCGCGACGTGCGAGATGGCCTGATGGTGTACGCGCGACAGGTGGGTGTGCAGCTGCGCATGGACACGCGCGTGACGGGGCTCGCTCCCACGGCCGAGGGGTGGGAGGTGCGCATCGAAAACGATCTGCCGATGCACGCCGACGCGGTGATTGTGGCCACGGGTGGATTGTCGGTGCCGAACACCGGCAGTGACGGCGCTGGGCTGGGTATGCTTGCGCAGCTCGGGCATACCATGCACCCCACCTACGCCGCCCTCACGCCGCTCACGGCCGCGACCTCGCCGTATACGGAGTTGTCTGGCGTGTCGCTCACGGTGTCGCTGACGGCGCGCAGTGAGGAGCAATCTGCCGAGGCGCGCGGTGGGTTTTTGTTCACCCATCTCGGCTATAGTGGACCATCGGTGCTCGACGTGTCGCATGTGGTGGTGCGCGCACGTGCGGGGCTGCAGTCTCGCGCTACGGTGCAGGTGCAGTGGACCGCGCTTGGTGAGCCCGAGTGGGAAGCGGCACTCAAGCCACACGGTGCACGCACCGTCACTGGTGCGCTGCGCAACGAGCTCCCCGATCGCCTGGCGGCCGTGTTGCTCGCGCAAGCTGATGTCGAGCCGCATCGCCCGCTGTCGGAACTGCGTCGCGAAGAGCGTCGGCGCTTGATAGACGTGCTGGTGCGCGGGACGCTGCCATGGAATGGCGACGAAGGCTACAAGAAGGCCGAAGTCACCGGAGGCGGTGTGGCCCTGAGTGAGGTCCACCCGCGCACAATGGAAAGCCGCCGTCATCCGGGGCTGTTTCTGTGCGGGGAAGTCCTCGATGCCTTCGGCCCGATCGGCGGCTACAATTTTCTGTGGGCGTGGTCGACGGGGCGCGCGGCAGGGGAAGGGGCGGGAAGGGCTGAGAGCTAAGAGCTAAGAGCTAAGAGCTAAGAGCTCAGAGCTAAGAGCTCAGAGCTTACTGCTGTAGCTCTTAGCTCTGAGCTCTTAGCTCTTAGCTCTTAGCTCCAAACCCCGGATTACTCCGGTGCGAGAAAATCAGCGACGTCTCGAGGTGGCCGACTTCGGGGCGTGAGGCGAAGGCGCTTAGTACAAATTCCCGTAAATGCTCGGCGTCGCGGACGGCGACGTGCACCAGGTAATCATTGGCGCCAGTGAGATGAAAAATTCCGCGCACCTCGGGCAGCGCGACCACGTGCTGCTCGAAGCGTCCGATTGCGGTGCGTGTGTGCTGGGCGAGCCGTACGGCCACCAGTGCCTCGAGTGTGACGCCATGGACGCGCGGATCGACATGGGCATGGTAGCCGAGAATGGCGCCGCTTTCCTCCAGCCGGCGCACGCGGGCGAGGCAACTGGACGGCGCGAGGCCGACCCGGGCGGCGAGCACTTTGTTGGAAATCCGCGCATCGTGCTGTAAATGGCCCAGGATCTCGCGGTCAATGCGGTCGGCCATGGGTGCAGCGCGCGTTTTCCGAATAGAATTCGGCAGAGGTGTCTCCTGAGCGTGGAAATGGATAATCTACAGCTTCCTTCCTGCATCCGGAGCATCCGATGGACGAGTCAATTAAACCGTACTTTGCGACCCGCGCCGTCCATGCCGGCCGCGAAGACTTTGTGGCGCTGGGTGTGCACGCCCCGCCGCTCGATCTGAGTTCGACGTATCCGACGCCCGATCTCGATGCGGCGGCTCGTTCCTTCGATGCGCTGGTGATGGGTGACGAGCCGCAGGGCAGCTTTGTGTATCAGCGGCTCTTCAATCCCACCACGGATCGCTTCGAGCGCGGATTGGCGGCGCTGGAAGGCGCCGAGGATGCGGCGGCGTTCGGTTCGGGCATGGCCGCGCTGACCGCCACGCTGCTCGCCGCCAAGTCGCGCGGCGCGCATGTGGTGGCGGTGCGCCCGATGTACGGCACGGCCGACCACCTGATCACGTCGGGCATGCTCGGCATGACCGTCACCTGGACCACGCAAGACGCGGTGGCGGCGGCGATCCAGCCGGATACGGGGCTGGTGATCATCGAAACCCCTGCCAATCCTACACTCGCGCTCGTGGATATCGGACACGTGGTGCGGCAGGCCGGTGCGGTGCCTGTGCTGGTGGACTCAACGTTCGCGACCCCAGTGCTGCAGCGACCAGTCGAACAAGGGGCGGCGCTGGTCATTCACAGCGCCACCAAGTTTCTCGGAGGCCACGGGGATGTGCTGGCTGGGGTGGTTGTCGGCTCCCATGCACTGGTGCGCGAGATCAAACATGTACGCGCGGCAACCGGTGGCCTGCTGCATCCGATGGGCAGCTACCTGTTGCATCGTGGCTTGCCGACGCTGGCGTTGCGGGTGGAGCGGGCCCAAGCGTCGGCGGGTGTGTTGGCTCAGCTTCTGCTCGACGATGATCGCATTGCAACGGTGCACTATCCGGCACTGCCAGGGCAGGACCCGCGCGGCCTCCTCGGCACGCAGATGCACGGGCCAGGCAGCATTTTGAGTTTCGAGCTCGCCAACGCCGACCCCGCAGCGCTGCGTGCGTTCGTGTCAGCGCTGCAACTGATTACGCCGGCGGTGAGTCTGGGCTCCACCGACACCCTGATTCAGCCACCGGCGCTTTTGACGCACCGCGTGGTGGAGGAAAGCGCGCGCCGCGCCGCTGGTATTGCCGGTGGGTTGCTGCGGCTGAGCGTGGGCCTGGAGGATCCGCGTGATATTTGGCAGGATCTTGAGAAAGGGCTCAGAGCTAAGAGCTAAGAGCTCAGAGCTAAGAGCTAAGAGCTACAGCAGTAAGCTCTTAGCTCTGAGCTCTGAGCTCTTAGCTCTAAACTCTCTCAGTAAGTAAACTGCAGTCCCGTCGTCAGCAGGCCGTCGAACTTTTTGAACCGGTCCGTCTGCACCACGCCGTTGACCGGGGGCAGCAGTGGTGGCGCGTTGTTCACGTTCACGAGATACCCCACCTTGATGCCGACGCGGGCCGATAGCGGGGCCACCAGTGCGGACTTCGCAGTGAGCAGCCACGCATCGGACGTGGTGAAGTTGGGCGTCAGTGCCGCGGTTTGCTCGAAGTAGGCGGTCTTGGAGAAGGCGTGACGGAACAGGCCGCTCACGTTCCCGACAAAGTCGTTCTCGCCGTCCACGCCACCCACGAACGTGCGCTGCAGCGCGCCGACGCCCGCCGAGAGCTGGAGCTTGTCGGTGTCGGTGTCGAGGAACTGGTAGGCGAGTCCCACCCCTTCCTGGATCTGGCTGTTGAGACCGGCGGGAATATTGCGGAGCCCGTTGGCGCTCAGATAGGCAGTGAGCTTTTTGGTGATCTCGTGGTCGGTGCGCACGCTTGCCTGAAACAGCTCGGCGTTTCGCACCCCGTTGGCCGTGCCTCGTACCGCTGACGCTGTCTGCGAGAATTTCCAGCGGGCGAATTGGTAGCTATAGCGCTGGCCAAGGGCCAAGGTGGTGATCTGCTGATTGCCTTGGCTGGCCGCGAGTGAGAAGTCCCCCACGAACTCGTAGGGCGGCTTTGGCGCGTCCTGCGCCATCAAGGGAGCCGTCGTGGTCGCGCCGAGAACACCAACGAGTGCGGGGAGCCAGCGGACCGTACGTGGAAAACGAGTCATGAACCGGTGGGCATAATGGCGGAGTGGCCGACGTGGACGTGCTGTCCGCAAGGAGAGGCTGCGGCAGAGCCGCTAAATAATGCGATCGGTTGGAGCTATGGACAACGCTGCTTACACGACGGCGTGTCAGGGATAGCCTGACATGCTTTCCCTGATGTTCCTGATGGTGACGCGGTGCCGAAATCGCGATGATCACGGTGAGGGTGAACGCTCGGTACCATGCCTGTTCTGAACCTTGGAGTGTGCACGTCATGGGTAGCGACCACACGGTAGCGAGTGACACAAATGCTGGTGGTGGGCGAGTCTGGGTGCGTGCGGTCGTGCTCGCGATCATGGTGTCCGGTCTCACGACACTATTCTTGCTGCTGATCCCGCATTGGCTGCTCACCCAGCTGCTCATGATTTCACGCGGTGCCCGTGTGGCGCTGGCGACCAGCTGGGTGGCGATGTGTAGTGGCCTGCTGCTCTGGATCGCGTGGCGTATCAGTCTTCCGCGCCGCGCGCCGCGCCAGCCATGACTTCGTCGGCGGTGACGCTCGGGGTCGTGCCCGACGCTCAGTGGTTTGAGACGACCGTCTCATGCACTGCGGCGTGTCCCGTGGGCACCGATGCTGGCCGCTACGTGGTGGCCATCAGCGAGGGTCGGGATGCCGACGCCTACGATCTGGCGCGGGCGCACAACCCGTTTCCCTCGATCTGCGGACGGGTGTGCTCGGCACCCTGTGAGCGGGCCTGTCGTCGCGCGGTGATCGACACCCCGATTGCCATCCGCGCGCTCAAGCGGGTGGTCGCGGAGCAGTATGGGGTGGAAGCGAGTGGTCAGTCACGCTGGCATCGCGCTCATGGGATCGTGCCACCGGCTACCCTGCCGTCGGTGGGGATTATCGGCGCGGGACCCGCCGGTTTGGCGGCGGCCTATGAGCTCCGGCTCGCAGGCCACGCCGTGACGGTCTACGAGCGGGACGCGCGGCCCGGTGGGATGCTGGTGGCTGGAATTCCCGCCTTCCGGTTACCGCGCGACGTGGTGGCCGACGAGATCGCCGCGATCATCGCGCTCGGCGTCATGCTGGAGCTGGGGTGTACCGTAGGACGTGATGTCCCGGTGGACACGCTCTGGACGCGCCACGCGGCACTGCTGGTGACCGTAGGTTGCTCGCGCGGTCGCGCGCTGGCAATCGAGGGCGCCGAGTTGCCGGGCGTGGCGCGGGCCGTCGACGTGCTGCGCGCCGTCAATGTGCCAACAGAGACGTCACGTGCGGCGGGTGCAACGGGCAGCGCCGTTGATAGCGCCACCGCGCCAAGTGGCGCTGTGGTAGTGATCGGCGGAGGTAGTGTGGCGTTTGACGCCGCGCGCATCGCGCGCCGCACGGCCGGCATTCCCGAGGGCGTCGGCTCATCCGGGCAAACGGCATTGGATGCCGCGCGCATGGCACGCCGCACTTCTACGCAACCGGTGATTCTCGTGGCGCCCGAGCCGCGGCACGAACTGCCCGTGCCGCATGAAGAGCTTGAAGAAGCGGAGCGCGAAGGGGTGACCATTCGTGCCGGCACGGCGGTGCGACGGATTGTCGGTGTCACGCACGTGGAGCAGGTGGTATTTGCTCCGGTGCTCCGATTGCGTGATGCTGACGGGCGTTTCAACCCGCAAGTCGCTGACGCGGCGGCAGGCACCGATGAGATCGTGAGCGCGAGCGTGGTGATTCTGGCAGTCGGCCAGGAGGCCGACACTACGTTCCTGCCAGATGTCTCCGCGCTGGCGCGCGGCCCGTGGGGCGGGCTCGCCACCTCCTCCGAAGGGCGAACCGCGCAGCCGCGCCTCTACGCCGCGGGTGATGTCGCCTCGGGGCCTCGCGATCTCATCGACGCGGTGGCGTTTGGGCAACGGGTCGCGCGCGCGATTCACGAGGATCTCGCGCCGGATGCCGTCGCCATATCGATTGCAGGGCACACTGCGGCCTGGCAACCCGGAGCGCCCGATGCGGATCCTCCGCACTTCGTGATTCAACCGCCGTCCCATCGCTACTGGAGCGGCTACGATCGCGTGTCGCGGACGCCGCTGCCCGTGCTGTCGCCCGAAGTGCGCACGTTCAGTGGCGAAGTGGAGGCGGTGCTGTCGCCCGACGATGCGCGGCGCGAAGCGGGGCGCTGTCTCCGGTGCATGGAGCACGTGCTGCTCGATGCGGGCCGCTGCATCACCTGTGGCGGCTGTGTGGATGTCTGCCCGTATGGCTGCATCTCTCTGGTTCCGCTGACGGCGTCGACCGGGATCGATAGCGCGGCCTCATTTGTCCTCACGCTCGATGAACACTCTTGCATTCGCTGCGGACTTTGCGTGGCGCGATGCCCAACTGCGGCCCTCTCCATCGCGCGTGCTTCATGATCGATTCACTCGTCGCGCGGGCACAGCGTTCCACGCTCTACCGCTCCATCTTTCGCACGCCACGCGATGACTCGCCGACCGCACGCGCGCTGACTGCGTTCGGCAACGTTTTTTTGCACGTGTATCCGGTGCGGGTCCCGAGGAAGCTGTTGGCGGTGCGCAGCACGTGGCGGCTAGGATCCATTTCGGCCGTGCTGTACGCAATTCTACTGGTCACTGGCGTGTATCTGATGTTTTTTTACACGCCCGCAGTAACGATGGCCTACGGCGACATGCAGCGCTTGCAAACGGCGGTGGGCTTCGGTCAGCTCATTCGTAATGTGCACCGTTGGAGTGCGCACCTCATGGTGCTGGCCGTGGCCCTGCACCTCGTGCGGGTATTCTGGGATGGCGCGTACAAGGCGCCCCGACAGTTCAACTGGGTGATCGGTGTGGCGCTGTTCGTGGTCACGCTGGCGTACTCGTTTACCGGCTATCTGCTGCCATGGGATCAGCTTGCATACTGGGCGGTGACGGTAGGATCCGATCTGGTACACTACGTGCCAGTGGCGGGCGGCTGGCTCCGGAACGTGCTACTCGGCGGCGCGACGATCGGGCAGTCCGCGTTGCTGCGATTTTATGTGCTGCACGTGATGGTGCTTACGGCAGTCTTCTTTCTGCTGATGGCCGTGCACACCTGGCGCGTGCGCAAGGATGGGTTGTCCATCGGTGATCGCCTCGTGCCGCTCACACCGCACACGCTGCCTGTGCCACCTGCGCCGAACGTGCCGACCGTGGCGCGGGCGAATAGCGCGCGCGCAGAATCTGTGCGGGTGCGCCAGATGGGTGTCGTCCATGCGGCATCGGCAGAAGCGCACGCCCGCTTGCCCGACGACGAGGTATTCACATCGCCACATATGCTCGTGCGTCATCAGGTGGTCGCGCTGCTGACCACGGCGGTGGTGATTGTGATGGGTGTGCTGTTTGACGCACCGCTGCGCGATCACGCCAATCCCAACTTGACGCCGGAGCCGGCCAAGGCGCCGTGGTACTTCGTGGGCATTCAGGAACTGCTGGCCCATTTTGATCCGCTGGTGGCCGGCGTCCTGGCACCAGGCGCGCTGCTGTTTCTGTTGGCGGCCCTGCCCTATGTGGATCGGAACCCCGCTCGGCTGCCCTCTGCGCGTCCGCTGGCGATGTCACTCTTCATGACGCTGGCTCTGGTAGCGGTCACGCTCACAGTGATCGGGGCGCTGTTCCGAGGACCCGGCTGGGCCTTTGTGCTGCCGTGGGAACACTGGTATTTCGAACCTTGATGATGCGGAGTCAACCATGAGTCCCACTCGGCGTGAGGCGCTCAAAACCAGTTGGATGATTGGCAGTGGCCTGTTGGCTGGTGCCGCCGCTTGGACCACCATGGAAGCGCTCGCCCCACTGGCCAATGTGGAGGGTGGCGGTGCGTTGCCGCTGCTCCCGCCGGAGGCGTATCCGGAAGGCAGCGCCACGTTTGTGCGGACCGGCCGATTGTATGTCACACGCGCCAAGGGCGAGTTGTTCGCGATTTCTCAGAAGTGCCCGCACCTTGGATGCCGAGTGCCGTACTGCGCAGCCAGTGGGCGGTTTGAATGCCCGTGCCATGGCTCGGTGTACAACCTGGCGGGCGAACACATCAGCGGGCCGGCACCGCGCGGTATGGACGGGTATCGCGTGCAGATTGAGAACGGCCGTGTGGTGGTGGACGTGTCAGCGGTGGTCGAAGGGGCGCCGTTGGGCGAGCGTCGCTTTGACACGCCGGCCGGTCCGGGAGAATGCCGCGATGCCGATGCCTGATCCGCTCGACTCGCCGGAGCTCGCACGGAGTCTCGACCGCACCTATGTGCTGGGACTGTTTTGCATGCTGCTGCTCGTGATCGCCTTCCCGCTCTATAAACTGCAAGAGCCGTCGCGCCGGAAGGCGGCGCATGAGTCGATGGAGCGTGAGTCCGTATCTCTGGGTCGTGGCGCCTTTGATCTCCATTGTGCGGGTTGTCACGGGCCCGGCGGCACCGGCAACGGCGTGGGACCGACGCTGGCCTCCCGCGAATTTTTGTCGCTGGTCAGCGACCAGCAACTTGAGTGGCTCATTGCCGGCGGCATTCCCGGATCGCCGATGGGCGCGTATCACATCGATCTCGGTGGCCCATTCACGGCGCAGGAGATCACACGTGTTGCGCGCTATCTCCGATCGATGGAGGCCACGGCACCAAGCGTGGACGGATGGCGCGATGGCAAGCGAGCGGCAACGTCAACCGCCAGACCAGCTGCCGCTCCGACCGGCGCGCGGTGAGTCACGAACGGTCGGGTATCGGGCCCAGCGCGAGTGCGCGGATCGTGGGCAGCAGGCGTTTGGCGAGATCCGGCTTGTAGAGAAGATGCACCAGTCCCAGGCGTTCCATCTCGCGCTGCAACTCAGTGCTGATGTAGCCTGAGGTGACCACGATGGGCACGTCGGGACGTCGCGCCAGCGCCGACTGGGCGAGCTCCAAGCCGGACAGCTCCGGCATGTTGAAATCGGTAATGATCACATCGAAAAACTGCGGGTTGGCCGTGAACGCTTCAACGGCCAGCGATGGGCGTGTGAAGCCCGTGACCTCAAATCCCGCCTTCGAGAGCAATCGCGTGACGAGCGACACGATCATCGGTTCATCGTCCACGTACATGATCTGTCGACCTTCGCCGGTGAGCGCCGTCAATGTCGGGGGCGCGCTGCGGACGGCGCGATGGTCACGGCTGGAAGCTGTGGTCGCGTGCGCCGGGTAATGGGCTGGGAAATACAGAAAAAACTCGCTTCCCGTGCCCAGCGTGCTTTCCACGGCGATCGCTCCGTGGTGCACGTCCATGATGCCATGTACGACCGACAGGCCGAGGCCGGTGCCTTCGCCGAGTTGCCGCGTGGTAAAAAACGGATCGAAGATGCGCCCTTTGGTGGCCGCATCCATGCCGATGCCATCGTCGATGACGGCGAGCCGGACGAACGGTCCTGGCGCCAGCGTGCTCGGCGCGTCGAGTCCGAGGCCGAATCCGGTGACCCCGTGTTCCACGCGCAACGTAATCCGTCCCGCCCGCCCGACGCCGCCCGGTCGCTCCTTCAGGGCGTGCATCGCGTTCGTGCACAGGTTCATCACGAGCTGATGCACCTGCGTGGGGTCGGCGAGGATGTGGGGCGCGGTCGAATCACAGGTGGTGATGATCTCGATTCCGGCGGGAATGGTGGCCCGCAGCAGACCCACGGCCTCGCGCACCGATTCCCCCAGCATCACCTCTTCCAAGACGTGCCGCTGCTGGCGGCTGAAGGTCAGAATCTGCTGTACGAGTTGGGTGGCGCGATCACCGGCGCGCTGGATGGCGGACAGGCTTTCCACCAGGGAATGGTCGGCCTCCACGGTCGTGATCGCGATCTCGACATTCCCAAGGATGACACCAAGGATGTTGTTGAAGTCGTGTGCGATGCCCCCGGCGAGTGCGCCCAACGAATCCATCTTTTGCGACTGACGGAGCTGATCGGCGAGCGCGAGCTGCGCATCGGCGGACCGCTTCCGCTCGGTAACATCACGCCAGAAAACCACGGTGCCAGTGCTGTCCCCGTCAATCAGTTGTCGCACGGTACGGCGTTCAAACGTGCGGCCGTCGATGAGCTCGACCAAGTCGAATGATTCGTCGGTCGTGTTGGTAAGTAGGGTATCGCTCGTCCGGCGGAACTCGATGGGGTCGCGCATCACCGAGGCCGCGCGCACCACGAGGTCCGCGTAGCAACCGTTGGAGAAGTCGACCGCCGGGATGGACCAGATCCCCGACATCTTCGCGTTGTTGGCGATGACGCGACCATTGCCATCCATCGCGACGATGCCGTCGGGCGATGATTCGAGGATTGCGGTGAGCAGCGACACCGTCGCTCTCACTGCCGCACTCTTTTCGGCGAGCCGCTGTTTGGCCACTCCAAGTATCCGGTCGGTCGACGGTTGTGCGCGGTCGGTCACGAGTCGCCGCCAAACGCGGAGACCGTCCGGCGATGGGATGGGATCAGTGGGGCATCGATCATCTCGATGCGACCGGGAGAGCCGCCGGACAGGGGCCGGTGACGCAGTAACAGCGAGGCCAACATGCGAGAACTTGACGAAGAACGAATACCGGGGCCTGCGGCGCCCCCGATTGGCGAGCGCCGGAACGCCGATGCACCAACCTGAGCCGAAAGATATCGCGATGGTCGACCACCATCCCATGTTTGGGGCATTTGCCGGAGCCAGTCGGTAACGCCGGTCACCATCCGGCCCTCGTGTGAAACCAACGCCGCGCCGACCGGCGCTCGCAGGGAAGCCTCCAATGCGGGCTGTACAACGCGCTGTTCCAGCGTTTTTGTTGTCCAATGACCTACGCCGCCATTACCGGCTGGGGCGCGTGCCTGCCGCCAGCCGTGCTCAGCAACGACGATCTCTCCACCTTCCTCGAGACGTCGGATGAATGGATCACCTCACGTACCGGCATGAAGGAACGCCGCGTGTCGCACGTGACCGCGATCGAACTGTCCACCGTGGCGTCAGCGCGGGCGCTGGCGTGCGCTGGTCTCGAAGCCGCCGACGTCGATCTTATTATCTATGGCGGCGTGAGTAACGACGAGCAGGTGCCCAACAGCGCTTCCGGTGTGCAAATCGCTCTTGGCGCCACACGCGCCGCCGCCATCGACTTGAACACCGCCTGCACCAGCTTCTGTTACGGCCTCGCCACCGCCACCGCCATGATCAAGAGCGGCATGGTCCGCAATGCCGTGGTGATCGGCGTGGAGTTGATCAGCCGCTACATGGACTGGAGTGACCGCAACGTGGCCGTGCTGTTCGGCGATGGTGCAGCGGCGGTGGTGCTGCAGGCGTCCGAGGGTGAGGAAGAAGGGCTGATTGGCAGCGTGCTTGGCTGCGACGCCGAAGCCCGGCAGAGCCTGCGTGTACGCGGGTTCGGGTGCAGTTACGCTGGGCGCGACGTGTCGTTAGGTGACACCATCTGGGATTTCGACGGCCAGGTGATCTTCAAGCGCGCCGTGCACGCGATGGCGGATGCGTCCGTGCGCGTGATGCAGCAGCACGGCGTGACCGCCGACCAGATCGATCTCGTGGTGCCGCATCAGGCCAACCTGCGTATCATCGAATCGGTGGCAAAGTACGCGGGCTTGCCGATGGAGAAGGTGGTGGTCACGGTGCAGAAGTACGGCAACATGAGTGCGGCCACGGTGCCCGTGGCGCTGGTGGAAGCGCTGGAGCTGGGGCGCGTGAAACCTGGCAGTCTGCTCCTCATGCCGGCCTTTGGCGGCGGTCTGACGTACTGTTCGCTGCTGGTGCGCTGGGGGCAACGGGTGACGCCGCTGGGGACCACCACCCGCGAGCTCGTGCCGTGCACCAAAACAGCACTCGAGATGGTCAACGCCGTGCGGGCGCAGCAGGACCCGCATGGCCGATCACGCGCGGGGCTGATGGCGCCGGTATTCGCGGAGACACCGCCATCCAGTGACGCTATTTCGGCAGCTGCCCCAGAATGATCGTGTGGGCGGGCCCTCCGGTGCCGTAGGCCCGGGCGCGCTCGGCGTGAACGATCAGCCCCGCCTGCCGGAGTCGCGCCTCGAAGGCCGGCTCCGGTGTGGCGGACCAATACGCGAGCACACCCTCGGGGCGTAACGCCGCCATGGCGAGGCCGATGCCGGCGTCGCCGTACAGCGCACCATTGCCAACTGTGGTAAACGCTTCGGCGCCGTTGTCGACGTCGAGCAGGATGGCGTCATAGGCGCTCCGATCGCGGCGCAGGATGCGCGCCACATCGTCCTGTTCCAAGGTCACCCGCGGATCGTGGAGCGCGTCGCCCGCTAGCGCATACTCGGGGTTCTCGTTCCACGCGATCACCTCCGGCAGGAGCTCGGCGACGACGACCTCTGCGTCGGGCGCCAGCGTACGGAGCGCGGCCTTGAGGGTGAAGCCAAAGCCGAGCCCACCAATCAGCACCGCCGCGCCGCGCACCGTAGCCAATGGCTCGCAGGCGAGGGTGCCCAGGCGTTCCTCAGAGAAGGAGCGGCGGGTGGACATCAGCTCGATGGTCCCGGCGCGCAGGAGATAGGCACCGTCGTGCCGATAGAGCGTAAGCACGGTGCCGTCGGGTGCCGTGGCCTCGGCGAGTCGTTGATACGGTTTCACGCCGCAACCTACACCGGGCCACCGGCACCTTGAAACGGGCGGTGCTGCGGTTCAGTTTCGCGGGATGTCTTCCGCTCCGCCCGTCCATCCCGTGTTGGCGCCCACGGCGGCGTCTTCCGCTGCCGCGCCGGCCGTGGCGCCCAATCCGCGGATCGGCGCCGCGCCGGCGTTCGCGATGCTGGTATCGAACATGGTAGGCACGGGCGTGTTCACGGCACTCGGTTTTCAGGTGCTCACGGTGACTAGCGGGTTCGCGCTACTCGCGCTGTGGGTGATTGGTGGCGTACTGTCGCTCACGGGCGCGCTGGCGTACGCAGAGCTTGGAGCGGCACTCCCCCATTCCGGCGGGGAGTTTGTCTATCTGCGGCGTGCCTGGGCCCCGTGGGTGGGCTTTCTGGGTGGGTGGGTGTCCATGACCGCCGGCTTCGCGGCGCCGATCGCGTTGGCGGGCATTGCGTTCGGGCGGTACGTGGCGGCGCTGGTTCCTGTGACTGCGTATCAGGCGTCGCTGGCGATTCTGGTGTTTGTGGCGCTGGTGCACTGGAGTGCGCTGCACATCGCGCGCCGCTTCCAGGTGATCGCCACGTCGGTCACCATTGCCCTCATTGCGGGCTTCATCGTGTGGGGGCTGGTGGCGGGGCCGTCGGAGCCGATTGGTTTTGCGCCGAGTGCGGCAGCGTGGCGCGAGATCTCGTCGGCACCCTTTGCGGTATCGCTGATTTATGTGATCTATGCGTACACCGGCTGGAATTCCATCGGCTACATCGCCGGCGATGTACAACGGCCCGCCGAGCTGATTCCGCGCACGGTGACGGCCAGTATCGCGGTAGTTTCCACGCTGTACGTGTTGCTCAACTGGGTGTTCCTGCGCACGGTGCCGCTCGAGCTGCTTGGTGGCACGGTGGAAGTAGGCGCGCTCTCGGCATCACGCATCGGAGGCGCCGCCGGTGGACGGTGGATGAGTGGCGTGATTGCCATGACGCTCGTGGCCACGATCAGCGGGCTCACCATGGCGGGATCGCGGGTGACGCAGGCGGTGTGCGCGGGCACGCCGCGCCTTGCGCGGCTGGGCGTGGAATCGCCCACCGGCGTGCCGCGCGCGGCACTGGCGCTGCAGTTCGCGCTGGTGGCCCTGCTCATTCTTACGGGCGCTTTTGAGATGGTGCTCGCGTATACGGGCTTCGTGCTCAACCTGTCCAGTCTGGTCACTGTGGTGGGCCTCGTGCGCCTGCGCCGGACCGAGCCCGATTTGCCGCGCCCGTTCCGGGTGCCGTGGTATCCGCTCACGCCACTGCTGTTTGTCGGTCTGAGCTGCTGGATGCTTGTGTTCGTACTCATGCAGCGGCCGCTGGTGCTGGCGGCCACGGCGCTCACGTTGCTCACCGGTGCCGCGGTATATCGGCTTACGGGGGCGCGGAGTTCACGGTTGTGACCGCGATCTCCGCGCCCTCCGTTCGTTCGGTCAGAATGCGGCGAGCACGTTGTTCGGCTTCGACTTCCCGCGTACCCAGTCGGGGGTGCCGGTGAAGCGCTTCACCTGAACCGCTGGTCGTGCGGCTGGCGAGGCGTCGAGCTGGAATCGCTCAACGGTTTCGCGCAGCGTGCGGGCCTGACTCTCCAGTTCCGTGGCGGCACTCGCTGATTCCTCGGCGTTCGCGGCCACCTGCTGTGTGACCGTATTCATCTGCCCCACCGCCACGTTGATCTGCGCCACGCCCTGCGACTGCTCTGCCGCGGCCGTGGAGATCTCTGCAGTGACTTCGGTGTTGTACGCGACGCCTTGCGCCGCGCTACGGACATTGCGCTCAATCAGATCGGCCGTGGTCTTGGAGGCGTTGGCCGAGCGAATGGCGAGCGCCCGCACTTCATCGGCGACCACCGCGAAGCCACGCCCGGCATCGTCGGCGCGCGCCGCTTCGACCGCAGCGTCGAGGGCGAGCAGGTTGGTCTGGAACGCGATCTCCTCTATCGTCTTCACGATCTTGGCCGTTTACACGCTGGCCTGCTGGAGGTCGGTCATGGCCTGCGTGAGACGACCCATGCGCGCGGCGCCTTCCTCGGTATGTCGCTGCGCTCGGGCGGCCAAACTTTGTGCTTCGCGGGCGTTGCTGGCACTGTGCTCCGCCATCGACGCGAAATGCATGACCTTCGAGCCGACGTCTTCAAGACTCGCCGCCTGCTGGCTGGCACTGTTCGTCAACGACTGGCTCCCCGAGGTGATTTCTGCACCCGCGGCGGCCACTTGCTCTGCCGCCGCATCGACCTGCGCCAGCTGTGTGGCGAGATTCTCGACGGCGTTGTTGAAGTCGTTCATGAGCGCGATGTAGCTGGCGTTGTCGCCAGTGTCGACGCGGACGGTGAGATCACCGTCGGCCAGTCGGGCGAGCGCTGCGGCCATCGTGTCCACCACGCGCTGCTGTTCGGCGAGGAAGGTGGCTTCGCTGGCCTTGAGCGTGGCTCGCATGGCCGTCTGCGCCTCACGCGCCTCGGCTTCGATCCGGATACTGGCCAGACCATTGTTTTTGAAGACCTGCACGGTCCGTGAAATCTCAGCGATTTCGTCCTTGCCATGCGCTGCAGGAACGTCTACGGCAAAGTTGCCGTCGGCGAGTGTGCGCATCACGCCCGCCAGGTAATGCAGCGGCTTGATGGATCGAACGGCCCAGCGCGCGATGGTCTTGTTTTTTGCCTCTTCCAGATCGATAAACTGGTTGATCTGCCTGAGCCACATGACAAACTGTGGACGCGCGTCGCGCATGAGCACTGCCTGTGCTTCTGCTTCGTTGCCAGCACGGCGCAGGCGTACCACGTTGGCGATGAGCGGTAGGGTGATCGCTTCGGTGGCTTTGATGCTGGCCAGAATTTCGCGTTCGTCGTCAGTGCCGCTGGCGCCGGGGGCCGGCATCGCATCAAGCGGTGTCGCGGAGTTCGCGTAATTGGCGGCCAACCCGTCGATCAGGGAGACGGCGGCATCCACTTCACTCGGAGAGCCGACCAGCGAGACGTCGCGCAGCGCGATGAAAAGGCGGGTGCTGATTTCGAGCTGGATAAACATGAGCGTCGTAGTTCCTTCGTCGGAACTTCCGGGTTGCAAGGAAGGTCGTCGCGAAAACGCGCCACCTCCACTCTCCGGGGATGGTCCCCGGAACCTGAAGAGGTATCGGCGGCTGTGACCAAAGCTTGCGTGCGTCGTCCGAGAAAGTTTCTCCGGAGAAACACCTGTTTAACCGAGGGCCGGATGCAAGGTCCTGTGGCTTGCTGGTAGCACATTTTGTGGCAGGACGCTCGACGATGCCCGCCCCCCGTCGATAAATTGTGGGATCCCCACCCTTCGCGTGGCACTTGCCGCCGTGGCGCCAGACCCAGGATTTGCATGACCAACCAACCAACTCGTCCTCGCGACGTCGGCCGCGTGCTCATTACCGGGGGCGCCGGATTCATTGGCAGCGCCTTGGCGTGGGCGCTCAACAGTCGCGGCGTGGAGCGGCTCGTGCTGGTGGACCGACTCGGCAGCACCGACAAATGGCGCAACCTCGCGCCGTTGCGCTTCGAGGATTATCTCGAAGCGGACGACCTCCTCTCCGCGCTCGAGCGGGGCGCCTTGGGCGCGTTCGATACCGTGCTGCACATGGGTGCGTGCTCGTCCACATTGGAGCGGAACGCGACATTCCTGATCCACAATAATTTCGAATACACCAAGTCACTCGCGCACTGGGCGCTCCGTACGGGGGCGCGGTTCGTCTACGCCTCATCGGCCGCCACCTATGGCGACGGTGGGGTCGGCATGCACGACGATATGCACGATACGACGGCGCTGTCGCAGCTGCGGCCGCTGAATCCGTACGGGTACTCGAAGCAGCTATTCGATCAATACGCCATGGCACACGGACTGCTGGACCGGCTGGTGGGGCTCAAGTTTTTCAATGTGTACGGACCGAATGAAGGGCACAAAGGCCCGATGCGAAGTCTTGTACAGAAGGCGTACGAGCAGGTGCTCGCCACGGGGCGCGTGCAACTGTTCCGCAGTCATCATCCCGACTACGCCGATGGTGAGCAGCGGCGGGATTTTGTCTATGTCAAAGACGTGGTCGACATGACGCTCCATCTGGCGGCGCATCCGACGGCGTCGGGTTTGTTCAACATCGGCTCCGGTGCGTCGTACACATGGATGGCGCTCGCCACGGCGCTGTTCGCCGCGATGCATCGGGCACCAACCATAGAATTCATCGACATGCCAGAGTCGCTCCGCGATCGCTATCAGTACTTCACGCAGGCCGATGTGTCGCGGCTGCGGGCCACGGGCTATGCGACGCCGGCCACCCCGCTGCCCGATGCCGTCGCGGATTACATCCAACGGTATCTCGTGCCCGATCACCATCTTGGCGACGAGGCCCGCTGATGGCGATCCGTCCTCGCCCCACGCTGGGCCGCGCCACCGCGCTGCGCCCCGCGACCTACGCCGGGATCGCCGCTGCGGTTGTGTCGATCGGTGCCGCGGTTCTCATCCGCCAAGTCCCATCGATGGAAGGCGTAGTGGGCATGGGCCATCTCGTCGCCACCTCGTTGCTCTACGCCACAGGCGGCGCACTGGCCGCGCGCTTGGGGGCTGCGGGTTGGCGAGCGGGGCTTTTCGCGGGCCTCATCGACGCGCTGGTCGGCCATGCGATCGCGTTTTTCATCGCGCCACCGCCCGACCCGTCAACTATTGCTGCCCCGGTGGGGCGTGTGGTCACGCCCGAGTTGGCGGCGTCGATTCACCTGTGGGGCGCGGTCACGGGGGCGGTGATGGCGGTGATCATCGGGGCGGCGGCTGGATGGGCGGGGGCTCGGTATGTGCAACAGATGGGAAAGGTGCGGGGGCCCTGAGGCGGCTCTCTGCCGGGAGTGTGGAACTGGGTGGTGATGGAGGGCGCCGAGTGCTAACATCGCCCAATGAATCCGCTCCCCACACCGCGACCTGCCATGTCCGTTTTCCGCTCTCTCCCCGTACGTCTGGCCATGGCCGCAGCGCTCGCGCTGCCTGCGCCCGCGTACGCGCAAACAGACGTCGGCTTTCTGCGAGTCCGCATCGATGACGCGCGCAATCGGGCCCTCCTCGACATTCCGCTTGCGCAACTGAATCGCGACTTCCTGCATCAGGTCACCCTCACCACCGGGCTCGGCGTCAGCAACGGCCCCGGACTCGATCGTGGACAGACGGGCCCGAATGCCGTGGTGCGGCTCGAGCGACGCGGGGCGCGGGTGCTGCTGGTGCGTGATAACTGGAGCGTACGGGCGCCGAATGGCGATGCCGCGAACCAACAGGCGGCGCGTGACGCGTTCCCGCGCTCGGTGGTCGGCTCGTTCCCGGTGGACAGCGAAAAGGACGGCGTGCTCACGGTGGATGCCACGTCACTTTTCCTGGCCGATGCCTATGGGGTGGCCGATGCGCTGCGAGGCAGTGCGGGCCCGGGCGGTGTAGGGGCCGGTGGCTCGGGCGGG
The DNA here is from genome assembly GCA_038212625.1 of Gemmatimonadales bacterium. GTDB lineage: Bacteria > Gemmatimonadota > Gemmatimonadetes > Gemmatimonadales > Gemmatimonadaceae > Gemmatimonas. Next base: position 9,781 of record JBBQUH010000022.1, on the reverse strand, counting down.
AGCTACCGCGTGGACGCCAGCCGCAGTTGGCTGGATACCGCGCGCACGAAGTCGTTTCCGCGGAACGTCGAAGTGCACGCCGTGCTCACGTTCGTGAGTGATGCGCCGAGTGGTGCGGTGCGCCGCGCCGCGCCGGATGCCAAGGCGATGACTTTCGAGGAGCATCATTCGTTGGTGGTGCTCCCGCAGACGTTGGGCTTCACGCCGCGCGACTACGATCCGCGGTACGGCTACGGTGGCACGCAGTTCGCCGATCTCTCGCAGGGATTTGATGGGACTTATCGCTCCGGCTTCATCAACCGCTGGCGGCTCGTGCCGCGCGATCCGGCGGCCTATGCCCGTGGTGAACTGGTGGAGCCTGTCACGCCCATCACCTACTACCTCGATCCCGGTATCCCTGCGCCGTACCGCGAGGCGCTCCGCGAAGGGGGGAACTGGTGGGCCACGGTGTACGAGGCGGCCGGTTTCCGGAACGCGTTCCGTGTGCTCGATTTGCCGGCTGGTGCCGATCCCATGGACGCGCGCTACAACATGCTCATGTGGGTGCATCGCAGCGGGCCGGGCCCGTCCGTCGGGCCGAGCTACAGCGATCCGCGCACCGGAGAGATTGTGCGCGCGGTGGTGCGGATGGATGCGTGGCGTTCGCTCGTGGATTACAACATCTGGGCGGGCACGGTGCCGGCCGCCGGCCCCGCCGGTCCCAACGTCAACGCCGAAACGTTCGCCATGTCGCGTCGCCGTCAGCACGCGGCACATGAGATCGGCCACACGCTGGGGTTGCAGCACAACTACATCGCCCACACGCAGGGCCGGTCGTCGGTGATGGACTATCCGTTCCCGCTGCTCACGGCCGCGGCCGACGGTACCATCGATCTGCGGGACGCGTATCGCGCGGGCCCCGGCGCATGGGACACGCTGGCCATTCGGTTGGGTTACACGTGGTATCCCGATGCCAACGCCGAGCGTACGGGGCTCGCGGCCATCATGAAGGACGGACTCGCGCGCAACGTGCGGTATATCAACGACAGCTACGCGAACGCGAACAGTTCCATCCCCGAAGTCACGCGCTGGGTGGAAGGCGCCACGATGTTCGACGCGGTCAGCCGCACCACCAAGGTGCGTCGCATTCTCATTGACAAGTTCGACGAGCGCGCGATCAAGCCCGGTGAGCCGATGCACCTGCTCAACATGCGCTTCGCGCATGTGTACCTGCATCATCGCTACTCGCTGGAGGGACTCGCCAAGAATATCGGCGGCATGGACTTCACCTTCACGCTTCGCGGTGACGGCCAGACGCCCACGCGTGTGGTGCCCGTGGCTGACCAGCGTCGTGCGCTCGGACTCGCACTCGATGCGTTGCGGCCGTCGGAGCTGACCGTGCCGGAGCGCGTGATTGCGATGATTCCGCCGGCCCCACCAGGCTTCAACGCCGATATGACGTGGATTGAAAGTGCCGGCGACACGCCCTTCGACCCCATAACGCTGGCCGGTGGTCTCGCCACCGAAGTGGTGGGCTATCTGCTCCACCCGGAGCGTTCGGCACGCGTGGTGCTGCAGCAGGCACGCAATGCAAACGCCTTGGGTCTCGACGAGGTGATACGGACGGTGGTGCAGCGTACATGGGGCGCGCCGATGCCGGCCGCGGTGGCCGAACGCGCCGTGTTGCGGGCCACGCAGCGCGCCGTCGTTGACGTTCTGCTCGATCTGGGGGGGAACGCCCGCGCGATGCCTGATGTGCGGGCCCACGCGCTGCTGCAGGTGCGGGCGCTCGATCAGCAACTTGCGGTAGCGCCGGGTGGCGATGCCTCGGCGCGTGCCCACGTAGCGGCCGCGCGACGAGATATTGCGCGTTTCCTGGCCGGTGATGATGTACCGTCGGCGCGCCCGCGCTATCCCGTGCTCATTTTGCCCTGGCCGTAAGCGCTTGCCACGTGCGGTAGAGGTCGGCGGGTGCGCGCCGGCGGCGCGCACCCGTTCGACGTTCACCAACCGCTCATTGGTAATTTTGCCGCATGCGAAGCCCCTCCCTGCTCAGCGTTGCCGGACTCCTTGTGGCGATCTCGCTGAGCGCCTGCCGACCCTCAGCCGTCGATCCTTCCGCTCTCGCGGTGGTCGACTCTCCATGGGTGCTCACCTGGCAGGATGAGTTTGACGGATCCGGTGTGGACACCACCAAGTGGGGCTTCGATCTCGGCAACGATATCGTAGACGACACCGGTTTCGTGCTCGCCACCGGCTGGGGGAACAATGAGCTGCAGTGCTACACCCGCGATCGTCGAAACGTGTTCGTGCGGGATGGCATGTTGCGCATTCGCGCCCGCGCTTCGTCGGTGCCCGAGTGCCCGTTCACGAGCGCCCGTCTCAAAACGCGAGCTCGCGACGGCCGAGCGCTGTTCGCGCAGCGCTACGGCCGGTTCGAATTCCGCGCGAAATTACCACGCGGGCGCGGCCTCTGGCCGGCGTTGTGGATGTTGCCGCAAGGTGACCATTATGGAAGCTGGGCCGCGTCGGGCGAAATCGACGTGATGGAAGCGCGCGGGCAATCGCCCGACTCGATCTTCGGCACGCTGCATTACGGAGCAAGCGCGCCCAAAAATGTGGCGAGCGGTGAGCAGTTCCGCTTCCCGCCGGGTGAGGATTTCACCGACTTCCACCTGTATGCCGTGGAATGGGAGCCCGGGCGCGTTCGTTGGTTCATTGATGACGTGGCGTACCAAACGCAAACATTCTGGTGGAGCACCAGCGCCCGCGACGACTGGCGCGGACGCACGCCACGGGATTCGAGCGAGCTGCATGATTGGCCCGCTCCCTTCGATCGACCCTTCTATCTGCTCATCAATCTGGCCGTCGGCGGCAACTTCATTGGCAACCCCGACCTTACCACACGGTTTCCGGGCGAGATGCAGGTGGACTTTGTGCGGGTATACCAACGACGCAACGGCGAGGGGCCGCTGTGGCCGCGCGGACCCGGCGCGTACCCGTTCCCGTCGCGATAGACGCCCCACGGGTGGTCGCTGTTGCGACAGTGTTACTTGTGGCGGAACGTGATGCGGCCGCGGCTCAGATCGTATGGCGACACTTCGACCGTGACCTTGTCGCCGGCCAGAATACGAATGCGGAACTTGCGCATTTTTCCGGCCATGGTGGCCAGCAGTGAGTGACCGTTTTCCAGCCCCACGCGGAACATGGCACTGGGGAGGACGTCCGAGACAACCCCTTCGAATTCGATGGCATCTTGCTTCATACAACTCCTGGGAGATCGGGAAACGTGGACCACAAGAGGTGAACGCCTTGAGGCGGGCCGCTGGGTCCCACGGAGCCGGTGCACCAGATGGCACGCCGACCAATACACTGAACGCTACCCCATTGGCAAGGGCTGGGCAACAGGGGGAGGCCGGAAGGCACGCGGTCCGTATCTACGGAAGGGGGCGGCGTCTCGCCGCCCAGGTGCCGCTGGGAGGCGCGAGGCGCATCACCCGCAGGCGCGCCGCGATGCCGCCGGCTAGCGCGTCCAGGCGCGGGGCCGCAGTTGGTTCCACGACCTCCACCGTACCACCGGCACGCAGGATCTGGCGACACGCCGACTCTGCCGCATCGGGCCACGCGCGGGCGAACGCGGGGGTGAACGCCACATGCTCGACGGAGCCGTGTGCAAGGGCAGCCTCGACCGCCGATCGCTGGAAGACCGCGTGGTGGCCGGTGTGGATACTCGCGATGAGTTGGTCAAACCACTGCGTTTGGCGCTCAGCCAGTAGCGGGGTCACCAGGGCAAGCACCCGTGGGAGGAGCGTCTCGGCGGACGCATCCGGAGAGAGAGCCACGCTGCACAACGCGCGTTCGGCCTTCGACGTCGGGAGCTGCGCCTTGATCGGATGTGTGAGGAGGTCCGCACCGCCGATGACGGCCAATCCGCGACGGTTCATGAGCCCGATAAGACGCCGAGTCGCGTTGGCGACCAGCACCTGCCACTCTGCGCGCTGCCCATAATCTCGTTCGTCGTCTGGGGCGTCGGTCCACTCGGCAGCAACACCCTGCTCAACACCCTGCTGCACAGGCTCGCCCAGCGTCGCAACGCCCGGTTCATGAGCTCCCTCGCGGGCCGGTTGCTCCAGCTGAAACGATTCCACGTCACGCAGCCCCGCATCGCTCAGCCTAAGACATCGGACGATCTGCTCACCCACCAGCAGAATCCATACGGGCGGTACGATCTGCGCAGTGGCGAGCGGCAGGAGCACGGGCCCCTGACCCCAGTCGACGCGGGTCGGCACCGGGCGCGGCAATCCCGCGCAAACCGTCACGCCGCTGGGTGTGAAGGCGCCAAACCATCCCGGCAGCGGCATGGTGGCAGGGTCCGTCGGCAGCGCGCGCTCCAACTGCCCGACACAGGACGCAAAAAATGCGCGTGCAGCATCGTTTTCGCAGCGAGCACGGACAGCCCTTACGGCCTCTTCCAACTCGCGGCGCCACGTTGGAACAGCGCCGCGCTTTCCAGGCGTGTGGAGATACACACTCAGCGTGGGCGCCCGTTCCGCGATGCTCAGGAATTCCCGGATCGTCACGGACCGCGTCTTGCACTGTTCCACAGGGCTCGTCATGCGCGGAACCCTCGCGAGGGTCGATTGCCGAGCGGGCGCCACGTGATGTAGTACCCGCCCGTACGTGGTGATCACTCGAGCATCAAGAGCGTATAGCCGTTCCCATGTCCGATGCGCAGCACTTGATCGTGCCCTTCGCCGTTCGTGGCAAGCTCAATCAGGCTGACCGCCGCAATGCTGTGCGTGAGATGCTGTCCGGTGAGCTGCGAGGCGCCGAACATCAGCGCGACCGTATCGCCCACGCGGTCATACGATGCGCCAACGAGCGGCAGCCCGTGGCCGAGGCGCTGAGCGCCAAGTTCCGGCTGATTGATTTCGACGGTGCAGGGGCGACCGCTGTTCCTTTCACTAAACGCCCGCAGTTCCGCATCGAACCGCTCCGGTAACAGACGGCGCGTGGTGGCATTGGCCATAGTCCGTCCGCGTGCGGCAGCGATGGTTTGGGCAGAGCCTGGCACACACAGCACGGAGCACGGTGCTTCGCGGACCAAGGTCGCCGCAACCGAGCCGAGGACCATGCGCCGAACGAATCCGTAGCCGTGGGTGGCGGACACGACCAGGTCTGCGTTGGCCGTAGTCAGGAACGCGATCAGATGGTTAGTGCCTTGGCCTTCGAGCAGTGCCTCTTCGATGATCAGATCGGGGCGTGCAACGTGTGCCCGCAGCGCCGCAAACCCCTGCTTCGCTTCTTCGCGGTAGGCCACCGTCCGATCGACGGTGGGATCTTCCGATTTTTCAAACCACGGCGCCATGTGCGCGAGAATGATCGTCGCGTCGCGAGCCACGATGGACAGCGCTATTTGTGCCGCGAAGAGACTGAAGGGGCTGAAGTCGGTGGCGATGACTACACGCCGAGGCAGGTGGGTCATCCCGGTCTCCGTGGCCAACACGGGCGTGTCGCCCGACTGCAGCAGGCGCAGCACCGTCTCTCCACCCAGCAGGCGTTGTAGCGCGCCGTGGCGCCCGCGCCCTACCACAATCACGCGCGACTGCATGGTGCGTGCGATCTCGGTGACCTCCTGTGCCGCATCACCGGTACGAATCATCACCGGCCACACATGGTCGGTGACGACCAGACGAGCCTGTTGGGCGTTGGCAGCGTCGGTTCGCCCCTGCCGCGTCGTGGCGTCGGTTGTCGGGGACACCGGAATCGAATCGAAGCCATACATCGGCATCGCGATCGGTTGCAGGACACTCACGATCTGGACATCCGCTCGTGTGCGCAGCGCAAGGACCTGCGCCAACGGAAAGGCGGCATCCGATTCGTCTGACAGGTCCGTGGCGATCAAAATCGGACCGGTTGGCAACTGTGCGGGCTCGTATCCGGCAAAGGGATTGGCGGCTTTGGTTGTGCTCGACGGCATGCTGCGTACTCCTGAACGTGAAAGATTGTTTCAGCCCGCGACGGTCGGCAACGCCACTCATACACCGCAATCCTGATCTTGGAGGACCGGGAGTCTATGGGGATTCCCCTGACAGCCGATCCACAACGTGGGACGATGTGGAGAGAAATGACTGATGGACGGAGGAGCCCCGCGTTCGCCGCAGCGGCCGCCGTTTGCTCGGTGGATCCGTTGCGGCTCCGCCGCATTACCCAGGGCGATCACCTGTGGGGCGTGCTCGAGTTGCGCCAACTTGCGAACGGCGCGCAGCGGATCGTCGTCCTGCAGGCTGGCGTTGACGGGAACCACCTGTGTGCTGTTTCGTGTGGCCATCTCTGCCGCCTCGTGGACCCCGGCAGCGTCCCCCACGCGCTGTATCCGCTCATGCTGACTCAGCAGCGCGTTGAGCGCCGCCCGCACCCAATGCTGGCCGTCGAGTAACACCACCCGCACGGTATCACCGGTGGCGCGAACCCCGCAGCGCGTCGCCACAGCGTTGGGCAACACCAAGCCGAGGCCGATCGCATGGGCGGAGACCTGCGCTCGCTGTCCGGTTTGTATTACTCGCATTGGCAGTCCCTCCGTCGAGATGGCGAGGATCACGGCCGGTGCGTAGGGCCGCATCGCCCCTCGGTCGGTACCCGGAGACTGGTAGGCGGTGTCGCCAGTCGTACTGTAAAAAGCGAGGTGCCAGGGGTTGGTTGCCAGTCGCACGTTTCACGAAAAGCTGTCCCAGTTTGCCTTACACGCCCGGCGGGGTTTTGCGGACACGCGTCGCGACGTGTAGCGCGCTGCGCGTCGCGTGCTACGGGCGGATCACGGTTCGCGCAGGCGCGGCAAACTGCTCGAGGGCGTCGAGCACGTTGTTGATGGCGCCAGCCTCCAACGGCACGACGTGCGTGACAATGTTGGTGAGGTCGAGCTCGCCGGACTCTGCGAAGCGCAGCAGCTCGTGCAGTTCGCTGAGCAGGTGATCATTGGACCCGATTAACTCCGCTTCGCGCCCGATGAGATCCCGGTACGTGTTCACGGCCAGCGGCGCATCGCACAGTCCCACAATCACCGCGCGGCCAAACGGCGCCAGCGACTGCAGGGCCATCTGCATCGTGTCGGGCCGACCCACGAGCTCCAGCGCGACCTCCAGCCCGACGCCCCGCGTGAGCTCGCGGACTTGGCGCACCACCTGATCAACCTCTACACCGGCGGCAGAGACCGGCGTGGCCCCCAACTGTTCGGCCACGGCCAGCTTGGCCTCGTCGCGGTCTACCGCGATGACCTCCCGCGCCCCAAGTGCGTACGCCAGCTGAATCGCGGAGAGTCCGAGCCCGCCGGCACCGACCACCAACACGCGTTCCCCGGCAATCAGCCGCCCTTTGCGCAAGGCGTGCAGCGAGGTAGCCGACGAACACATCATCACCGCGGCGTGTTCGTACGAGACCGTGGGCGGTAGCGGCACGGCGTTGCGCGCCGGAACGGCGAGATACTCCGCCCACCCGCCGTCGGTGAAGTGGCCGAGCATCCGCCCGGTGGTGCAGAACTGCTCGTGGCCCGCCGCACAGGACTCGCAGCGGCCGCAGGTCACGAGATAGTGCAGGCAGACGCGATCCCCGACGGTGTGCGTGGTGACGGCGTCGCCACAGGCCACCACCTCACCGGCCACCTCGTGGCCCAGTGTCAACGGCAACGGCTCCACGTGCGACCTGCCGGCGCGGTAGTGCACATCGGAATGGCAGATACCGGCCGCTCGCACCCGCACCAGCACCTCGTCGGGACCGCACGGTGGTACGGGGATGTGCTGCAGGGATACCGGCAGGCCGGGCGCCACGAGTTGCACGGCGCGCATGGAGCCGGGGAGCGCACGGGGCGCATCAGAAGACGAATGCGAGGTCATGCTGGGGAAGCTACGCAACCAATGGACACGACGAGACGGGCATAGATTACTCGCCATGAACCGACGTTGGGTCTTGGCTGCCTTCGGCGCGCTCGTGGTGGCGTGTGGGATTGGAGCATGCGCGCCTGATTCCAGGCGGACCGCACGGCCGTCAATCGAACCGATTACGATCGCCGCGATTCAGCGCGCGGCGCTCTCCACGCTGTTTCTCGAGCGTGAACGCGCTCAGGGACTGGTTTTTTGGGACGGTCCACGGGCGCAGGCCCCCACCCTGTCGCTGGTCGCGCCTCGTGGCGACGGCACCGACGCGCTACCGCTGCTGGTGCCGGATCTTGTCGCCCTGTCGCTTCCCGTACCGGCCACTGTGGTGCGATTGGCCGACCTCGAGGCACATTTTCGCACATACCCCGACGGTTGGCCGGCCTGGTTTGCGCGGTTTCCGGCCAGCGGCGGGCTGATTGAGCTGACCGCCCCCGACATCGCGCCCGATCGACCGACCGAGGCTCGGCTGCTGGTCGCGCGCACCTGCGGCGAGCATTGCCATCAGGTGTGGCGCGTGCGCGTGCGGCGCGATGATACGGGCACGTGGCGTACGCACGACGTGCTCGCACTGGCGATGCCCAAGGCCTAGCGGGCCACTTGCCTGCGGCGGCTATGCCGAGGCGGTCAAGCCCACCATCTGTTCGCTGAACGACCACAAGCGCTCCGCGCGCTGCACACTCTGCGCACGGGCGGTGAGTGGCTGCGAAAAGGCCTCCCGCCCGTTTTGCCGATTGCCCCAACTCCAATGCACGCCACTCTCGGCAAACGCCGCATCGGCCACCACCTGCGCCACGCGATCGCCGGACAGCGCCTGCGTGACGTAGCCTTTGGTGATGTACTTCTGAAACAGCGGAAAAATGCGCCGAAATGCGGCTGGCGTGTCGCGAAAGAGTGCCGAATCGGCCACACAGCCCGGATAGAGCGTGTTGAACACAATTCCCGTGGACGCATGATAGCGTCGGTGCAGCTCGCGGCTGACGATCATGTTACAGAGCTTGCTGTCCTTGTACGCTTTGCCCGGCTTGAAGGGGCCGCCGTCAATCATGCTGATTGGCGCTCGAAAACCGGCTTCGAGCCCTTGCAACTCGCCCAGATCGGCCGGTGCCGGAATCGGGACTTTGCCACCAAACTCCTCGGCGTTCGCGGTGACGGTGCCGAGTGTGATCAGGCGCGCCCCCGGCGCGCGCTGGAGCGGCTCCATCAGCAGCTGGCAGAGCAGAAAATGCCCGAAATGATTGGTGGCCACGCTGATTTCGTAGCCCTCGGGCGACCGCTCGGGTTCCGTGAGGCGCGGCTTGTACACGGCCGCATTGCAGACGAGGGCGTTGAGGGGCGTGCTCCGTGCGCTGATCTCCGCTGCACACGCTCGCACGCTGGTCAGCGAGCCCAGGTCCACATGGACCAGCGTGAACTGTGCCTTCTGCATACCCACGGTATGCGCTACACGTGCAGCCTTGTCGAGATCTCGGCACGCCATCAGCACGTGCCAGCCGCGATCGGCGAGCGATTTAGCCGCATACAACCCAACGCCTGACGAGGCGCCGGTGACTGCGACGGTGAATGGCGACGAATGCGAGGTGGTGGTCATCCCTGAAAGGTGATCGGCCAGGTCCGTGGATGCTACTGGGACGGGCTCGGCGCCGCAGCGTGTCGCGCTGGCCGCCGATTCTCGCCGCGATTTTGCCGTATCGTGGCTCGCAGGTGGGCGCTGAGGCGATGAGTCCGGCCTCGTCGCGCTACATTGGATCCATGGCGCCTACGGCAGACGTGGTAATTTGCGGAGCAGGCATTGCGGGAATCGCAGCGGCGCATGCGCTTGCGGTAGGGCAGGGCGTGCCGCGGGTGGTGCTGGTGGACCCGGAGCCGCCGCT
>JBBQUH010000021.1:0-55501 GCA_038212625.1 Gemmatimonadales bacterium | reverse complement strand
CCACCCGTCCGGGCGAACGGACTGTATTCCGACGTGAGGTGGACAACCGTCGGCGCCCCACCCTCAGGTGCCCGGATCAAGGGCGACCCGAAGCCGGGTGTCGGCAGGGCGGGGGAAGTCATGGTCGACGTGTTACGCGATTGGTGGATCGTCGGGCAGTGAGTCACCCAGGATTGACGGTGCGTAGTAGGCACGCGCGTACTGCTCCACCATACGACGCGCCGTGAAGTGCTGTCCGGCCACGCGAATGGAGTGCTTCATCGTGGCCAGCCACCGACGCGGCAACTCATTCTTGTCCACGTCGTAGTAGCGCGGGACGACTTCCTGTTCCAGCAGCTCGTAGAGACGGTTCGACGTACTCACGCCGGCCTCGTCGTCTTCTTCCGGCGTGATGGCCCAGCCGTTGTTGCCTTCGTAGCCCTCTTCCCACCAGCCATCGATCGTGGAGATCTGCGGCACGCCGTTGAGCGCCGCCTTCATGCCGCTGGTGCCCGACGCTTCGAGTGGCACGCGGGGCAGATTCATCCACAGATCCACACCCTGCACGAGCAAATGGGCGAGGTGCATCCCGTAGTCCTCCACGAACGCGATGCGACCCTCGAACTGCGGATCGCGGGTGAAGTGGTACACATTCTGCAGGATTTGCTTTCCCGGGTTGTCCGCAGGGTGCGCCTTGCCGGCGAACACGATCTGCACCGGACGCGAACTGTTCGTCACCAGCGTTCGCAGACGCTCGACGTCGCGGAAAATCAGATCGGCGCGCTTGTAGGTCGCGAAGCGTCGCGCGAAGCCGATGGTGAGTGCCTGCGGATCCAGCAAGGTTCCGGCGCCCACGAGCTGTGTGGATTCCATCGTGCGCTGCGCAAACGAACGACGTGCTTCCTCGCGCACCAGGCGCATGAGCGTGTTTTTGAGCCGCGCATGCGTGAACCATAGTGTTTCGTCGTCGAGCGAGAGCACCTGATCCCAGAGCGACGGATCGCCAATGTGCCCCCACGCCGGTCCGAAATGCCCATCGAGCATTTTCATGATCGGATTGGCCATCCACGTGGCCAAGTGCACGCCGTTGGTCACATGACCGACCGGCACGTGCTCCGCCGGACGGTTGGACCACATGGACCGGCTCATCTCGCGGGTCACGATGCCATGACGACGCGACACGCCATTGATCCGCCGCGAGAGCCGCATGGACGCGGCCGTCATGTGGAAAGTGCCCGGCCCCGATTCGGGGTGATACCCAATGCGCAGAAACGTTTCCGCATCGATCCCCATCTCGGCCCACACACCGCCCGCACACTGCCGCACTTCGTGCACGGAGAAGTGATCATGCCCCGCCGGCACCGGCGTATGCGTGGTAAAGACACTGGCGTTCCGCACCCGTTTGACCGCTTCGCCGTACGCAACACCCTGCTGGCAGAATTCCCGCACGCGTTCGGTCATCATGAACGCCGCGTGTCCTTCGTTGGCGTGCCACGCCGCCGGCTCGATGCCGAGCGCGCGCAGCGCGCGTACGCCACCGACACCCAGCAGCCACTCCTGGCGAAGGCGCATGGCTGGTCCTCCCGAATAGAGCTTGGAGAGCAGCGGACGATCGTCGGGATGATTCTCCTCGAGATCCGAATCGAGCAGATACACCGGGACGCGACCCACTTGCATCTTCCACACCCGGATGTGCACGTCGCGTCCAAAGGTGTTCACCGTGACCAAATGCCGCGCACCGTCTTTCCCGGGGAGCGGCACGATGGGCACGGACCCGAAATTGATTTTGGCGTCGGAATCTTCCTGCCAGCCGTCTACCCGGATGCGTTGATCGAAGTAGCCGTTGCGATACAGAATGCCAACGGCCACGAGCGGCACGCCGAGATCCGATGCCGTTTTCAGGTGATCGCCGGCCAGCACCCCAAGTCCGCCGGAATAGATGGGCACCGAGTTATGGATGCCGAACTCCGCACAGAAGTACGCTACCGCGCGTCCGCGCAGTTCGGGGAACGTGCGAGCGTACCACGTGTGCTCATCCGATTTCTCCGCAGCCAGCCATTGCACGGCCCGATCGTAACGCGCGCAGAACACGGCATCCTCTGCCAACACGGCCAGACGTTCCGGCGCAACGACCTGAAGCAGACGAATGGGGTTATGGCGAAGTTGCGACCACAGGCTCTCGTCGATTTCGCGGAACAGCATCCGCGCATCGCGATTCCAACTCCACGCGAGATTCTGGGCCAGCGGCCACAGTCCCGCCAACCGGGGAGGAAGCGGCGTCGCCTCGGGGGCGATAGGGATGGTGGGCGCTACGACAGGTGCGGTCATGGGGCATGGACGATGTGACGCGGCGACCACCGGAATAGACGGCCGCCGACTGCTAAGGGAAACTACGCAGGTGCGCACGGGTGTGGACAGTCTTTCTTTGCCTGGCTACTCTCCCCTGACAACTATAAGGCACCGCACCTGTAGATTCGGACCGCCCGTCCAAAATCGACCAAACGTTTTGCCGCCGCATGCCATCACCTCGTGCCACCACCACACGCCCCGCCGCCTCCGTGCAGGTCTACAAGTTCGGGGGCGCCTCCCTCGCCGATGCCAGCGCGGTGCTGCACGCCATCAAGATCGTGGCCGATGCCGCCCCCATGCGCACCGTCACGGTGGTCTCGGCGTTGGCCGGGGTGACGGATGCGTTACTGGCATTGGCCGAACGAGCCCGTGGTGGCGATCAATCGGCGGTGGATCTGGCGGTCACCCACCTGCAGAAGCGCCATGTGAAGGTCGCCGAGGCGGTGGTGCGCACCGTGCGCGCCCGTAAAGCGATCCTGCAGGAGCTCGACGCGGCGTTCGGTGAGTTGCGGACGCTCGCCCATGGGGTGGCCAGTCTGCGCGAGCTGACGCCCCGCACGAAAGACTTTCTGGTGGTCCGCGGTGAGCAGCTTTCGGCCAGGCTCATGGTGGCCGGTCTCGTGTCGTTCGGTGTCAAGGCCGAGTACGTGGAGGCCGCCGAGCTCATCTGCACCGATGGCGTATTCGGCAATGCGTTTCCGGATCTGCCCGCCACCGATCGTATGGTGCGCGCGCGGCTCCGCCCGCTGCTCCGCAAGCGCATCGTGCCGGTGGTGCCGGGCTTCGTCGGCGGGGGCGACCACGGCGCCATGGTCACTCTTGGCCGCGGCGGCAGTGATCTCACGGCTACCGTGCTGGGGCGATCGTTAGGTGCCGAAGGCATTACGCTGTGGAAAGACGTGCCAGGGCTGATGACCACGGATCCGCGGCTGGTGCCGAATGCGCGCATCGTGCCGCAACTCAACGTGCGTGAAGCGGCCGAGCTGGCGTACTACGGGGCCAAGGTGTTGCACCCGCGGGCGCTCATTCCGCTGGCGCGGGTGCGGGTGCCGGTGTTCGTGCGGCCGTTCGCTGATCCTGGCGCGCCCGGCACCGAAATTTCCGTGCGCCACACGCTCAAGCGTTATCCGGTCAAGGCGCTCTCGATCGTGCGGCAGCAGGCGCTGGTGACCGTGACCGGCAACGGCATGCTGGGCGTGCCGGGTATTGCGGCGCGCACGTTTGCCGCGTTGCACCAGGCGAACATCTCGGTGACGGTGATCTCGCAGGCGTCCTCGGAGCATTCCATTTGTCTGTGCGTGCCGGCTGAGCGTGGCGCTGAGGCGCGCGCGGCGCTGGAACAGGCGTTTGCGCTGGAGCTGTCGCGTCGCGAGCTGGAGGGGATGGACGTGCAACGCGGCATGGCGACGCTCGCCGTGGTGGGCCTTGGCATGGCGGGCTCACCGGGAATTGCGGCACGGATGTTTCGTGCGCTGTCGGATGCCGGCGTGAACGTGGTGGCGATCGCGCAGGGCTCGTCGGAGCTCAATATCTCGGTGGTGATCGCCGAGCGTGACGCGGAGTCGGCGGCGCGGGCGGTGCATGAGGAGTTTCAGCTCGACAAGATCGGCGGCGGCGGGCTGCGGCTGGATACCCGCGTGGATGTCGTGCTTTTGGGCGTGGGGCAGATCGGGCGTGAGCTTGTGCGCATGCTGCCGCGTGTGAAGCGCAAGGTAAAGCCCACTGTGGTGGCGATGATCGATCGCAGCGGGTTTGTGTTCGCGCCCGAGGGGTTGTCGGCGCGTCAGCTGTCGGCGTTCGTGGATGCCAAGGCCAAGGGGCAGCCACTCGCCACCATGAAAGGTGCGCAGGCCGCGTCGGCGCGTGATGCCGTGACGTACATCGCGAAGCACGCGCTGGCGCGGCCCGTGCTGGTGGATGTGACGGCCGACGAAACGCTGCCGATCATCCGTGCGGCGATCGAGGCCGACATGGACATCGTGATGGCCAACAAGCGCCCGCTGACAGCGGCCCGCAGTGAGGTGGAGTCGCTGCGCGCGCTGGCGGCGCAGCATGGGTCGCGATTGCTGCACGAAACGACCGTGGGGGCGGGGCTGCCGGTGATGGACTCCTATGCCAAGCTCGTGGAGACGGGCGACAAGGTGCTGCGTATTGAAGGGTGCACGTCGGGCACGCTGGGTTTTCTCCTCACCGAGATTGGCAAAGGCCGGCCGTTCAGCGATTCGTTGCGTGAGGCCATGCGGCTGGGGTTCACCGAGCCTGATCCGCGCGACGATCTCTCGGGCATGGACGTGGCGCGAAAGGCGCTCATTCTCGCACGGATGATGGGCTTTCCGGGCGAACTCGCCGATGTCACCGTGGAATCGCTGGTGCCCGCGGCGTATGCCTCGTTATCGGTCAGCAAGTTCCTGGCGTCGCTGGAGGCGCAGGATGCCGGATGGGCCACGCGGCAAGCGGCAGCGTCGCGGCAGCAGCGTGTGCTGCGTTATGTGTTGCGCGTGACGCCCAAGCGCGTAGCGGTGGGATTGCAGGCCGTTCCGCTGTCGCACCCGCTGGCAGGTTTGCGCGGCACCGACAACCAGATTGTATTCACCACCATGCGCTACCGCGATCATCCGCTGGTGATAACCGGCCCCGGTGCCGGACCGGCCGTTACCGCGGCAGGTGTCCTCAACGATATTCTTCAGCTCTCGCCCGCATGAGCTCTGCGTTTTCTGCGCACGACATCTTTTTGCCGCCCACCGATCCGCGTGTGAGTGTGCAGCGGTGCGCCGCTTGTGGTGCGGTGCTCGATGCACTCGATGCGGCGCCCGATTGTCCCACCTGCGGTGGCCTGCTCGAAATCATTCATCGGGCGCCGCAGGATGCGGAGGGCGCGCCGCTGGTTGGTGCCGCCTTGCAGTCCAGCTTTGCGCAGCATTGCTGTGCCCGACCGCTCGGCCATCCGTCGGGCGTGTGGCGCTTTGAGTCGCTGGTGATGCCCAGCGCCGGCTCGGCAATTGTGAGTCATCCGGAAGGGAACACGCCGCTGCTCACACGTGGCGCGCTGGCACGCTTTACGGGCTGCGACACGCTGCAGATCAAGCATGAGGGGCACAATCCCACCGGTTCGTTCAAGGACCGCGGCATGACCGCAGGCACCACACAGGCCGTGCGCATCGGCGCCCGCGCCGTCGCGTGTGCATCAACCGGTAACACCTCGGCGGCGCTGGCGTCGTATGCCGCACAGGCGGGCATTCCCGGGCTGGTGTTTGTCCCAGCCGGGAAGATCGCTTTAGGCAAGCTCGCGCAGACCCTCGCATACGGCGCGAAGACATTGCTCGTGCGTGGCGATTTCGACGAGTGTCTGCGACTGGTGCAGCAGGCGTCGAAAGAATTGGGCATCTACCTGCTCAATTCGATCAATCCGTGGCGCGTGGAAGGACAGAAGACCATCGTCTTCGAACTACTGCAGCAGCTTGGTTGGGACGCTCCCGATTTCATCGTGCTTCCGGCGGGCAACCTCGGTAACACGGCCGCCTTTGGGAAGGCGTTGCGCGAGGCGCAGGCACTGGGGCTGATTACGAAGATGCCGCGTCTGGTGTCGGTGCAGGCGGCGGGTGCGGCACCGTTCGCGCGCGCGTTCCCGGAAAACTTTTCCACGCGGTATACTGTCCAAGCCGAGACGATTGCCACCGCCATTCGTATTGGCGATCCCGCCAGTTGGGATCGCGCAGTGCGTGCAATTCGCGAAACCAACGGCCTCGTGATGGCATGCAGCGATGAAGAGATTATCGATGCCAAGGTCACCATCGATGCGGCCGGCGTGGGGTGCGAACCCGCCAGTGCAGCGAGTGTGGCGGGTGTGAAGCGACTGGTCGCAGAAGGCATTATCCTACCCGGAGATCGTGTCGTGGCCGTGCTCACTGGGCATGTGCTCAAGGATCCCGGCATGCTCGTGGATCTGCATCAACATCAGGCCGACTACGCGCGCGCCAACCGACCGGTGGAGATCGATGCCACGGTGGCCGCAGTCGCTGCCGTCATTGGCGGAAACGCCAGCTCGAGTATCGGAGCTACTGTATGATGAGTTTAGGTGTACATCCCTCGCCGCGTCGGGTGCTGGTGGTGGGGGCAGGGAAGCCGCTGGGCGTGGAGCTGGTGCGGCAGGCGTTGTTGCGTGGCGACAAGGTCTACGCCGCGTCGCGAAATCCGGCGCGCGTACCAATCCTCGCTGATCTGCGCTCGGAGTTTTCGGGGCTTGAACTGCTCGCCTTGGATCCGGCGGATGCCACGTCGGTAGCAGATGCGATTCCTGTGCTGGAAACGCTGACGGATTCGCTCGATTTGCTGGTGATCGCACCGGCCGAACCGGGGCCAAGCGAGCGTTTGGTCGATGCCACGCGTGATCAGGAGTTATCCACGGTGTCCGGGACCGGGCTGGTGGAGCATTACCGCCGCCATGCCGTCTCTCAGGTGTTGCTGGTACGCACGCTGTTGCCGTGGCTGGCCAAGGGTGATGGTGCGCGCGTGCTGATGGTCAGCAGTTGGTTGGGATCACTGAGTGGCAAGAGCCAAGGCGGCGACTACGCCACTTGTGCCAGTGCGGCGGCGCTGCACATGCTCACGCGGGCGCTTGCGCATGATCTGGCGGAGGAAGGGATCACGGTGTGTCTGGGCAACCCCGGCAACTACGCGGTCACCCCCGACGGGCCGGCGTTTCTTGTGCCGATCGATCAAGCGGCGCTGGGATTGCTGTCGGTCACTGATCGCCTGACGAAGGATCGCAGTGGGGCCTTTCTCGATTGGACGGGGAGTGAACGCTCGTGGTAAATCGCACGGCCGGATATCTCGCGATGCTGACGCTGCTTCTGGCAGGCAGCGGGTCGCTCAGCGCGCAGGGCAGCGCCACATCCGATCCTATCACGGCGCGGCTCATGAAGCGGCTTGGTGCGCTTTCGGCCGATTCCATGGAAGGGCGTCGTGCGGGTAGCGTGGGTGCGGCGCGCGCGCGCCGCTGGATTATTGGCGAGCTGACCGCCATGGGCGCACAGCCCGCTGGCGCCGTGTTTGAAGTGCCCGTCAAACTCACCGCGCGTGGCACGGGCACCGATACGGCGGGTGCCAACGTGGTGGTGCGCATTCCCGGCACGCGGCGCGACGGTCCGGTGATGGTGCTCAGCGCGCACTACGATCATCTCGGCGTGCGGAACGGTGAAGTGTTCAACGGAGCCGACGACGACGCGTCGGGATGTGTGGCGTTATTGCTGATCGCCGAGCGGTTGCTGCGCAAGCCACCGCAGCACGATGTGGTGCTGGCATTTTTCGACGCGGAAGAAACGGGGATGCAGGGATCGCGCGCGTTTGTGGCCGCGCCCCCGGTACCGCTCGAGCGCATCGCGTTCAACCTCAATCTCGACATGATCGCCCGGCAGGATGGCAAGGCGCTCTGGGTGGCAGGTACGTCACACACGCCCGCGCTGCAAGCGATCGCCGAACCGGTCACCAGCAAGGCCGGTGTGACCGTGCGCTACGGCCACGACACCAAGGATCTCAAGCCGGGCGACGACTGGACGCGCTCTTCCGATCATGCATCGTTCCACGCCAAGGGCATTCCGTTTCTGTACCTCGGCGTGGAGGATCACGCCGACTACCACAAGCCGGGCGACGATGCCGACAAGATCGACGCGACGTTCTATCGGGCCACGGTAGAGGTGGCGTATGCGCTGCTCCGTGCGGTGGATGCAAAGCTTGAGACGCTGCGCCGCTGATGGAACGGCAACATGTCGGCGCAGTTTTGTAGAGCGCTTCTGAAGGTACTTTTCGTCGGGAAGGTCGGCGGAACTGCCTGACCAGGGATTTTTACAGCAACACCACGAATCTGTGCCGCACAAGCCGCGGGAACCCAGCCGACTGGCCCAACGCCATACAACGAAAGGCCGCCGCGATCTCTCGCGGCGGCCCTTCTGACTCCCTGCCGGCTCGGAACGATCCCGAACCGGAAACCCGAACTACCGGGCGTCGATCAGGAGATCGCGTGCCCAGGCCGAGCCGGCAAAGGATAAGGAACTTGACAAATGATCACCTCCTCGAAAAAAGTGTTGAACAACGGGCGATGCGGCCGCTCCTCCGCATTCACCTTCATGCTATGACAATGCACAGCGCTCAGCAAGGTGTCGCTGCAGGCAATTCCGCTTCACGGTAACTTTCGACGATACAGCATCTCGCGCGCTGCAGTCTGCGGTCGCCGCGATTCCCGCCCCAACCCGACCCCTGCCATGACGGTTCTGTCCCGCCGTAGCGCATCGCCCAGCAATCGCATCCGTTGGCCCTTCATCGCGTCGCTGTCACTCGCGGTTGCCTCTGCAGCGTCGGCCCAGTCCGAACGTGCGCCGCGCGCGATGACGCTCGCAGACTGGTATCGTGTGATCTCCGTCACTTCACCCGCCATGTCCCCCGACGGAAAGCGCGTGGCGGTGACGGTGACCAAGGCCGTGGAGGCCGATAACAAGCGCCACAGCGAAGTGTGGGTAGTCAACACCGCCGGTGGTGAGCCACAGCGGTGGACCACGCCCAATACGGAGAGCAGCAATCCGCGCTGGTCGGCCGACGGCAAGTACCTGTTCTTCACGTCGCCGCGTGCAGGCGGCACCGGCAACACATGGGGTATTCGACTGGATCAGCCGGGGGGCGAAGCGACGCAGATGCTCACGTATCCGTCGGGCTCGATGCCGCGCGACGGACGGTTCGCCGTGTTCACCGAGTCCGCGCGTCTGGACACCACGCCGCCCAACGGCGCCGATCCGTTCGCGCGCATGCAGCCGATGGCACGTCCGCCGCTCGACGCCATCACGAAGCCTACCGACGCGGCGCGCTTTGATGGCCGTCACGTGGTGGACATGACCTACAAGAACAACGGTACCGGCTTCGTACCCGGACGGCGCATTCCGCGCAGCTGGCGACCGACGCAGCTGGTGAAGCAGATGGTTGGTGACACCGCCAAGACTGTGCTGACCAGCACCAGGTACTCACACCGCGCGCCGTCGGTGTCTCCGGATGGGCAGTGGGTGGCGTTCATCGCCGAGTCGCAATTGCGCGCAGACTCCGTCGTGGAGATGGAGCGTGAGGCGATCGCCAAGCTGCCGTATGACAAAGTGCGCGACGAAGCCAATCGCAACGACAGCGACATCTACGTGGTGAGCACGAACGGTGGTACGCCGCGCAAGGTCACGGAGTGGCTGGGTGCGGAATCAGAGCTCACCTGGTCGCCCGACAGCAAGCAGTTGGCGTTTGTCGGTCGTCCCGCGCGCACGAAGTCGGCGCGCATTTACGTGATCGACCTCGCCGGCGGCACCCCGCGCAACCTGCTTGGCGATTGGCAGTACGAGCCGTCAGGCATGGATTGGCTCACGGTGGGCGGCATTCAGTTTAGCGCCGATATCGGAGGACGCTCCGCGTTATTGCGCGCCGATCTCACTGGCAAGAGCGCGCCGCGTGAACTCATCGGTGGTCGTCGCCAGCTGCGCGGCGCCTCGTACGATGCCTTGGGCAAGCGCGTGGCGTTTGTGGCCACGTCGCAGACCAAGCCCACGGAGCTGTTCATGGCCAATGCCGATGGCACGGGCGAAACGCAGCTCACGCGCTTCAACGAGGCACTGACGCAGGAGGTGGCCTTCAGCGATGCCGAACGGTTTACCTACAAGAGTGTGGGTGATCTCGAAATCGAAGGTTGGCTGATGAAGCCGTACGGCTATGAGTCCGGGAAAAAATATCCGCTGGTGTTCTACATTCACGGCGGCCCGCATTCCGCGTACGGCGAAGGCTGGTTCGACGAGTTCCAGAGTCTCGCGTCGCAGGGCATGTTCGTGCTCTTCACCAACCCACGCGGCTCCAGCGGCTATGGCGCAGACTTCACGTACAGCACGCGCGGGCGCTGGGGCATGGAAGACTACGACGATCTCATGAAGGCCGTAGACATCGCGGCGGCGCGCTCGGATGTAGACAGCACGCGCATGGGCGCGACCGGTGGCTCGTACGGCGGCTTCATGACCACGTGGATGGCCACCAAGACCGATCGCTTCAAGGCCATCGAAACCGACCGCACCATCACCGACTGGACGTACTGGTACGGCGCGAGTGATGCGCAGGGTCTGACAGAGTTTGAGTTCTACGGCAAGCCATGGGACAATCAGGCATTGTACGACACGCTCTCGCCGATTCGCTACGTGAACAAGGTGAAGACGCCCACGCTGATCGTGCAGAGTGAAGAAGATCACCGTACGCCGATGGGCAGTGCGGAGATCTGGTTCATGTCGCTCAAGAAGCAGGGAGTACCGGTGGAGTTGGTGCGCTATCCGCGCAGCAACCACGACCTGTCGCGTACTGGGGAGCCGTGGTTGCTGGTGGATCGTCTGGGCCGCTTACAGCAGTGGTTTAATCACTGGCTCAAGAAGTAGCCGTGACCGACTAGATCGCGAAGCAGTAAAACAAACCGGCGCCGCCGCTGGCCTTCAGGTTGTCCTGGCTGCAGCCGCGGGAGGGGTGGGCGGTGCTCCACGACGTGGGGTTGGCACCGCCTCCCTGCCGGTCGTGATGGCCCACGAGCGCGGCGCCGGTGCCGTTGCTGGTCCAGTTGTGGCAGGTGGTATCGGTGGTGTCCGACGACACGGTCCCATCGAGCTGCGCGCCGGTAAGAATGTCATGCTCGTTTGGTGTATCACCACGACCGTTCACCAGCGCGCCCTTTTCGGTCATGCTGTTTTCCTTCGACAGCTTGTTGTTGTCGCTGTGCAGATCCGCTACGCTGGTGGCCACCACCACGCCCTTGGCGTTCATCCACGGCCCTTTGCCAATACGGTCACGCGCGTTCACCGCCGACTTGCCGTCGAGCGCCTGTTGGGTGAGATAGGCGTGCCAGGTCTTCCCGCGCACGTCGGCCGCTTCGGCCAGCGTGGAGCAATGCTTGTCGGCGCCATCCAGCCCGCCCAGTTTGGCGCCGTCACCCATGCCGACGCTGGTGAGGAAGAACGACATCGTGGCCTGCGGGGCCTCGGCGTTGGTGGGTACGGCCGCCGATGCGGCGACAACGGTGAGTAGCGCGAGCGACAATCGGGACGTTAGCATGGCGGGCTCCGGGGAATCATGGGGTGATGGTTTCGACCAGCAGGGTCTGTCGGCGGATCGCCGCCGGGGAGTACGGCAGAGGAACAAAGCGCCCTGCCGCCCATGCGGGGAAGAGGCTGCGATAAAGCGGACTGCGCGGATCACCGCTCTGGCCGGGGGTATTGGTAACCATGGCGGCATCCCAGTCGGCGAGATCCATGACGACGCGAAAGCTCGCGCCGGCGGTCTGGTTGTCGCTATTGCCGGTGGCATTGAGTGTGTTGGCGTAGCCGCCGCGCGGCAAGGGGCCGGGGGAGAGCCAGCGCGAGAGCGAATCGTGTACGAACCGATCCAGCGGATGGGCGATGCGGGCGTGATGCAGCTTCTCGTCGCCGTAGCGCCACGTACTGATGTCGGCGCCGAAGCGTGTCACGAGATCGCTCACGGTTTCGTTCAACGCGCGGAACAAAATGAAGTCGCGAGTGACTTCAGGACGTTCACCCAGCAGTGAGTCGGGCGCCGTGAGCCAGCGCACCACGTGAGTCAGTGGTACGGTGCGCATCACGGGGCGGGCCATCAGCGGCAGCACGATGCTGGCGGTGTGCGAAGCCAACCGCCGCTCCCAGAGCGCGTAGAGCGCTGCGCCGTGCGAGTTGACATCGAGCACGCCATTCCACGCCAGCAGCGTGTCGCGTGCCGCCCTGGCGCGAGCCGTGGTAAACTCGATGTTACGCAACAGCGGCACCAGCGCACGTGCAGCAAGAGCGGTTTCATCATGCTGCAGCGCCATCATCTGCGGTAGTGTGGCCCCTTTCATAGTATCCAGCACCTCCTGCAGGCGGTTGTGCCGATACGGCTCGGCCCAGCTGCGCGCGATGGCATCGGGGCGCGCGTAGGTGGGTGCCACGTTGTACGCATTGGCGGTACCCACATAGCCGCGGGCCGGCGACGATTCGTGCGGTAGCTCGGGGATGGGAAGAAATCCGTTCCATTCAAAGCGCCCGTCGCCAGGCACCGGCACTAGGCCGTCCCAGTTGCTGCGTACCGGCGCGATCCCCGCCGTCTGCCAGCCGATGGCGCCGCTCGTGTCGGCCCATACCCAATTGAGGGTGGGCATGTGCGCATAGGCCAGCGCCGCGCGGGCCTCCGTCCACGTGCGCGCCTGATCGAGGCGCAACGACGCCAGATACGGCGCGCCGCCCGGTTCGAGCCAGGCCGCACGGAGCGCGACCGCAACCCGCGCGCTGGCGTTGAGCGTGAGCACCGGACCGTGACGCGTGTACAGCAGCGTGACCAGTTCCGGCGCGCGTCCGCGCACCACGATGGTGTCGTAGACCACCCGCATCGCCTCGGGTTGCCCCTGATACAAATACGACAGCGTATCGGTAGGCGAGAGCGCGTAGGTGTACAGGTCCTCGGTGTCGATGCCGAAGATGGTGAGCCCCCACGCGCCGTGCGCATTGTGCCCAATGGCTACGCCTGGAATGGCCGGCTCGCCACCACCGATGACATCCCATCCCGGTGCGGTGAGATGCACCATGTATCGCAATGACGGTACGGCAATGGTGCGGTGCGGATCATTGGCCACGATGGGTTTACCGCTCGCAGTGCGCGCGCCAGCGATGACCCAATTGTTGCTCTCCCAGCCGTCCGCCGCCTCGCGCGAGGTTGCGTCGATGAACGGCGGTGGCGTCAACGCCGAGCCCTCGAACGCGGAGTCCGCGCGCCGCACGCTCGCCAACAGTTCGTCGGCGCGGAACACCGGACTGTTCTTGGACGCGCTGTACGCGGCCAGCAACATGTCGTCGTCGGCAACATCGAGCAGTTGTGCGACGAGCGAATCCACACGCAGTCGTGCCGGCATCGGCTCGGGCTCAAACCGGCGACGCTGTCGCACGGCGTCTTCCCCAAGCAGGCGCACCGCACGCGCGGTGACCGTTTCGTCGCGCGCATTGCTGGCCAACGCATTGTGCCGCGACACCACCACCTCAGGCGTCCAGCGCCCGGGCGAGATGCCCAACCACTGCAACTCCGGCGGCAGCAGCGCCGGATTCTGCTGAACCTGCGCCACGTACGCGTTGATACCGTCCACGAATGCACCGATGATCGGCGCGCCGCGCGGATGGTAGTGCGCGAGTTCGGTATCCATGACGCCGCGATAGCGCATCAATCGCGCCGCGCGGTCGCGCGCGATCCATCGCGGGCCAAGCACCTCCGCCATCGTGCCGGTGGCCTGCCGTCGCCACAACTCCAACTGAAAGAGCCGGTCGCGCGCTGCGCTGTAGCCTTGCGCGAAGAACAGATCATGCTCGTTCTGTGCGCGGATGTGCATGATGCCCGCCGAGTCGCGCGTGAGCGTGACGGTGGCTTGCAGGCCCGGGACGCGCAGCGCGGCCGCATCTGGCGATTGGGCCGCCGTGGTGAGTGGTAGCCCGACTAGCGTAAGCAATGCCCACAGCAGAGGTCGAGTCATGGCGCCTCTCCGAATTCTCGTACGATATCTGCCGCCGAGCGAATGTCATGGATCGCATCCACGCTGCGGCCGGCCTGCCAGTAATCTTGATTGGCCCCGTCGACGCTGGATCGTTTGAGCTGACGCAATGACCGCAGCGCGTAAAACGTACGGATCCAGTGTTTCGTTTTGCGGCCGCGGAACATCCAGCGCGAGATTGGCCCGACGGTGGTACCGAGCTTTTCTACATAGGGTGTGCGCAACACAGACACTGGGATGCCGGTGAGTCGTTCCGTGAGCACCACATCCTGCGCGGTCGCCTTTACGATGGCCTGCTTGTACGCCTGGTCGGAATTGCACTCCGTAGTGGCAATGAAGCGGGTGCCTAACTGGACACCCGCGTAACCCATCGCGAGCAGCGCATGAAACTGCGCCGGCGCTCCCACGCCACCGGCCGCGACCACCGGCAGCCCGAGCGGCGCCACTTCATCGAGCAGCGCGCGCGGATCGCGAGATCCGGCGTGCCCGCCTGCCTCGCGGTTTACCGCCACCAAGCCATCCACGCCGCCGTCACGTCCTTTTTCGGCCCATTTGCGCTCGGTGATGTCGTGGTACACCACGCCCCCAACTGCGTGCGCCATGTCGGCCACCCAGCGCGGGTTGCCTAACGAGGTGAGGAAGAAGCGTACCCCTTCCTCCAGCGCGATCTCCACCCAGCGCACCATGCGATTATGGTACGTCTTGGAGGACGCCTCGATCAGCGCGTTCAGTCCGATCGGTGCGCCACCGCTGAGTTCACGAATAAGCCGAAGCCCCGCGCGGTAGTCATGGCCGTGCACATACGTCAGTGAAATCGGCTGCACAATGCCAAGACCGCCAGCCTTGCTCACCACCGCCACCAATTCAGGATTGCTGCACGGATACATCGGGCCGCAGATGAGCGGAATGCGGATGTGCGCATGACGCGTGAGTGGCGTATCGAAGCGTGCCGGCGTCATGAGCGAGGCGAGGGAGGGGAGAGGCGCCACTGCACCTCGCACCGCGCCACCAGGTCGCCGGCGGCATCGGTAATCTCCGCCAACACCGTGTGATCGCACGGCGCGGTGATCTGGCCGGGTGGCGTGGCGGTGGTAGTGCAGCGCAGCGTGCCGCGCGCTTTCTTGAGGTAGGCCACACTCAGCGAGGTCACGATACCGCGGATTCCGGGTGGCAGGGCCGTCATCAGCGCCACGCCGCTGGTCATTTCCGCTAGATTTACTAGGGCCACTGCGTGAACACTCGCCAGATGATTCCGCACCGCTTTCCGGTCGCGCAGCGACACCCGCGCGTACCCCACGCGCACCTCCTCGAAGCGTCCGCCCACGGTGCCGGTGTACGGCGCCATGCGCCCCACCGCCCAGCTGAACAGCCGCGGCCCGAAGGGCATGGCCGCGAGGCGCTGCCACCAGTGCAGCAAAAGGGGGCCGGGAGACGGCGTGGCGTGCGACATAGGCAGGCGGGAACGTGGCGTAGGGCATGCGGCGTACGGTCAGGAGGCTCCCCACCGCTCGCGCTCGCGTGCGCGAATCGAAAGCGAATCGTGCGCCCCGAACCCGAGTCGCGCCAGCCCTCGCGGCCGATCCCTTTTGTCACCACTGTTCTGACATGAACGCGCCCACCTCATGACCGTCCTCGTTACGGGGGCTACGGGTTACATCGGCGGCCGACTGGTCTCGCGGCTCGTCGAGCGCGGTGTACCCGTGCGGCTCTTGGTGCGCGACGCGCGCCGTATCCGAGGCCGTTGGTGGGAGCACGATGTGGACGTCGTGACCGGCGATCTGTTCGATGCGGCGTCGGTGGAACGCGCGCTCGATGGCGTGGACCAGGCGTATTACCTCGTGCATTCCATGACGCACGCCGACGACTTCGCTGAGCGTGATCGGATCGCCGCGCGCAACTTCGTCCACGCGGGGCGCGATTTGCGCCACTGTATCTACCTCGGCGGGCTGGTGCCCGAGGGGGAGAACGTCAGCCGCCACCTGCAGAGTCGCGGAGAAACAGGGGCCATTTTGCGCGGCGGACTTCCCACCACGGAGTTTCGGGCCGGACCTATCGTTGGCTCGGGCTCGGCGTCCTTCGAGATGGTGCGCTATCTCGCCGAACGCTTGCCGTTCATGCTCGCACCGCGCTGGATCACCAACAGTGTCCAGCCGATCGCCGTGCGCGATGTGCTCACGTATTTGGTCCGAGCACGCGAGATCGAGGCCGCTGGCATCGTGGACATTGGCGGCGCAGATGTGCTCTCCTTCCGTGACATGTTGCAGGGCTACGCCAAAATCCGTGGGCTGCGCCGTACGATTTTGGCGGTCCCCGTATTGGCCCCCGCTCTCGCGGCGCTCTGGGTAGACCGCATTACGCCCATTCCCCGTCGCTTGGCCCAGCCGCTCATTGAAGGGATCGCGCATCCCGTCCTGGCGGACACCACCAAGGCGCGAGCGCTCTTTCCCGAGATCCGACCCATGGGCTACCGCACGGCCGTGGAGCGGGCGCTGGTGCGACTGTCGGAGCATGCGGTGGAGTCGCGTTGGAGCGATGCCCTGGGTGAATCCACCTCGTACGAACTGCGCGACCGCGAGGGCGTGCTCGAGGAGACACGCACCATCTATGTGGACGCCCAGCCGGATCAAGTCTTTCGTGCCTTTTGCCGCTTGGGGGGCGACCAGGGGTGGCTGGCGTGGAACTGGCTCTGGAAAGTGCGCGGCTTTCTCGATCGCTTGGTGGGCGGGCCGGGGCTGCGACGGGGACGGCGCGATCCGGCATGGTTGTACGTGGGGGAGGCAGTAGATTTCTGGCGGGTAGAACTCGTTGAGCGACCTCGGCTATTACGGCTGCGCGCAGAAATGCGCGTGCCGGGGTTGGCGTGGCTGCAGTTCACGGCGGTGCCGGAAGGGCAGGGCACACGACTCATTCAGACCGCGCTGTTTGCACCGCGCGGTCTTCTTGGACTCCTTTACTGGTACGCGATGTATCCGGCACACTTGGTCCTGTTCCCCGGGATGGCACGCGCGGTGGCTGAACTCGCGCGTACCGAGCCACTCACGGCCACCGAGCCGCGCTTGCGAGCCCAACCATGAACATGACCTTCGACGTCGTGCACGTGGCTGGCCTCGTGCTGCTCGCCGTTCAGTTACCGCTGCTGCTCCTGCTGCTGGCGCGTCTCGCACCGGGGCGCACACGCCGCCCACCCATCGCGCCGCGCACCTCGCCCCGCACCGACACCACAGTTACCGTCATTGTGGCCACGCTCAACGAAGCGAAGCGCATCGGGCCGTGCTTGCAGGGGCTCATGGCGCAGCAGGCGCCGCTGCTGGAGGTGCTCGTGGTCGATAGCCGCTCTACCGACGGTACGCGCGAACTGGTGGAGGCGGCGTCGGCGCGTGATCCGCGTATTCGCCTTCTAACCGACGACCCGCTGCCCTCGGGCTGGGTGGGCAAAGTGTGGGCCCTCGAAACCGGCCTCCGCCACGCGCAGGGCGAGTGGGTCCTCGGCATCGATGCCGACACCGTGCCCGCGCCGGGGCTCGTGGGCGCCGTCATCGACGCCGTCGAGCAGGATGGCTACGATGTGGCCAGCTTCTCGCCGCAGTTTCGGGATCAGACGTCGGCCGAACGGTTCGTGCAGCCGGCGATGCTCACCACGCTGGTGTATCGCTGCGGTGCGGCCGGCGCCACGCAGCCGCCGCCCGATCGTGTTCTCGCCAACGGACAGTGCTTCGTGGCGCGTCGCGCCTTGCTGGAGCGAAACGGCGGCTATGCGCCCGCGCGGGCCAGCTTCTGTGACGACGTGACGCTGGCGCGGCATCTGGCCGCACAGGGGGCCCGCGTGGGCTTCCTGGACGGATCGCGCATTATCCAGGTCAGCGCGTACGCGTCATTGGGCGAGATGTGGCGCGAATGGGGCCGCAGCTTTGATTTGAAAGACGCCACGCCCATGCGGCGCCGCTGGTTGGACGTGGCACTGGTGTGGAGTGCGCAGGCTTTGCCGTTGCCGCTGTTGGTGGGGTTGGGGCTCGTGTACGTGCGCAACCCGTCGTTGCAACAGTCGTCGAGCGTGTCACTGCTCGAAGCGCTGCTGCTCGTGAACGCGTCCGCATTGTTCGTACGACTCATGCTGCTGGCGGCGCTACGGGGCAGTTACGCCGAGCGGGGCGCGCCGTTCTGGTTTTCGTGGCTGGCCGATGTGGCGGCGGCGTGGCGGCTCACGTTGAGCACGGCGCGCGTGCCGAAGAGTTGGCGGGGTCGGCAGTACGACACGTTCGCGGCTGATCAGGCGGGCTGAGACTTCCCGGCCGGGCGTGCATGGCGCAGTCCCCAGACGGCGCCGTCCGCCGCCGGGGGACTTGCTCAGTATCACTTCGTCCAGCGCCACGGTGCCAGCGACAACCACTCTGCCGCCGAACGCGATGCCGGTGAATCCACGCGAAGAGACGGTCCGGCCATCACCGCCGGTTGCGCCGTGCCGAGCGTGGTGATCGTCGTCAGCGTGGTGCCGACGTGAATCGTTGGACTAGTGCGACCGCTGCCGTCCGCGTTCAACGGCGTGGGCTGTGTCCCCGCGAACAGGGTGACACGTACCGCACGCGACGTCCCGATGGTGACATTATTGATGCGTGTGCTCACGTTGTCGTTGTCTGCCGCCAAACCGTAGTGTCGCTCCGGTGATCACGCTGCCGTACGAGTTCTGATCGGTGGACGCCACCAGCCGCCCCGCGTTGGGGCCTGACGGCGCCATCGGGGCTGGCGCAGACTCGATCGCCAGTAATCGACGGCCTGAACCCCGTCAGGATTCGGGGGACATTGAACTCAGACTTTCGCTGATACCATTCCCAGCACCTCCAGCATCGCCACCCCAAACGCCGGCAAATCCTTGGGCACCCGCGCACTCACCAGAGTCCCGTCAATTACTGCGGGCTCGTCCACCCACAAGGCACCCGCGTTCAGCAAATCGTCCTTGATGCCGAGCGAGCCGGTGCAGCGTTTGCCACGGACAATGCCTGCGGAAATGGCAATCCACGGGCCGTGGCATATGGTGGCCACCATCCCGCCCTGCGCGAATACCTCGCGCACCAGCGCCAATACCGCCGGATCGCGCCGCAGCTTGTCGGGCGCCCAGCCACCCGGCAGAACCACACCGCGGAGCGTGGACGCCTGCAGATCGCCGATCTGCCCGTCCATAGCCGCCGGATAGCCCCACTTGCCGTGGTAGTGCGTGGCGCCGGCACCGATCAGCGGTGTGTGGTAGCCTGCCTCTTCCAGGCGGAGCTTGGGATACCAGACCTCCAAATCCTCGTATTCGGGCCCCACGAGGATGGGGATGATGCCGCGCGTGGCTGTTGTCATGCCCTTCAGTCTCGGCGACGTGGCCATTCCGCGCCAGAGGCGGGGCCTTTGATTATTATCGTCCGATCATCCGAGCTGGTCGACCCCGCTGACCGCCCTCCGTCCCCATACGCATGAAGCTCATCGTTGCCATCATCCGTCCAGAAGTGCTGGCGGATGTCAAACGCGCATTATTCCAGGTTGGCGTGACCGGCATGACGCTCTCACGCGTCAGTGGCCACGGCGGCGAGCGCGATGTCGTGCAGCAGTACCGCGGGGAGTCCGTGGTGCTCGAGTTTCACGAGAAGGTCCGACTCGAGATTGCCTGCTCCGAGGAGTTCGTGGAGCGCACCATCGACGCGATCTGCGACGGCGCGCGCACCGGGGACGTCGGTGACGGCAAGATCTTCGTCATGCCACTCGATCACACCGTACGCATCCGCACCGGCGAACGCGACAACTCGGCGCTCACCGCCGTGAACGCTGATGAGGTCATGCGCATGACCCAACTGGAGATGCCGATCGTGCGCGCGGAGGATCTGCGATGAGCGTTGTTTCCGCCGCGGGGGCGTGGCTGTTGCAGGCCGCGGAAGCACCGGCCATTTCTTCGGGTGACACCGCGTGGGTGATGGTCAGCACCGCCCTCGTGGCGCTGATGGTGCCGGGGCTCGCGTTTTTCTATGGCGGTTTGGTGAAGAGCAAGTCGGCGCTCAACACCATGCTCATGAGCCTCGGTGCCTTTGCGATAGTGACCGTGCAGTGGGTGCTCTTCGGCTACAGCCTCGCCTTCAGCCCCGGCTCCAACTGGATTGGCGGCTTGGAGTTCCTGGGCTTTGCGGGGGTGACCGCCACGTCGAATCCCACCTACGCCGGCGCATTGCCGCACGTGCTGTTCGCGGCCTTCCAGGCGATGTTCGCGGGAGTCACCGTCGCGTTGTTCTCGGGCGCAATCATCGATCGGATGCGCTTTGGCGCGTTCCTGCTGTTCGGCGCGATCTGGACCACGCTCGTCTACGATCCGCTGGCGCACTGGGTGTGGGGGGACGGCGGCTGGCTGCGCGTCCTCGGCGCGCTCGATTTCGCCGGCGGCACGGTGGTGCACATCAGTGCGGGGACGACCGCCGTGGTGCTCGCGCTGGTGCTTGGCCCCCGCCGTGACTTCAAGCGCGTGCCCACGGTGCCCCACAACGTGCCCTTCGCGCTGCTCGGTGCGGGCTTGCTGTGGGTGGGCTGGTTCGGCTTTAACGCCGGCTCAGCGCTCGCCGCTGACGGTATCGCGGCCAATGCGCTCATGACCACCCACGCCGCCGCGGCGGCCGGTCTCATCACCTGGATAAGTTTGGAGGCGCTCAAGGGCGGTCGGGCCACGGCAGTCGGGGCCGCCACGGGCGCGGTGGTCGGGTTGGTGGCCATCACGCCGGCGGCGGGCTTCGTGACGCCGCTGTCGGCGCTCGCGATTGGCGTGCTCGCCGCGCCGTGCTCGTTCTTCGCCCTGCATTACCGCGCCACCACGCGCCTCGATGACACGCTCGACGTCTTCGCCTGTCACGGGGTGGCCGGTATCATGGGCGCGCTGCTCACCGGCGTGTTTGCGACCAAAACCGTGAATCCCAATGGTGCCGACGGGTTGCTGGCCGGCAACGCGGCACTTGTTGGCGTGCAATTGCTGGCCGTGGTGGCCACGATTACGTTCGCGGCGATCTCGAGCTGGCTGATTCTGACCGCGCTGAAGGCGATCATGCCATTACGGGTGCCGGTGGCCACGGAAGTGCAGGGTATCGATCTCGTGGAGCATGGTGAGGAGGCCTATCACGGCAGTGACCTCAGCGATCTGACCGGCCGGCGTACGGCGCTCGGCGATGCGGTGGTGCTGACCCGGAACGAATTGATGCGGGTTCCGCGCGCGTCCTCGGAGCCTGCGTAAGGCCGTCTGGATTTCGTGTGTGGCATGACATGCGGGGGCGATCACCACAGTGATCGCCCCCGTTGCCGTACCCGAATGGACGCCGCAGACCGCTATGGCCAGCGTACGACGTCTTACGCCTTCTTGCGGCTATCCTGCAACCACGTGAGCGGGATCATGAACAGCGGCGACAGAAACAGCACCAGCAGGGTGTTGATCCAGATGAGCGCCGTGTAGTACGCCGTCATGCCGAGCGAGGCCCAGATAGTGCCCAGTGTTCCGTGATATTCCACAGCTAGTCTCCGATCGCGAAGTGCGGCGAACCATAAAACAACGTCTTTTCAACAGTAGTCGAGAACGCCGGTGGAAGGTAGGGGTGTTGACGCCACCGGCTTCCATCGCCATTCGTCCTGATATGAACGGAGTCTTGGCATCGGACGTGCCCACCGAGGAACTGGTCGAAGATCGGATCCCAACCGCCGCGTTGTTACGGGCAGCTATGGAAGTGGCGCTGGCGCCTGTGACCGGGAAGTTGGTGTTGGCGATTTCTGGCGGGCGTGACTCCATGGGGCTCCTGCACGCCATGGTCCGCTGGGCCCCCGAGCGACTGGCCGTGGTGGCCACGTTTGATCATGCCACGGGCGGTTACGCCACCGATGCGGCCAGCCTGGTGGCCGCCGAGGCCCGTCGGTTGGGACTGAGCGTCGTGCGCGAGCGATCCCGCACGCGTGGCGTGTCGGAAGCAGCGTGGCGGGCGGCCCGCTGGAGTTTTCTGCGGCGGGTAGCGCGGGCGTACAAGGCGCGCGTGGCCACGGCCCACACCCGCGACGATCAGTTGGAAACCGTGGTGATGCGCGAGTTGCGGGGCACCGGCGCGCGGGGGCTGGCAGCGCTGGCGGCGCCGTCGCCGGTGGTCCGGCCGTGGCTGGGCGTATCGCGCGCCGAGGTGGCGCGATGGGTGGACATGGAGGGGTTAGCGTACCTGGAAGACCCCATGAACGCCTCCAGCGACTACCTGCGCGGGCGGGTGCGGCATCAGCTGCTCCCCGCGCTTGAGGCGGCGCATCCGGGCTTCTCGGAGGCGATGCTGGCGCTGGCGGAGCGGGCGGCGGCGTGGCGGCGCGACGTCGAGACGCTGGTGACCGACCGCGGGGTGGGACTGGCGGGATCGGGGGCGGTGCGTGTGCCGGCGGCGGCGGTGCAGGGCCCGGCGCCCAGCGTGCGCGCCGTGCTCTGGCCGGCCATCTGCGCGCGCGCCGGCGTGGTCGTCGACGCGCGGGGAACGGAAGCCTTGCTGCGGTTTACTGATAGCAACCGCCGCGGCGCGTATATCACGCTGTCCGGCGGCGCCACGGTACTGCGAACAGGCGATTCGGCGGGGCATGAGTACTTCGACGTGCGGCGCGCTCCGAACCTTGGGCTCGTCGCACTTTCTGCGTGGACCGGTAGCGCCGATGCTTTGCCGCCACGGATCGGGGGATGGCGATGGCGGCGGCTGGTGGCGCCACCGGCCGATCCGGACGCGTGGTGTATGCCCATTCCGGTGCGCGGACACGTGACGATCAGGGCCTGGCAGGCCGGTGATCGGATAAAAACCGCCGGTGCACCAGCAGGGCGACGCGTGACGCGGTATTTTGCAGAAGCACAGGTTCCCGTGGTGGACCGTCCGGCGTGGCCGGTGGTCGTGCAGCACGATGCGCTCTTGTGGGTTCCTGGGGTGTGCCGCAGTCTCGCGGCGCCGTCCCGGCCCGGTCGGCCGGCACTGATCTGGTACAGGTGTGAGCGCGAGTTCGACTGAGCAGCAACCGCCGTTGGTGATGGATCCCCGTCTCGACGGCCGAGCCGTGCGGCGTATCGTCTACGATGTGGACACCATTGGTGCCCGGGTTCGCGAGTTGGGCGCCGAGATCACGGCGGCGTATCCCGAAGGTGACCTGCTCGTCCTCGGATTGCTCAAGGGCAGTTTTATCTTTCTCAGCGATCTGGTGCGGCACATCGCCCGGCCGCTGCAGGTAGATTTTCTGGTCGCGTCCTCATACGGCGATGCCATGGAATCCAGCGGCGTTGTCCGATTATTGTACGATCCGGAAACGGAATTGGAGGGTAAGCACATTCTACTGGTGGAAGACATCGTAGATTCCGGGCGTACCCTCAACCGGCTCATTGATCTCCTTGGTGAGCGCAAGCCGAAGTCGTTGGAGATCTGCGCGCTGTTGCACAAGCACATCGCGACCGAGCTCCAGCATCCCACGCGGTTCATCGGGTTTGATGCGCCGCACGAATTCCTTGTCGGCTACGGATTAGATCATGCGGAAAATTTCCGGCATCTCCCGTATGTCGCCAGCCTGCAGTAAGGCGGTCCTCACATGGCACCAAACATGACGCCCTCGCCCAAGAAGCCGCAGAATTGGAGTCGCATCTCCAAGACGGTCTCGTTCTGGATCCTCGTGATCCTGATTCCGGTCGCGTTTTTCAACTTCAACAGCGGGCGCGAGACGCAGGCGCCGGAGCTCAATTACTCCACGTATCGCCAGCAACTCGAAGTCGGCAACATCAAGTCGGCGAGTTTTCAGACCGACAACGTGCTGGCGGGCCAGTTCAATCAGCCGGTCAGAGTGAACAACCGCGAGGCAAACAAGTTCGTGGTGCGCCTCGTGCAGGGCGCCGCCGCAGAAGAGCAGAAGCTGCTCCATGCGCGAGGCGTGATCACGTCGGCGGCTGAGCCGCGGGCCAACTTCGGCAGCCTGCTCATCACTATTCTGCCGTACGTGCTGCTGATCGGCTTCTGGATCTTCCTGTTCCGGCAGATGCAGTCGGGTGGCAACAAGGCGTTCTCGTTCGGCAAGAGTAAGGCAAAGCTGCTCAGCGGCGATACGCCGAAGATCACCTTCGCCGATGTGGCCGGCGCCGACGAAGCCAAGGTGGAACTGCAGGAGATCATCGAGTTCCTCAAGGATCCCCAGAAGTTCACCAAACTCGGCGGACGTCTGCCCAAGGGCGCGCTCTTGGTGGGCCCGCCGGGTACGGGTAAAACGCTGCTGGCCAAGGCGGTGGCTGGTGAAGCAGGACGTCCGTTCTTCTCGATGTCGGGCTCCGACTTCGTCGAAATGTTCGTGGGCGTGGGCGCCTCGCGCGTCCGTGACCTGTTCGAACAGGGTAAGGCGCAGGCGCCCTGTATCATCTTCATCGATGAAATCGATGCGGTGGGTCGCCATCGTGGCTCCGGCATGGGTGGCGGACACGACGAGCGCGAACAGACGCTCAATCAGCTCCTCGTGGAGATGGACGGTTTTGAGTCCAACGATGGCGTGATCCTCATCGCGGCCACGAACCGCCCCGACGTGCTGGATCCCGCGCTTCTGCGTCCCGGACGTTTCGACCGGCAGATCGTGGTGGACGCCCCCGACCTTCGGGGTCGTGAGGGCATCCTCAAGGTGCACCTGCGCAACAAGCCGCAGGCTGATGATGTCAGCGTGCTCTCGCTGGCGCGCGGGACTCCGGGTATGGCCGG
This sequence comes from Gemmatimonadales bacterium, assembly GCA_038212625.1. Taxonomy (GTDB): domain Bacteria; phylum Gemmatimonadota; class Gemmatimonadetes; order Gemmatimonadales; family Gemmatimonadaceae; genus Gemmatimonas. The sequence goes on along the minus strand of JBBQUH010000021.1, from coordinate 30,868 downwards.
CGCGGACCTCGCGAATCTGGTCAACGAAGGCGCGCTCCTGGCCGCGCGAAAGGGGCACGACAAGATCTACATGAGCGATCTGGAAGAAGCGAAGGATCGCGTCATGCTCGGCGCCGAGCGGAAGTCGCTGGTGATGAAGGACGATGAGCGTCGGCTCACTGCATTCCACGAGGCCGGGCACGCCGTTTGTGCCATGATGGTGTACGGCAACGATCCGCTGCATAAGGTCACGATCGTGCCTCGTGGTCGTGCGCTTGGTATCGCCTTCACACTGCCGGAAGACGATCGCGTGTCCGTCACGCGTGAGCAGCTCGAGGCACGTCTCGTGATGGCTTACGGCGGCCGGGCGGCGGAAGAAATCGTGTTCGGGCACAATCGGGTGACCACCGGCGCGGCCAGCGACATTCAGCAGGCCACTGGCATTGCGCGGCGCTATGTCACGCAATGGGGGCTCTCCGACACCATCGGACCCATCCTCGTGGGTGATAACGAGCAGGAGCTCTTTCTGGGACGCGACATCCAGTCGCGTCGGGAAGTGTCCGAGCAGACGGCGCAACTGGTGGACGCAGAGGTGAAGCGCGTGGTGACCGAGGCGCATGCCCGGGCCGTTGCGGTGCTCACCGAGAACCGCTCACTGCTCGATATCGTGGCCACGCAGTTGCTCGAGCGCGAGACGCTCACGCGTGACGACATCCTGCTGCTCAAGGCCGGAAAAGAACTTCCGCCGCGGCCGCCGCTCGACATGCCGGCTCTGCCGGTGGCGCCGCTTTCGCAGCCCGCGACGACTTCGCCGCGGCCGATCTCACCGCCGCTGCTGGGCGGGCCGGAAATCGCTCCTGCGTAACCGTCTTCCCACTCGCCCAGACCGGCCCTGGTCACGGGCCGGCTCGGCGTGACGGATCTCGACATCACGCACACCATGAAGTCCATTTGGCGCGACGGCCTCGAAATCGGGGTCGTCGCGTTGGCTTTGTATCGGGGGCTCGCGCGCGTCGTGCCACGCAACGGCCGGCCGATCACGGCGAGCACACCATGACGTCGCTGCCGCGTCCGCCGCGCCCCACTGTGCCACCGCCTCTCATTGCGGCAGTATTGGCGACGTTCATCCTGCTGGCCACGTATCTGGCCACGATGGCCCCCGACCTTACGGTCTGGGACGCTGCCGAGCTGATGACGGCGGCGCACACGCTGGGCATTCCGCATCCGCCGGGGACGCCGCTCTGGGTGCTGTACGCGCACGTGGTGTCGCAGGTCTTCAGCAGCGCGGGCCCGGCGCGGGCGGTCACCATGGCCTCGGTGCTGGCCACGGCAGCCACGGGCGGACTCGGCGCCATGATGCTCACCCGCATCATCGGTGTGCGCGGTGCTGTGGTGGCGGCGGTCAGTGCGGGCACCATGATGACGGTGTGGGCCAACGCCACCGAGACGGAGGTGTACGGCGCAGCGCTTCTGGCCAGTGTGGCGATGCTGGCAATCGGCGAGTTCGCAGGACGTGCGACGACCCCGGATGCACAGCGTCTGCGCGGGCGCGCAGCGCTCGCCTTTCTCGCAGGACTCGCCATACCGCTGCATCTGAGCGTGCTCGTGGCGCTGCCGGCCGCGATCGCGCTGGCGTGGCGCGGTGCGCGGCCCCGTGCGGTCGATGTGATCGGCTGGATCGCGCTGGGCGCGCTGGGGCTGTCGTCGGTGGCGGTCTTGCCGCTGCTCGCCGCGCGCGAGCCGGCGCTCAACTCCGGCAACCCCGACACGTTCGAGCGCTTACTCGCGGTCCTGCAACGCGAGCAGTATGCCGTGGCTGGCTTCTGGCCGAGAAAGGCGCCGTGGTGGCTGCAAATCGGCAACGTGTTCCAATGGGCGGACTGGCAGGTGGCGTATGGCCTGCATCCGCGACCGACTCCAGCCTTGGTGCGCACCACGCTCTCGGTACTGTGGGCCTGGGTAGCGCTGATTGGCGTGCGACGGCTCTGGCAGTACGACGCACTCGTGGGACGCGCCATGGTGCTGCTGCTGGTGAGCGGTACGATGGGGGTGGCGCTTTGGCTCAACATGTACGCCGGCCCGAGCTTCGGCGTCGGCGTATTGCCCGAATCGGCGGCGCATGAAGCTCGGGAGCGCGACTACTTCTTCGTGCTCGCCTTCTGGACGTGGGGGCTGCTGGCCGGTGTGGGCCTGTCTGCGGTGGCGAGGCGACTGGCTCGCTCGCTGCCGGCACCGGTGGCCATCTTGCCGCTGGTGGCGGCCGCCGTGCCGCTGGTACTCAATCGCGCCGTGGCCGATCGGTCGGCGCTGCCTGGCGCCCAACTGCCGCGCACGTATGCGCGACTGCTGCTGGAGGCCGTACCGGAACGCGGCATCCTGTTTACCGCCGGTGACAACGACAGCTTCCCACTGTGGTACCTGCAGCAGGTAGAAGGAATGCGCGAGGATGTCACGGTGGTGGTGGTGCCGCTGCTGGGTGCCACGTGGTATCGGCAAGCGCTCGCCAATGCGCGGCTCTTCACGCCGGCCTCGGTGACCACATGGCCGGGTCTCGATGCCGCGCTGCGCGACGTGATGGCACGGGCCGGTCGGGAGGCACGGACGGTGCGCGTGAGCACCCTGCTCGCCAAAGTCGACCGCGACCGGCTCGACCCTCGGGCTGGCTGGCGCTTGGAGGGCATGATCTTCGCTCCAGCTCCCGATGCCGCACCGGGGATGGTGCTCTTCGATGCGGCGGCCATGCGCCGCGCGGCCGATCTGGTGCCGCCGTCTGTCCTCGACCCGTTGCCGGCGGGGAGTGATCCAGCGCTGGTACAGCTGCAACGATTGCTCCGCTGCCCGGGTATGACACAGCGGGCAGACCCGTTACTTGTGTCGTCGTGCAGCGGTATCTAACCTTATGTGCTATGCCAATTTCCGACCGCGTCGCGGAGGCACGCGACCGCATCGCCGCCGCCCGCGCTCGCGGTGGCCATGAGCAAACCGTCACCTTGATTGCCGTCACCAAGACGCATGGTGCAGAGGCCGTTCACTCGGCCTACGAGGCGGGCATTCACGACGTCGGGGAAAACCGTGTGCAGGAAGCCGAAGCGAAGATGGCGGCGGTTGCCGTGCCGGTGCGCTGGCATCTGATCGGCCATCTGCAGCGCAACAAGGCCAAGCCGGCCGCGCGGTTCGACCTTGTGCACGGCATGGACAGCGTGCGGCTCGCGGAGGCGCTCAACGATGCGGCGCTCGTGGCGACGCGTCCACTCGATGTGTTGGTGCAGGTCAACGTCAGTGGGGAAGCGTCCAAGAGCGGGCTGCCGCCCGACGAGATCCCGGCGATGGCCGCACTGCTGCATCAATGCACGGCACTGCGCGTGCGCGGGGTGATGACGATGGCGCCGTTCGATGCGCCGGAGTCGGTGTTGCGCGCGGTCTTTGGTGGTGCGCGCGCGGTGCGGACGCAGCTGCAGGAGGCGGGGCATCCCGCAGAGTGGCTGAGTATGGGTATGTCGGGAGATTACGAGATCGCCGTTGAGGAGGGCGCGACCCACGTGCGCCTCGGCACGATGCTCTTTGGCAGTCGGACCTGATTCATCCGGGATATCGCATGACGGACGACGGCTTTCATCTAACCGCGCTGGATGTACGGCGCTACGATTTTGGCAACGCTTTGCGTGGCTATGACCGCGCACGCGTGGATCAGTTTCGCGACCAAGTGGCCGAAGAACTGGAACGCATGGCCCGACTCAATCAGGATCTCGAGACCAAGGCGCGCAATTTTCACGAGCAGCTGAAGGCGTTCCGCGAGCGCGACAAGGCGTTGAACGAAGCGCTCGTGAGTGCGCAGCAACTGCGCGGCGAAATCCGCGAGCAGGCCGAGCGCGAGGCTCAACTGATCATCCGTGAGGCGCAGGGTGAGGCGGAACGACAACTGCAGGGAATCCGCGTCGAGTTGCGACGCACGGAAGATGAAGTGCAGGCGCTCTGGCGGACTCGCCGCACGTATCTCGCCCAACTGCGTCACCATCTGGAGCGACAGCTCACCGAGTTGAACGCTGCCGAATCTGAGCCGCTGCCCGACTTCGTCACGCCGCGCACGCTGGCGGCAGTGAAGCCGGAACCGCCGATCGCGCAGGAACTGCGCGAATTGCCACCACGTCCGATGGCACCCACGCCATCGTGGCTCGATGTAGTCGAGGAAGGATGACCACGCCGCCTACGTCCCGTCCGCAGCTGCAGTATACGCAGGAGCACACCGCGGTCGGCCTCGCACATCCCGCGCTCGGCCTTCATGCCCGGGAGCGTATCGAGGCCTGTGCCCAAGCGGTGCGGGCACGATTCGGCACGCCGATCGATCTTGCAATCATTCTTGGCACGGGCCTCGGTGGTCTCGCCGCAGAGATCGCGGTGGAGCAGGTAATCGAGTATCGCGATCTCCCCAACTTTCCGCTGTCCACGGTGGAGTCGCACAACGGACGCCTGCTTTGCGGCACGCTCGCGGGTCGCACGGTCATCGCCATGCAGGGGCGCTTCCATCGCTACGAAGGCTACGGGCTGCAACAGGTCACCTTCCCGGTCCGTGTGCTGCGCGCGCTTGGTGCGGAAACACTCATTGTCAGCAACGCGTGCGGCGGGATGCACCCGCTGTGGGCACCGGGAGATCTCATGCTGATTGCCGATCACATCAACTTGCTCGGCGACAATCCGCTCATCGGCCCGAATGACGAAACCCTCGGCCCTCGCTTTCCCGATATGTCGGAGCCGTACGATGTGGCATTGCGCGCCTTGGCGCGGGACGTAGCGAGCGCGGCGGGCATCACGTTGCGCGAAGGCGTCTACGTGGCGGTGCCGGGCCCCAATCTGGAAACGCGCGCCGAGTATCGCTTTTTGCGGAGCATGGGCGCGGATGTGGTGGGCATGTCGACCGTGCCGGAAGTCATCGTAGCGCGGCACGGCGGCATGCGCGTGCTTGGGATCTCGATCATTACCGATCAGTGTCTGCCTGATGCGCTGGAGCCGGCGAGTTTGGAGAAAATTGTCGCCGTGGCCCGCGCAGCTGAGCCCCAGTTGAGCACCGTGGTCAAGGGCGTGATTTCCCGGTTGTAATGCCGCCGGCCGTCGCCCGCTGTTCGCGTAACTCCTTTTTGGCACTGACTCCGCTCTCCCCATGACCGCACCACAGGACGCCGTACGTTATCCACTGTTGCCCGACACCGGGGCTGACGCCTTAGAGCGTGGCCTCTTGGCGCAGTGGGACGCCGAGCAACTGTTCGAAACGACACAGGCGGCGCGCCGTGGCGCGCCGCCGTTCGTGTTTTTCGAGGGGCCACCCACGGCGAACGGGCGTCCGGGCATTCACCACGTCTTCTCGCGCACGATCAAGGATCTCTTCTGTCGCCATCGCACGATGCAGGGGTACTTCGTGCCACGCAAAGCCGGGTGGGACACCCACGGCCTGCCGGTAGAAATCGAGGTGGAGAAGGAACTGCAGCGCGAGGAGGCGGCGCGCCAGGGCGTCGATCCGTCGGAGATCGCGAAGCTGGGCGGCAAGCAGCTGATCGAGCAGACCGGGGTTGCCGAGTTTAACCGGCGCTGCCGCGAGAGCGTGTTCAGGTATCGCGCCGATTGGGAGAAGCTGTCGCAGCGCACCGCGTATTGGCTGGATTACAACGATCCGTACGTCACCTACTCGCACAACTTTGTGGAGTCGGTGTGGTGGGCGTTGCGTACGCTGCACGAAAAGTCGCTGCTGGTGCGCGGTCATAAAATTCTGCCGTACTGCGCACGCTGCGGCACCGCGCTCTCCAGTCACGAAGTGGCACAAGGTTACGACGACGTGGAAGATCCGAGCGTGTACGTGGCGCTCGATCTGCTCGACGAACACGGCAACCCCCCCGCGCAGCGTCGCCGCATTCTGGTGTGGACCACCACGCCGTGGACGCTGGTGTCCAACACCGCACTGGCCGTCAATCCGTCGCTCACGTACGTGGAGTTGCGCAAGAAGACGGGCGCCGAATGGACGATTATTCTCGCTGAAGCGCGGGTGCCGGGTGTGCTTGGCGGCGACTGGGCCGATCGCTGGGAGATCACCGGGCAGATGGCGGGCGCGGCGTTGGCGGGGCGACGCTACCGGCGTCCGTTGGATTGGGTCGCGTATCCCGACGCGGGGCGCCACGAAGTCATCGTGACCGAGGATTTCGTCAGCGCCGAAGACGGCAGTGGCGTGGTGCATATGGCGCCCGCGTTCGGTGCCGACGACTACGCGGCCGGGCAACGACATGGGCTGGCGTTCCTGCAGCCCGTGAACGCGCGCGGCGAATTTACGGAGGACGTGCCGGAAGTAGGGGGCCTCTTCGTGAAGCAGGCCGACGCGCGGATCATCGAGGTGCTGCGCGAGCGCGATGTGTTGTGGAAGGCAACCACCTTTGTGCATGCGTACCCGCACTGCTGGCGCTGCGGCACGCCACTGCTGTACTATGCGCGCGGTTCGTGGTTTGTCCGCACCACGGCGGTGCGCGAGAGCCTCATGGCGCGCAACAGTACGGTGGATTGGCATCCCAGTGAGGTGGGTACGGGCCGGTTCGGCGAGTGGCTGGCGAACAATGTCGACTGGGCCATCTCGCGCGACCGCTATTGGGGCACGCCACTCCCGGTATGGGTGAACGACGCCGATCCTGCGGAGATCGACGTGATCGGCAGCTACGCCGATCTGGCGGCCCGTATCGGTCGTCCGCTGCCGGAAGATTTTGATCCGCACAAGCCGCACATCGATCAGTACACGTGGCCGGCGCCGTCTGGCACCGGCACCATGCGGCGCGTGCCGGAAGTGATCGATACGTGGTTCGATTCGGGATCGATGCCGTTTGCGCAGTGGCACTATCCGTTTGAGAACGCGGACACGGTGGCGGCGCAGTACCCCGCCGATTTCATCTGCGAAGGCGTCGATCAGACGCGTGGCTGGTTCTATTCGCTGCTTGCCATCGCCACGGGCCTTGGTGATGCACTGCCGAACAACGTCGACGGCACCGCGGCGCCGTATCGGCACGTGGTGGTAAACGATCTGGTGCTCGACGCGCACGGTCAGAAGATGTCGAAGAGCAAGGGGAACACCGTGGATCCGTGGCAGGTGCTCGAGCGCCATGGAGCCGACGCGGTGCGTCTTTTTCTTGTGGCCACCAGTCAGGTGTGGGTGCCGCGTCGCTTTGATGAGAACGCGATCCGGGAAACCGCCGGTCGTTTTCTGCTCACGTTCCGCAACGTGTACAATGGCATTTTCGCGCAGTACGCGAACTTCGGCTGGGCGCCTGGTGCCAACGATCCGCCAGTGGCCGACCGGCCGGCGCTCGACCGCTGGATTCTGTCGCGGCTCACGCGGGTGGAAGCCGAAGTCGATCAGCATCTTACGAATTACGACGCGACGCTCGCGGCGCGTCGGGTCATGCAGTTCATGGATGACGACGTCTCCAAGTGGTACGTGCGCCAGTCGCGCGCCCGTTTCTACGATGTAGCGAGCGCCGATAATCGCGCCGCCTTTGCCACGCTGCACGAAGTGCTGACGGTTACGTGTCGTCTGCTGGCGCCGTTCGCGCCGTTCATGACCGATGCCGTGCACCGGGCGCTCACCGGCACCTCCGTGCACCTGGCGGCCTTTACGCGCGCCAATGCGCCCGTGGTAGACGACGCGCTCGAAGCGGCGATGGAGGATATCCGGACGCTGGCCGGTCTGGGCCATGCCGCGCGCGACGCGGCCGACGTCAAGGTGCGGCAGCCGTTGCTGACGCTACAGTGTGTGGTGCCACGGCGTCCCGAGGCGGCGGCCGCGTTGGGCGCCTTGCTCGCAGCGGAGCTGAATGTGAAGTCGGTCGAATTCGTGACCTCGACCGATGCGCTGGTTTCACTCGAAGCGAAGGGAAATTTCCGCGCGCTGGGGAAGAAATTCGGCAAGGAAACCCCGCAGGTCGCCGCCGCAATCCCCACGTTGCCGGTGGCGCAGTTGCAGCAATTGGCGGCTGGGACGGGGGTCTCGATCATCGTGGATGGCGTGGAGCGCTTGATCGAACCGGATGATGTCGCCATCATCCGGCGCGCGTCCGGTGCGGCCGTGGTGCAGGAACACGCTGGTTATGGCGTGGCTCTCGATCCGACCATCACGCCCGTGTTACGCGCTGAAGGGTTGGCACGCGAGGTCATCAGTAGGGTACAGCGACTCCGGAAGGAAGCTCAGCTGGACGTCAGTGACCGCATCGTAGTGGCGATCGCTGGCGACGACGAGCTGGAACGCGCGGTGATCGCCCATCGGGATCGCATCGCTGACGAGGTACTGGCCGTGCGCGTATTGCTCGGCGAGGAGACAGGCTCGCCGTTCTCCACGTCGGGGGACGGTTCCACGTGGACTGCCACGCAAGCAACGGACGTCGACGGTCAGACGCTTCGCCTTGCGCTCACCAAGGACGGGTTGTGATGGCCGGTACGAATGCGACACCCAAGGAAGCCGCGGCGAAGAAGCCGAAGCCGATGCCCAAGAAGCAGCTGCAGCATTTCGAGAAGCGGCTGCTCGAGGAACGCAAGCGTGTGCTGAAAGAACTCGGGCATCACGTGGATACCTTCGGGCCGAACGGCGAAGCAGCCGAAGGCGACGCGAGCGCGTCGTACTCGTTCCACATGGCGGATCAGGGCACGGACGCGATGGAGCGTGAGAAGGCGTTCCTGTTTGCCTCACAGGAGGGGCGGTTTCTTTGGCACATCGATCAGGCGCTCCGTCGATTGTACAAGTCGCCGGAGACCTTCGGCAAGTGTCACCAGTGTGGGGAGGACATCGCGTTTGAACGCCTGGATGCCTTGCCGCACGCGCGCTTTTGCATTGCCTGCAAGCAGCGCGAGGAATCTGCGAAAAAGGGATAACGTGAAGGCGCTGCTCGCATTTCCTGTGGTCTTCGTCACGGTCTTGGTGGATATCATCACCAAGGCCGTGGCGGTTGCTGTGCTGCCTCCCTCCGGCGTGCCGCAGCCCGTGATCGGGCAGTGGTTCCGGTTCGCGCTGGTCTACAATCCCGGTGCGGCGTTTGGTCTGTACCTCGGGCAGTATTCGCGTTGGATCTTCATGGCGCTCACGGTGGCCGCCTTGACGGTTCTGTATCAGCTGTACAAACAGACCGCGCACGACGACCTGCGTCGGGTGCTCGCGATCGCAATGGTGGCGTCCGGTGCGATCGGGAACGTCATTGATCGGATCCGCTCTGATCTGGGCGTCGTGGACTTTCTCGACCTTGGAGTGGGCGCCCACCGCTGGCCCACGTTCAACGTGGCCGACATGGCCGTCAGCGGCGGTGCGTTTCTGCTGGCGTGGGTGCTGTGGAACGAAGACAAGCAAGAGGCCGCCGTGGCGGCGCTGGCCGCGCGTGATGCGGCGGAGGAACGCGAATGAGCGTTCCGGTCCGCAAAGCGGGCGCGCCGACCGAGACGGCGCTGCGCCCCGAGGCGTTGCGCACGCCACAGTTCTGGTTGCTGATTCTGGGCGTGGTGGTGCTCGACTTCGTCACGAAGGCGTGGGCGGTGGCCAATCTGGCACCGCGCCATTTCCCGCATCCGGTCCTTGGAGACTTCTTTCGCTTCACGTTGGCGTATAATCCGGGAGCGGCGTTCGGCATGCACCTTGGACCGGGCTCGCGCTGGATCTTTGCCGGGCTCAGCGTGGTGATCGTGGTGGTGCTCATGCGCGCCACGGCATCGCTCACGCGCACCTCCCGCCTGGCCGCCGTTGGCGTGCCAATCGTGATTGGTGGAGCGATCGGCAATCTGTTGGACCGCATCCGAATTCGCGACGGTGTGGTGGATTTCATCGACATCGGCATTGGGGCGGTACGATTTTGGACGTTCAACGTGGCGGATACGGCCGTAACGATCGGCGCGGCGTGTCTGGTGATTGCATTATGGAAAGAAGATCAGGCGTTGCAGGCGCAGTCCACGTGATGCGGTCATGAGTGCCGGATCGCCGGCGGCGCGACCGACGTCGCACGCGTTTACGGTCCAGGAGGAGGTCGGGGAGCGACTCGACATGCTGGTGGCCCGCGCCTGCGGGTTGTCGCGGACCCAGTCCGCGACGCTCATTGCCAACGGCCACGTGCTGGTGAACGATCGGGCCGAGCGCTCGTCGTACCGCGGGGAAGCGGGTGACCAGATCACCGTGACGGTGCCACCGCCTCCCGGTCGTGACATCCTGCCCGAGCAGATCCCGCTCACGATCGTGTTTGAGGACGAACATCTGCTCGTGGTTGATAAGGCCGCCGGTATGGTGGTGCATCCGGCCCCCGGCAACTGGACCGGCACGCTCGTGAATGCGCTGCTTGGTCGTGGCGGGCCGCTGTCTGACACCGGCACGGCGGAACGGGCGGGACTGGTGCATCGACTCGACAAGGACACGTCGGGGCTTTTGCTGGTGGCGAAAACCGACACGGCGCACCGTTTACTCAGCGCCGCGCTGGCGGCCCGCCGTGTGACGCGGCGGTACGCCACCGTCTGCTGGGGGCACATCACGGGGGACACCCTCAGCGTGGACAAACCGCTCGGTCGCGATCCGCGAGACCGAACGCGGATGGCAATCGTCCAAACCGGGAAGGGCGCGCGCACGGATTTTGTCCGACTGGCCCGCTTCGACTCGGTGGACCTGCTGCGGGCACATCTCCACAGCGGGCGCACGCATCAGATTCGCGTGCACCTCGCGTCGGTGGGCCATCCGGTCATGGGGGACGATACCTATGGCGGAGGCGGTGGGCGGCGGCTGGTCGCGCTTCCCCCGAAGCGGCAGTTCCTGCATGCGGCCTGGCTGCGGTTCCGTCATCCCATGACCGGGGAGACCATGGACCTGCGGTCACCCTTGCCGACCGATCTCCGGGAATCTCTGGTAGCGGTGAGCGGCATGACCGAACTCGCCACCACCCAGGACCCGCTCGATGTCTTCGGATTCTTCAATGTCGACCTCGCTCAGGACGCCGGAGCGCTCGCCGCGCCCGAGCGATCCGACGACATCGACGACGTCGACGAGTTCGACGACGACGCCTCGGCCTGACGGCTGGTTCGAGGACGATGAGGCACAGGCGCGCGTTTTGGTGGTCACCACCGGAACGCGCGCCTTCTGCATTCCTGTGGCGCAGGTGCGCGAGGTGGTGCGTCCTACTGGGCTGTGTCGCGTGCCGGGCGGACCGCCCGTGCTGCGCGGTGTCCTCAACGTCCGGGGCAGTATCGTGACCGTGCTGGACCTCGCGGCCCTTTTGGGTCAGCCACGTGCCGTCGCGCCAGGGTCAGTCGTCCTGCTGGAGAACGGTGTGCGCCTCATCGGGCTTGCCGTGGACACGGTGCGTGATGTTCGTGCGGCGGTGGTCGACAACGCGACCACTGGGCCGGAGATCACGCCGTTGGACGCCGTCGCGTTGTGCGCGCGGCATCTGCTCTCAGCTGAGGAGGCGGGACGGTGAGCCGAACGGTACTGATTTGTGACGACGCGATTTTCATGCGCACGATGGTCGGGGACATCCTCAGTCAAGCGGGTTTCGAGATCGTGGGTGAAGCGGAAACCGGTGTGCAGGCCGTGGAGCAATACAAGGCACTCCGCCCGGATCTGGTGACGATGGACATCGTCATGCCCGAGATGGGCGGTATCGATGCCGTCCGAGAGATCACCCAGCATGACCCGGCCGCGCGGATTCTCATGTGCAGCGCGATGGGGCAGCAGGCCTTGGTGGTGGAAGCCATTCAAGCTGGCGCGAAAGACTTCGTGGTGAAGCCGTTCCAGCCGAGTCGAGTGCTCGAGGCGGTCAATCGCGTTCTTGCCGCGTAAGCGGAAGTCCCGATACCTGTGATGGATACGTCGCGCTACGCGGCGCTCTTTTTCACGGAATCGCGCGAACATCTGGCCGCGATGGACACGGCGCTGCTCGCGATCGAGCAGGACCGACAGGTGGCGCACGTGGATACGTTGTTCCGCGGCATGCACACGATCAAGGGCATGGCGGCGGCCATGGCCTTCGAGGCCGTGGAGCAGGTGGCCCACGCGCTCGAAGCCCGGTGTGACCCGCTCCGCCGTGGGGAGGTGCCCCTCACCGACTACGAGATCGCTGCCCTGTTCGACGGCGTCGATCGTCTGCGGGCCACGGTGGACGACGCCGCGAACGGCCAGACTGCGCTCACGCCGACTGCCGCTGTGCCATCGTCGCCGCCGTCTCCGACCAACCGGCGCGTGGTCGAGATTCGCCTCGTGGCCGACTGTCCGTTGCCGGGGGTGCGCGCGGTGCTCGTGCTTGCGCGCGTCCGCTCGCTACTCACGGTGCGGTCGACGCAGCCACCGGAAGCGACCTGGGCGGAGGAGAAATTCGACGGGGCGTTCGCAATCACGGTGGAGGGGGACGCCGAGGAGCGCGTGATCGTCGAGTCGGTGCGCGGAGCCGGCGACGTGGCGCGGGTTGAGGTAGTGGACGCGCGCGACCGTGAGGCCGCGCCCACGCAGGTGGCGCGCACTGTGCGTATCGATGCGTCGCGGCTCGATGCGCTGCTCGATCTGGCGGGTGAGTTGGTGATCACGCGCGATCGGCTGGTCCGCGCGCTGGAGGCGGCGGATGGCCCACCCGATCGGCAGGTGCAGCGGGCAACGCGCGAAACCGCGCGGCTGATCTCCGCACTGCATACCGAAGTGCTCGAAGCGCGAATGTTGCCGGTCCGCGAGGTCTTCGATCGCTTTCCGCGTTTGGTGCGTGATACGGCGCGCGAACTCGGGAAGGAGGTCATGCTGAGCACCGAAGGGCAGGAGATCGCGCTCGATCGGTCGCTGCTGGATGCCATCGGCGAACCGTTACTCCATTTGCTGCGGAATGCGCTCGATCACGGTATGGAATTACCCGACGACCGCGAGCGCGTCGGCAAACCGCGCAGCGGGCAGCTCGTCCTGCGTGCTGCCCGTGATCGAGCGTCGGTGGTCATTCAGGTGCAGGACGATGGGCGCGGTATCGATCGCGACGCCGTCCGCACGCGGGCCGCCGCTCAAGGATTGATACCGGATTCCATGACCACGCTCTCCGATGAGGCGCTGCTGAACGTGCTGGCCCACCCGGGCTTCTCCATGGCCACGCACGTGAGCACGCTGTCGGGGCGCGGAGTGGGCGTGGATGTGGTGAACACCCGTGTGCGCGCACTCGGCGGCCACCTGGAACTTGAGACACTGGCTGGCGCAGGTACGGTCTTCACCCTGCGACTGCCCGTCACCCTGGCGATAGCCCGGGCGGTAATCGTGCGTGTGGGGACCAGCCTGTACGCGATTCCGGCCGCCCAGGTCGTGGAGGTGGTCGACGCCGAACAACGGGACCTCTCCCCCGGCCGCGACGCCATGCAGCGCGAGACCGTCACAGTGCGGGATCATCTCATGCCGCTTGTGGACCTCGCGGTGCTCTTCGACGAGGAAATTCTCCCCGCGACGGTCGCCGACGGCGGGCAGTATCTCGCGGTGGTGGAGAGTGCCGGCCGCCGGGCGGCGCTCTTGGTGGACGGGCTCGTGGCACAGCAGGACATCGTCGTAAAGGGGCTCGATCCCGTGCGGGGTGGCTCGCACTGGTTCAGCGGCGCCACGATACTCGGTGACGGGACACCGGCGCTCATCGTCGATGTTCACCGTGTGGTCTGAGCCGACCGCGCACCGTGTGACCAGCACATGGACCTTGCCCCTTTCGCGAATGAAGGCGGAGTAACGATGGACGCGATTCGCTCGCTAAAGACGATTCAGCTCGACGCGCTGCGCGAAACGGCCAACATTGGTGCCGGACACGCGGCGACGGCTCTGTCACAGATGACGGGCAGTACCATCATGATCAAGGTGCCGGCCATCAGTGTGGCCGGTCTCTCGGAATTGGCCACGCAATTCTCTCCCGAGGAGGAGCCCGTTGCTGCAATCATGATGCACATGCTCGGTGATCTCACCGGACGGACGCTGCTCGTGTTCCCGAAGCCCACCGTACTGCGGCTGGCCGAACTCATGCTGCGTCGGCCGATTGGCTCGTCGGTGGCGTTCAGCGAGATGGAGACGTCGGCGATCAAGGAAGCGGGCAATATCCTGAGCGGGGCCTACATGAACGCCCTCAGCGATTTCCTCGGCATGCTCCTGCTGCCGTCTCCGCCCTCGCTGGTCATCGACATGTCGTCCGCCGTGCTCTCCAGCGCGTTCGGGGAGTTCGCGCCGGACCCTGACGCGATTTTGTGCGTGGAAAGCGAATTCCTGCTCACGGAGCTCAAGCAGACGCTGCGCGGATTCTTCCTGTTGCTGCCGGATCCGGCGTCGCTTCAGGTGATGCTGCGCGCCCTGCGTCTCGCCTGAGTATTCCCGCATGACGGTGATGGTGGCGGCGCGGGTCCCGGAGGTCGCGCCCACGCGTGAGACCGATGTGCTGCGGGCAATGGCGGCACGAATCGATCCGCAGGATTCCGGGGCGTTCAATAACCTCGGGGTGCTCTTCTTCAGCAAGGGTCGGCACGCTGACGCGGTCGATGCGTTCCTGCGCGCGCTGGTGGTCGACCCCCGCATGCGCACGGCCGCGCGTAATCTGGAGATTGCCGCAGCGAAGCCAGGCGCCTGCGACGACCGGCTGGCGGCGCTTGACGCGCGCGTTCAGGCGGACATTCACGATATGGGGGCGCTGCGGGAACGCGCGCGCCTGTACCGCCTGATCGGACGCATCGACGACGCCATCCGCCAGCTCGAAACGCTGATTGCGGAAGATCCCGACGACGCGCTGGCGCTCTTTGAACGTGGGCTGATCGAGCAGCGCGCCGGGGATTTACGCCGTGCACAACGCTGGTTCGAACGCGCCGCCAACGCCGCCGACCACACGTCAGCGGATGCTGCGCTCGCGCGGTTGCATCTGGCGGAGGTGCTCTATCAGCGCGGCCAGAACGAGCAGGCGTTGAGCTGTCTCGACGCGCTGCTCCACCTACAGCCGGAGCTGCCGGACGCGCATCTGCTGCAGGGCTTCGTCCTTGGCGATCTGGGACGTCACGAAGCCGCGCGTACGGCGACCCAGCGTGCGGCGCAGCTCAATCCCGCGCTGCGTTCTCTGCAGGTCGATCTGTCGTTGGCGACGACGGCGCACGCGTCTGAGTTGACGTCGCCGCTGCTCGTCAGTGGCGAGTCCGAGGGCGAGCTGGCGCGTTACGGTCTCGGCCTGGCTTTCCGGCAGCGTGGCTACTTTGTCGAAGCTCGGCGTGAGTTCGAACGCGCGCTCTCTGGGGGTGAGGCCCCGCGCCTCGCGCAGCATGCACTCGCGGAACTTGATCTCATCGCCGGCCTTTCGTCGAGTGCGCAGGATCGCTACGAGCAGTTGCTTGCCGAACACGCGGAGGAGCCACGGTACTGGAACGAGTCAGGCGTCGCGTTCCATCAGGCGGGAGCACTTCAGGAAGCGGCCGAACGCTATCGTCGCGCGTTGCGCTGCGACCCACGTGATGCGATGGCGTACAACAACCTTGGCGTCGCACTGGCCGATCAGCAGGATGCAGCCGCCGCGCGCGAAGCGCTGGCCCGCGCGATCGACCTCGATCCGGCACTCGTGCTCGCACGGCTCAATATGGCCCAGTGGCTTGTGGCGTCCGGCGATCCGCTGGCGTCCCTGAGCTTGCTGCGCGAGTTGAGTCAGTTTCACTCTACCAACGCCGACGTCTGGCACGCCATGGGCGTGGCCCTTGACGCCCTCCAACGGCCCGTCGAAGCCCGCGATGCTCAGGTGCGGGCGATTGCGCATCGGCCGCACCACGCGGCCGCCCGCTACGCACTCGCCGAGGTACTCGGCCAGCTCGGTGACGCCGACGGCGCCGTACGGGAGACGCAGCAGGCGCTGACGCTTGCGCCGGTCCGTCCGCGGCCACGCATGCACGTGGGGATCGCGCTGCAACGCGAATGTCCCGATGCGGTCGGGCCACTGGATCTGTTGGCGGTACAGGGGGGGACCCCGTTGCGCGGAGTGGCGCTCGACGCGGCGGCCGTCGCGACGCTGTTGCCGGAGGCCGATGTGCAGGGTGCCGGGGTGTTGGCAGCGCGTGGTGCGCAGCAGCTGGAGCGGGCGCACGCGTTTGCGGCGCGTGGTCTGCATGGCGAAGCGGTCGAGCGATACCGAGAAGCGCGCGTCGGCTTCGAGGCGGATGCCGAACCCGTCCGGAGTGATGCCGACGGCTCGCGCCACGCGGCGTGGCGCGAATCCGCGATCGGCGAAGCGCGTTCGCAGTGTTTGCTCGGACACGGCGAGCAGGCGCTCCCGCTGCTGCGGCGCCTGGGAGCCCGGCATCCACAGGACGCCGAAGTGCTGGTGCTCTTCGCGGCGGCGATGCGGCGGAAGTCCGCCGCTGCTGGTGCCGCGGCGAGCGTTTCGGGCGCAAAGGACGCCACCGATACCGCACGCGTTGCGCTGCGCCGGTTGCTTCCACAGACGGTGCCCAGTGGTGCGCTCTGGCACTTCGCGGGTGATATCGCGCTCGCACTGCCGGATCATGCGCTGGCGCTGGTGTTCTATCGCCGAGCCTTGGCACAGGATCGCTCGCGGCCGACTCCACGGGTGGCGATTGCTCAGTTACTGCGCGCACAGGGCGACCTCTTGGCGGCGCAGTTGGAGCTATCGGCCGCACTCGCGGTGTCGCCGGGCTGGCGTGAGGCGGTGCTCGAACTCGCGCTGGTCCATCGCGATGCGCAACGCTTCGCCGACGCGCGGCATCTGCTCGTGCGGCATCTGAGTCACGAACCCACCGACTTGCAGGCGCTGTCCGTACTCGCCGAGGTGCTGATGGCGGAAGATCGCGTGCCGGACGCGCGGGTGGTGATCGCGCGTCTGCTGAGACACGATCCCGATCACACGGGTGCGCTCTGGATGGATGCCGCGTTACTGGTGGCGCAGGATCGACTCCGGGAGGCGGTCAGCCGTTGGCAACGTCTTGTCACGTTGGGTGTCGACGATCACTTCGTGCGGCGCGCGCATGACGCGCTATCGCATCCGGCCGTTTTTCGGGCGTCGTGACGGCGCGCATGAGCCTTGAGGGGCGTCTCCGCGATCTCGACCTCGCGGCCGTGCTGCAGCTCCTCGCCCTCGGCAGGAAGACTGGGACCTTGCATTTGCGCGCCCCGCTGAGCGGGCGCGCTGCGCGCGTGGTGTGCGTGCAGGGGGCCATCGTTTCTGCGTCCGACTGGGCCGATGCGCCGGAGTCGGTGCCGCCGCCGCCGCCGGCCGCCGACGCGCGGCTGGTGGAGCGCATCGTACTGGCCTTGCTGCTCTGGCGCGATGGGCAGTTCCACTTCGTCGCGAGTGAAAGCGGCGTCGGCCACGACGGCACCGTCCGCCTGTCGGTCGAACCACTGCTCATGGAGGGCGCGCGACGGGCCGAGGTCTGGTCGCGCATCGAAGGCCGAATTCCACACGCCAGTGTGATCCCCGACTTCGTGGAGGTGGAGCCGCAACAGTTGCCGCTGCTGCGTTTGGAGCCGAGTCAGTGGGAAATTCTCACCGGCGTCGATGGCCAGCGGGATCTGACCACCTTGGCGGAGTCGCTCGGTCGTGATCTGCTCGATGTGGCAGAGGCCGTCCACGGGCTGCTCGTGGCCGGAGTGCTGACGATCCGCGATCGCCGCGGAGTGAATCGCCGTAACGCGACCCCCCCGGCGCAGCCAGCGATCGATCCCGTGCGCCAATCGCTTCCCTCAGTATCGGATGCCGGGATTGTGACAACCCGTGCACGCGATGGCGTTGCGTCCGCAGGGGCTGACCCGTCTCTCCAACAGACGTCCGCTGCGCGCGCTGCGGTCGGTACGGTCATCCGCCCACCCAGCGGGGAGTTGTGCGCGCTCGGTGACGAGGCCGCCCGTCGTGGAGACCTTCACGGCGCGGTCGGGTACTGGGAACGGGCGCTCTCGGGGGCAGACGACGGGAGGCAGGCGGACCGTGTGCGCGGGAAGCTGCACCACGCGGCCCGACTTCGGGAACTGTTGGAGCATTAGCAGGTCGACGCACCGGTCGGCGTTTGCGGTGCGCCGGAGGCCAGGTGGCGAGAGAGGAGCGGGCCGATGCCCATTGTCGATCATGCCATGCGGCTGATCACCTGTAAGCTGGTGTACTACGGCCCTGGACGATCGGGGAAGACGACCAATCTCACCTATCTGCATTCGGCGCTGCCGAGCGGACAGGTGGGCTCACTGACGTCCTTGGCCACGCGACGCGACCGCACGCTCTTTTTCGACTACCTCCCAGTGGACCTCGGGACAGTGGGAGCGTACAATGTGCGTTTCCAGTTGTATACGGTACCGGGCCAGCCCTACTACCGCGCCATCCGGCAGCTGGTCTTGCAGGGTGCCGATGGCATCGCCTTTGTGGCCGACAGTCAGCAGCATCGTTGGGAAGACAACATCGACAGCTTGCAGGATATGCACGCCAATCTGGCCGAACACGGCGTCAATGCGCGCGATCTCCCGATCGTGATGCAATACAACAAACAGGATCTACCCGCCTCGATGGCTGCCACGGTGGCCGACCTCGCGGCGGCGCTGAACTTCCGTGGCGTCCCGGAGTTTGCGGCCGACGCGCTCAACGGACCGGGCGTGTTCGACACGTTGCGTACCCTCGGCATGCGGGTGCTGCGCCGACTCGGCACCGAAGAGGCCGCGCCGTGAGCGCTCTGCTCGATGGCAGCTATCGGTTTGAGGGATTTGTGGTGGGGGCGTCCAATCGGCTCGCAGCGTCGGCGGCGCGTGCGGTGGCTGACGCACCAGGCAGCGCCTACAACCCGCTCTTCGTGTACGGCGGCTCCGGACTGGGAAAGACGCATCTCGTTGCGGCGATTGCTCATGAAGCGCGCCAGCAGCGACCCGCGCTGCGCATCGAGTTCACCACCGGCGAAGAGGTTGCCGAACGTTTGCACGTGGCGATTGCCAGCGGGCAGCCACAACGGGTGGCCGAGCACTACCAGCTGGTGGATCTGCTGATTCTCGACGACATGCAGTTTCTGACCGGACAGCGTGAAACGCAGTCCGAGTTGCTGCGGTTGTTCAATGTGCTGCAGGGCAGCGGGCGGCAATTGGTGCTCACGAGTGATCGTCAGCCGTCGGAGATCCCCGACGTCGACCAGCGGTTGCTGTCGCGATTGTCGGGGGGGCTGGTGGTGGACGTTGGGGCCCCCGACTTCGAAATGCGCCTGGCCATTCTGCGGAACGTCAGTCTCGCGCGCGGCTTCGAAGCGGCGGCGGGTGTGCTCGATGAAGTGGCGCGTCTCGCCTTCGGGAACGTGCGTGAGCTGAAAGG
Source organism: Gemmatimonadales bacterium (assembly GCA_038212625.1). Taxonomy (GTDB): domain Bacteria; phylum Gemmatimonadota; class Gemmatimonadetes; order Gemmatimonadales; family Gemmatimonadaceae; genus Gemmatimonas. The sequence continues at coordinate 11,594 of JBBQUH010000021.1, read as the reverse complement.
CGCACTGAATAAGCTCTCCGCCTATCAGCAACTCGAGGGACAGCCGGTGGCGGCGGCCGATGTCCGCGCCATTCTCGGAGAGCGGCCACTGACCACGCCACCGGCGCGGATCGCTGCGATCATCCCGGAGGGCACCACGGAGTACGATGGCTTCCTCGCGGATGTCCTGCAGGAGGTGGAGACGCGCGTGGAGCCTTGGCGTGTGCAGGTGGGCGAGGCCATCGATAGCTGGCGGCAGGCGGGGTACCTGACGGGCGTGTTGGAGCGCGCACTTGGTTTTCAGGCGGCGCCCGATGTGCAGGGACTCTTACAGACGTTCGCGGCCGCCGTGGAGCACCTGCGCGGGCTTGAAGATGATGCGGCGGCGCTCGATCCGACGTACCGGGGGCACCGTGTGTTCCGCAACGTGGAGGGCATTGCGGAGGCGCAGGTCGTACGGGATCAGCTGCGTCGCACCGCGCTACCGCTTCCCGCACCGGCGCCCGCGTACACTCGGGAGACGCTGGACGTCGGTGGACCCAATCAGCTGGCCGCACGGGCGTTCGATGGGGTGCTCGAGGAGCCGGGGCAGCGCTTCAATCCCTTGGTCGTTCACGGACCGGTGGGGAGTGGGAAGACCCACTTTGCCCATGCCTTGGGCAACGCCTTGCGCGTGGCGTCACCCGAAAAGTCGGTGGCCTGCCTCTCCGCCGACCGGTTCGTGGAGGAGTTGGTGGTGGCCATGCAGGAAGGCGGCGTGGAACGATGGCGCGCCCGCTACCAGCAGGCGGATGTGTTCATTCTTGAGGATATCCATCGGCTCGTGGACAAAGAGCGCTCGCAGGATGAGCTGTTCCGTCTGTTCAACGTGCTGCATGACCGCGGGAGCCAGATCGTGCTCACGAGCGAGCGGCCCACGCGCGAGATGCCCGGACTCGCGGATCGGTTGCGTTCGCGGTTTGAGGGCGGGCTCGTGGTCGCCCTGACGCCGCGCGAGCGCCCGCGCCTCACCCAGCGTGCCCCGCACGTTGCCGGCGAACTCGACCGCTCCTTCCTGGATCCGGAAAAGATGATCTGGGCGTGGCCCGATCTGGGCGGCCGGCTGATCGAGGAGTATCGCTGATGGCCATCCGTGGGAATCTGCGTGAAGCGAGTCTTGCCGACGTGCTACAACTGCTGGCGCTTGGCCAGAAGTCCGGCGGCCTCAGTGTGGCGCGGGAGGGGAGTTTCGGTGCCATTCATTTTTGTGATGGTCGGGTGGTGCATGCGGGGATCGTGAACGGGCGCGACCGGTTGGGTGATCGGCTGCTGCGACGCGGCGTGATCGACGCCGACGTGCTCGCGCAGGTCGTGGCCGCGACCCACACGCACGGTGATGATCGCGAACTGGCTGTCGTGTTGCTGGAGGAAGGCCATGTGGAGCAGGACGCGCTGGTCGCGGAGTATCGCACGCAGGTGGAAGAGGCCGTGTATCAACTCTTCAGCTGGACGCATGGGACCTTCACGTTCGAACCTGAACCGGACAACAGCGATCAGGAACCCCTGCTGTCCATGAGCGTCGATTCGTTGCTCTTGGAAGGCGCGCGTCGCGTAGACGAGTGGTCGCTGATTGCCCGCAAGATCCCGAGTCTCGATCTGATTTTCGAACTGGATGCCGCGCGACTGATGCAACGGGAGACGCCGCTCAGCGCCGTGCAGGAACGGCTGCTGCCGCTGCTAGACGGGACACATGACGTGCAGACGATCGTGGATCGCTCCGGGATCGTGGAGTTCGACGTGGGGAAGGCGATCTTCGGTCTGCTCACGGCGGGCTACGCGCAGCGCGTGGGGCGGAGCGCCGCCCGCCATCAGCCGCCGCCCGAGCGACGGGTGGCGGAGCATCGAAATCTCGGGGTCGCGTTCTATCGCACTGGCTTGCTCGACGAAGCGCTACGCGAATTTCGACGCGTACTGGAGTTGCGTGAAGCGGATGGCGTGGCGCGCTTTTACGTGGGCCTTGTGCACTTGCGGCGTGGTGCATGGGTGGACGCTATCGCACAGCTGGTCGAGAGTGCATCGGCCGCGGATGCAGTGGCTGCGGTGCACCACAATCTGGCGTTCGCTTACGAACAGGTCGGCCGTCTGGACGACGCGGCACGCGAATTGGCGAACGCCGCCCAGCGGTCGGCACCGCCCGATCCGCGGATTGCGCTGTCGCAGGCGATGTTGGCGCTCAGACAGCTGGATGTCGTCGGCGCCGACGAACACCTGGCGCGCGCGCGGACGTCCTGGGGCGCCCGGCAGCCCTCCGCCGCGTGGTATCATGCGGCGGGTCTGACAGCAGCGCTGGCCAATGATCTACCGCGCGCAATCGCCGTGCTCGAGGAGGGGCTCGCCGTGCATCCACACGCCGCAGCCCTGCACAACAATCTCGCCGTGGTGCAGGAACGCTGCGGCAGCTACGAATCGGCGTCGCGCACGATCGAGCACGCGCTGCTGGAGGATGCGAACTGTGCGCATTTGCACAAGAACCTCGGTGACTACTTGTACCGCGCCCAGCGATACGACGAGGCGTTCGAGGCGTTTACGCGTGTGCTGCGACTGGCGCCCGACCATGGCGGTGACGTGTTGCTCAAGTTGGGGAATATTCACTACCGGCGTGGGGCGCTACCCGAAGCGGCTGACACGTGGGAACGCGCCCTGGTGCTCGATCCCGACAACCGGATCGTGCGGGGTAATCTGGCGACCCTTACGGCGACGTTTCCGCGGGTGGTACCCAGTGCGGAGTTGTCGCCAGACCCTGCAGCGCCGCACGACACCACGGGCGATGCTGCGCTGGTCGGAGAAGCGGCGTGATGCGGCGCCGCACTTCGCCAGCGGCGACTGGGCGATGATCCAGCGTATGGTCCCGATCGCACAATTCGCCGTGGGCACGGCCGACACGCTGCTCATCACCATCGGTCTCGGTTCCTGCGTCGGGATTGCCTTGCTCGCGCCGAGGCAGCGGATCGGTGCGCTGGCGCACGTGCTCCTGCCGCATGCGGCACTGTCCACGCAACACCCACTGCTCGGCAAGGTCCCCTCCAGCGCCGTGCCCGCGATGCTCGATGTCATGCGCGGGCTGGGCGCGGTCGGCGAGATTGAGGGACGACTCGTGGGCGGGGCGAGCATGTTCGCTCCGCTGCTCTCGGCAGGTGCGGTGAGTCTCGGCACGCGCAACGTCAATGCCGCGCGCGCGGCGTGTGTCGCGAGTGGTATTCCGATCGTGGGCGAAGCGGTGGGCGGTGATTTCGGCCGGTCGGTGTACTTCGATGTCGGAGCGGGTCGGATCGTCGTACGCTCGGTGCGGGGGGACGATGTCTTTCTCTGAGCGCATCGAGCCGTTCCCGCCGCACCCGAGCGCAACGACGACACCGCGCCAACGGGTCCTGGTGGTGGACGACAGCGCCTTCATGCGGCAGCTCGTACGCGAGGTGATCACGGAAAGTGGCGAGTTCGATGTTGTCGGGGCCGCGCGCGACGGCCTCGACGCGCTGCGGCAGGTGCGCGAATTCAACCCCGACCTGATCACGCTCGATATCGACATGCCCGGGCTCGACGGCCTCTCCACCCTCGAACGGATCATGCGTGAGTGCCCGCGCCCGGTGGTGATGCTCAGCGCAGGCGGCAGCGACGGTGGCGCCGACGCGACGCTACGAGCCCTCGATCTGGGAGCCGTGGACTTCGTCCGGAAGCCATCGGGGGCGATCAGTCTTGATCTCGATGCCGTGCGCGAGCAGCTCTTGCAGGCGCTGCGCGCGGCGGCCGCGGTCGATGTGGCTCGATTGGGCGTGGTCCCAGTGGAACGGCGCGACAGGCGGCAGCTGGAACCGGCGCACAGCGTCCCGGTTGGCATACCACGCTTTCTGGTGTGTGTGGCCGCCTCCACCGGCGGGCCGGCGGCACTCGGTCAGATCATTCCAGCGCTGCCGCGTTTTCCCGATGCGGCGGTGCTCATTGTGCAGCACATGCCGCCGGGGTTTACCGCGAGCTTTGCGCAGCGGTTGCATGGCGTCGCCCGAATGGAGGTGCGCGAGGCCCAGGAGGGCGACCGACTGCGCCCCGGGCACGCGTATCTCGCGCCGGGTGGATGGCATCTGCGCGTCGTCGGCGACCCGGGCGGTCCGATGCTGCGTCTCGACGATGGCCCGACCGCATGGGGGGTTCGTCCGGCGGCCGATCCGCTGTTCACCTCCGCCGTGGCGCTCTATGGCAGTGCATGTCTCGGCGTGGTCCTTACCGGGATGGGGCGCGACGGGGCCGCAGGCTTGCTGGAGATCCGGCGCGCCGGGGGGCTTGGGGTAGTACAGGACCGTGCCAGTGCCGTTATTCCCGGTATGCCCGATGCCGCGCTGCGGGCGGCTGGGGCCGACGAAATCGCCCCACTCGCCGCGATGGCGGCAACGATCACCGCTTTGGTGGAACGGCTGCGATACCGAGGGGACCGATGACCAGACCGCAGTTCCGCTCCACCGCGAGCTTCACGCGGCGCACGCGCACCACAACCGTTGTCGAACGCGCCACGTTTGTACTGTTCAGCATCGGCGGGAAGCGCTTCGCCGCTCCGGTGGAGGTGGTGGACCGGGTGGAGCGTCCCACCGCCGCGATGTTCGCCGCGCATGACGGGTGCCGCGCCCCCGAGACCGGCTTGTTTCTCGATATCGCTGCACCGCTCGGGGTCGCGCTGGGAACCGGCGAGGCCACGTCTCGACGCGTCCTCGTCGTCACGCTCCCCCATGGAGCCTGCCGCATTCCCGTCGATGCGGTGCATGAAGTGGCCGCCATTGATGCCGCGCTGGTGTTGCCGCTCGACCGGGACGATCCTTCACACGACAGCGCGGGACTCCGGGCGCGCTTCGAGCGGCAGGAAGCATGGGTCTACGTGGTCGATCTGGTCCGTCTTTTGTCTCCGAGAACCGATGTCCGTCGCTGATCCCGAATCACTGATCACCATGCCGGCCCGTTTTGCGGCCCTCGAGGCAGCGCTCGCGGACCCCGCCGCGGCCGCCGACCGCGACCGACTCAAGCTCGAGATCATCGCCCTGTTTCGCGATGCCGACGCCGCACTCGGCGCGGCAGCCGCCTTCAAGGCCAGCGTCAAGCAGCTTGCCGTGGCCTGGAAACGGCTCGACGGTGGATCTGAAGTCGGCGCGGCTGTGCAAACCGACTCCACGGCGGCGTCCGCAGCGATACCCGTTGCTGCACCGGTCCCCCTCCGCGTGGACCATCTCGGGGCGTCCACCTTTGTGGAGAAGGGGTGGTCCAAGCTCTCGCTCGGAGACTCCGCTGGCGCGGAGGTCGCGTTGCGACGCGCGCTGGAGCTGGCGCCGGGAAATCTCGAGGCCGAGACTCTATTGGGGTGGGCGCAGATGGGGCAAGCTCAGTATGAGTCGGCGCTGGCCACCTTTCAGCGCGTGTTGCGTCAGGACCCCGAGCACCCGCTCGCGCGCACCAATCTCGGCTACCTCTGTCTGCGTGAGCGCCAGTATGGCGAGGCGATCGATCATCTGTCCCGAGTGATTCGCGCGAACCACGACGCGAAGGCTACGTTGTACGCGCACCTGTATCTCGGCATGGTGTACTGCGAGCGCGAGATGTTCGACGACGCAGAGCTGTTCTTTGCCAAGGCGCTCGAGCTCGGACCCAACCTGTTGCAGGCATGGTATGAATGTGGGCGGTCGCGCTGGGCCGCCGGCCGTCGTACGGAGGCCCGCGCGGCGTGGCGCGCGGGAGCGGCGGCCAACATGTTCAATCCATGGGGGAAGCGCTGCGCCGAAGTCCTGTTGGCAGTCGAAGAGGGTGGGGAGCCGCCGCGCTTGGGGTGATCCGTCGCCTGCGCGGCGCCGCGCACCGTGGCGCGTGGGCGGTGGCCGGTAGGGGCATGTTAGTTGGCGCGCTCATGACGGTTGGCGCGCAGACGGCGAGCGCGCAGCCGCGCACCGGTCCCGGTGCTCCAGGCGTGCGGCTGGATGCCGGCCGGTTCACCGTGGTGTCGGCGTCCAGCGACGAACGCTTGGCGCGCACGCTGCTTGCGGCGGCGCAGGCCCGCGACACTTTTCCCGGGTTGCCGCGCCCTACGGCGCGTGTGCTCATTGCGATCGCGCCCGACGAAGCGCGCTTTCGGGCTTGGGTGGGACCGCACGCGCCGGAGTGGGGGGCCGCCATTGCGTTTCCCGACGAACAGCGCGTCGTGATGCAGGGCGGGCGGGCGGGCAGCACCGCCGGCGACCCGCTGGTCGTGCTGCGGCACGAACTCGCGCATCTCGCGCTGCACGAGCATATGGGGCACTTGCCGTCACGCTGGTTTGATGAAGGATTCGCCAGCGTCGCGGCGGGCGAATGGTCGCGTGAAACGGCCTTCGAAACGTCCCTGGCGTTGGTCTGGAAGACCCTCCCTCCGATGGCGGCGCTGGACGCCGGATTCTTTGCGGGGGCCACGCAAGCCGAGTGGACCTACGCGCTGGCGCATCGAGTGGTCGCGGAGCTTGAGGCGCTCGATCCGAAAAACGGGCTGCGCAATTTGCTGGCCTACTGGAAGGCCAGCGGATCCTTCGAGCAAGGGCTACGGCAGGCGTACGGGATGACGGGGGAGCAGTTCGACAAGCGCTGGCAGCAGCAAACGCGCCGACGGTACGGGGCGTTGGCCTTGGTGACCAATCTGTCTGCGGTGGTCGGGGTGTTCGCCATTTTTCTCGCACCGTTGTTCGTGAGCAGACGGCGTCGCGACAAGCGGCGGATGGAAGCCCTGCGGGCGGCGGACGCCGTTCAGGAGGCGGCACAGCGAGCCAGTGCGCTCCAGGCCCTCTTGGATGGTGCGAGCGCGTCGGACGGCATTCCTACCGTTGAGTCCGGTGAGACCACCGGCGGGCTCGCCCTGCCACCGCCGGACGAAATCGCTGGCGCGCAAGGCTTGTCGAACACGCCACTGCCTCTGTATCGTGTGCCATGACTTCTCCTCAATCTACCAAGTCCCGGGCGCTCCTGTTCTGGGGGCTGGCCGCGGCCTCGTTAGTGGGTGGGTACCTCGATCTGGCACGTGGCGGCGAGACCCTCGCCCCCATTTTGCTCGTGGTCGGCTATGTCGTGTTGATCCCGCTCGCGATCCTCAAGGGCTGATCCGAGGGGTGCGTGCGCAGGGCCCGGAAGCGTTGCTCAAGGACGAACGAGCGGCCATTCGTGACAATCCGGTTAATTTCTGCAAAATTCGGGAGCCGAATTCGTTGGGAGCTGTATTTTACCGTGGGCGTTCGATGATCGATTGCCTGTCGGGCGAATAGCTCAGTTGGTTAGAGCGCCTGTCTTACACACAGGATGTCGGGGGTTCGAGTCCCTCTTCGCCCACTGGTAGGTGTAGCGGTTGGATGGACCGAACGTCGCGTTGTCGGTAGTGGCTAGCGGCGGCGTCGCGTTGCGTGCACGTTGGTGCTCTTTCCCCCCAGACCCGCTTGGCTTACGCACGGCGAACGGGTTTCAGCTTCCCGGGATTCTCCGGGACCCACGGCTCCTCGGTGCGGAGGTTACGACTTTGAAGGCACGGCATTTCCAGGCGATCGCGGGGCTCAGCCTCGCGGTCGGCGGCTCACTCGCCGCTCCGACCGTCGCATCAGCCCAGTACAACCGGGTCCCCGACCCCAACGCCACGCGCGTCATGGTGGCAGTGTTCCGCACTGCCGAAAAGGGTCTTGGGGTGCAGGCTGCAGACGCCTTGCGTTCGCAGATGAACAACAATTTCCCGTTCAAGCAAGTGTACGTGCTGCCCAAGACCGACATCAACGCGACGTTGGAAGCCTCGGGCTTTCCGGTTGCCGATGCCCTCGAGCCCCACGATCAGCGCGCGTTGGCGATGCTGCTGCGCGCCGATGAGTACATCACCGGCACCGTAGGAAAAACGGCGTCCGGCGCGGTGTCGCTTGAGGCGAACCTCGTGCTCGCTCGCGACAACGCCCTCGTCCAGCCGCTCGGGATCTACGAAGGGAAGAGCGTCGGCGAAGCCGCGAAGCTTGTCTCCACCGAGCTGAAGGAAGCGCGCAAGCAGCTGGACGCCGAAAAGAAGTGCGTGAACGCGGGACGCGACCAGAAGTACGACGCGGCCATTGTGGCAGCCAAGGAAGGCATCGCGCTCTACCCGAAGGCGACGCTGGCCCGCATTTGCTGGTCGAACGTGCTGATTTCGCAGAAGGCGCCAAACGAGCAGCTGCTCATGGTGGCCAAGGAGATCGTGGCGATCGACCCCAAGAGCCGTCCGGGGCTCGCCGCACTGGCCACGGCGTACCGTGCGCTCGGTCAGCAGGACTCGGCCGTCATCGCCCTCACGCGTCTTTTAGCCACCGACCCGAAAAACCCGCGCTTGCAGAAGGAAGTCGTCGAGGAGCTGGCCAGCGTGGCGAATCCGCGCTTGGCGCGGCCAGTCGTCGACACGGCCGTGATGCTCAATCCGGGCGACCCGGATCTGCTGCGTCTTCGGTGGCGCATTCTGATCGCCACGCGCGATTTCAAGGAAGCGTTTGCGCAGGGTGATGAGCTGGTGAAGATCGATACGTCGTTTGCCGACACGACCTACTATTCACTCTCGGCGAGCGCTATGGCGGCCGACAGCCAGTTCCAGAAAGCGGCGGAGATGGCGGCGATGGGTCTTGCCAAATTCCCCGGAAACCCGGAGCTCACCTTCACCCAGATCGTGGCGCTCCAGAAGGCCGGCCAGAACCAGCAAGCGCTCGAAGCGCTAGATCGAGCAACCGCTGCGAACGTGGCCGTTGAGAACGGTGCCTTCATCCGGCTCACGCTCCTCCGCGAGCTGAACCGGAACAGCGAAATTGTACCGGCCGCCCGCGCCGTGATCGCCGCAGGCGACTCCAGTACCGCAGTTCGGCAGATGATTGTGCAGGTCGGCAACGACCAGTTCAAAACGGCGCAGGCCAGCAAGGAGCCGGCAGACTTCGACGCGATGCTGGCGACGTTGGCCTACGCCGACTCCGTCTCCACGGGGGCCACCAAGGCGCAGGCGCAATTCCTCATGGGTGCGGCTGGCGTGGTCTACGGCCAGATCAAGCTCACCAAGGCGGTAGAAACGAAAAGCTGCTCGCTCGCGAAGGAAGCCAAGGATCTGTTTGTCGAAGCACAGATCAGCCTTCCGAAGGGTGGTAGCTTCGCGGTGGACGCGATGCGTCAGTATATGGGCTTTGTGATGCAACTCGACCCACAAGCCGATTCAATCGTCAAGGCACTCTGTAAGTAACGCGCTGTATCGCAGGTTCGCGGGCCCGCCGTCGCAACGACGGCGGGCCCGCGTTGCATTCCTCCTCGACGTTTCCCGTGTGACGCGTCCGCTCCAATAGCGGCATCACATCCCTGCGTTGGTTCAGATAATGCACATCGCCGCGCAATTGCGCCACGCTTGACGCTCCTCTACGCTCCGCACTAACATGACGCGCCCAAACCCCATCATCATCCGCGCGTGAGCCCGGTTCGTACTCTCCCATCCGGGCGCGGAAGCGCCTACCACGTGCCAGTGCTGCTGGCCGAGATCGAGACGCTGCTCGCCGGCGGCTCCACGGTTCTCGACTGCACCCTCGGCGGCGGTGGCCATGCATCGGCATTCCTCGACCGCGGCATGCGCGTGACCGGTATCGACCGTGATCCGCGAGCGCTCGCCGCTGCGCGGGAACGACTCTCCGAGTTCGAACGCGCGGGCCAGTTCCGCGCACTGCTCGGCAACTACGCCGACCTCCCAGGCGCCGGGCTCGCCGGCGCCGAGTTTTTTGATGGGATACTGCTCGATCTTGGCGTATCGTCCCATCAGTTCGATGATCTCTCGCGGGGCTTTACCTTTCGTGAAGGCGCGCCGCTCGACATGCGCATGGGCACCGACGCCGATCTCGATGCGGCGGAGTTGCTCAACACCATCGATGAAGTCGACCTATCGGCGTTGCTGCGCGCGTACGCGGACGAGCCGCGTGCCGCCCGCATGGCCCGCGAAATCGTCCGGCGGCGTGATCGGCGACCGTTCGCCACCGCCGACGACCTGGTCGATGCCATCAGGGCCGTGTTGGGACCGCGGAGCGGAGCCCCCGACTTCGCCCGGATCTTTCAGGCAGTGCGCATCACCGTGAACAACGAACTGGCTGGCCTTGAACGGGCGCTGCCGAGCTTGCGTGACCGGCTCACCCCCGGTGGGGTGCTGGCCATTATCAGCTATCACTCCGGCGAGGACCGGCTGGTGAAGAACGCGTTCCGCGACTGGAGCACCAGTTGTATCTGTCCGCCCCGTCAGATGATCTGCACCTGCCGCGGCGCGCCGCTGGGCGAGACGTTGACGCGCAAGCCGATCTATGCGGACGAGCGCGAAGTGGAGGGCAATGTTCGCGCCCGCAGCGCGCGACTTCGGGCCTGGAAACTCGTCCGCGCATGACCCCGGCCAAGTCGCGCCTCACCACGCGCACCACCACGCGACGCACCGCGCGCACGCCGTTCAAGGGGCGTACGCTCGTGGCGATCGGTCTGTTGGTATTCATGGGTGTCACGGGTGCGGTGGTCTGGCGACGGAGCGAGGGGTTTCGCACCGCCACGGAGATCGGGACGCTCGACGCCACGCGACGTGGACTGATCGCCGCGCGCATCACGCTCAATCGCGATCTCGACGAAGCCTCCAGCCGTCGGCGCATCGTTCCGCTGGCAGAAAAGCGACTGGGCATGCACGTGGCCGGTGAAGCGCAGTCCCGTATGCTGCCCGATTCGGTGCGCACGCCATGATCGGCTTCGGCTCGTCGGCCGATGGGCCGTCGCCACCGACCTCCACGCCTCACGGGAGTTTTGGGGGGACCGCCGCAGCCAACGGTTCGCCCGAATTCTCCGGTAACGCGCGACTGGTGATCAGCCGCGGACGTGCTGTGGCCGTGCACGGCTCCCTCTTGCTGTTCGCGTCGGCCATACTCGCGATGGCGGTGAAGCTGCAGATCGTGGAACACACCATGTGGGCCCGCAAGGCCGATCGGCAGCATGTCAGGCAACAAGACATCACCCCGCTGCGCGGATCCATCCTGGACGCCACGGGCAGTGTGCTGGTGGAGTCGCGTGACATGGTTCGTCTGGGGCTCAACCCCAAGCACGTGCGTCCGTATCGCCCGCGGGGGGCCAAGCGTGGATCCGATCCAATAGACGGCCGGACGGCCCTTCAGCGTGGACTGCGATCGCTGGGGGTGAGCGCTGCGAATATCCGCCGCGCGCTCGATACGACAAAAACCTGGGTGGAGTTGCCCACGCCGATGCTGCCAGCGGATTTCGAGCGCGTGGCCGACATTCCTGGCGTGCGGCGCTTGCCCACGCAGCGCCGCTATGCGGTGGCGACCCCCCCGGGGCTGCGCAGTATTATCGGCAGCGTGGACGGCGGTGACAAAGCCATCGGGGGGATAGAATCGGAGCTCGACGCACTGCTGCGCGGTCAGTCTGGACGTGATGCATTCATGCGGGACGGACGTGGCGGGGTGGTGGAGTCACCGGAACTCGCGGGCGTGACCGCGCGAGCTGGTCACACCATCACGCTCACCTTCAATATGTCGCTGCAGGAGATCGCCGAGCGCGAATTGGAGCGCGCGCGCGCC
>JBBQUH010000020.1:0-57033 GCA_038212625.1 Gemmatimonadales bacterium | reverse complement strand
ACGAACGGTCGATATCTTTCATGGAGCTGGCGCGCCGACCGAAAGACGCACCGTTCCGGGCGAACTCGCCGGCAGCCCCGTCACCAGCTTGGCCACCAGTACGAAAAGAAGAAAGCCGAGCGGCACGTTCCATTCGTCGCTCGCGTCGTGCAGATACCCGAAAAGCGGAGGACCGGTGGCCGCAATCAGATAACCAACCGACTGCGCCATCCCCGAAAGTTGTCCCGTAGCTTCCGCGTCGTGCGAGCGGAGCACGAGCAGGATGAGTGCCAGGCCAAACGTCCCGCCGAGTACGAAGCCGAGCAGCGACACCCAGAGCCAGGCGAGTGCGACGCCGGAGAGCGCCAGTCCAGCGAGTGCCACTGCTTCGAGTGCGGCGAGCATCCAGAGGATCGCGCGTTGGTCGCGCGAGGCACCAGCCCAGATGGGAACTAGCGCCGACCCCACCATGCCAACCGCCTGCGACAGCGCGAGAAGCCCGCCCGCTGCGGCCTCGCTCACACCGCGCGACTGCAGCAGGTCAGGAAGCCACGCGATGAGCGCGAAATACGTGAGTGACTGGAACCCCATGAACAGCGCCACCTGCCAGGCGAGCGTTGATCGCAAAAGCGCGGCAAGCGTGCGTGTAATTCGCGGCGCCGACAGCGCCGGAGGGGTGCGGAGTTGTGGCAGCCAGACAAGCAGGGCCACGCCTGCTGGAATCACCCACACGGCGAGCGCACCCCGCCAGCCAATGCGGGCGGCGATCAGAACGCTGAGTCCGGCCGCTGCACTGGCACCGAGCCCCATCATCGTCGAGTAGACGCTGGTGATGGCGCCCGCGCGGTGCGGGAAGTGTCGCTTGGCGAGCGCTGGCAGCAGCACGTTGCCCAGTGCCACGCCAACTCCGAGCAGGGCGGTCCCCGCGTACAACGCCGCAACGGGGGGCGCACCACGCAAGAGTGTGCCCACACCGATGAGGGCGACGGCGAGGCCAAGCGCGCGCTCCATGCCGATGCGGCGTCCGACGCCCACCGCGAGCAATGACAGCAATCCGAACGAGAGCAGCGGCAGCGTGGTGATGAAACCAAGCGCTGCGTTCGACAGCCCGGTGTCCGCACGGATGTCTGCCACGAGCGGCCCGACGCTGGCAATTGCCGGACGGAGGTTGAGCGCGACCAACGCAATACCTGCAATAAGCAACCACCGACCGCGGGGCGCAGGGGATGCCGTCGAGGGGTCAACGCGGTCCTGCACTACCGGAGCGGATGTTCGTATCATTGGCGGAAGATACCCTGGACATCTTCTCTTGAAATAGCGGGGGTGGTCAACGGAGCCGTCTCACCGGATCGATCTCTTCACGCTCCGCTCCCTGTAGTGGCCGGCAACGCAGGCCACGCGCGTTGATCCGTTGCGTGTGTTGCGATCGGATGAGCGCTCGCGTCACTGCTCTCTGGTCGGCTCCTCCGACTGCCCGGAGCCGAGCCGTGTGTACGGGCGTACGACGATCCACGAAACAAGCGCCCCGACGAGCGCCGCGCTCATGACGGCGGTGCGCCATCTGTCGGACAGGAAGCACCGACTGGACACGAGCGCGAAGAACAGGAGACCGAACGCCGTGATGCTGGCATCGCCGGAGAAGAAGGAGTTGTGTGCATCGGCCGGTGATCACGTAGCCTTGGCTGTACACCCACAGCAAGTCGAGCACTGGGCGGATCGACCACTCGATCCTCAAACAGCGCGACGATTTGGCGTTCTGGCAGCGACCGGATTGATCATCGGCGAAAGTCTTTTGGGCGTGTTGTTCGCGGGAATTGCTGCCGCGACTGGCAAGGAATCGCCGTTAGCGGTGGTCGGCGCCGTCTTCGCGCCCGTGGCCCTGTCGGGTAGCTTAGCGTTGTTCATGTCCTTGATCTGGTGGATGTACCGTCACACGCGGGCGCCGGCGACTGCGTGAAGCGCCCGGGGCGATGCAGAGCGATGGCCTCTCCAGTGCAGTCGCTTGCGCGAACCCCCGGGTATGATGCGTCCTGTTGTCATTGGAGGAGTGCATGCCCAAAGCAAAAATTGTGATTCCCCTCGACGTGCTGACTGTTCGCCGCGTAGATCAGCTCGTGTGTGATGCCTTATACCCCAACCGCAGTCAGGCGATCGAAGCCGCGATCGCAACGGGGCGCCGCCACTGAGTGACGACGCCCCGTGCCCTGCGACCACGGAATATCAGGTGCGACGACGGCGAGCGATAATCAGCAGACCCGCACAGCCGATAGCAACCAGCACCAGCGAAGTCGGCTCGGGGACCACGGTAGCCGAGCCGAACGTGGCGGAGAGCGCGAGGGAGGCCGGCGCCGATTGATCGTCCAGCGCGAAGAACGGCCCCGATGGGCTTCCGTTAGAGTCACCCGTATTAGACGCAAACAGCCCGCCGCTTCCGAAGGACTCGCTTGATGCGCCGAGCAAGTTCGAGAGCCCGTCGTCGTTTCTCGCCCCCAGCCCCCAGAAGACAAAGGCGTACGTCGTCCCAGCGGACAGACGCAGGTTCACCGAGTTGACGGCATACGTGTCAAATTCGGTAATATTGTCGCTTCCCGAATGACTGCGGGAGAACAACACTGGTCCGAACGTGCCACCTGAGAACTCGGCCACGCCGCTACGGAACTGCAGTCCCGACCCACCGAAGGAATAGCTCAGGTAAAACTGGTACGACTGCAGCAGCGTGTTGTCCGCAGGAGCCGTAAAGCGCTGGGCCAGCGCGGAGAATGCACCGGTAAAGGCGCCGAACTCCACCGACGTGGTCTGCGCGGACGACAGCGTGACCTGGGCAGCAATCGGCGACGCCGACAACACTGCTGCGAGCGTCGCGGCGACAACCGCCGAGCCATGGGAACGAAAGATTGAACGCATCATGTGTCGTGCACTCATGGAGTGACGGTGACTACGAGCGTCTGCACGCCCTGGCCGCCGTTCTTGTCGGTGATGGTAAGCCGGACGGTGTACTGGCCGGGGGCGGAGTAGATCTTGGAGCGAGTGTTCGGACGCGAAGCGGTTGGCAGCGTGGTCAGAAAGGCGTTAAACGTGGTGCCGTCCCCCCAATCGATACGGAACGTCCACGGACCGCCGGCGCTCCCATCGGCATCAGACGCGCTCGAGCGCACCACGAACGGCGTGCCGCGAGCCATGGTATTGCTGCCCGACGTGGACACCATGGTGGGCTCAGGCAAACAGTTCCGGACTTCCAGACGACACTGCACCGACTCCGTGATCAGCGCGAAGAGGTCGTAGCCGGTGGACTGCTGGATGGCATCGATGGTGGTGGAGAAGCGATTCCACGAGCCAGTGGCGGTCGCCTCATTCGGCATGTTCGCCGCAATCACCTGCACGTCCGCCGCATTCCGGATATCGGTGACCGGTCGGCCGTCGGGCACCACGATGGCCACCTTCCACATGGAATCGGGGACGGCGATTCGCCCGAGGCTGTTCATGAAGCCGAAACCGTCGAGGCCCGCACCGGCGCGGTTGCGCGTGTAGATCGGCCCGGACACGATGTAGATCTGCGTGGAACCCACCGCGATGCTCCGCAGAGAATTTTCAAGGTCACCCCACGCACCGCCGTTGGCGGTCTGGTTCTGCGGGATCATGTTGCTCAGGAAGAACGTCGCGGCGTTGTCGCCATCGGCAACGTTCCAGTCCGCGGACGGCGACACGTGACCGCGCGACCACACGCCACCGTTGATCCACTCGTTCGTGTCAAACGCACGCAGGCCGAGCCGAGTGAGCGCGGTGTCGGCGGTGAAGCAATTGCAGCGTGGCGCCGAGCCCCTGTGCGACGCGTCGAGATTCCAGCTCACCCAGTTGGGCGTGCCGCGCGACGCGTTGTACGACAGCGAATACTGCCGACGCGCGATGCGCACATCATCGGATGGGTCGGCATCAGTAGGTTCACCGAGCGCGGTGTTGAAGCCTACGCGTGCGGCGGCGGCAAGCTGACCGACGTTGGTAGTGATAACGGTGGAGCCGGTGGTCACATTGTCGCTCGTGGCCGTGGCCGTGAGAGTGGCCTGCCCCATCGCGCGCGCGGTAACGACGCCTGATGTCGCGTCTACTGACACGATCGACGCATTGGACGATGACCAGCGGACATCGGTGTTGGTGACCGGATTACCCTGATTGTCCGTGCCGATGCCAGACAGGAACAGCTGCGTCTGGAAGCCCACCGGGAGCGGGGTGGAACGCGTGCTCACGTTGATGCTGCCTGTGCCAGGCGGCGGCGTGAACGGCTCGCTATTGCAGCCACCGAATGTCGCCGTCGCGGGCCCGCTCCATGAAGTACCATCGGCACTACGCTGCAACGACTGACCTACCGGCGACGAATTCTCCGCCACACCGATATCCGTCGACGACAGTCCAACAGCCGGACCATCGACGGCCGCGAACGACCCTTCGTACGACAGGAACTCGATCACGGTGCCGGAGGCGTCTACCAACGCCATGCCGTCGGGGCTGCCGTTCTGAATGCCGTTGGCCGGATAGCTGACCACCACGACACTGCGCGCGCTCTGCGTGCAGGCGGTGCGGGTGACTCCGGCTAGTAACATGGTGCTGTACGCCACGCCGCCGTTGCCGTTGTACAGCACGACGCTCCACCCGGTGAGGTCCATCGCTGCCGGCCCTTCTACTTCAATCTTCTCGTCTTGGTCATTACCGAAGTTGTCATAGTGGATCTCGGAGAAGCGAACCGCTGGGACGCTGCCACCCGTCGGCGGCGCCGACACGGTAAGCAGTGTCGCGGCGGATCCCGTTCCTTCGGCAGTGGTGACATCCACGCTGATCGTGGTCGTACCGGCCGCGAGCGCCTGCGCTACACCGCTCACCGGGTTGATGGTTGCCGTGGCCATGATGGCACTGGACCATGACGCCGTTGTGACAGTCACCGGCGTGCCGCTCTTGCTGGCCGTGACGGTGAACACCACCGGCGCACCGATCGTTGTGGTGGGTGCCGACGGCGCAATGGTCACCACCAGCGCCGCAACCGGCGGCAGCGTGGTCGAGGCCCTGTTGCGTGGAGCGGGCGCGGCGGCCGTGAAGTCCGCGCTGTTGTCGTTGGTGTCCTGACGTCCACCGTCTCTACGGAAGGCGGCGAGGATAGCAGAGAGCATGGGTGCTGATCCGGTCCCTTCAGAAAAGTTGACAATGCCGTAGCCCACGAGATCAACGATGCGCAAGCGCTGCTCGGTCGTGCAGGCGGTGGGACTACCATTGCACCCTAGAGCGGCGAACTGTTTCACCAGTGCGACTTTGCCGGAGCCGGCTGCCATGGGGATGCTGCCGGTGGCGTCGGCGGCAGGGAGGGCGGCACCGTTCGTGCCAGCCGACATCGCCACGAGGAAGTACTGTCCAGATGCAATGGAGCCAGATAGCGGGACAATCTGGTTTGCGTTGGAAGCAAAATTGCCGTTCGCACTTGCGTACTGCACGGACAACTCATCCAATGACACGGTGCTGGGACCCGCGTTGTACAGCTCGACAAAGTCACTGTTGAACACAGCGCTGACATTGCCGCCGGCACCGTACACTTGGCTGATCACCACAAACGGTGGCACACCGGAGACCGCATCCAGTCTCGGAGAAGCAAAGGACGGCGCGGCGGGTTCAACGACGCCACGTTCGGCGCAAGCGCTGAGCACCGCGAAAACCGACAGCGCAGCGGCGCGCTTCAGTCGTGCATGCATAGGGAGTATACCGGTTGGGAGATGAGGACAACACTCAACCTTAATAGTCCACGGCGCCGCACGCACGCGCAGCGGCAGTCGTCACACATTGCGTATCAGCGACGCAACGAGCTGACGATCACGATTGTTACAAGCTCAACGCTTGCCGGTATCGCTCGGCGCGCAGAGGTCACGGCAGCCGCACACCATCACGCAGGCGTCGGCATCGCACGCGCCTCGCGCGCACGCCTCGGCGGGGCGGTTCACGACTTCGCCGAGCAGGCGAGCCGCGTCGATCAGCGTAGTGAGCGGCGCGATATCGGCAGCGCCGGCATGCAGTCGCAACAGATCGAGCCGGATCACCTCAAGGGCCGCGACACTCTTTTAGAGTCGCAACGATGCGGCCTCTCGGCGCGCGACCAGCACATTAGCACCGCTTGAGCCGGCTGGCGCTAGCGCGACCACCACGTCCAACTCCACCCGTGCTTCGGCGGCGAATGCCTCGAGCGCGGCCTCGGTGGACCGGAACACACCGCCACCCACGGCCCGCGACCGCTCGGGCGCACCGAGCCGACGCGCCAGCCACTCACCCGCTGAACTGTTCCAGAGGCGGTCGCGCGCTACAGCACTGGTCAACTCGGCGGGCAGCGTCTGATGGCTACGTCGCCCGCTTATCGCGACTTAGAACCGCACCCCGAGCATCAGCGGCGCCATCGTGATGCCGTTCCCACGCCCCAGCGTCTGACCGCTGAACAAATGCTCGAAGCGTGCTTCAACAAACCCTTCGAGACCATACACCGGCACGAGCATGCCGACACTCGCGGAGGCGCTCGGCGACGTCTGCATGGTGGTTTGCGACGCACCGTGCCGGAACACACCCGCGCCCACTGCACCGTAGGCGCCGAGCCAGTCAAAGAGCACGCGACGTTTGCCCTTCGACGTCAGCCGCACCGACACACCGGCTTTCTGATAGGCACCCGGTAACTGCTCGTCCGTATCTTTCGCCAGCGTGGCGTACGACGCTTCGACCCCGACACCGGGCCAGGACCCTTCAGGTGGCACGTACCAAGCGCCCAGATGCCCACTTACGCCGAATGTGGTGAGTTCACCGAGACGACCAAGGGGCGACACCGGCGCGACAGCCCCATACGGGTGCCAACCACGGGCAAGCAGTGCCCCTGTGCGCGCTCGGCGCTCTGTGGCTTGGTCACCGGTGCCTTGAGCGCGCAACAGCGCCGTCTGCGATACCAGCACCACCGCAGCGGCAACGAACGACAAAGGCGTGCCGAAACGCGCGAAGATTGAAGTCATATGTGGTTTCTGGTAGTCAGCACCGCGTGGTCGGCCGTGCCGGTGGCTACCGCGCGCCGGCCTGGGGTCATGCGAAAGATAACGATTCACTGACTCCCAGGCGGTAGCCATGCGTTACCACTCACCCCACACGGAGCGTCCGCAACGCACGCTCCCAGCGCACCAGCTCGTCCAGCATCGACACGGCCGCCTTGTCTTGGACGTCGCCTGGAGAGAAAACGCCCGTTGCCTCGTCGATCAGCGTGCCCGCGAACGGAATGGACACCGCGCCCGGCAACGGCATCATGCTGTTCGCGGTGCAGATCACGCGGAGCTGCGTGGCCGACCGCAGACCGGCCGACACGCCACCGTAGCTGAGGAGACCAACGGGCTTGTACATCCACTCTTTCGCCAGACACTGGATGGCGTTGAGCAAGGAGGCCGGCGGCGAGAAGTCGTACTCCGGCGTCACGAACACGTACGCACTGCCACGTGCAATTGTCTCGCTCCAGCGCTTGGTATGTGCATGCTCGTACTGCTGCTTCATGGGATGATTGGGCTCATCCAGCAATGGAAGCGCCATCTCACGCAAGTCCACGCGTTCCACCGTGAACCCGTTGTGCGACTCGGCAATCGGAAGGAACCAGTCTCCCACTGCGCCACCGATGCGCGTGGGGCGGGTGCTGGCAATGATAACCTGAAGAATTGGGAGTGTCATACTCGTGCAAACCCGCCGCCGTGGTGATTGTTTCCTTTGGCTGCGCTTACCGAAGCGGTCTCGGGCGCGTCGTGCGACTCCCGTCCTGCGCTGTCATTCAGACACATTCGGTGTCACCAGCTTGAGGCCGACAATACCCACCACGATCAGCGAGATGCACAGCAGCCGAGCCACTGTCGCTGGCTCCTTGAACAGGACCATGCCGAGCAGCGCGGTGCCGATCGTGCCGATGCCCGTCCATATGGCGTACGCGGTGCCAAGCGGTAGGGTACGCAGCGCAACGGCCAGCAGACCCATGCTGGCCGCCAGCGCAACCGCGGTGAGCAGCGAAGGCATCAGGCGGGTGAATCCCTCCGAGTACTTGAGCCCAACGGCCCAGCCTACTTCGAGCAGTCCCGCGACCATTAATACGAGCCAGGCCATCATCTCCTCCGATCGTGACGCATTGCAAGGTTCGGGTGCTCACACCCGGCGAATCGGTCCTGGGTATTGCGCGACGACCGCGTCGGCAGTGACGAGCGTGATCCCTTCGCACGTGGCCTGCGCGATCAGTAGCCGGTCGAAGGGGTCGCGATGAAAATCCGGGAGCGCGGGAACGTTCACCGCGTGGTCACTGGTGATGGGCAATTCGATGTAGCCGTTGTCCAACAGGCCACGACGCAGAACCCGGGGCTCCACACGAAAATCTTCGCGGCCCAGCGAGTTCTTGATGGTAATCTCCCAGAGGCTCGCCGCACTGAAGAGTAACTCGTGTTGGGTATCGGCAATCAGCTTCCGTGCGGCTGCAGGCAGTCGTCGCGGATGCGCCGCGGCCCAGAGCAAGAGCTGCGTATCACGCAGGAGTTTCACGTGCCGTGCGCTCGGCGTTACGAATCGTGCCCGAACAGCGCCGCGATCGCGTCGTCACCCATGCGATCAAAATCCTTGGGACCAAATTAGCTGCATGCGCTGCCGCCGGCAAGGATCCACACTGCGGCGTCGCCCATGGCTCGACAATCGTACGCCTGAGCAGCGGAACCTGCGACAACACGGTCGGGTAGGTGGCTATGCCTGTACGACCAATGCATTCGAAGGCGCATGAGCATATTCGCATCACGTTCGCTGTGCCTTTGTGTACCCCGACAATGGAGCCGTTGCATGAACGTCCTCTCCTTTGGCGCGCCCTCAGCGGGCGCGCGCTTGATCCCCATGATGTTTTCCCGAACGGAGCCGCGCGCCGGAGAAGTCGCGATCGACATCACACACTGCGGTGTCTGCCATTCGGATCTGCATCAAGTCAACAATGATTGGAGTAATTCTGTCTGGCCCTGCGTGCCAGGACATGAAGTGGTCGGCACGGTGTCCAACGTCGGGCCCGGTGTCACCAAGTTTGCCGTAGGTGACATTGTCGGCGTCGGTTGCATGATCAACAGCTGTCAGCAATGCGATCAGTGCACGATGGGCGATGAGCAATATTGTACCGGCCCCAAGAGTTGTACGCTGACCTACAACGGTCCCAAAAAGCCGGACGGCACGAACACCTACGGCGGCTACTCCACCGGCATTGTCGTGCGTCAGGAATTCGTGCTGTCCATCCCCACAGTTATCGATCCCGCCGAGGCGGCCCCGATCTTGTGCGCGGGTGTCACCACCTATCAGCCGATGAAATACTTCGGACTCAAGAAAGGGCAGGTTCTGGGCGTCGCCGGTATTGGCGGGTTGGGCCATATGGCGGTGCAGATCGGTAAAGCGCTCGGCGCCAAGGTGGTAGCCTTGACCACCAGCCCGGAAAAGGCAGAGGCCATCAAGAGCCTCGGTGCGGACGACGTGATCAGCATGGACGACAAGGCGGCGCTCAAGAAGCATGCGCAGAGTATGGACCTCATCGTGAACACCATCCCGTACAAGCACGACATCAATCCCTACCTCGCCTTGGTCGCACCAAAGGGTGCGATTGCCGTGGTCGGTAATTTCCTCGGCTTCGACAACGTCGATTCTGGAACCATGGTCTTCCAGCATGTGACGCTGGCGGGATCCCTGATAGGCGGCGTGGCCGATACTCAGGAGATCCTCAACCTTTCGGCTGAGCACGGTATTCGCCCGCGGATCGAGAAGATCCGGATGCAAGACATCGACGCGGCCTTCATACGCATGAAGCACGAGGATGTCCGTTTTCGCCACGTCATCGAGATGGACAGCTTGAAGCACGATGCCCAAGCCCGTGAGAACGCAACCACGATCGCGGATCCGGTGCGTGGTGAAGTGGTGGGCGCCCGAACGGTTTGACTCGTCCGGCCCCTGCTCAACGGCCGCGCAGCGCCCGCGTCAGTGCGCGGTCGAGCGCATTGGCGAACAGCTGCTTCTCGCGCGCACCGTACGCTGCGTGACCGCCCGTTTCCACGCCGCTGCCACGAAGCCCTTCCATGAAGTTTCGCACCGAAAGCCGTTCCCCGATGCTCTCTACCGTGTACACCTCGCCACGCGGGTCAATCGTGACCACCCCCTTGGGCACCAGAATCGCTGCCAGCGGGATGTCCTGCGTCACCGCCACATCACCGGCCACCGACTGCTCGGCGATGTAGCGGTCCGCCGCATCGGCAGAGCCGTCCACGCGGACGCTCTGCAGCAAAGCATAGCCCGGCGGCAGCTGGAGTCGCTGGTTCGCAACGAATATTGTCTCGATCTTGAGTCGATCTGATGTGCGATAACAAATCTCTTTCACCGCGACCGGCGCGGCGTCGGCATCGATCCAGAGTTTCATCGGGATCTCACGGCGCTATGGGCTGGCGCGCTGTGGAGGCGCAACATGCTGGATACGGTCATAGCGCAAACCTCGCACCGAGCGGTGCGCACTAGGGAGCAGAACATGAAAGCCGCGATGATCAAATATTACCAGGCGCCGATCGAAGTCGGGGAAGTTGACGCGCCAGCGCTGAAAAACGATTCGGTGCTCGTAGCCGTACGCGCAGCGAGCATCAATCCGATCGACGACATTCTGCGGTCTGGCGCCATTCAGGATATGATGCCGCTCACATTTCCCCATATAATGGGCTACGACATATCGGGTGAGGTGATCGAAGTGGGCCGGGATGTCACGCGCTGCAAGGTCGGCGATGAGGTCTTCTCCAGGCCGAATCAGACCGATGCCGGCGCGATTGCCGAGGTCGCCCGCGTGAAGGAAAGCGAACTGGCCATGAAGCCGGAGAGTCTGAGCCACGCCGAGGCGGCGTCGGTGCCGCTGGCAGGACTGACGGCGTGGCAGGCGTTGATCACCAGAGGAAACATCAAAGCCGGGGACAAGGTGCTGATCCATGCCGGGTCCGGCGGCGTGGGCACGTTCGCGATTCAGATTGCCAAGCATGTTGGCGCCCATGTCGCCACAACCTGCAGTGGCCGCAACGCCGATCTGGTCAGACGCCTCGGCGCGGATGTGGTCATCGACTACAAAACCGAAGCATTCGACGAGCGCTTGTCTGAGTATGACTTCGTGTTCGACATGCTCGGCGGTGACACCATGAATCGCTCGTTCACCGTGTTGAAGCGTGGCGGCATGATGGTGTCGATCAAGGGTCAGGACAGCGACAATCTCGCCCCGCAATTCGGCGTGCGGTTTGAGTGGTTCTTGATGGACCCGGATGGCGCCATGCTCGGCGAATTCGGCGCGGTGATTGACACGGGCGCGGTCAAACCTGTGATTGGCAAGACTTTCCCCATGGAGCAGGCCGCTGCCGCCTACGAGGAACTGGCGAACGGGCAGTCCGTTGGTAAAATCGTGGTCGTAATCAGCTAAGCAATACGGGTACGCGCGCCCTTCCCTTTCCTTCGACGGATTCCGCATTGATGACCGCCTTCATCCGCTCCACCCGACTCACCGTGGCTGCGGGCCTGCTCGCCGCCTCCGGCAGCCCCCTCGCCGCCCAGAACCAGCCCGACTACGCCGGGGCCATGAAGCACGAGCATGGCAAGGAAACGCCGACGGCCTCCGCCGGTGTGCTCATTGCCCCGCGCGTAGACGTGGTGGGTGAGACCGTCACCTACGCCACCATCAACGGCACGGCCATTCGGGGATATCTCGCCAAGCCAGCCGCCGGCGCTGCCACGGGCAAGACCGTCATCGTGGTGCACGAATGGTGGGGACTCAACGACAATATGCAGGCTATGGCCAGGCGCTACGCCGGCGAAGGGTACACGGTACTCGCCGTGGATCTCTTCGGCTCCGTCGCCACCACCCCTGATGCCGCCATGAAGCTCTACCAGGCCGGCATGGCCGACATCGCGGGCGGTGAGAAGAACCTCGGCGAAGCGATTGCCTACCTGAAAAAGGCCGGTGCGACGTCGATCGGCGCGGTCGGCTATTGCTATGGCGGTCACTGGGCGCTGCGCACGGGCCTTGTGGGCGGCGAAGACCTTGACGCAGTAGTGATGTACTACGGCGCGCCCATTACCGACACCAAAGAGATCTCCCGCCTCAAAGCCCCCGTGCTCGGCATCTTCGGCGGCAAGGACACCGGCATCCCGCTGACGGCGGTGCGTCAAATGGAAACGGCCATCAAAGCCGCCGGCGTACCGGTCACGATTACCGTCTATGAAAACGCCAACCACGCCTTCGCCAATCCCAGCGGCCAAGCCTACGACAAGACAGCTGCGGAAGATGCGTTCGCCAAGACGATCGGATTTTTCAAGGCGAATCTGAAGTAAATCGCGTGACCCGCCCCGTCGGTGGCGGTAGATTCGTGACATGACCACTCGTCGCGACTTTCTCGTCACTGGCGGCGGCGCCCTCGGTGCCGCGTTCGGCGCTGCCGCCCTTGGGCCGCAGCTGCTCCACGCCCTGCCCCACCGGCGCCCTCTGCCCGCCCTGTACACCGACGCCGCCACCCGCGAGCTCATGATGGAGGCGCTCGACGCCGCCAAGCGCGCCGGCGCCTCGTGGGCCGATGTTCGCATTTCGCGCAATCGCAACAACAGCGTGCAGACGCGCGAGCGACAGGTAACGGACGTGGTCGACACCGATACCATGGGCTGCGGCGTTCGCGTGCTGGTGGACGGCTGCTGGGGCTTCTGCGCCACGCAGGAGCTTACCAAGCCCGGAGTCGGCGGCGCCTCGCAGGAAGCCGTGGCCATCGCCAAAGCCAATCGTGTGGCCCGCGACCGGCGCGTGGAACTTGCTCCGTCTCCCGCACACCCCGACGCCACGTGGCGCAGCAGCTACACCATCGATCCGTTCACGATTCCGGTGGAGGAGAAAGCCGACCTGCTGCTGCGTGCCAACGCCGTGGCCTTGGGCGTCGCCAACGTGCGCTTCGTGAACAGCGGGCTCTCCTTTGTGAAGGAAGAGCGCAACTACGCAAACACCGACGGCTCGGTGATCACGCAGGACTACGTGCGCAGTTGGGTCACCATGTCATGTACCGCCGTGGCCCCCGATCGCTCGGGCACTGCGGTGCGCGGCCCCGAAGTGGTACAACCTGCCGGTCGTGGCTGGGAGTATGTGCTCGAAGCGGACATCGTCACCAATGCGAAGGTGTGGGCGGAAGAGGCGGCCGAAAAGCTTACCGCCAAGGCAGTGGAACCCGGACGCTACGATCTGATCTTGCATCCGTCGCAGCTGTTCCTGAACATCCACGAGTCGCTCGCTCACCCCACCGAGCTCGATCGCGCCATGGGCTACGAAGCCAACTACGCCGGCACCAGCTTTATTGCGCCGCCCGAGAAGGTGCTCGGCTCGCTCAAGCTCGGCCCCCCAATGATGAACCTGGTGGGCAATCGCAACGAAGTCGGCGCGCTCGCGACCATCGGGTACGACGACGATGGCGTGCAGCCCGACGAATTTCACATTGTCAAGAACGGCGTCTTCAACGACTATCAAACCACACGCGAACAAGCGCCGTGGCTGGCGCCGTGGTACGCGAAGAACGGACAGCCCGTGCGCTCACACGGCTGCTCCTACGCGCAAAGCTGGGCCGACGTACAGTTTCAGCGCATGCCCAACGTGTCGCTGCAGCCCGGCGACAACGACCTGAGCTGGAGCGATCTCATTGCCGCGACCGACAAGGGCATCGCCATGATCGGGCGCGCGTCGTACTCCATCGATCAGCAGCGCTACAACGCGCAGTTCGGTGCACAGCTCTGTTACGAAGTGCGCAACGGCAAGATCGTTGGCCAGGTGAAAGACGCCGCGTACCAGATGCGCACGCCGGAGTTCTGGAACGCGCTCGACATGCTCGGCGGCAAAAGCAGCTACGCATTGGGCGGCACCTTCAACGACGGAAAGGGGCAGCCCGGACAAGCCAACGCGGTCAGTCACGGCTGCCCACCCGCACGCTTCAAGAACATCAATATCATCAACACGGGGCGCACGGTATGAGCGGGCCCAAGTCGCTCTTCAGCACGTCCGCGCAGGCGCGGGCGGGTGTGCTCTCGCGCGAGGACGCGCAGTCGCTGGTGGAACGCACCGTCAAGCTCTCCACGGCCGATGCAGTGCGCGTGTCGGTGTCGAGTAGCCGCGAAACGAATTTGCGTTTCGCCGACAACCAGATGTCCACGTCGGGCGTGACCACCAACACCACCATCCGCATCCAGAGTGTGTTCGGCAAGCGGAAGGCCAGTGTGGTCACCAACGATCGCAGCGATGACGGACTCCGTCGCGCCGTGACCCAGTCCGAAGCACTCGCACGACTCGCCCCGGAAGATCCCGAGTACCTCGGTGAGATCGGGCCACAGCAGTACACCACGATCAATGCATGGTACGACGCCACCGCTGATCTCACCGCCGACGATCGTGCGAAGGCCGCCCTGAGTGCGCTGGCCCCCGCGCGAGCCGGCAAGGAGCTCACCGTGGCTGGCTTCATTATCTGCAACGCGGGCGCCACCGCGATCGGCAACAGCGCGGGATTGTTCGCCTACCATCGTGCCACCAGCGCCAACTACACACTCACCGCGCGCACCAACGATGGAACCGGCTCGGGCTGGGCCGGTATGGAAAACAACGACTGGACCAAACTCGATGTCCAGGCCGTAGCCGATCGCGCCATCGACAAGGCGCGCCGCTCGCGGAATCCGGTGGCCATCGAGCCCGGTCGCTACACCGTGATCTTTGAGCCCGAGGCCACGGCCAACCTGATGAGCCTGATGGGAAACGCCTTTCAAGCGCGTTCCGCCGACGAAGGGCGCTCCGCGTTTTCCAAAACCGGCGGCACCAAGCTCGGCGAAAAGATCGTGGACGACCGCGTGACGCTGTATTCCGATCCCGGCGACCCGCTCATCGTGAGCGCACCCTTTGATGGCGAAGGGTTGCCCGTGACGCAGCAGACGTGGGTAAAAAACGGCGTGCTGCAGCAGCTGGCCTACAACCGGTTCTGGGCCAACAAGCAGGGGAAGACACCAACCGGGAACGCATCGTCGCTGCGTATGGCCGATGGCGCCGACACCATGGAGGCGATGATTGCCAGTACGGCCCGCGGCGTGTTGGTCACGCGGCTCTGGTACCTGCGGCCGCTCGATGCCCGCACGCTCATGTACACGGGCCTCACCCGCGATGGCACGTTCCTGATCGAAAACGGCAAGATCGCGCGCTCGATCAAAAACTTCCGCTTCAACGACTCACCGCTGTTCATGCTCAACAACCTCGAGGGCGTGGGTCGCGCCCTGCGCACCGCGGGAGGCGACGGCGGACCAGCCGTTGCGATGCCGCCGGTCAAGGTGCGGGATTTCAACTTCACCAGCTTGTCGGACGCGATATAATGGCGCGGCGTACGAAGATCCGCTTTGTGGTCGTTGTGCTGACGGTAGGCTTCATCATTGGCGTTGGGCCTCGCCCCCGTGTGACTCAACCGCTCGTGGGGCTGGCGCCACCGATTCTCGCCGAGGGAAGCGTCGCACGCCCCACCGCACCCACGGCACTTCCGGCGTGGCTGGCCGCACAGGAGTCCGCCGCCGGTGTCACAGATACCGCCGTGGCCAAACGTATTGTCTTTGCCGGCGACTCGGTGCGCACACCGTACAGCATCGTGTACTTGCACGGCTTCTCCGCGACGCGCCAGGAAACGGCACCGCTCAGCGAGCAGGTGGCACGTGCCCTCGGCGCCAATTTGTTCGAAACGCGACTTACGGGTCACGGTCTCCCCGGGGACTCGCTGGGTACGGTCACCGCCGGCGACTGGCTCGACGATGCCGTCGAAGCGATGGACATTGGGCGAACGCTTGGCGATTCAGTGATTGTGATCGGCACGTCCACCGGCGGCACCTTGGCCGCGTGGCTTGCCACGCTCCCCTCGGGGGCGCGCACCGGATTGCATACGGTAGTGCTGATCGCCCCAAACTTCGGGCCAGTCGACAGGGCGGCCAGCGTGCTTACCCTCCCATGGGCCAGCGTGCTGCTGCCGCGTCTCATTCCGTTTCGCGAGAGCACGTCGGGCAACGAGGGACGACGCCGCTTCTGGACGACGAAGTATCCCACGGCGGCGCTGTTCCCCATGCAGGCGCTGGTGGAAGATACGCGAGCGCGCACTGTGAGCGGCTACAGTACACCGACGCTCACGTTCTACAACGCGAACGATCGGGTCGTCGACGCCTTACGCACTCTCGCGTGGCTGGATCGCGTGAAGGCCTTGGGGACGGTGCGTGAGGAGCGTGTGCTCGTGACGCCGGCCGAGAACGAGGATGGCCATGTGCTGGCAGGCCGCATTACGGCACCGAGTCAGACGAACGGGCTTGCGGTGCGGATCGCGGAGTTTGTGCGCCACACCACCGTGCCATAGCGGGATGCGTCACCAGCGGATTTTTGCGCGTTGCGACGACGGCGCGCGCACCTTCACATCAGTGCGCCTGCGCGTCGTAGGTGCGGGGCGCATACAGCACGTACACCGCCGCTCCCACCACGGCGGCGATCGTCAACGCGATCATGACGATGCCCGTCTCCCGCTGATCCGAGGCGCCGTAGCTCGTACATAGTCGTACCGGCGCATCGAGCAACAGCATGCCAATCGTGGCTGACATCCACGCCGCGTTGCCGACAAAAAACGTGCGCACGATCGCACTCGCCATCTGCCAGGAAGCGAGGGCGATTCCCCCGGCTGCCACGAGTGACCCCATTTTGAGCGCATCGATCGCCAGATGCTCTACCGCGGCGTCGAGCGCCCGCGGCACCATCCACGTCATGAGCACGCCGCTCACCAGCAGCAAACCGGCGACCCCCTGCAGGTTCCACTCACGCCACCTGCTTGCTGCACCGCGTCGACGCAACACCGCTTGTCCAAGCAGTAGTCCCGCCCCGAACAGCATCGGCAGCTGCACCAGTGAATGGCGTTGCATGGTTTGCTCGAGCGGGCCGCGCGCGATCACCGCCACACCCACCACAGCAAGCGCAAGCACTAGTCGCCACGCTCTCATCGACGCGCCGGACGCACACGCGCGTGGGACTCCGCCACCTCAAGCGCTGCACCGATCGCGTCGAACGGCAGGACCGCCACCAGCCGACCCTTGGGATCCACCACATGCAGCGCCGCATTGTGCACGAAGCCGTTTACGCCGTCATCGATCACGCGAATGCCGAACGTGCGCAGCATCGTCGGGAGCGCGGCGGTGTCGGCCACCGTGGCGATAGTCCAGATCGCGGGATCGGCACGCATCACCTGCACATAGGGTCCCAAGCGCTCGGGCGTATCCCACGCCGGATCGAATGAGACGGACAACAGACGCACCTGCGACTCCAAGCCGCGCGCGCCGATCTCCGACTGCAGCGTGTGATAGATCCCACCGAGTGCACTGCACACGGTGAGACAGCGCGTGTAGACGAAATCCACGATCGTGCTGCGCCGATCATCGCGGAGCGTGTGCGCGGTGCGGTGCATGTCGAGCAGGGCAATCTCCGGCACCAGTACCGGCTTGGCCGCGACATCCAATGCGCGCGCCGTATCGGTGGTCAGCGCCGAAAAGCCGCGGGTCGCGGTGCCCAGCATGGCCAGCACCAACGCGGCGGAGCCAACCAGCCCGATCGCCGCGCGCGCCGCCACTACTTCACCGCCTCGAGTTCAGCGCCACCGGCCCACGGCGTTGTACGCGAGGCGGTGGCCGCTCGCTCGATCGCCACCAGTTCAGCGGTAATCGCCGACGCCTGATTGCCGAAGGCACCGCGCACATATGTCGCGACGGCCGCCAACTCCGCGTCGGACAGCATATTCCACGCCGGCATCAAGCCGTTATACGTGACGCCCAACACATCGAGCGGCCCCTGAATCCCATGCAGCAGAATCTGCACGAGACGCTGCTCACTCCCCGTGACCCACGGAGACGCGGTCAATGGCGGGAAGACGCCGGCCAATCCAGCACCAGAGGCTTGATGACAGGCCGCACACTTGCCGGCGTACACCTGCGCGCCACTCACCCCAGCGGAAACCGGCGCCGTACTGAAGGCCACCGCCGTGCGCGCATCACCCAGTGACGGACTCGCGTCAGTGCTGGTTCGGGCCAGATACCATACTCCCCACGCCATGCCAGTCACCATCATCGCGACCAATAGTCGCGGAAGCGGACGGACTTGTTCATCAGGGTCCTGATTCTCCCGCTCGCGTGGGGGCAATTGCTCGCGGGTCATCGCATTCTCTTTTGACGCACAGACGGATCCACCGGATACGTGTGATCGAGCGACAGCAAGTAGTCCACCAGTCGCTGCGCCTCTTCCCGTGCGACGATCCGCGCGCCAGCGGGTGCGGTGCCCGGCGGTAGCAACACCTCAACCTCACCCGGTTGCAGGGCACCCCGACGCTCCGCGAAGAGAAACGGAAACGCCGGCATGGTGGACCCCGGCGAATACGCGCGCGGTTGATACAAATGCCCGAGATGCCAGTCACGGCTAGGCTGACGCACGGCGATGTTGAACAGATCAGGGCCGGTGCGCATGGTGCCAAGGAGGTGCGGCCGATCGTTGACATAGTCGTCGGGCACCGACGGGCGCCCCCAGCCACGCTGACCGTCCGGCGCGATGCTTGGATCACGGGGTTGCTGGGAATGACAATAGACGCACCCGTTGGCGATGTACACCGCGCGGCCCGCTGCCTGAGCATCGGTGTACGCGGCGGGCTTCGCAGGTGGCACCGTGCGTGCGGTGAGCACATACGGCATCACCACCAGCAGCACCACGGAAAACGCGATGATCGTCACCGCCCCGACAATCAGCCGCGTGACATTGACTTGCGGACTGCGCTTCATCGAAAACCGCCAGCGATCGCCGGGCTCGACATCGGAGTACTGGAGCGACGGCGCAAGAGCGTCGCGCCGCTGCGCTGGCCCCCACGCTTCGTCAGCATCATGGCCACATGCACCGCAAAGACGAGATGACCCAGTGTCATCAGCGTGCCCCCGATCGTACGCACCAGCAGATACGGCTTGGTGATGTTGACACTATCCATGAACGGTCGCGCCGCATCGAGCATGGCGAGCCCCTGCAGCCAGCCGCCGATGGTCAGTCCCACGAAATAAATCGCGAAGCCGCCGATCACGAGCCAGAAGTGGGCGCTGATCAGCGCAGCCGATGGCCATTCCCAATCGAGCACACGCGGAAGAATGAAGTAGATCGACCCGAACATGACCATCGAGAAGAATCCGTACAGTCCCAGATGGGCGTGGGCGACTGTGTAGTGCGTGAAGTGCGTGACCGTATTCACTATTCGCAGTGACTCGATCGAGCCCTGCACCGACGCCAGTGTGTACATCATGCCACCAAGGACGACAAAACGCAGCGTCGGCGAGTGGCGGAGCGCGCTCAGGTGTCCCCAAGACGTGCGATGCTGATTGATGGCCACCGCCGTCACCGGCACGATCATCATCATGCTCTGCACAATGGACAGCGAGATGATCCACCCCGGCACCGGGCCGCCGATTAAGTGATGCCCACCCACCTGGCTGTAGAAAAACGCAAGCGTCCAGAATCCGATCAGCGAGAGGTTGTAGGAATGAATCGGTTTTCCCAGCACCTTGGGAATGAAGTAGTAAATGGCGGCCAGGCCGATAGGTGTGAACCAGAGCCCGAGCACGTTGTGGCCATACCACCAGTTCATCGCGGCTTGCTGCACCCCGGAGTGCAGGCCGGGCCAGTTCGCCACAATGAGCAGGATCGGCAGCCAGATCAGACCGGCCGCGATATACCACACCGACACGTACAGGTGCGGCACGCGGCGGTTGCGCAGCGTACGCAAAAGAGCCACCCCCATCATCGTGCCGCCAATGACCATGGGGACATCACACTGCCAGGGAAACTCGAGCCATTCGAGGCCGGAACTGTGCCCGGTCAGAATTGCCGCGATACCCCCGATCACCCCGACCCCCCAGAAGATCGCGCCCACGGCGGCCGTCTTGCTACCAACCAGCGGTGTGCGGAGCAGACGGGGCATGAGCCACAACGCCACACCGAACGCCGCCGTGCTGCACCAGCCGTATGCCACGGCATTCAGATGCGCCGGGCGGATGCGCCCGAAGGTCAACCATGCATCGGCGACCAACCAGTCAGGAACGTGCAGCTTGATCGAGGCGATCAACCCGAATGTGGACGCCACAACCAGCCAGAGCACCGAGAAACCGATCGAGAGCAACACCGGCCAGCGTCCCGACTCGTCCTGCTCCGCACGCTCATCCGCCTCCTGTGGCGACAGAATGGCAAACTCGCCCGTATGCCCCGTACGGTTCATCGTTTCCTGCAGATCGTCCTGCGCCGCTGCGGTTCGTGCCGCCGGCTCTTCGATCAGTCCCACCTCATTCGCGCCAAAGATGACCCGGCTCGCAGCATCCGCCGAGCCGAACAGCCCCTTGGACATTGACCAGATGAACAGCGACAGTCCGCCAAGCGACGCCACAAATGTGACCACCAGCAGGACAACCATATACGACATCGACGACAACTCCGTTCAGGGATAGCGCGCTCCAACACCTTCCGCTCACTCGGAAACACACTTCAAGTCTCGCGCGTCCTGCCTCTTTACCGCACCCACAATAAACGTTCCCGGATGATCCGAAGATCCCGACAACGCGTGGCCCTCGCGCAACCCCCGTCATCCGTTCCCCCGCGCGCCCGTGCATATTCCGGTCATGGACTGGACAGCGTTTGCGCTCTCGCTGAAACTCGCCGCCTGGACGACCGTGCTGCTCGTGCCGTTCGGCATGTGGCTGGCGCGGTATCTCGCGTTTCGCCGGCACCGGACCAGCGGCGTGATCGAGGCGCTCATCGCGCTCCCGCTGATGCTCCCCCCAACTGTCCTCGGCTACTACCTCCTGGTGAGTCTGGGAGGGAATTCGCCCGTCGGGAAGCTCTGGACCGCACTCTTTGGCCACGGTCTGGTCTTCACGTTTCACGGACTGCTGGTCGCCTCGCTGCTGGTCAATCTGCCCTTTGCCGTGCAGCCTATTCAGCGCGCGTTGGAGTCGCTACCGCCCGATGTTCGTGAAGCGGCATGGGTGAGTGGACTGACGCCGCTGCAGACCTTCTGGCGCGTCGAGCTTCCGCTCGCGTGGCCTGGGGTGCTTTCGGCCTTCGTGCTCACGTTTGCCCATACCATGGGCGAGTTTGGCGTCGTCCTCATGATTGGTGGGTCGATACCGGGTGAAACACGAACGGCCGCACTGGCCATTTACGATCGTGTCCAGACATTCGATCAGTCGTCAGCCGGCGTGATGTCGGCAGCACTGGTACTGGTCTCTCTCGTCGCCATTGCTATCGCCTACGGGGCGACCGGTCGGATCGGCCACCGCCGTGGATAGCCCGTCGCTGCACGTGGCCCTCCAACAGCGAGGTCCGATTCCGCTCGATGTGCACTTCACCTGCGCGGCGGGGCGCACCGTAGCGCTCATCGGGCCGTCGGGGGCCGGGAAGACAACGATTCTGCGCAGCATTGCGGGGCTCTATTGGCCGGCGACTGCACACATCATCTGCAACGGGTCGGTCTGGCTGGACACGCGCGATGGAACCGCGCGTGCGCCGCACGATCGTCGGACCGGCCTGGTCTTTCAGTCGTATGCGCTCTTCCCTCACCTGTCGGCGCGGGACAACGTGGCCATCGCGCTGGCTCATCTTCCGCGCGCTGCCCGCGCAACGGCCGCCGACGCATGCCTGGCGCGGGTCGGACTCTCCGGCGCAGGGTCACGGCGCCCATCGTCGCTCTCCGGTGGCGAGCAGCAGCGCGTCGCGCTCGCGCGTGCGCTGGCGCGAGAGCCGGACGTCCTGCTGCTCGACGAACCCTTCTCGGCCATTGACCGGCCGACGCGACGCCGACTGCACGCGGATCTCGCCGCGCTCAAGAGCGAACTTCGCGCACCGATCATCCTCGTGACCCACGACATCGAGGAAGCGCTCGCGCTCGCCGATGATGTGGTGGTGATCGAGCGCGGGAGCGTCGTGCACGCTGGCACCGTGCAAGAGATCAAGTCGGGATTCGTCTCCGACCGCCTCCGCGCGCTGCTGGATCTTCCGGAACCCGCGTCGTGAGTTTTTCTATGAGGCGCGTGGTGCGCAACGTGCTGGCGACACTGGGGGCGATGGTATGCACATTCATTGACCCCAGTGATCTGCGCGCACAACCTGCACCTGTTCCGGCCATCGCGGCCGCCGCAGATCTCAATGCGGCACTCCCGGAAATCGCCCGCATCTTTACGACACAAACCGGCTACGCGGTCAAGCTGGTGTTTGGATCATCCGGCCTCTTCACCCAGCAGATCCAGAACGGTGCACCGTTTCAGGTCTTCCTCTCCGCCGACGAGCGCTACGTGCAGCGCCTCGCCGCCAGTGGACACACCGATGGCGACGGCGCACTGTACGCCACGGGCCGCATCGGCCTGTTGATTCCGCGCGGCTCACGCATACCGAGTGACACGAGCCTGCGAGCGTTCGTCGCTGCCGTTCAACGCGGCGACGTCATCAAGTTTGCGATCGCCAACCCGGAACATGCACCGTATGGTCGCGCCGCGAAGGAAGCCCTCGAGCACCTGGGGATCTGGCCGGCACTCCACCCCCGTCTCGTATTCGGCGAAAATGCCGCCCAAGCCACACAGTTTGCCAGCTCAGGGAGTGCACAGGGCGGCATCATTCCGCTCTCGCTCGCGTTGACCCCGCAGGTCCGTGCGGCGGGAACCTTTGTGCTTATTCCCGCGCGGTACCATCAACCGCTACTCCAACGGATGGTG
This sequence comes from Gemmatimonadales bacterium, assembly GCA_038212625.1. Classification (GTDB taxonomy): domain Bacteria; phylum Gemmatimonadota; class Gemmatimonadetes; order Gemmatimonadales; family Gemmatimonadaceae; genus Gemmatimonas. The sequence goes on along the minus strand of JBBQUH010000020.1, from coordinate 34,191 downwards.
CTCCTTCGCGGCGCTGGCCCTGCGGCGCGCGCCTTCTACGCATTTCTGCAGACGAGCGCTGCGCGGGAAGTTTTTGTGCGATACGGATTTCTGCTGCCGGCACCCTAGCCCTGCACGTTGAGGTGCGGCATGCGAAAACCCGGCGCCCCTGCTGAGTTACCGCACCGACATCGTGAGCCGCACGGTGCGACCCGGTTGCGGTAGTCCACACTGATCGTAGACCGCCCTGTTCCCGATGTTGTCAAACGATAGCAACGCCCGCAGGAAACGGAATGGCCCGCTGCGCAAAACGGGGAACGTGCGTTGGACCGCGAGATCCGCCAACGTCGCGGCCGGCAGCGTGTCCTGATTCGACGTATCTGCGTTCAGGCAATACTGCGTACCAGTGTAGCGCGCCACCGCAAATGCGGTCATGCTGGCCGGCAGCGGGACTCCCAGCTCCAATCGTCCGCGCTGCTCCGGATTATTCTCAGCGCGACGCTGCTGGTCGCTGGCCGTGACGTCAACGATCCGAATCTTCTGAAGGGTCGCATCGCCGTTCAGCGACACCGATCGCTCCGGATCCGACCCAAAAACCAATCCACCGATGATTTCGGCGCCGGTGCTCACAAGACGATCACGGTTGATACGCTGAAAGCGTGTCGGGCTGGCCAGCGTAATGCGCACCACCGCATCGTCGAGCCGATGGCGAAAGCCGACAACCTGCAGCGAGGACTGAGCCAACGACGCGAATGGTTGACTCAGGGTAAAGCCTGCTTCCATCCCCAGCAGCGTCTCGGGCTTGAGCTCCGGATTGGGACGGAACCGGTTGAGCGCCCCCGAATACAGTTCGCGCAACGCCGGGAAGCGCGAGCGCTCACTGACGCTGGCGTGCAGCCGCGCGCGCGCAGTCAGCGCATGCGATGCGCCGAATCGCCACCCGGTATTGTCCAGCGGCGCCTGTCCTGGCGTGCGTCCACCGGTTTCTGGCGTGGTGGACCGATCAATCACAAACCCGCCGACGATCTGCGTCCGCGCACCCACTGGCACCTCCAGCTCAGCGCCAGAGCTCGCGAGGGTCTGGCGGTAGTTCGCGTCTGCTGCCGGTGGCAGCGACTCCCGGTACGTGATGTCCGCACCGGTGTAGCTCGCGCGCAGCGTAGCCATGCCAAGGCTGTGCGTGAGCAGCGCGCGCGAGGTGACGGTGCGCTCGTCGCCCAACTCCGAGCCATTCACCGTGCGGTACGTACGATCAGCGAAGGTCTCTATTTTGAAATCGCCGCTGTTCAGGCCGATGCCGAATTCGAGAGCCCCCTGCCCGAACGGCGTCTTGAACGTGCCGCTGCTTCCGGACAGCATCGCTACGCTGCGGCGCGCGTACGGATACCGCCACAGCCGCGGCGCCCGGATATGCTCCTCCGGCGGCACGCCGCGCTCCGCGTCGTAGGCGGAGTACGTGATACCAAGCGAACTCCCGCGCCGGTTATTCCAGCGAGCGGAGGCGAAGCCATCCAGTTGCCGGAGATCTGTACCGCTCCGGAGCCCGCCTGTTGCTGTCGGATCGACAGCGCCGCTCGGCAGCGCGACGCCGTCACGCTGACGGTGCGCGGCGCCGGCGCGCACGGACAGTGCTCCGCCTCCGAACTCGGCGACCCGCCTTCCATAACCAAGCGTGGTGACCGACGCGCCGAATTGATCGAGTCCCGCGCCCGCCCACAGCTGCCCACTGACTGGCTGCCCGAAGGCGTCATGGCTGATCTCGATGGACCCGCCCAACGAGTTCGGGCCATTGAGGAGCGAGCCGAGTCCGCGTACGATGACCATCCGCTCGCTGCCGGTGAGCGGAATCAGCGATGGATCCGTACGATGATCCCAGCCGAGGGTCATCGGGACTCCGTCAAACAGCACAGCGGCTTGACGGGAGTCGGATCCGCGGATCGAAATTTCCATCTCACCGCGAGAATTTTGCCGCACCAGCACGAACGGTGACTCGCGCAGTGCCTGATCAAGCGTCGGTGCTGGCGACGAACGCAGTTCCATGGGTTTTACAACCACCGCCCCCGCGCCCCCGACCACGCCAGCAGCGCGCGCCGTGCTCACCGTGACCGCGCCTAACGATTGCGCGGAGGAGTCACGGCGTACAGAATCGCGCACCGCCTGTGCCGTCATGATCGAGGGCAGGCTGAGCGAGGTGATGACAGCAATCAACCGAGTACGCGGGAGCAGAGCGGGCATGGCGAAGAGACGGACGGCGGAACGAGCCATGGCCACGCGGGGCGACCATGAATAATTCATGAACGCACCAAGGTGCCACGACGTTGAGCTCCTCGCTAGCCGACTGGAACCGTGAGCCGGAATACGGTGCGCCCCGGACGCGATTCCACGAGGGCTAACCTGCCGTCGTGCACTTCCGCGATGCGGCGCGCGATCGCCAGCCCAAGCCCGGCACCGCTCGTGCTGCGCGTGTCGTCCCGCGCGCGAGCCGCATCCGCCCGGAAAAACCGTTCGAACACGCGCTCGTGTGCGTCGGGCGGAATACCCGGGCCTTGATCGCTCACCTCCACCCACACGAGGTCGGACTGCTGGGCCATGTGCACCGAGACCACCCCGCCCGCTGGCGAGTACTTGATGGCGTTATCCATGAGGTTGAGCAGCAGACGCCCGAGCAAGTCGGCATCGCCGCTCATCGGCGCCTCAACGATCTCGCCGAGTTCAAGCCGCACCTGCCGCTGGTCGGCCAGCGGCCGCATGCCGCGCGTCGTGTCGTCTACCACATCCTCCAAGTGGATCGGCGTCCGCTGCACCACGAGATGCCCTGCATCAGCGCGCGCCAACAGGAAGAGATCATCGACGATTCGTGTCAGTCGGCGCGACGCGTCCTGCATGATCCCTACGGATTCCCGATACTCCTGCTCGCCACGATGCGTCTTTGACAGCGTAACATCCGCCTCGGTGCGTACAATCGCGGTCGGGGTGCGCAACTCGTGTGAAGCATCCGCCATAAAGCGACGTTGTTGTGCAAACGACTGCTCGAGACGGTCCAGCAGGTCATTGATCACGCGGGCCAATCGCACGAGCTCGTCACCGCCGGCCACGGGGAGTCGCTCGTGCAGCGTGCTGGCACTGATTTCTGTCGCGTGTTTGGCCATGGACGCCACCGGTGCCAAGCTGCGGACAGCCAAGAAGTACCCACTGGCCGCCGCCGCGAGGATCAGCAGGGGAATCGCGACGCTGAACATCCGGCGGATATCGCCCATCGTCTGCTCGGCTTCACGGAGCGGGTACCGACCGGCCAGCAGGTAGCCGACACCGTCCACCTCGAGGCGCTGGCCCCGCACGCGGTACGCACCGTTGGGCGTGTCCAACGTGAGGAGTTGCGTGTCGGGTTGCCCCGTGCTGGCCTGCAGCGTTTCGATCAACTGCGTATCCAACTGATCCTCAGCGGCGACGGCTGCCCCCCACCGGCCGGTTGCATCGGGCGTACCCGCCGTCGCGACCACCTGCCCCTGCGCATCGAGAATTACAATGTGCAGCTCGCGAAACCGCACCTCGTGAACGGTCGTGCTCATCGCCTGCATTGCCGTCAGACCCGCGCGTCGCTCCGCGCCCAGTTCACGCGTGAACGCCGAAAAGGCCTCGCCGATGAATCGATCCGTGCTGCCGACCAGTGCACGCGAAAACACGAGGTAGCAGACGATCGCAAAGATGACCAGCGGCACTCCCAGGAGCAGCGAGTGCCAAAGCGCGAGGCGCACGCGAATCGACGAGGGCCAGCCGATCACGCGTCAGTCATCCGTTGTCGTGGTCGTTGTCGGGAGACGTCGGCTGGCGAGAAAGGACGCGGGCGGCGCTTCAAGCAAAAACCCGACACCACGGACGGTGGAGAATAGCGCAACCAATTCCCCTTCATCGATCTTACGCCGTAGACGACCGGCATAGACGTCAATGATGTTGGAATAGCGGTCCTGATGGTCTTCCCAGACATGTGTCATCAGTTCCGCTCGCGTCACCACCCGGCCAGCGTGCGTGGCGAGATACTCCAGCAACGCAAACTCCCGTGCCGTCAGACTGATGTCGCGATCTCCGCGTCGCACCGCGTGGCGCTCACGGTCCACCACCAGATCACCAACCGTGAGCCGCGGCGGTATGCGCTCGCCGTGACGCCGAGTGACGGCGCGCAGGCGCGCCATCAGCTCACCGAAATCGAACGGCTTGGTGAGATAGTCGTCCGCACCTGCATCGAGACCCGCAATGCGGTGCTCGACCGCGTCGAGTGCCGTGAGCATGAGAATCGGTATGCGGTCCCCGCCCGCACGAATCGCCTGACACACCGCAAGTCCCGTTTGTCCGGGCAACAGGACATCGAGAATGATGACGTCGTACGTGTTGGCGAACGCGAGTGCCAGGGCCTGCGGACCTTCGGAGGCCAGATCGACCTGATGCGAGGCCTCGCGGAGGCCACGAGCAATCGAGGTCAGCAGGTGCCGATCATCCTCGGCGAGCAAAATACGCATGGCACTAATTTACGAAGCGTACGGCCCCCGCGCGCCAGATCACGCGGCGGCGACGCGGCGCCATGCCTCCATGGCCACATACCCATTCACCACGCACAACACCAACGCCGGCAAAGTCAGGAACAAACCGTCGCGTACACGGAGCCGCACGGCCACGCCAAGCACCATGAGCACGGTGAGTCCGCCTGAGGCCAGCAGCAGCAGCGGCGGGTACCACACGCCGATCAGCGATCCCGCACCACCGAACACTTCGAGCAGGCCGGTCAGGGTTCGAAACCTCGCCAGGCCGAACCGCTCGAACTCGCGGGCCATGGCACGGGATTGGAGGCAGCTGAGACCGTAGATGAGAAACGAAAACCCCGAAAACGCCGCCAGCCAGTCTACGAGCGCCATCTACGCAACAGCGCCGTGCGCCGACACCGCCACATACACACACAGCACCAACAACACAAAGGACGGGACATACTTGCTCACAGGGTGCCGGGCCTTCAAGTGATAGTATTGGCCGCACAGCATAAACGCACCCATTGTGACCGCTGCCGGGAAGACCAGCGCTGGGAACCACAGTCCGGCCACTAACAGCGTAGCCGCTCCGATCTTGATGGCACCCACGAGGTTACGGACGAGATCCGGCAGATGGTATTCCCGGAACTCCCGCTCCACGTTCGACAACCGTGCCACCCAAACAAAGACAACAGAGAGCGCGATCACGAGCTGCCCTGCTGCGACGGTGATTCCCATGCCTTAATCTCCCGTCAAACTGTTCAGGCCGGCGGCAGAATCACCGCGTCAAGCACGTGAATGACACCGTTCGTGCACTCGATATCCGTAGTGACGACATTGGCCGCCTTGTTCAGCTTGACACCACCGGCGGTGGATACGTGTACCGTCGCACCGTTCACGGTGGCAACGTCCTGCCCGTCGAGCGCGACCACGTCGGCAGCCATCACCTTACCGGCGACGACATGGTACGTGAGGATGGCGGTCAGCTTCGGAATGTCAGCCAGCAGCGCCTCAACCGTGCCAGCCGGCAGGTTGGCGAACGCGGCATCGGTCGGTGCGAACACGGTAAACGGTCCTTCGCCCTTGAGCGTCGGCACGAGGCCAGCGGCAGTCACGGCAGCGGCAAGCGTCGAAAACGTACCGGCCGCAACTGCGGTATCGATAATGTCATGCATGGTCGAAAATTCCTTGATAAGGATGAAGAGTGCGTAGGCGTACCACACGTGAAGCACTGGATGCAGCCAAAAGGCTACGCCACCCGCCTCACGGCTATGGGTGGAAGCGCGGAGGAGGCGTGACAGTTCCCACAACCTCGCGGCACCACGCCGTGTCGCGGACCAGGTCGGTTTGGATTAAGGATCGCGAGTGACGGGTGACGTGGCTCGATGGTGGGTCTATGTTTCGCTTCATGACTTCTACTCAACGCACCGGCTCGCTTCGCAGCCTGCCCACCCTCTTGTTCACGTGGCTCGCGCTCGTGGCCTGCGGACTGAGTTTCACCGTGACTACGGCGCAGGCGCAGCGAAAAGGCGGGGGCTCACCTTCGCGCGTTGGGGTTTTTAACTCGCAACTCCTGATCGACTCCATGCCGGAGCGTGCCGCCATCGAGTCGGAATTCGCACTCGAGCAGGCCAAGGCGCGCACGATGCTCCAGGAAGCGTCGGACTCGCTGAGGGCCACTCTCGACAGCTTTCTTCGGGAAGAGTCCCGCCTGTCGCCACGTGAACGCGAGGCGGGCTCGCTGCATCTTCGCTCCCGAGAACTTCTCGTCGAAGAGATGGCCTCTCACCTTGATGGCATCATTCTTCAACGGCGCGATGAGCTGCGGGAGCCCATGCTGGAGCGTATTCGCGTGGCCATTCGCGCCGTGCGGGAACGCGAGCGCTTCGCCATGCTCATCGACGTTGCCTCAAAGGCCGTCATCATCGATGCCGATCCGTCTACTGACGTGACGATGCTGGTGCTTCGCGAGTTGCGACGCACAGCGCCACGCTGAGGCGCCGCCGTTCGTACAACGTGTCGCGCCGGTCGCGGCACACACGCTCCCAACTTCCGAGACGCACATGCCACTTGAAAAAGAATGGATGGCATTCCTCCTGAGCAGCGTCTGTGCCTTAGCGCCGCAGGGGGCAGCGGCGCAGTGGTCGGTCGCTCCTACCATCGCCGCCGGGCCGGCTATTCCGGCGGGCGTATTCCGCGAGTCGGTGCGGAACGGCGTCGCGGTGAAAGCCGGTGTGTGGATGCGCGCCCCCGGCATCCCCGTGGGCATCACCGCCGAGGGCATGTATGCGCGATACGGCGGCGGGCAGACCATCGATGCGCTGGGCCCAGTTGTACTCAGCGCCGTCACGCTGAACGCCACCACGCGGCGTCATCAACGGAAACTTGAAACGTACGGCGTAGGCGGGATCGGCTGGTACTGGCTTGATGGCGGTGCGCCGCGCTACGCGGATCCTCAAGCACCGGGTTTCAATGTCGGCGTGGGGGAAATTATTGCCGTGGGGAGCCGTGACTACTTTATCGAACTGCGACTGCACGCGGTGCGCATGGCCTCCGCGAGCGGAGAGCGTTGGCTCACGACGATGCCGATCTTGCTGGGCGTGCGTTTTTAGGCACGCGCCGTGCGCGCATTCCTTTTTAAGTAGATCACCGTACGCATTCCCACCCAACCCGATCGCCACGCCTGCGCGGAGCACCAAGTTCTGCCCCGTGCCACTTGATCAGCCAACGGTAGTCCGGCCTGCGCCCGGCACATCGACGAGCACGTCGCCGAAGCCCAGGATACCGAAGGTGTCGCCGACGTCGAGATTGACGCGCGGCGAGAGGCGCACCAGCACCCCCCCAGCATTCAGCTGCACCCCACAGTCTTTCGCGGTCACGTCCACGATGCGGCGCAGCTGCACGAGCACGCCTCGCAGCACAATCTGTTGATCGCCGACTCCCTCCTCGGACGATCCGTGGCGCGAGCGCTGGCCGCCGATACCGAACGACCACACCCCCGGCGTCACACGCAACTGCAGTTCGCCGGCGGGGCCCGCCGGCTCGAGAGCCGCGTAGGCCTCGCCGGACGGACCAACCGACAGCCCAGACAGCTGCAGCGACAGCCGCTGGGCCGATTGTGCCACCAATGGCGCGGCACTGATCACAAGTGGCACAAGAGCGCTCATGGCGCGGGCAGCAGGAATCATGACGGCTTTGATCACAGGGCGTCTGTGCTCGGTCGCGCGGGATCGGCATGCCCCGGCAGTGCTGGAGCGCCTTGCCAAGTCCTACGGCGCGGCCTCCGCTCGGATTACGCGCGCCATCTGCCGGCTGCTGCCCGGTATGCTTGGGCGCATAATCCGAATGCGGGCGCAAACGTCCCACATTATTGGCGCACAGCGCTGGCAGCGTGCTGGCGTGCAAGGGTATCAATGCCGGCCGGTGGGCCCTCCAACGTGTCGGAGCGGTAGGTCACCGCCTTCGCCATTGCCTGCACGGCGCGCATCACCGCCTCCGGCCGCTTTTCCTAACCTCGTGCCAGCGCCCGCTACGGTATCCACGCGGAACTTAGCCACCATCCGGATAAGCACTGCAAGCTGCGCTGCGGTGGGCGCATTCCCCGACGGCTTATCCCCCACTTCACCACCCTCACAGCGAAAGGGCGAAGCACACCCGACGCGGATCGGTTCCTCCAATCTCCGCAAAGCGGATCGACTGACGAGCGCGCTTCGCGCCGCACCCGTCAGCCAAAGCGACCTTCGATGTAATTGCCCGTACGCTCATCGAAGGGACTCCCGAAAACCATCGTGGTCTCGTCGAGCTCGATCAACTCTCCCATCAGCATGAACCCCGTACGATGCGACGCGCGTTGCGCTTGCGCCATATTGTGGGTCACAATGACAATGGTATATCGCTCAGCCAACGTCTGCATGAGCGCCTCGATACCTGCGGTCGCCGCAGGGTCGAGTGCGCTGCATGGTTCGTCCATTAACAGCACCTCCGGTGAAGTGGCCAGGGCACGGGCGATACACAGTCGTTGCTGTTGCTCTCCAGAAAGTTCGAGCGCCCGTTGGTCCAGCGGTACGCCGGTTGGCCCCAGCAACCCGACGGCGTGAAGGCATTCGTCCACGACGCGACGCAATCTGGACTTACTACGCTCGCCGTGTAAACGCGGACCGTACGCGACATTGTCGAACACCGAGAGCGGGAACGGATTCGGTCGTTGGAAAACCATGCCAACCCGACGCCGCAATTGCTCCACGTCCACGTGCGGCGCGTAAATATCCTCACCGTCGATAAGGACCTTGCCCACTATCCGGACCCCGGGCACGAAATCGTTCATCCGATTCAGACACCGCAGCAATGTAGATTTTCCACACCCCGACGGGCCAATGAGCGCCGTGATACGACGCGCCGGAAAATGAGCGGACACTTGCTTGAGCCCTTGGAACGAGCCGTACCACAAATCAACCTTTTCTACTCGTATCGAGTCGCTCACCCGAACCGCCCGGCCAGATAGTCCCGTGTGCGCGCATCGTCCGGTGCACGGAACAGCCGCTCAGTTGGCGCAGTCTCCACGTGATCGCCACTCAGAAAAAAGCTCGTGGAATGCGCGATACGCTCGGCCTGTCTGTTGTTGTTCGTAACCAGCACCACGGTGACATTCGGCGTCAGACTCACCAGCGTGTCCTCGATGCGGCGTGTCGTGATCGGATCGAGCGCCGAACACGGTTCGTCGAGCAGCACCACGCTGGGGTTCAAGGCCAGCGCCCGCGCAATGCACAAGCGCTGCTGCTGTCCGCCAGACAATCGCTGCGCCATGAGATGCAATCGATCCGCAACTTCGTCCCAGAGCTGAGCCGCGCGAAGCGCGGCTTCAACACGCGACGAAAGAACCGCCGAGTCGGTAATGCCCGCGATTCGCAGCGCGTACGCAACATTCTCGAACACCGTCCGCGGCAACGGCTGCGGCGTGGCGAACACGATACCAACCTTTCGGCGGAGCGCCGCGAGCGCATCACCGCGCAGCGAGAGCACATCGACGCCATCCACGGTGATCGTTCCCGAGATGATGGCGCCGTCGCGCTCAACGCTCAATTTGTTCAGAGATCGAAGGAGCGACGACTTTCCGCTACCGGCGGGACCGATGACGCCGTGGATAACCCCTCGGGCAATATGTAGCGTGGTCGGCCGGAGAATTTCAAGGTCGCCGTATCGGATGGACAGCTGCCGGATATCGATCATTTCCGTAGCACCCCACCACCCAGTGCGCTCATCGATACCTTTTCGTGAGTCGGTTCATGAGCCAGTACGCGCCGACATTGATCGCAAGAATCGACAACACGAGCACCGACGCGGTGCCATAGGCCATCTCGTCGCTGATCCCCTCCATCGTCAACGTGTAGAAATGCACGCTCATCGTGCGCGCGGAATCGAAGGGCGACCACGGCATCTTCAGAGCCACGCCGGCTGTAAAAATCACCGCGGCCGTTTCGCTCACGGCCCGCCCAATACCGAGGACGATGCCGGTCATCACTCCTGGAGACGCCGCCGGCAGCACGACGGTCCGGATCGACTGCCACTTCGACGCGCCAAGTGACTGGGCCACGTCGCGATAGTACGCAGGCACCGCCCGCAATGCCTCTTCGCTGGTTCTGATGACCGTGGGAAGAATCATCAAACCGAGCGTCAGTCCGCCGGATAAAATCGACCAGCCCATGCCCAATGTCGTCACGAAAAACGCAAAGCCGAATAAGCCGAAGATGATGCTGGGAATACCCGCGAGCGCCTCCGTCCCACTGCGGATGAGTCGTGTCAGTCGGCTCTCTTTCGTGTACTCGGCGAGGTACACCGCCGCCGCAACCCCCAGCGGCGCCGCGACGATCACCGCAGCAGCCGAGACGTAGAGCGTAGAGACCACGGTGGGCAGGATGCCCCCGAGCGCGCCCGAGTGCCGCGGGCTCGCGGTCAGGAACTCCCACGAGAGCGTACTCGCGCCGCGGCGCAAGACAAAGCCGACGATGAACAGTAGTAACCCGATAGTGACCGCCGTCGCCAACCACAGGCATGACATGGCGACGCGCTGCGTAATTCGTGGGGCGAGGCGCGGCCGCATTCAGCGGCTCACCGACACGAAGGGCTTGGCTCGGGAGCGCTTCGGATGGCGTACCCGACCAGCCAGCCCGTTGAGGCTGAGGCTGACAAGAAAAAGTACAATCCCCGTGGCGAACAGCGCCTCGGCGTGCGGGCCGCTCGCGTAACTCATCTCCAGAGCAATGTTTGCGGTGAGCGTCCGCACAGGATCCAGTACGGAACTCGGGTATTGCACCGCGTTCCCCGCGACCATTATGACCGCCATCGTCTCCCCGACCGCTCGTCCCATGCCAAGGATGACGGCCGCCACAATGCCGTTCTTGGCTGCGGGCAACACGACGCCGGTTATGGTCTGCCACTGCGTCGCACCAAGCGCGCGGGATCCGTCTCGATAGCTCGCTGGTACGGCCTCGAGCGCATCGATGCTGATGCCAATGATAGTCGGGAGCACCATAATGCCCAGAATGATCGAGGCCGCAAGCGAGGAGTAGCCAGGTCCGCCGAGCGCTCCCCCGTCCCGGATCATCGGCACCAAGATCTCCATGCCGATAAAGCCGTACACCACCGAGGGGATACCAGCCAGCAATTCAACAGTCGGCTTGAGTAACTGCCGGGCCTTGGGTGGCGCCAGTTCAGCCAACGTGATCGCGCCGGCTAAGCCGAGTGGCAGTCCGATGAGTAGCGCGCCGACCGTCACCACTGCGGTCCCTGCGATCATCGGCAGGAGTCCGAAATGTCCGCGGGTCGGCGCCCACTTCCCGCTGCCCAGAAAGGCCAGCGGACCGCGGTCCAGGACCACCGGTAACCCTTCACGCAGAATAAAGAGCGTTATCAATGCGAGCGTACTGACCGCTGACAGTGCGGCGAAGAGCAAGAGACGCTCGATGACTTCGTCACTGAGATGGGCAGCAGCCAGGCGACGGCGCGTGGCGGTAAGCGTGGTCATCATTGGACGATGACCGGCGCTAAACCTTCGCCTCGGGCGAGTCGCTGACCGACCGCCGACAAGACGAATTCGATGAACGCCCGGGCCGCTCCGTCGGGTTCACCTCGCGTAAGAAACACAAAAGGCCGTTGCAGCCGGTAGCTACCGTCGGCGATGGACCGTTCGGTTGGTGCGATGCCATCAATGGTGATGGCTTGTACGAGCGGACTCAGCTGACTGAAGGTGACATACCCGATGGCATGTGGATCTTGCGAGACCATCTTTCGCAGCCCTCCCGAGTACGCCGTCACCAAAGCCGATGGGGATATTTCATGGCGTGCGTCCATCACAAACGTTTCGAACGCATCGCGTGTCCCGGACCCATCTTCGCGGGTAATGACCGTGATGGCCGCCGGTGGTCCGCCAATCGCACGCCAGTCGCGGATGCGCCCGGAGTAGATGTCGCGCAGCTGAGCGAGCGTCAGGGCGTGCACGGGGTTCGATGCGTGCACGATCACGGCAATCCCATCGCGGGCGACAATTGTTTGCACCAAGCCCGACGTCTCCGATGGCTGTAGTGAGCGCGACGACATGCCGATGTCGGCGGTCCCGTCTTGCGCGGCCTTGATTCCAGCCGTTGACCCGCCCGACTGCACGACGATGCGTCCTTCATGGTACTCCTCAGCCCAGCGCTCTGCGAACGGTTGGATCGAGGTCGATCCCGCGAGGGTGATCTGCTCAGTGCTGATCGAAGCTGGCCGCTCCCTGTCGGTGCACGCGCCGCCGAGAAACAGGAGCGTAAGGATTGCCAGCGGGCGGCGCACAGGCGTTTGCAGCATAAGATCAACGGGGACCGAGTGAATCGATAATCTACGCAGACCGTGTCACGGAACCGTGACGGACACGTGACAACATGACGACAGGCTCAACGACTAGCCTGGACGCTGGCACGCGGTGGGGCGCCTTGGACGGCTTGCCGTCGAGTCTCCGATGTCACGCGCTCGCGGTTTCGCATCCAGTCGGTCAACTCAGCGGCTGGGCGCGGTCGAGAAAACAGATATCCCTGCGCCAGCACGCACCCCATCCGCTCCAACTGCGCCCGCTGAGCTTCGTCTTCCACGCCTTCGGCCACGGTCTGCAACCCCAACGTGTGCCCGAGCGTGAGAATCGTTCTGGCGAGCGCGGCATCAGAGCCTCCGCGCGACACGCCTTCAACGAACGCTCGATCTATTTTGAGCACATCCACCGGAAAGCGCTGCAGATAACTGAGACTCGAGTATCCCGTGCCGAAATCGTCGATCGCCAGTCGAACGCCGAGTGCCTTCAGCGCGCCTATCGTCTGAAGGGATGTCTCGGTATCGCGCATGATCACGCTTTCCGTGATCTCGAGCGTAATGCAGTCCGCGGGGGCGTTGGTTCGCGCCAAAATACTGGCGACAGTCTCCACGAAATCGCTCTCGAGGAGCTGCTTGCCGGAGATATTGACCGCCATTGAAGGCATCGTCGCCGGATCCCATTTTTCACTCCACCACAGCGTGCGCCAAGACACGAGCTGGTGGCACGCGGTCTCGAGCACCCAGTTCCCCAATGGAACGATGACCCCCGTATGCTCGGCGACGGGTACAAAGACCGAGGGTGGGATCGACCCGCGCGTCCCATGATCCCATCGCAACAGCGCCTCGACACTGCGCAGCGCCCCAGAGCGTAAATCCACGATCGGTTGATACGCGAGGGACAGCCCTGCCGCGACTGGTGACGCGGCTGCGGCTCGCAGGTCGGACTCCAGCTGCAGTCGCTGAATAATGGCGGTGTACATCGCGGGCTCAAACACTGCGTGACGGGCCTTACCGGCCTCCTTCGCCTCATACATCGCGACATCGGCGTTGCGGAGCAACGTGTCCACGTCTTCGCCGGGCTCGGCAAACGCAACGCCGACACTCGCAGAGACCGACATGATTCGCCCGTGCAACGCCAATGGACGCCGTAACGACACCTTGATTCTGTTTACGATCGACATGACTTCTGACACTGCTCCCACCTGCTCCATGAGGATCGCGAACTCATCACCGCCGAATCGTGCAACGGTATCTGCCGTTCGGACTTCCTCACGGATTCGCCCGGCTACCAGCCGCAGCACTTGATCCCCTGCCTCGTGTCCAAGACTGTCGTTTACCGACTTGAACTCATCGAGATCGAGAAACATCACCACCACGCGCGTCTCTGGCTGCCGTGCACGAACGAGAACTGCGTGCTCGAGCCGATCGCGAAATAATGAGCGGTTTGGTAAACCCGTCAACGCGTCGTGAAACGCCTCGTAAGTCAGGCGCGCTTCCAGCTCCTTCCGTTGCGTGATGTCGCGAAAGACCGTTTGGATAGCCGAAGCGCCTTCGTACGGAATGCGAACCGACGCAGCGTCGACCTCGCGGATCTCGCCGTCTATGCGGAGCAGCCGGTACTGCACCCGACTCGTATCGGCATGCACCCGTTGCCGGACCAGCGGAAGGTCGGCTCGATGCACGAAGTCCACTGTGCGGCGCCCGATGAGAAGGTCGCTCGATGAGGCGCCAATGAGTGCAGCACCGGCCGTGTTGACGTAGACGAGATGGCCGCCGCGGTGCACCGCAATCGCTTCGGGCGAGTTCTCCACTAAAAGTCGGTATCGCGCCTCGCTCTCCTGCAAGGCTCGCTGTCGGCTTTCGAGGCGCTCACGCAACGCTTCCTCGGCAGCAAGCGTGATGAGCATGGAAGCCTGACGCTGCATCGCGATAAATGCGGCGCCGGCCGCGATACACGAGCCGAATACAATGGTGATGCTGTGCGACTCCCAAATGGTAAGCGACGGAAAAACTGCGGACTTGCTCGCTTCGAAGATGAAGAACACGAGGGCGCCACCAACAAACGCCAGCGCTGTCGCGCGGGCGCGACGAACGGCGGGGATCATGACGGCACGAAAGGAGGACGTGTTGGAGAGCGACGACGGCATAGGGGCGACAGTGAGGGATAGCTGGAGGTATCGACGACCCCGCCATCGAACGCAGCCTATCCGGCGACTATGTTACGTAACGGATTGATCACAGGGCGTCTGTGCGTGGTCGCGCGGGATCGGCGTGCCCCGGCGATGGTGGAGCGCCTTGCCAAGTCCTACGGCGCGCGGCCTCCGCTCCGCACGGCCCGTAGCAGGTCCGGCCGATCGGTCGTGATCCCATCCACGCCAAGCTCCACGAGTCGACGCATCTCCACCGCATCGTTGACGGTCCACGGATACACGCGGAGCCCGAGCGCGTGGGCCTCGGCGAGCCGTTCGGGCGTGACATTCCGGAAGTACGGTGACCACGCCGTCCCACCCGCGGCGGCGATCGCCTGCGGCACCGAGCCACCGTACGCATCCACGTCGAGGCCGCCCATCCACGCGGCCGCCCCCGGACGTCCGATCTCGATGCTGTTCCACTCCGTTGAGTCCTTCCCCTCGAACGTCAGGTAACTTGTAGGAATCTCTGGAGCGAGGCGCTGCGCGGCCATCACGGCGCGCCAGTCGAACGCGATGATCTGGACCCGATCCGACACACCGCGAGCACGCAGTTGCGCTATGGTGCGACGTACAACCTCCTCTGGCGCGGCCGAAAGCCGAGGCTTCGTGGGATCAGTCTTGATCTCCACCACGAGGCGCGCAGGCCGCGCACATTCGGCACGGAACAGCGTGATCACCTCGTCGAGCGTGGGAATACGCTCGCCATCTGCAGGCTGCTGCTCGGGATGTTTTGCCGCATAATCCGAGCCCGGGCGCAGCCGTCCCACATCATAGACGCGAAGCGCTTGCAGCGTGCTGGCGCGCAGTAGAGGCCGCGGATCGGTAATGGTGAACCCACCGTTGGCATCGCGAGTGAGATCGGGGTGCAGTGTGTAATCATGATGCACCACCAACACGCTGTCAGCGGTCAGGTGGACATCGAGTTCAATGCCATCCACCCCAATCGCGCAGGCCCGTCGGAACGCCGCGAGAGTATTCTCGGGGGCCAGTCCAGCGGCTCCGCGGTGCCCGATAATTGCGAACGGACGCGTCGAGGTGGCAGGCTGCGCACCGGCAAACGTGATGCACGGTGTGGTCGCGAGCACGACCACACCAACGCGCAGAACATGGCGCAACAGCGGACCAGTCATCGAGAGTGGGGCAACGGGAGCGAAAAGATCCTCGCTACACCATACTCACGCGGGGCACTCGCAACGGGTGCGCCACGCCCCCGTTGCACACACGCGACGAGACCGTGACGTTGACGGGACAGGCCCCCGCGCAGTCAGGCTACCGCCCAACTGCCCTCTTAGAACCCGAAGAACGCGAACCGGCCACCGCTGGCGCCGAGACTGCCGAAGCGCTGGTTCACAATGGTGTTGTAAATCGAACCGAACGTGTAGCGAATGCCGATGTTCGTGGTAATGCGGAAGCCCGTCTGCAGTGCCTGACGCTGCAGCAGAATCTCTTCTTCGGTGTTGCCCGCGCGCGGCAAATAAATCTGATCGTTGATGCGCGCCGCCGATCCACCGACATTGAGCGAAAAGCCACGCCCGATTCGGAGATCGACGTTTCCGCTCAGCGTCAGCGCATTGCGATTGAAGTCGTGCAGGTAGTTGAGCCAGTCCAGCGACACGTTGCTCGAGCCCCACGACTGCCGGGCAACGTAGGAGGCAGTGGCTTGCTGACTGACGCGGGTTTCCGAGTTTTGGTCGAACACCGTGGTCCGCTGGTAGTCGTAGTAATTGGGGCCCACGTTATACAGAAACGTGAGTTGGCGCCGCGTCTGCTCGGTCCACGGAAAGAGGTTGTACTCAATCGCCGGCAGGACGCGCAGCGCGAGATCCTGATTAAGAAAGTCGGAAAACCCAGCACCCAACTTGATGCCTGCCGACCAGTGCGGCGACAGCGAGCGAACCACCAGCGAGTTGGCGTTGTACGTCCGCTGCTCGTTGGTCACAGTAAATCCCGGACGCGTAGGAGTCGCGCTGATCTCGAAGCGCTGCTCGTTCACGTTGCCGCTGAGCGAGAAGTTCATCTTCCACTTCTCGGTAGCCCGGTTTGCCGACAGTGAGAGCGAGCCGTTGATCGACTGCTGCAAATCCTCGGCGCGCACGAACGCATTAAAGTTCGTGGTGTAGGTCCAGAGATTCCAGCGATCCTTCAGATCGGCGGCCGAGGCCTGCCGTTGCTGCTGGCCGAACGGAGCCACATACGCCAACTGGATCCGCGACGCAATGGGCGACTTCGCCACATAGCGCGCAAGCCCCAACTTGAAGGTCCGCGCCAGTTCACGCCGGATGCGGTCGTCCGGATCGTTGGGCAGCGTGTTGAGCACGAGCGTGTCGGCCATCCCTTCAAACCGGCGGCGCCCGATGAAGGTGATGGTGTTCTCCGTACCGCCTCCGCCGTTGGTCAGCCCCGACACCAGAATCTGGACATCGGCGTCGAACCGATCGCGCATCCAGTTGACGAAATTGACATCGGTGACGATGAAATCCCGGTCACATCCACGCACTCGGCCCTGGCAATCGAGAAACACGCGGATTGCCTGCGATTGCAGCGTGGCCGAATCCGGTACGGCCGGAACAGGACGCGCACCCGGCGGTCCTCCCGGACGGCCACCCGGCGGGCCACCCGGCGGGCCACCCTGAGCAGACACTGTCGAAAACGCGGTACACAAAGGCAAAACGAACAAGCAGCGAAACACGGAGCGATTCATAACGTGGTTGGAGGCGTGGGATATGGCACGGAATACCGCTGGCTCGCGCCGCCAGCGCCCGAACCGGTGGGGTGCCGGTCTGGACTGTTTTAGATAACGTCAAGACGCGGCCGTTCGTTGCCATCGAACGGTAGGAGCGGCCCCTCAGTCGGCCTCCTTATGTCAGCGCCCGTTAGCGTTTCTCACCCAGATCGCGCGATACCAGCCACACCACCGCGAACAGCACAAACGAAACGACGCCCGTCGCGAACAGTCGATCCGGCAGACCGTCTTGCAGAAAACCCGCGACGACATCCTGTGCAATGAGCAAGCCAAGCACGAGCGATGCCCAGAATGCCACGATCCGACGGGCCGAGGCGCGACGCTGCCAGATTGCACGAAGCGCCACGAGACCGACCATCAGGATGGAGAGGTAAAAGGCCTGCTCGATCGCCCCGCCTGTTCCAATGAGCGGAGGGCCATTGTCGGCGATGCCGCGTGCTGTGCTCAGCGACATGCTGGTAATCACGAACAGCGCGACGTCCGAGCGGTTCACTGGAAGATGGGCCATGAGGCGCACTCCGCGAGGAAAGGGCAGAACACGAACCCGGTGGGCGACGGACCTCACGGGTGGGGCCAGCTGCCGCACGACTTCCGCGGTAAGCTATCGCATTTTCGACTCGAGCGTCTCCCAGTGCTGCGCGTTTCAACAATGCGATCCCTCACTGGATTCGGCTGATTCACCATGGCGAACAGACGCGCGTCAAGTTTCGCGTCGGCACGGCCAGCGTGTAGGCGCCTGCCAATTCGCACACGATCTGACGGCATACCCGAGAGCACCGATGTCCACCGCGCCATCTTCTCGCACGAACGGCTGCAGCAGACGCTGCAGCGCGCTGGTAGCGGCTCCCCCGTCGGGATTGTGCGCGCGGTAGTTCGCGCCATCGATGAGTTCTCCGCCGATACCGCGCAGTCGGACGACATCACGGCCTTTGCCTTCGCGCTCGAAGCCGTTTCGTAGCCGTCCGGCCACGATGGCACTCCAGGAACCGTGGTCCGGCTAGCGGCGCCGAACCGGTCCGACGTCACCCCGCACCAGCGGCGCGAATGTGCCACATGGCATCGTTGCCCGCCGAATAGTGCGCCCGGCCGTTTCGTTGTCGTCCGCCCAGAACACCGGCTTGCGATTGTTTACGCACTCGCTGTTCGGCGCAAACGTGAAGCCTTCATTGTTCAAGTTGGGCATCGACGATGGACGCGCATACCGACGGTTCGACATAAAGCGACCACGCGTGGACGACGTTGCACCGCGGTCGATCTCGAAGATGGCCATCGTGCCGTTGCACGTGTCATCACACACCGCCCAGAGGTAGCCGCTCTCGCGATCGTACGCGAGATCCATGATGCCGCTGCCTCCCGTCTGGTTGGCCAGACCGCCGGCAAATGTCGCGACCCGCGTGAACGTGCTGGTCGTGTGATTGAGCGCGTACCCATACACCGTACCGTTGGCTTCAACGCCCACGAAGAACAGTCCTGTGCCATGCCCCGGATAGTCAGACGGCGCGTACGCCTTCGACTTCGATTCATCGAAAAAGCCGTTGGCGACCAGCATGCTGTCAGGAATCCACGCGATCGCTTCGAGGCCGAGGTTGGCTCCCACCACCGGCAAGTCCGCGGTCAGATCCCACTGGTTGGTGGCCGTGAGCGTCGCCCCACCCTGCGTCGGATCGATCCGCAACACCATCAGACGGCTCACCGAACTTGCGTCGTTGTTGCGCTCGGTCGCGACGTACATGCCACCCGCCGATCCACCGGCGGCGAACGTCACCCCTTCAGCGTCCGGGTTACCCGTGCCATCGGTGTACCGGAGGAGCTTGCCCGTACCCCAGTCATTCGTCGGATCGGGGCGCCAGATGCCGCCGCTGAACGTCATGCGGAAGAGTGTGCCAGGGCCGTTCCGCACCGCCCAGAGCACGGCCGGCGTACTGCCGGCGGAGCCTTCGTACACCAAGCCGCTTCCGTTGGTTGAGAAGACGCTGACACCATCAACCGCCTGCACGTCATCGCTGCCCGGCCACGGAAGTCCGGCGGGGACTGGCGGTGGCGGTGGCGGCAGCGCGCCGCACACATTCGCCGCGCCTCTCGTTGACACGCTCGTTGACTGGAACGCCCCCGTTCCATCCGGGCAGCGTCCGTACGTGATCACCGCATGCGCCGTCCACGAATACGAATCCACGAGCGTTCCGCTCACATCGAACAACCGGGCGGCATCGTCGGAGCCAAGGCCGAAACCGCCGGTGGCACTTTCGGTATCAAAGACGTAGAAGGCACCTGCGGCAATCGTTGTTCCGGCCGGAATCGTCGCCGTTCGCGTGTCGTTGTTGTCCTTCACCACGTACCCGCCGACGTTCACCGGCGTGGGGCCGAAATTGAAGAACTCAATCCAATCGCCGGGCGTGCCGCCACTGGACTCCACCTCATTCACGCGTACCAACACACGGCAATCGTTCGCCGCGCCCTTGGTGGATGTGTTGGTGGTTACCACGTTACCCGCGCTCGTCGGGCAGCGACCATACGTGGTCACCGCATGCGTGGTCCACGTGACCCCATCGATCAATGTGCCAAACTGGTTGAACAGGCGCGCGTCGTCAGCAGCACCGAGCCCGAATCCAAACGCGGCTTCCTCGGCCACGAGGTATCCGCCGGCGGGAATGGTGGTGCCGACTGGGAAGCGGAAGGTACGTGTGCTGTCACTGTCCTTGAGGCCCCACCCGGAGACGTCAACGGCCGCCGCAGTGGGGTTGAAAAGCTCGATCCAGTCGCCAGGCGAACCGAGATTGGACTCGACTTCGTTGATGCGGATAGCGGGGGAAGCCGCGACCGTGATCGCCACCTGCCCCGTTCGGCCACCGGCCGTGCCGGCAATGTTGGCGGTGCCCGCCGTGAGCGCCGTGATCACACCCGCAGCGCTTACCGTCGCGACCGCCGCATTCGACGAAGCCCACGAAATGACGCCGGGCGCCACCGGGCGATTGATCTGATCGATGGCCGCCGTCACCGCGGTGACCGTTTGCCCCTGCACCAGACTCGTGGTTGGTGCCGAAACCGTGAGCGTGGTGACGACAGGCGCGACCACCGTAATACTCTGGCGTCCAACGATCGCGCCAACGGTCACGGTCACCTGTGCCGCGCCAGGCGCGACACCCGTCACCACACCGGCCGACGACACAGCAGCGATCGACGTGGCTGTTGTGGCCCACGTTGCCTGACCAGTCACGATCTCCGCGCCGAACTGGTCAGCGCCTCGTGCGGATGCCGGGACATCCTGCCCGACGACGATCGTGGACGTCGGAAGCGTGATACTGATCGACGTAAGCGCCGGCGTATTCGTGCTTGAATTGTCAGAGCATGCGTTAAGCACCAACACCAACGGAAGGGCGGTCGCGAATCCGCGCGAGATCGCGCCGTAGAGACTGCGTACGGGCCGGCTTTGCATTGATCGTCTGGCGGGAAGAGGGAGACTCATTACTTCTTGAAGAGAAGGTGCCGAGACAAAGTGCCATTATTGCACGGAACCCGTCACGAACGTGTAACTCGTGGCAGCTACCGCCCTCTGCCGATGATGAGTCCGGTGGCTGCGTCGCTCCGCTATCGCTTCTCACCGATGAGTGCACCCATCGGCAGGGCGCCCGTCGCATCGGGCGGTCGCGGCATTCCCAACCAGTCCGCAACCACCAAAGGGGCATCGGCGTTGCGCAACGGCCCCACCCGTCGCGGCGCGATCGCGTCGCCCCACGCACACAACACCGTGTGCATCTCCGGGCTCGGCGACGGAAATCCATGCGTCGCGTTAACGCGACTGATTGGCGAGGCAATCGGCCCAGTGAGCGCAGTACTCCAGTAAAATCCGCGCGCTACATCGTAGTACACATCGCCGCCACTCGGTCCGCCGATGCCGAGTGTATCTGCTCCCGGCATGTCACTGCGCCAGATCGCGGTCACGATGGGCGTGCCGTCGTCGGCGCGCGCCGCGCGCAGGGCGCGCTCCACCGCGTCGAGCGTACCGCGTTCTTCTGACGGTTGGACAATGCCGTTCTTCCACGCTGTGCGATTGAGCATCACGTAGTAGCCATTCATCGAGTACGCGCGTGTGCGTGAGAGATCTACACGCCCTGCGCTGTCGAGCACGAGTAAGCCGGCACGAGCCAACGCGACGTTGGGCCGGAAGCTGAGCCAGATACTGCGCATGCCGTGATCACCGGACACCACCAGCGCCGCTTGTGGATCTCCCGCCACCAGACCCTGCAAGCTGCGCAGGTACCGGTCCGCAAGCTGCCACGCGCGCACACGATGCGGCCGCAGTTGCTGTGCCAATGCTGCGTTGTACGGGGCGGCGGTGGCGTCCACCGGACCAAACCATTCGTGGTCGACTTCGTCGATCAGCGGCAGATAGTCAAGATGCAGCTGCGGCATGCGCGTGGTCCAGAGCCACGTCGCGCCCCGCACGAATTGGCGGGTAAGCAACTCCAACGACTCAACGTACCGCTGCTCGGCGCGTCCATCGCCACCGTCGAACAGTGTTTTGCCAAGTTGTCCCGCACGATAGGCCGAGAGCGCGCCGTTGCCGTACCAGCCACCGATGGCGCGCACGTACGCCTCGGTACTGCTCCGGTTGCTCCCTTCGATAGGCCGCAGTTCGGGAATGAGCAGTGTGTATTGCCGGCCATCCGGGCTCAGGGCAAAAAGCCGTCCCGTCAGGGCAACCGTTCCCTGCGACGTGGCGACAAATACCGGCGGTGCGAAGTGGCGAGCCAACGGGCGATCGCCGGTCACAGGCGCGGTCTCCTCAGCGGCGACAACCGCGACCCCGCCCAAGGCGGCATTACGCGAAGCGGCCAGCAGCACGCGGTCGTACACACGCTCCCCGTGCAGCAGCGCGTACAACGAATCACTGCCGGCGAGCCACGCCACCTCAAGGGGCGGCATGCCACCGGCGATCCGCCCGAGATTGGTCCAGCCGACGGCAGGACGTGGCGCATGCGAGGTTTCCGACAACACCAGCGATGGCGATTGCATCACGTTGTAGCCGTTCATCACCAGGATGTTGTCGCCGGCCAGAATGCGGGTGGCGTCTTGCTTGCGCGCCATGAGCGTCGGGTCGTCACGATCCGCGCCCTCGTAGCCCGGTGCCCCCGGCGCCTGCGTGATGTGCTGCCCCGTGACGCGAAGCCCGGCGCGAGCCGCCGTGATCCAGATCGGTTCGGCACGCAGATTGTCCACGAAATAGCCGGACACTCGCGACGTGAGCGAGTTTTCACTGCGCGGCAGGCGAGGCATGGCGTTGGCGGCAATACCGCTCACATTGCCATACGCTCCGGTCCAGAGTGCGGCGTGTCCCGGTGCAGTGACACTGGGGAACGCCGGACGCGCCGAGGCGGCGCAGGCGCCGTTCGAGAATAACGCGCGCAGCGCGGGGATCGCGCTGGCGGGAATGGTTTCGAGTGCGCGCCCTTCATTGAGAGCGTCGAAAGAGACGAGGATGGCGCGTCGAGGCGTCGTTGCAGCGCCCGGTGTGGGGACTGCCAACGATGGTGCCGGCACCGCAGACGTGGCGCACGCCCAGAGCAGGACACTAAAGGCCGCGACGCTGACGAACGTGCGAAATCGGAGCGGAGAGTGCTTCGGCATTGGCGAACAGTGGGTACGCGTGATGAACGCAGAGGACGACGAAAACCTCGGTCGCTTGACAGCTTACGAAGAGTATAGCCGGTGGCCTCTCATCATGTCCGCGAGCAAAAGAGCTCCTCGGCTTCCCCCGTCACCCCTCCCGCAACCGCACCAACCCCTCCTGCGCCACACTCGCCACCAACACTCCGTTGCGCGTAAACACCTGCCCCCGCACAAACCCACGCGCCCCCGCCGCCGACGGCGTGTCCATCACATACAACAGCCATTCATCCGCGCGGAACGGCCGATGCATCCATACCGTATGATCGATCGACGCCAGTTGTAACCGCGGATCGAGGTACGACACATCGTGCGGAAAGAGTGCCGTGGGCAAGAATCCGTAGTCCGACGCGTACGCGAGAATCGCCTGGTGGACGATCGGTTCATCGGGCAACCGCTCCACCACGCGAAACCACACCGACCGGCCCTGCTCCGAGGTCGGGCCGTGCTGCGCCAGATGCGACGTGGTCGCGCGAAAATCGATCGGGCGGTCCTGCGTGATCGCCGTGCGCAGCTCCGGTGGGAAACGCTCCATACCCTCGCGGATCTGGTCGAGCTCCGGTGTGAGTGACTCCGGTGCGGGCACGTCGGGCATGGTGGACTGGTGATCCAATCCGCTTTCCTGCAAATGAAACGAGGCCGACAGGTGAAAGATCGCCTCCCCGTGCTGAATGGCCGTCACCCGCCTGCTGGTGAAGCTGCCCCCGTCGCGCGGCCGATCCACAAAGAACACAATGGGAGCTTTGAGGTCACCAGGCCGCAAAAAGTAACCGTGCACCGAATGGGCCTCACGCGGCTCGTCCACCGTACGGCGCGCGGCCACGAGCGCCTGCGCGAACACCTGGCCGCCAAATACCCGGCCCGTACCGAGATCGCGGTTGCGCCCACGGTAAATATTGACTTCCAGCTTCTCGAGTTCGAGCAGCGATAACAGATCGGCGACGATAGACATACCGACAAATATTGTGACCCGCGCTCCCGCTGCCTACCATCCACCATGACTCGGACGCAACTTCGCCGCGCGCTGCGGCTTGTGGTGATCGTCGCGACACTGGCTGTGGCCGGTTGGAACCTCATCGTGCGCGATGGCGCCAGCCGCGGCAACGCGTCGCCGGCGGCCCAGCCGTCGACCGCTGCGCAATCGCCCGCCTTGGCGCCGTCTCCAGCGACCGCCACGACGCCCGCCAGCCGCTCGTCCCCCGGCTTCCGCTCCCCGGCGCAGCTGGTCGATCATTACCAGCGACACGGCACGGAGTTCGGCGCGGTCGATCAGGCCGAGTATCTGGCGCTCGCGCAGGCGCTGCGCGACCGGCCCGTGGGCGGTAACGTGCTGGAGATTATCCGCGACACGGACGGCGTCATCAGCCGATACGACCGCAGCAGCGGGGCCTTTCTCGCCGTCAACCGCGACCGCACCATCCGCACCTTCTTCAAGCCCAACGACGGCGAGGATTACTTCCGCCGTCAGGCTCGCCGGCGGCCCAACCCATGAAAACACTCCCTCGCCTCCTCTCGGAGTGGGCTCGCACGGTCACCGACGTGGAGCGGTCGTACCCGCTCACCTACGACGACTATCTCAACGACCTCGACGGACGCCGGGCGCTGGAACACGCCGCACGCGACGCCGAGCAACCGCCAGCGTGGCACAAGGCGCTGGCCGCCCTCGATGACCGCTTCCGGGACGCCACCTTCGAGTCGCCCACCTGCGCCTGGGGGGACGACGTGGCCGCCGACGAAGGCTGGACCGCCGAGTCGCACTGGTACTACTGGCGGCACCCGATCCGCCACGAGGGTGCCTGGTTCGATTAACTTTCAAGGCTATGTCTCAACGCCTTGCATCCGCAGCCCCCGGGCCCCACGCCACCCACTCGGCGTCACTCGCCGATCGCGTCCGCGACGCCGCCCTGCTGCTGGAGCAGTTCGCCACCGACCGCGCCGGGCTCCTCGACATTCCGGAGCCCGAGCGCACCCGCCTGCTCAAGGCCGCGGGAGAAGTGTCGCGCCCCGACGCGATCTTGCGGCGGCAAATGGTCAAGGCCACCAAGCGGCAGAAAAAAGTGCAGCGCACCATCAAGGTGCAAGAAGCCGAGTCGCAGCTGCAGGAAACCGGTATCCGCAAACTGCGTCGCCAGACCATCTTCACCACGCCCAATTACCTCCTGCCGAGCACCGACGCGCAGGACACGATCGAAGACGATCCGGATTTCCGAGAAGCGCTCGAGGCGCAGCATTGCTACGTGTGCAAGAAGGAATTCACGGTGCTGCACCATTTTTACGATCAGCTCTGCCCCACCTGCGCCGACTTCAACTACCGCAAACGCGGTGAGCTGGCCGATCTCACGGGGCGCACGGCGCTGCTTACCGGTGGCCGCGTCAAGATCGGCTATCAGGCCGGTATCAAGTTGCTGCGTGCCGGTGCCCACCTCATCGTCACCACGCGCTTTCCGCGTGATTCAGCCGCCCGGTTCGCCGCCGAACCGGACTTTGCGGCGTGGAACCACCGACTGGAGATTTTCGGACTAGATCTGCGCCACACGCCCAGCGTGGAAGCATTCTGTCATCACCTGATGACCACGCGCGATCGGCTCGACTTCATTGTCAACAACGCCTGCCAGACCGTGCGCCGTCCGCCCGACTTCTACAAACACATGATGGACGGCGAGCGCGCTGCAGTAGGCGCGATGCCCGACCACGTGCGCAAGCTGCTCGGCGCGTACGAAGGCGTTCGCGGCTACCACATGCTCCCCGAAGCGGGCGCCGAACGCGACGATGAAATGCTCAGCGCCGCCACGATACCGCGGGCACTGGCCGAAGTGGCGGGCATGACACACGCTGCGGAGCTTTCGCAGGTTGCACTGCTACCCGAAGAGCAGACCGATCGCGGGCACCTGTTCCCCGAAGGGCGGCTCGATCAGGATCTGCAGCAGGTGGATCTGCGCGAGCGCAACTCGTGGCGTCTCCTGATGCACGAAGTGCCCAGTGTTGAGCTGCTGGAGGTGCAACTGGTGAACGCCGTAGCGCCGTTCCTCATCAACGCGCGACTCAAGCCGCTCATGATGCGTACGCCGGAGCGCGACAAGCACATTGTGAATGTGTCGGCGGTCGAGGGCCAGTTTTACCGGAAGTTCAAGACCACGCGTCACCCGCACACGAACATGGCCAAGGCAGCGTTGAATATGATGACGCGCACCTCAGCGGCCGACTACGTACACGACGGCATCCACATGAATGCCGTGGACACCGGCTGGGTGACCGACGAAGACCCCGTGCACATTGCGGAGCGGAAAGTAGCCGAACACCGCTTCCATCCGCCGCTCGATATCGTGGACGGTGCGGCGCGCATTGTGGATCCGATCATTGACGGTGTGAATACCGGCGAGCATGTGTGGGGTAAGTTTCTCAAGGACTACCGGCCTACTGATTGGTAGACCGGGTGCGGCGGTGAGGCCCGGCGGTTTCACGAACGTCGCGCTAGGCATCGCGCGGAGCTGCGCGCAGATCAATCGAGATGCCGCCCGCTCGCCAATCGGAGCGACGAGCGATACCACAAACTCCCGCTTACGATGATGCCGGCGGCGATCAACCAGTAGAGCCACGTCATTGACGTCATGAGTTGGAGCCCCGGAAGCGCAAAAAACATTCAGGAAGACTACGCCGGAAAGGGTCACGTTTCCAAACATTGAAAACTCCGAACGTGTGCCGGTGACTGGAATGCCACATCATCCTAATGAAGACGTGCAGCGCTGTTCGAGGCACCACCATGTCGAATCTGCGTTCCAGCGTTCCCAGCGGAGGTCCACCTCCCGCAACCCAGCCTATTGCATTGCGCGGCGCCATCGGATAGCCGATGATTCTGTAGTACGTTCATCTCTGAGGTTCCCATGGCTGTCGTGACCATCTCGCCGAGGTTCCAAGTCGTCATTCCGCGCGAAATCAGGGAGGCGCTACGACTAGAACCGGGCCAGAAAGTGCAAGTGCTGCAGTACCAGCATCGGGTGGAGGTCATTCCTGTGAAGCCCATGCACACCATGCGCGGCTTCTTGGAAGGCATTGTTGCCACGATCGCTCGCGATGAGCAGCCTGGCTCGCGGCCGTAGCCTCCAATGCCCTACCAGGTCAAACCGCGCACGTACTCGTAGTTCACCTTCGCACTCGCCATCTCGTCCGCGCCACCTTCCTGCTCCACAAAACAGGGCTTCTTGTTCAGATCCTTCACCTGCGCCAAAAACGCGCGCAGATCGAACGTACCCTGCCCTAACTCCGTGTCCGTTTTGCGGTCGGCCGTCACGTTCTTGAGGTGAAAGCTCCAGCAGCGGTTGGCGTGCCTTGCCAGAAACGCCATGGGATCACCGCCACCCAAGAGCATGTTGCCCACGTCGAGCTGAAAGCGCACCAGCTTGGGATCGGTCTCGCGCAGGAACACCTCCAACGGCATCTCGCCACGAATGGGCTTCTCGTGATTGGGCTCGTTGTGCAACGTGAGCCAAATGCCATAGCGCCGCGCCACCTCGCCGGCACTGTTGAAACGATTGGCCCACAGCTTCACCACGTCGATTGACGCATTCGCCTCACGCGGCAGACTCGGGGCTACCAGATATTGGTGTCCCAACTCCTTCGCTTCCCCCAAACGCTCGTCCCATTCGGTAAGAATAGTTTCGGCTGCCATATGCGCCGACGGCGCCTTGAGCCCGGCGGCCTTGAGCGCATCACGCGTCTGCTTTACGGTGCGGTCGAAGTTGTTGAAGCTCCACAAGAGCTCCACGTCGTTGTAGCCCATGGCCGCGATCGACGCGAGCGTGCGCTCGGGGTCGGCCTTCATGGCCTTCCGCACGGCGTACAACTCCAACCCGATGCGATCCAGTTTGGCGGCTGGCGAGGCGGAGATTGGCGCCGTGTCATCGGCGAAGAGCGTCCTGGAGGCGAGAAGGCTGGCAGCCGAAGCGCCGACGGTGGCGACGAATGTGCGACGTTGCATCCTGCATAGTGCAGCGCCGGCCTGCCTGTGGCAACGAGAGCGCCCGCGATCAAACGCTCGCCGCCGCTGAGCCGTATCTTACCGAACACTGTCCCCACCCGATTCGGAGTCGATCATGTTTGTGATGTCCCCTGCCCCGCGCGTCGTGCTGTTGGCCGTTGCCCTCGCGACCGTGCCATTGGGTGCCCAAGCCCCCGCCGCAGCGAGCAGCTGGGACCCGCAGGCCATCCTGCGCATCGAGCGCTTCGTCAAACCGCCGGCCAATCTGGAGCGGATGATCATGGCGCCCCGCGTGGACATCTCGTTTACCAACCCCAGTCCCGATCGCCAGTGGTTTCTGCGCACCACCGGCGCCGATCGCGGTGACATCAAGGCCTACGGTGCCCCACACATCTGGTTGGGTGGGCTGCAGATCGACACCCGCGCCAATCGTGCGCGCTCGTTGACCACCAGCACTCGCAGCGGCCTCACGCTGGTGAATCCGCGCACGGGTGCGACGCGCACACTGCAGGTGCCGACCGGCGCGTCGATCTCGTCACCGGTGTGGTCACCGCGCGGCACCCATGTGGCGTACGTCGCCAACTTCCCCACTCTGTCACTCGTGTACCAGGTCGACGTGGCCACCGGCAAGTCGGAGGCGCTGTCACGCAAACCGCTGCTGGCCACGATGGTCACCGGTATCGAGTACACCGCCGATGGCCGGTTCATTGCCACGGTACTGGTACCCGATGGCCGCGGTGCCGAACCCATACACGGCGAGGATGGCATCGAAGACGGACCGCAGGTGCGGCTGACGGAATCGCGCGCCGTGCCACAGCCTGTGCACTTCAGCCTCCTGCAGGACCCGCATGACAAGGCCCTGCTCGCGTATCACACCACCGGGCAGCTGGCGATGATCGATGTCCGCCGCAAGGCGGTCAAGTTGGTGGGCAAGCCCGCGATGATTCGTTCGCTCGACCCATCGCCCGATGGTACGCTTGTTCGCGTGACGCGTATGACCGAGCCGTTTTCGTATCTCGTGCCGGTACCGAACTTCGGCGCAGTGGAGGAGCTGTGGAACGTCAGCGGCGCCGTGGTGACCACACTCGCTACATCGCCCCTGCGTGAAGGCGCGCGAGGTGATACGCCGAGCGCTGTGGCTGGCGCGGATAGCAGCAAGCGGAATCTGCAGTGGAATCCCGTGGGTCCGGGCCTTGTGTATCTGCAAACGGTGTCGGCTGCCCCCGCAGCGCCAGCTACCGTGACGCCCCCACCCGGTGGGCCGAACGCCGGTGGAGCCAGCGCCGGTGCGCAAGCCGGCACCCCACGGCGTGTGCAGGCGCCAAACGTGCGCTACGTAAACTGGCGCGCGCCATTCGGTGCCAACGACACGACCGTGCTCTATCGCGGTGGGCCGCAATTCACCGCGGTGATGTACAGCGCCGACAGCAGCACGATGTTTGTGAATGACAGCGGCGCCGTGATCGCGGTGCCGGTGAACACTCCATCGGCTCGGCGCAATCTCGGTCGCTCGGTGTCATTGCCGGCCGCCACCGCGTTTGGTGGTGGCTTCGGTGGTGCCGCGCGTTCGAATTCCGACACGCTGGCGGGACAGATCCTCACACGGCGTGCCGCAAACGGCGCGATGGTGGTCATGCTGTCGCGCGATGGCAAGTCGGTGGTGCTCACCGGCACGCGCACCCCGGGCGATGACTGGCATACCAAGGCGCCGCGCCCATGGATCGATCGCCTCGATATCACCACCGGCACGCGGACGCGGGTGATGGAAAGCCCCGCGGATACGTTCGAGGCGTTTGTCACGGCACTCGATGATGATCTCACGCAGTTCATCGTCACGCGCGAATCGCGCACCACTATTACCGATGCCTGGCTGCGCAGCGCCAACCCGGCCGATGCCCGCAAGCTCACCGCCAACGTCGACGTGGCCCCCGAAGTGACCGGCGCACAACTCAAGCGCATACGGGTTACCCGCCCGCGCGACGGTTCGAAGTTCTGGGTGGAAGTGACGCTGCCGCGCGACTGGATACCGGGCAACCGCCTGCCGGGCGTGATCTGGTTCTATCCGCGCGAGTTCAGCACGGTGCAAGACTACGAGCGCTCACGCTTCGCCACGAACATCAACAAGTTCCCCGAAGTCCCATCGGCTCGCCCGGCCACCGCTACCAAGCTGTGGGTGTCGCAAGGCTACGCATTCATCGAACCGGACATTCCGATCTTCGGTGATGCGGGCCGCATGAACGACAACTACACGCGTGACCTCAAGGAAAATCTCGACGCCGTGCTCGATGCCGTCGTAGACGCCGGTTTCGTAGACCGCGACAAGATGGGACTTGGCGGTCACAGCTACGGCGCCTTCAGCACGGTGAACGCCATGACCCTCATGCCCAACTTCAAAGCGGGCATCGCCGGCGACGGCATGTACAACCGCACGCTCACGCCGTTCGGGTTTCAAAGCGAGCGCCGCAATTTTTTCCAGGCGCAAGATACCTACCTCGACATGTCGCCGTTCCTGCGCGCCGACAAGATCGCCGGCGCACTGCTGCTCTATCATGCCACCGAAGATCAGAATCAGGGCACCGCGCCCATCAGCTCCATCCGGATGTTTCAGGCGCTCCAAGGACTCGGCAAGCCGGCCTCGCTCTACATGTACCCGTACGAAGACCACAGCGTGGCCACCTACGAAAGCGACCTCGACCTTTGGGCGCGTTGGGTGGCGTGGATGGATGTGTATGTGAAGAACGGGAAGCAGGCACCGAAGGCGGCACTGGTGCCGTAGCTACGCCAGCCCCCCGGTATCGGCCCGTGCGGCGCAGGACGGTGAGAGCTTCGCACAGATCGAGGCTAGGCTTGCGAATTGTTTTAGTCGCACCTAAATACTATCTATGCCGTTCTCGAATAATGATCTTCGGACCCTACAAACCGCCGCCCGGCAAGCCGTCGGCGCTCTCGGCCTGGTGGCGCTGAGCGCTGGTGTGGGCACCGCCCAGCGCGCGCCCGGGGATTCCACCAAACGCGATTCCACCGGCCGCGACTCCACACCGCGCGCACTGCCCACCATGCAGGTGACCGCCACCGTCGTTGCCACCGACGCCCGGCGCATCGCCCAGCCCACGGCCTCCTTGGGCGGCGCCGAATTGCGACGCCTCAATGCCGCCTCGCTTGGCGAGACGCTCGAACAGATTCCCGGCGTCCGGTCGCTCTCCATGACCTCGGGGATCGGCAAGCCCGTCATTCGCGGCCTCACCAATAATCGCGTCATTACGCTGGCCAACGGCCAGCGCACCGAAACGCAGCAGTGGGGGCACGACCACTCGCCCAACGTGGAGTCGGCCGACGCCGAGCGACTCGAAGTGGTGAAGGGACCCGCCAGCGTGCTCTATGGCTCCGACGCACTCGGCGGCGTGGTAAACGTGGTGCGCCGGGAGTTGCCGCATGGAGCGCCGGGCGAACAGTTCGTGCGCGGGCGTACGTCGATTGCTTACAATTCGGCGTTGCAGGCCCCGTCGGCCACGCTCGTGGGTGAGGGCGCGCGCGGAGCGTTTGGCTGGCGGTTGTCCGGCACCGGTCGCCAGGCACAAGACCTGCGCACTCCCGGCAACGTGGTTGCCAACACCGGCAACCGCACCGGCTATGGCGAAGGGGCGCTCGGCTGGCGCGGGGTCGGCGCCGACCTGGCCGTCACCGGCTCGTTGCGCAATGAACAGATCCGTGTGGCGGACGACCCGGTCACGACCCCCGGATACACGGGGTTCCAGCGTATTCGCACCACGCGCGGCACGCTCGACGCCAACGTTCGCCGTGGTGACCACCGCGTGCAGTGGCAGCTGGGGCTGGAGCAGAACCGGCGCTCCGAATTCGGCGATGTCTCCGCGAGCGAGATTGCCCTTGGCCTGCGCTCCACCACCGCCAACGGTTTCACGCATTGGCATCACGCCCCCGTGGCGGGATTCAAAGGCGTGATCGGCGTGGCCGCGCAGCACACGGCGTTCCGCACCTTCGGGACTGAAACGCTCATTCCGGACAATACCTCCCGCATGCTGGGGCTCTATGTGCTGGAGCAGCGCACGATCGGTGCGTGGTCGCTCTCTGTGGGCGGGCGTCAGGATTGGACCACGCTCGAAACGCCTGGCAATGCCGTATTGGCGCTCGATGCGACCTCTCGCGCATTCCGCGCCACCACGGGTACGGCGGGCGTGGTGTATCGCGCCGAGTCGCCGGTGTCGATTGCGATGAACGTGGCGCGAGGATTCCGCGCGCCGAGTGCGTCGGACCTGTTTGCGAATGGCTTCCATGAGGGCACGCGGGCGTTCGAGATCGGGAAATCTGACCTGCGCGTGGAGTCGAGCTTGAATACCGATCTCGGAGTGAGAGTGCGGACGGGGCGGGTGACCGGTGAACTCACGGGCTACGTGAATCGCATCCGTGATTACATCTACCTCGCGCCCGTGGGGGCACCGGGGCGGGCGCTTGATTCGCTGCAGGTGCTGCAGGGGAACGCGCGATTAGTGGGGGCGGAGGCCGGTGCAACGTGGCGCATCGGTCGCGGAGTAAGCGCGCAGGGCACCGCCGACGTGGTGCACGCCGAGAACACCGTAGACGACACGGCGCTGCCCTTTGTGCCGCCCGTTCGTACGGCGCTCACGCTGCGCTGGGACGACCGGGCGCCCGGCCGGTATCTCCTGGCAAGCACCGAGTGGAACGCTCGGCAATCGCGCACCTTTCGCGATGACCTTGCCCCCCCGGCGTGGTCGCTGTTTACCGTGGGCGGCGGCATCAGTCGGCTCACGCCGCGCGGTCTCGTCCACGTGGACATGAGCGTGAGGAACGTGCTCAACACGCGCTTTCGCGATTTCATGTCGCGGTATAAGGAGTTTGCGGACGGCGCGGGGCGGGCGCTTATCGTGCGCGTGTCGGCCGACATGTAGCAGTCGCTGCGGCGCCCCGCGCCCTCGGCGGGAGTGGTAATCCGCTAGATTTCTCAGATGGCCGAACTTCTGCACTCCGACCGCGCGTCCGTTCCCGGATTCCGCGCCGTGCCCCGCACGGGCGTCATTTATGTGATGGACCGCGCGCGCGAGCTCGGGTTTCGACAGGGCGCGGGGGATTGGTGCAACCTCGGGCAAGGCCAGCCCGAAACCGGACCGCTGCCGCATGCCCCGTCGCGTCCTGCCGACGTGCACATCAGCGCCGACGACTACGAGTACGCGCCGGTGGCGGGGATGGACGGGTTACGCCGCGCCGTGGCGGCGTTGTACAACGCTCGTTATCGCGTAGGCAAGGCCTCGCAGTACGGTCCCGAGAATGTGTGCATCTGCGGTGGTGGGCGCGCCTCGCTCACGCGCGTGGTCGCTTCGTTGGGCAACGTGAATTTGGGGCATGTGCTCCCCGACTACACCGCGTATGAAGAGCTGCTGGAGATCTTCGGTAGCTTCTCCGCGATACCGTTGCTGCTGGAGCCGGAGTCGGGCTATGCGTTGTCCACGCGCGAGCTGCGGCGGGAAATCACCGGCCGCGGGCTGGGCGCGCTGCTGCTCTCCAATCCCGGCAATCCCACCGGTCGTGTGGTACGCGGTCGTGCGCTGGATGCATGGGTACGCGAGGCGCGCGAGCTCAAATGCACACTCATTCTCGACGAGTTCTACTCGCACTATCTGTGGGACGAGGCCCTGGTGGCCGGTACCACCGTCAGTGCTGCCGAATTTGTGGATGACGTGAACAGCGATCCCGTGGTGATCCTTGATGGACTCACGAAGGGCTGGCGGTGTCCGGGCTGGCGCTTGAGCTGGATTGTGGGCCCCGAGTCAGTGATTGAAGCCGCGGCTAGCGCCGGCAGCTTTCTCGATGGCGGTGGCAACCGTCCGCTGCAGGATGCCGCCGTGTCGCTGCTCGAACCCTTGCGTGCGCGGGAAGAAGTGATCGCCATTCACGAAGCATTCGCGCGCAAGCGTCGTATTCTCGTGGACGGCCTGCGTGGTGCCGGGCTCACGGTGGAGCATGAGCCCGAGGGCGGATTTTATGTCTGGGCCAGCGTGGCATCGCTACCCGCCCCACTCAACGACGGCGACGCCTTTTTCGAGGCCGCGCTCCGCGAGCATGTGATTACCGTGCCGGGAATGTTCTTCGACATCAATCCCGGCAAGCGACGGGCGGATCACACGTCGCGCTTTCGGCAGTATATGCGCTTTTCGTTTGGGCCGGATGAAGAGAGCGTGACGACGGCGGTGGCGCGGATTCAGGCGCTGGTGGCGCGGGCGCGGTAGCGACGATGGTGTGAGTCGTGATCGT
>JBBQUH010000019.1:0-58160 GCA_038212625.1 Gemmatimonadales bacterium | reverse complement strand
TCACTCGTTTCCACCCGGACCCCGGCCGAATGAACTTCCTGACGCCCGCTGCGTCATGTGTAACTCGGTCATCAGTGTACCACGGGCCAATCACTCGCTGCTGTGCATGTCGCCGGTGTGTGCTGGGCGCTACGCGATGCTGCGGCCACACGAACAGTGCGTGGAGTGCACGCGGCCGCTGACGTGGCAGCAGCAGGCCGGCAAAGTGTGTGATGATGCGCGGTGCCGGAAGGTTCGGTTGGTGGAGCACCCGATGGCGGCCGCGCGCGAAGCCTATGCCCGATTGCAGAGCGTTGCCGAAGCGAAGCGCAACCGATCGCTGACCGCTCGCGGTATGCCGGAGGCTGACTGGAGCGAGTGGCCGGTTGCGGTGGTTCCCAAGTTTCGGGCGCGCTTATCGCGTCTCGCCGTCAAGCGACGCGCGCTGTTCATGGCGGGGCTGGCAGACCACGTGCGTGGCGCGCGCGCGCGCTTCGTCGCGGGGGAGCGGGTCACCGTGACCGAGCTCGCCGTGTCCGCGCCGCTGCTCACGGCCCGGCAGGCGGAGGTTTCCGCACTCCTCGGTACCGTGTGTGGCGCCTGCCGCGGCTCATGCTGCAAGGGCGGTGCAGACCATGCCTATCTGCGCGAGCACGCCATGATGGCGTACATGCAACGATTCCCCGAGCGCAGCGACGACGAGATTCTGACGCACTATCGGTCGTATCTCCCGGAGCGCACACTCACGGGGGGATGTGTGTATCAACGGGAAGACGGGTGCTCCTTGCCGCGTGATATGCGCGCGGATATCTGTAATCGCTACCACTGCTCGGGGCTGCTTTCCATTCGTGATGGTTATGGCGACGCCGCCCCGATTCAGACGTATGTGGCCCACCGTGAGGGTCCGAAAATCACCGGTGGCCGGTTTCTGCCGGTGTTGCCCGGCTGAACTGCGAGGCAGGCGGACAACACGAAGGGCCCGCACCGGTGACGGTGCGGGCCCTTCGTGTTACCGAATCCAGGTGCCTACCGTGGCGTGTTACCTGATGTCCGGTGCGCTGCGGTAATAATCACCCATGAGATGTTCGGCGAAGTATTCCATGAGCATGCGCTGATTGTACGTGCCCACCGCGCCGCGATAACCGTGCGGTTCGCCGGGATATACGAAGTAGTCGAAGCGCTTGTTGGCTTTGATGAGTGCGTGGGCGAGGCGAATGGTACCGCCGGGGTGCACGTTGTTGTCGAGGTCACCGGTTACGAGCGCGAGATTTCCCTTGAGGTTGCCCGCGAGTTCGTCATTGGTGGGCACGCGAATTTCGAAACGCACACTGTCGCTGTTCGTGGAGTCTTCCACGACTTCACGCGCCGTTCCGCTGTTGCCGTTGGCCCCCGGTCCACCACGCCGTGCGCCGGCGGCAGCGCCGCGTGCGCCGGCTGCACCACGCGCGGAGTCGACCTTGGCCACCACCTTCACGCCGTGGTTCCACTCGCTCCAGTTCTGGTTGTAGATGTTGTTGTCGTGGTTGCCCGATTCCGACCACCCCACCTTGAAAAAGTCGTTGTACGGCGGCTGCAGCATGGCGGCAGCGGTGAGAAAGCCGCCTCCCGAATGACCGTAAATACCCACGCGTTGTACATCGATGAAGCTGTGCCGGGCCGCGAGCTGTTCGATGGCGGACTTCTTATCTGCCAGCGCATAGTCGCGCATGTTGCCGTAGCCGAACCGGTGGTACGCCAGTGAGCGCAGCGGCGATCCGCCGCGGTGGCCCACCTGAATGACGATGAAACCAAGCTGCGCAAGTTGCATCTGTCCGCCACCCACCGAGAAGCCTGTGGTGACGGCTTCCGTCTGCGGCCCCGGGTACACGTAGGCAATAATCGGATACTTTTTCGTGCTGTCGAAGTCGAAGGGCTTCCACATGTTGCCGAAGAGCTCCGTCACGCCGTCTGCTGCCTTGAGTGAGAAGGGCGTAGCCGGCTTCCATCCCAGCTCCTGCAGCTTGGACAGATCCATCGACTCGAGCGTGGTGAGCACGCGTCCGGTGGCGCCATCGCGCACTACCGACTTGGGCGGCATGTCCATGCGCGAGTAGCTATCGTAGATGTAGCGTCCGCTCGGCGACACCACGCTCGGCGTCCCGTTCTCCCCCGGCGCGAGCGCGTGATGCGCATCGCCCACGTCGAGCAGCGTCAGTCCGGCACCGTTCCCTTTGACGCGGTAGAGGTGGGTCTGATAGAGCTGCTCACCGGGTTCACGACCTTGGCCCGATACCCACACGGTCTGTGTCGTGGAGTCGATCTTGACGATGCTGTTGACGTTCCACGTGCCGGTGGTGAGCGGATACTTCTCGCCTCCGTCAAAGCCGTAGACATAAAACATGCCCCAGCCCGTCTTGCGTGACCACCAGAGGAAATCACCGCCCTTCGTAAGATAGCGGATCTGCTTGGGCTCGATGGCGGCGTTCTGAATGCCATCGGTGAGGAGCGTTTTGATGGCGCCGGTGGCGATGTCGATTTCGATGAAATCCACGTTGCGCTGGGGACGATCGCGACGGAGCAAACGCACTTTGTCCGCGCCGATGGGCCAGTGCACGTCCTGCAGCGACTGGTCCTTCCACTTGGCGACGTTCACCTTCTTGATGGCCGGCTCGCCGCGACGATAGATCCACAGCTCGCTCTGCGTGACATCGTCTTCGCCAGGCATGGTGTACTTGTACGACAGCAACGCCGGGCGCGGCTGCGCGAGCACGTTCACGAGGAACAGGTCTTTCACCTTACGCTGATCGCGGCGCACGAACGAGAACGCTTTGCCGTCGGGCGACCAGGTCGCGCTGGCGCGCACCCGCATGTCGCGACTGGCAGCTTCGTCTTGCTCGTTGTCTTCCCCGTCTTGCTGCTGTTGCCCACCGCCGCCGAGGGCGTTGAGCTGCCGACGGTTTTCAGTGGTGTCGCGGGCGCCGAAGGAGTAGTTCTCGACGCCGTCGGTGCTCAGCTTGATCGTGTCCGGCTTGCCGACTTCCACGAAGAACAGATTGTGATCGCGGGCGAACACAAACGCGGTGCTGTCAGGTGAGAAGTTGCGGTAGTCCGGCGTGCGACCGCCACCGCCACCGCCACCACCCTGCGCATCACGTTCTTCGTCTGCTGGCGGGGGGCCGCCGCGCGGTGGGCGTCCGAGTGACTTGAGCGATTCCGTGGCCAGCGTCCACTCGTAGCGCATGGTGTCCACGCTGAAGCGGAAGCCCTTGTGGCTCTTGAGGAACGTGATGGTCTGGAATGGCAGTGTGGTCGCATCGTACGGCTTGCGACTGAGCAGGGTGAGCTGCTCGGCCATCTTTGCCGGGTCGAAGAGCATGCGCTTGGTGCCGCCGCTGGACGAGGGCACGTAGAGCATGAAGCGATTGCCGTTCCGGTCGCGCCAATTGTAGTACATGGTGTCCGACTTCCCAAGGAAGCGGGGCTGGACGGCCGCCGTGTACGTGATGGGCCGGAGCGCCGCAGCGGCGAACCGGTTGGCGAGCGCCCAGTTGGCGCGGTTGGGACGCACTTCGTTCGGCTGTGGGGCGGTTTGAGCGCTCGCGGGCTGAGAGACGCCAGCGAGCAGGGCAAGCGCACCGGTCCAGCGACCGACAACGCGCAGCGGGTGGATCATGTCCTGCTCCCTCGGAGTGGGCGGGGCGCGCGGTGGAGTCCGCTGCGCGGTATTAAGGATTTACTCGCTGGACCACGCCAGCGTTGATATTGGCACGGGCCGTTGGGGACTGCCGCATCGAGCGCCCCGCTTGACCGAAGGTGGTTGAGGCGCGAGCGTGTAGCAACCTTTTGCGGAGAGACGATGGGAATGTTCGACGGACGGTTGGGCGATCTGGCGGGTTCGCTGCTGGGCGGCGGGTCGGGCGGTAAGGGCGGGGACATGCTGGGTGGGTTGCTGGGGCAGCTGGGCGGTGGCCACGGCGCGTCGGGCGGCGGGAATACCGCGATGCTCACGGCGGTGATGGCGATGGTGCAGCAGCAAGGCGGCCTGGAAGGGCTGGCGGCCAAGTTCCAGCAGGGCGGTCTGGGCGAGCTGGTACAGTCGTGGGTGGGCACGGGGGCCAACGCGGCGGTCTCACCGGCGCAGCTGGAGCACGTGCTTGGCGCCGAGTCGCTGGCCTCGGTGGCGCAGAGCGCCGGCGTGGCGCCTGCGCAGGCGAGTACGGGACTGGCGGCGATGCTACCGGAGCTGGTGAATCAGCTCACGCCCAACGGGCAGATTCCCGCCAATAGCGGGGAGCTGCTTTCGCAGGGGATGTCTATGCTCAAGGGGATGCTCGGGAAGTAGCGGGTGCGGGGGTTATGGATGGATCTTCACGACGCCGGCGCACTATGGGCGCTGCGGAGCGCAAGCAGGCTGGCGCCGGACTGCTGCAGGAGTTGTGCGGCGTGCGAGCGTGGTACGCGCAGCACGCCAGCGAGCACGTGCCCAGCGCGTGTTTCCGGTGCCTGCGCCAGGTCCGCCTCGTGGATCGACTCTTCCAGCACGCTGCGTGCCTGGGCGGTGTATAACGGGGGCGTCTGTCCGGGTCCGACAGGTTCTGTCGGCAGTCTGGATTCCAGTTGTTGCTGGAGCACTTCACAGTCAACCCCGAGGCGTGTCAGGAGCTGTGTGGTCTGGCAGGCCGGATCGACCAAGAGCGCCAGGAGGATGTGATCCGGGGCGATGGGTGCCGCGCCGCGATTCCGCGCTTCCTCAGCGGAGCGGTCGAGCACCCGACGAGCGTCGTCGCTGAATGGTATCGTCGGGATATTCCCGGCTCGCCGCCGTGCGACGCGCACCGTAGCGGTTGCGGCTATGGAGCCGACCAGAGCGAGCATCACGAGTACAATCGGGAGCATAGGCATTTGGAGAAAGTTGGTGGCGATTTCATCGCGTGTCAAATGGTTCTCCCGTGGGAGGGATGACGGTGGCTCGCGCTGCCCGGCTTGGGGCGATCGCTTTGGTGTTGGGCACCAGCGCCGCAATGGCTGTCGGTGCGTCGACCCAGAGTGCGGCGCGTTCGCTGCTCGCGCTGCCTCCCGTGTGCCGTCCACAGGGGGAGGCCATCGCACCGGGCGCGCAGAATACAGTGCAAGCGGCTGATGCCGCCTGTCGCCGAGTGGTGCTGCCGCTTGGGTGGATGGTGCGCGCCGTGCGCGGCCAGCAGGCGCCCAGCTACGCGGTGGTCGACTCCGGTGGCAACCGGTTTCTGCGCGTGAGCGGTACCGGGCGGGCGGCGTGGTTCGTCAACGAACTGCGGAGCCCAATTGCGCCGAGCTCGGGCACGCTGGCGTGGAGTTGGCGCGTTTCCAGTATGCCAGTGGGCGCCGACTTGCGCCAGTCCGCGTCTGACGATGCCCCATTGCGACTGTTCGTGGTCTTCGAACGCGACGGCTGGTTGGATCGAACCCCACACACGATTTTTTACACGGTGGGTGGCGCTGAACCGCGCGGGTATGCCCGCCCGAGCTTTCAGTCGAAGAAATTGCACATTCTTCGCGTTGACGGCGACGCAACGTCGCTGCGGTGGCATGAGAGTGTTGTAGATCCGTTTGCCGATTTCGGGCGCATCTGGGGAACGCCGGCGCGGCCCATTGTGGCGATCGGCATCATGCAGGATACCGATCAGACGCGCGGCACCGCGGAAGCGGACGTGCGTGCGATGGTGTGGAGACCCGGGGAGGGTATCACCGGTAGTTATGCCCCACCACAAACTGCTCCCCGCCGCCCAGCGTCAGTGCCTTGAACTGTTTGGCGCGCACATTCACCACGCCTTGCTCCACTTGCAGGGTGCCACGGATGAGCAGCAGCGGCGAGTCCGAGAGCAAGCGGGCGTGTTCGGCGAAGCGATCGGGGGTGATGACGATGTTGATCATCCCCGTTTCGTCTTCGAGAGTGAGAAAGACAAAGCCTTTGGCGGTGCCCGGGCGCTGTCG
The DNA here is from genome assembly GCA_038212625.1 of Gemmatimonadales bacterium. Taxonomy (GTDB): domain Bacteria; phylum Gemmatimonadota; class Gemmatimonadetes; order Gemmatimonadales; family Gemmatimonadaceae; genus Gemmatimonas. The sequence continues at coordinate 52,229 of JBBQUH010000019.1, read as the reverse complement.
GCAGATGACCAGCCCCGCGACGGCCACGCGCTGGCCATCGGTACCGTGTTCGATGGCGTCGCGCGCACTGAGCACGCCGTTGGGGGCAAGGATGGGGCGGACGTGGATCATGGGGTGCCCCATCAGTGAGAGGCCGGTCATGCGATAATCGGCTTCGGTGAGCTCCACCGGGGTGTAGGCGGGCAGGGTGGGGGGCACGGGTTGTGGCCGCATGGGTGCGAGGGGCAGTTCCGGGCCCCGGGTGGCGGCGAGGATTTCCCAGAGCGCTACGCGCCGTCGCCGCTCGGGGGATTCGTGCGCGAACATACGATCGAATGCACCGGCTTCGGCGAGTCGGCGCCACGCCACTTTATCGAGCGCGACACGACGTACGGCGTCGTCGACACTGGTGAATGGCCCGTGTACCAACGCCGCTTCCAGCGCGCGCCGGGCTTTCGCGCCGAGGCCGCGTACCAGACGTACGCCAAGGCGCACGGTGGGTGCCGTTTGCGGGGCTTGATCCGGATCGGCGGCGAATGGTGCGCGGGTACTCCAGCGCACGGTGCCATCATTGGGCACAAGCGTGCGCCCGTCGGGCAGCTCAAGGCTGTGATCCCACACACTGCAGGTGAGATCGATGGGGCGCACCACGACGCCATGTCGCTTCGCGTCGTCGATGAGAGTGCTCGGCGCGTAGAAGCCCATGGGCTGCGCGTTGAGAATGGCTGCCGTGTATTCAGGCGCGTAGTAGTGACGGAGCCACGCGGTGGCATACACGATGAGGGCAAAACTGGCGGCGTGGCTCTCGGGAAACCCGTAATCGGCGAACGCATTGATCTGGTTGTAAATGCGGCGTCCGGTTTCTTCGGGAATTCCGTTTTTGGCCATGCCGGCAATGAGCTCTTCGCAGATGGACGCCATTCGCTCGCGCGAGCGTTTGTGCCCCATGGCCCGACGCAGCACATCGGCTTGGCCGGGGGTGAAGCCGGCCGCGGTGATCGCCACTTGCATGCCCTGCTCTTGAAAGAGCGGTACGCCAAGGGTGCGCTTGAGCACTTTCTCGAGCAGCGGATGCGGATACGTGATGGGTTCGAGGCCCGCGCGACGGCGCAGATACGGATGCACCATGTCCCCCTGAATGGGGCCGGGCCGGATCAGTGCCACTTCGACCACGAGATCGTAAAAACAGCGCGGCTTGAGACGCGGCAGCGTGTTCATCTGCGCCCGACTTTCGATCTGGAACAGTCCCACCGTATCGGCTTTGCAGATCACGTCGTACACGGCTTGGTCGGTCATGTCGAGCTGTCCGAGATCGACGGTCACACCACGCGTGTGCCGGATGTACTGCAGGCAGTCCTGCACCACGGTGAGCATGCCGAGGCCGAGGAGATCGATCTTCACCAAGCCTACGTGATCGAGATCGTCTTTCTCCCACTGAATGACCGTACGCTCGGGCATGGAGGCTGGCTCGATGGGCACTACGGAGCCGAGCGGTTCTTCGGTGAGGATGAACCCACCCACGTGAATGGAGCGATGCCGTGGCAGCGCATGCAGGCCGTCGACGACCTCGGCGAGGATGCGAACGCGTGGATCGTCGGGATCGAAGCCGGCGGTGAGGAGCGGATGAGGTGCGGTGGGCGTTGTGTCTGCCTGCGCAGCCGGCGTGCGTTCGGTGGTGCGTTCGGTGGTGCGCGCGCTCCCCTTGGCGAGTGGTCCGAGACGTGCGCGTTCATCGGCGAGCAGTTTGCGCTCGGCTTGCCGATCGATGAGTTCTCCCCAGGTGGCGTCGCGGGTGGTGGCGCCTTTGGTCTCGCGTGGTGCGGGTTTGGCGGTCGCCGCAACCTTCCGCGCGCTCTCGCGCACCACACGGGCGCGCGTCGTGGCTTCGGTGCCGCGGATCATGGCGTCGCCGAGTCGGGTGGCTTCGTCGGATGTGGCGGCTGGTGTCGGTGTGGTGGGTATCGCGGCATCGGGCGCTGCAGCAGGTATTGCCGACGCGGATGCCCCGGGAACGCGCAGCGCCGCCGCCGTGGTCTTCGCACTGAACCGATCGCTGAGTGCGGCCAACGTGTCGGCCTGTTGCACCGAAAAGCCGAGCACGCGGGCGGCATCACGCACCGCACTGCGGCCACGCCAGGTGATCTGCTCACACACCATGGCGGCGTGTTCGCGTCCGTAGCGACGATACACGTATTGCAGCACGCGTTCGCGATCCCGGTGCGCAAAATCGATGTCGATGTCGGGAGCTTCCTGGCGTTCTTCGCTGAGGAAGCGCTCGAACAGCAACTCCATGCGAATGGGATCGACGGCCGTGATGCCAAGGCAATAGCAGACCGCCGAATTCGCGGCCGAACCGCGTCCCTGACAGAGGATGCCTTCGCGTCGTGCGAAGCGCACGATATCCCACACGATGAGAAAGAAGCCCGGTAGCTTGAGCTTGGCGATCATGGCCAGTTCGTGCGCGAGCTGGGCCTCGTGTTTGGGCGTACGGCTGCTCCCCCAGCGCTCGTGCGCGCCCTGTTCGACCAGTCGCGTGAGGTACTCCTGCGCGGTCACGCCCGGCGGCAGCGGAAACGCCGGCAGCGAGGGCTTGAGCTGTTGCAGGCGGAAGGCGCATCGCTCGGCAATGTGGAGTGTGGCGTGCACGCCTTCTTCGGCGCCGCGCCAGCGTGCGTAAATGCGTGACGGCGCCTTGAGCGCCCATTCGGCATTGGGCTTGAGACGCGTGCCCATCTCGTCGAGAGTACGTTCGTGGCGCAGGGCACAGAGCACGTCGTGCACGATGCGCCCTGCGGGGGTGGCGTAGTGCACGTTGTTGGTGACTACCCACGGGACGCCCAGTTTGGCGGCGAGCGGTCGCAGTTGGCGCACGAGGGCGCGTTCCTCGGGGAGTCGATGGTCCCAGCACTCGAGGGCCAGATGGCTGCCGAACACATCGCGGAGTTCGCAGGCGGCGGTCCAGGCGAGCTCTGGATGCCCTTCCTGCAGGAGCTGTGGCACCCAGCCACGCGGGCAGCCGCTGAGAGCCGTTACGCCCTCCACATGGCGCGTGACGAGCGCCCACGGCACGCTGGGGGTGCCGCGGTCACTGTCCATACGAGCCCGGGTGACGAGCGAGGCGATATTGCGGTAGCCATCGCGTGTTTCGGCCAGGAGCACCAGATGCGTGCGACGCTCAGCACCCGGCGTGACGAGATCGGGCATGCGCACGGTGAGCTCTACTCCCAGAATCCCGCCGATGCCGACCGTATCGCAGGCGGTGCCAAAGCGCACCACCCCGCCCATTTCGTCGTGGTCGGTGAGGGCAAGGGCTGGGTAGCCCAGCGCGGCCGCCCGCTCGGCGAGCGCTTCGGGGAGCGAGGCGCCGTCGAGCAGAGAGAGCGCGGAGTGGCAGTGGAGTTCGGCGTACTGGTTCGGCATGGGATACCGAATATACACCGAAAGAGGTTGTCCAGACGGTGAATGATGGATCTTTTCCGCGTAGCAGTCGCGTTCGCTCCTTACGCATCACTTCGCATTGTTTTCAGGGCCAGCATGACCTCTCCGATTCGTCCCCCGCAGCGCCAGCAAGCCACCGTCAACGATGTCCTCGAGGCGGCGGACAGCATGTCCAACGATGAACTGGACAAACTGCCGTACGGCATGATTCAGCTTGACGCCACGGGGCGCATTCTGAACTACAACGCGGTCGAATCGAAGCTCGCCTCGTTGCGCAAGGAAGATGCGATCGGCAAGCAGTTCTTTACCGAGATTGCACCGTGCACCAGAGTGCAGGAGTTTTATGGGCGCTTCAAGGAAGGGGTGATTCGTGAGTCACTCGATACCAGTTTCCGCTTCCACTTTGCCTTCAAGATGTCGCCCCGCGACGTGACCGTGCGGCTGCTGTACTCGCGGCGCACGCGAACGGTCTGGGTGCTGATCTCCGATCACGAGGGTAAGCCGCTGGACGAGTGATGGCGTCCGTAGCGCACCCATTTGTCGAATTCCACCGCCACGAACATCACGGAGGCGATGGCCGCACAGGCGGCCAATTCGCCGAGTGAGAGCGGTGTGGTGTGAAAGATCCGCGACATCGCGGGCACATACAACGTGGCCAGCTGCAAGCCGACGGTGAGCACCACCGCGCCGAGCAGCCAGCGGTTACTGGCGATGCCCAGACGCCACGTGGAGACGCGTTCGGAGCGGATGGCCATGATGTGCGCGAGCTGCGACAGCGTGAGCACCGTGAAGGTCATGGTCTGCCAGTGGCCGCGGCCGGTGTGGATGGCCCAGGCCTGCGTGCCGAGAGCGAGCGTGGCCATGAGGAGACCGGCCCACATGGCGTGTTGCCACAACCCCTGCGCCAGAATCCCTTCCTGCGGTGACCGCGGCGGACGGTGCATGCTGTCCGGCTCCGCCCGCTCGGCGGCCAGCGTGAGTCCCGGTACACCGTCGGTGACCAGATTCATCCACAGAATGTGAATGGGTAGCAGCGGCAACGGCAGGCCGAAGAATGGCGCGAGAAACAGCGTCGCGATTTCCCCGGCGTTCGTGGATAACACGAAGCGCACAAAGCGTCGAATGTTGTCGTAGATGCGACGTCCTTCGTGTACCGCCTTCACAATAGTCGCGAAGTTGTCATCGAGCAGCACCATGTGTGACGCATCGCGCGCCACGTCGGTGCCGCTCCGACCCATTGCAATGCCGATGTTGGCACGTTTGAGCGCCGGCGCATCGTTTACACCGTCGCCGGTCATTGCGACATATTCACCGCGCGCCTGCAGCGCCTTCACGATGCGCAGCTTGTCTTCAGGGGCCACGCGGGCGAACACGCGGACTTCGGTGACCTGCTCGGCGAGTTCCTCATCGGATAGCGCGGCCAAGGCCCGGCCGGCGAGCACGGTATCCGTGGCGGTGGCAATACCAACCCGCATCGCAATCGCGTGCGCGGTCGCCGGATGATCGCCCGTGATCATCACCACGTGAATACCGGCCGCCTGACAGGTGCGTACGGCTGTTGCGGCTTCTTCGCGCGGCGGGTCGATCAGCCCCACGAAGCCGAGCAGCGTGAACTCCTGTTCAACGGCGCGACTTGCTGCCGGTGTAGACAGCTGCGGCTCGGTCTCGAGCGTCCGGATGGCCAGCGCGAGCACTCGCACACCGGCCGCCGCCATCGACTCGGCGCGCTGCAGCACGGCGGCGGCGTCGATGGGGGTCGAGCCATCGACCGTCTCCATGAACTGGCACGACGGGATCACCCGTTCCGGCGCCCCTTTCATGCAGGCCACGATCTCGGCATGCTGCGCGTGTGTGTCCGCGCGACTCGCCGATGCCCGACGGTGAATAGTGGTCATGCGGGCGCGCTCTGAGCTGAACGGCACCTCGGCAATACGCGGCCACCGCGCGCGCAGTGCGGTAATATCCACGGTGGCGTGCATGGCGGCGCGCACGAGAGCGGTTTCCGTAGGATCGCCCACCAAGGTATCGGCGCCATCGACCGTGACGTCGGTGCAGAGCACCATGAGGTCGGCGAGTGACGGCCTCGGGTCGGTGGCACGCGATGGCGTGAGTGTGAGCGCGGTACCGGCGCCGGAAACCGTAGTGTCCACGTGCATCCGGTTTTGCGTGAGGGTGCCGGTTTTGTCGGTGCAGACGTACGTCACCGAGCCGAGCGTTTCAACGGCGGGCAGGCGGCGAATGAGCGCCTGTTGCTTCACCAGCCGACGTGCACCCAGCGCGAGTGATACGGTGATGACCGCCGGCAGCGCCTCCGGGATGGCGGCCACCGCGAGACTGAGTGCCGTCATGAACATCAGCACCATCGACTCACCGCGCAGCAGTCCTGCCGCGAAAATGATGACGCAGAGGACGATCACCATCGCCGCCAGTTTGCGGCCCAGCAGGGCGAGCCGCTGCTGCAGCGGGGACGGTGCGTCGGGTTCGTCGCGCAGCATCGCGGCGATCCGCCCGAGTTCGGTGCGCATGCCGGTGGCGACTACCACACCGACGCCGCGGCCGGTGGTGACCGTGGTGCCCTTGAACGCCATGTTGCGCCGGTCGCCCAGTGGCGGGGTGTCATCGGCGATCGGCGTGGTCCGCTTGCTGGTGGCCTCCGACTCGCCGGTGAGCATCGATTCTTCGATGTGCAGCGTGGCCACTTCGATGAGGCGCAGATCGGCGGCCACGATGTTGCCGGCTTCGAGCAACACGATGTCGCCCGGGACGAGCTCGTTGGCCGGGATGGCGCGCTCGACTCCGCTTCGGCGCACACGCACCATGGGGGCGGCGAGCGCGCGCAGCGAGGCCATGGCGCGCTGTGCGCGATACTCCTGCCAGAAGCCGAGCAGCGCGTTGAGTATGACAATGGCTACAATCGCAATAACGTCTTCGGGCTCTCCTACGAGTCCGGCAATTGCAGCGGCCGCGAGCAGCACGAGCACCATGGTATCGCCGAACTGCGCGAGGAGCATGCGCCACACGCTGCGCCGCTGCGCCTCGTGCAGCACGTTCTCGCCGTACTCGGCCGTCCGTGCACGCACCATATCCGGGGTCAGCCCGGCTGCGGCCGAACTCTGGAGGGCCGCTATGGTCTCCATGGCGGAGGTTGCGTACCACGCGCGGTCTACGGCGTGCTCGGGTGCGTTCATGCGTAGCACTTACTGTGTCGCGAGGAGAGTGCGGGTGCTCCGGGATATGTGGTGGAGCGCGAGCTCGCGCCATACGCGCTACAACACCGGAGGGGACCCATCGTTCAGTGCGAGGGCACGGCACGCCGCTGTGCCATCAGGTTCTGTCCGTGCACATTCGCGCGCCTCAGTCATACCACCCCTGCAGCATCCACTGTTGCCCAGCTTCGCGATAGAGCAGCAGATCGCCCTCCTCGTGCGCGGTGCAGCGCCAGTAGTCCCGCGCGTAGGCATCGCGCCGCCACCAGTCGCCGCTGAGTCGCTCGGGGCCCTCGGCGGCAACGAGTGCGAGGCGCCGGCCCCGCCACCAGACGGCGTCGGGGACCCCGTGCGGCGCTTCCACCTCCACCGGTTCTGGGAGCGGGAGGAGGCGCAGGACGGCGGGCTGGTCCGCGATGGCGGCGGGGTGCGACGATGCTGGCGGTGTTGGTACTGGCGCGGCGCCCAGCGCCATCGCATCGGCGCTGGTCCAGCGCCCGGTTTCTTCAGGGCGATGCGTATCGCCCGCTTCGGGATGGACAACTACGGTCCCGCTATGTTCGGGGTCGAGCACGGCCCGCAGGCGCGCGAACACGGACTCGGCGTTCATCGCCGCATCACGCCACGACGGAATGAGCAGGTCGCCCTGATCGGCGGCCAGCGGCGCGGTGGCAGGAATGCTGACGGTGACACCGATGATCGGGGCCGGAATCCGCCAGCTGTCGAGCAGCGCGCGACACTGGTCGAACAACGGCTCCAGTCTCGCCAGCGGGCGCGCTGGACGTACTTCGCGGGTAATGCTGCGCTGCGGAATGCTCAGCACCGACTGGGCGCTCGCGGCCTCGCGGGTCACTACCGGCGGCGCGTCCGGGCCGAGGTCGTCCAGCGGGTACTGGCGCCCGGCGTCTAGCACGAGCGTGATCGCGATGGCCGCCGCCGCCCGCCCCTCGGCGAGGCATTCGTGCAGCAGCCGCTGCAATTGCGCACGCACTACAAACAGAATGGGTTCGGTGCGTTCCACGGCCGCCGGCAACTCGACGCTCGCGCTGCGGACGGCCTCCACGCGCACCAATCCCGGACGCCGGGGATCGTCGCCGCGGGCGAGGCGCCACGCGGTCAACCCCTCCGCGCCCCAGCGCTGCTCGACATCCCCAGCCGGGAGGGAGGCCAAGGCGCCTACGGTGCGCATGCCGAGGGCCTGCAAGGCGTCACGCAGCGCCGGGGCCATGGGGACGAGGCCAAGAGGCGCGGGGGCGAGATAGGTGGCGCAGTGGCCGGGCGGAATGGCGATGACGCCTGCGGGCAGTGCCAGAGGGTCGGGCTCGCGGACCGCAGTGCGGGAGCCCGCCCCTGGTGCGGCAGGGGCCCAGGTGGCGGCGCGCGCGGCCACACACGAGTCGGCAATGGCCACCCGGGCATCGGGGTGCCACTGCCGAGCGATGGCGAGCAGGGTGCGAGCGAGGTGCGGTTCGCCGCCGATGGCCTCGAATCCCGTGGCGCCCACCCACCACATGCCCGGTGTGCCCGCGACCGGCGTGACCTGAGGGCTGGCCGCCAGCAACGCGGTGGTTGCTGCCAGAATGGCGTCGGTGATGGCGTAGTCGTCCCACAAGCGAAGCTCGAGGTCCGCGCAGCAGGCGCGGGCCTCGGGGATGGTCATGCCGGCGCGGACACCGGCCCGACCGGCCGCCAACGACACGGCGCGGAGCCGAGTATCGCTGGCCAGCGCCCGCGGGAGAGTGTCCCAGTGTCGGTCAGGAGCTGGGGCTTGGGTAGGCGGTGTGGCCGCCGTGGCGGCGACGTTTCCGGCGACGCGGCAATGTGGGTCGCTCCGCTGGCGGCGGGAGCGCCCGGTCGCTGGGGGCGATGGCGGAGTGGGATCGCCCAGCGGCAAGGCGAACTGGAGCTCCCGGAACGCGAGTTCCGTACATACTGTCGGCGGCCACCCCGAGTCCGCCCCAGGTGACGGGGTGCTCCCGAGACTGCTCGGCGGGCCCATCGGTACTGTTGCCGCGGGCGGTCCAGGCACGACGCGCGCTGCGCGCCACCCCGCGCCGATCGGGAATCTCGGAATGCGTAGACACGCGACGCGCCACAACGATGACACTGGGCACCTCCAAAGGCTGACGACGACTACTGCTGCTGCTGCTGCTGGGTGCCCCACCCTTCTCGATCGTCACCAGACAGTGGCGCGCCGACCGGTGTCGGCCCGCAGTGGCCCAGCGTGGCGCATGGTTGGCGATAGACGGCGGCGCTTGCCCCACCCAGAGCCTGGTGGTGCCGGCGAGCCGACTGGCGGTGGTGGGCTGGTTGGCGTCTTGGTGCGTGAGCACCACGCAGGCGGCATCCCGTTCGCGGGCGAGCTGACTGAGGCGCACGCCGTGGACCCGCGAGAGCAACGGGGCCCCGTCGAGCACCACGAGGGCAAAGACGCCGCTGCGCAACAGTAGGTCGACCGTCCAGGCGCACCGGGTAGGCGCGGGCGGACGGATGACCACAAAGCGCGCCCCGAGATCGGCCCACGGGGCCGGCGCCAGCGTGCGACCGGCATCTACCCAGGCCACCCACCCACCGGTGGCCAGCACGCCGGCCACGACCCGCCGGAGGAGCGCGGTTTTCCCCACCGCCCGTCCGCCTACCACCTCGGTGAGCCGTCCACGGGGAATGCCTCCGCCGAGCGCGCGATCGAGTGCGGGGAGCCCGGTAGGCCACGGGGCGCTGGCGACCCGCCCACCGGCCACCACAGCCTGTAACTGCTCGCGCAGCGGCGCGAGGGGCGAACGGAGGGCGGTGGACGTCATACCGAATAAATACCGAAAATACAGAAGCGGCGAAAGGGGACCCGTTTCCCGGCTCCCCATTGTCCACGGTTCCGCCAGCCCGTAGTCTAGACGCTATGACTCCTCTTTCCGACATCGAGATTCAGCGCAGCTTGGGGACGCTTCCAGGCTGGGCCCGCAAGGGCGATACGATCATCAAGACGTATCATTTTGCGACCTTCCCGGCCGGTATCGCCTTTCTCGCGCAGGTCGCCGAGGTGGCTGAAACGATGCAGCACCACCCGGACATCGACATTCGGTATACCAAGGTGCTCTTCGCGCTCAGCACTCACGACGCGGGCGGCATCACCACCAAAGACTTCGCACTTGCCACCGCGATCGAGGCACTGGCCGCCGCCTGAGTGGGCGGTCAGTCGTTCTTTTTGGCGAGCGTGATGCTCCCGTTCACCGTACTCGCGCGCAACCGCGTGCTGCCGTCGCCGACGGTGCCGCGCAGGCGGCGCGGCGAGAGCGTCCCCGACACGGTAATCGGGAAATCGGTGGACACCCGGCCGTTCACCGTGGACAACTCCAACTGCGCGCCGAAGTTGCTTGGCAATTCGATGGTCACACCACCGTTCACGGTTTCGTACTCCAGTTCCTCGGCGCTGGCAAGCGCGCCCATCGACACGCGGATACTGCCGTTGACGGTCTTGGCGCGGACCGGTCCGCCGGCACTGCGGGCCGTGATGTTGCCGTTGACGGTGGCGGCTTTCACATCCGTGGTGACCCCACTCACTTCGAGGCCGCCGTTGACGGTAGCGATATCCACCCGCACGCCCTCCGGCACCCGCACGGTGAAGTGCACGGAGACATCGTTGCGATTGTCTGAGCGCATCCCGCGGTTGGTGTGAATGCCGCGCTCGTCGCAGCGCGATGACTCGTGCCACAGGGCGCACACTAATACGTCGTCGCCCAGCTTCTGCTGCTCAATGCGCACGTCCTCCGGGTTCCCACGACGCCAGCGCTTTTCGGCGTTGACCTCCACGCGCCCTGACGTGCTACGCTCTACGGTGATCCCCCCGTTGACGTTCTTGATAAGAATGCGCTTGCCCGCTGGTACGCTGCCGGACCAGGTAAAGGCATTGTCGCGTTGGCTGTCGCGATCCTGCGCCTGCATGGTGGCCGGAAAGAGCGGGGCCGCGAGCAGCGCGCTGCACAGCAGCCGTGAAGACGAACGAAGCGAGATCATGCAAACTCCTGCGCTGAGCGCGCGAACCATGAGACATACGCCCGCCGGGCGTGAGGAAGAACGATTGCGGATACGGGCACTACGGACCATCGGGGTAGAGCGTGACATCGCCATTGAACGTGGTGATCCGCAGCATCGCCGCGCCGCCGCCGCCCACGCTGTAGCGCCGCGTGGAGCGCGCCCCGCGCTCCACGCCGGACTCGTCGGGGAGTAAAGTGAGCGGGCGGCGTGCGTTGAGCGTGCCGCTGAAGGTGGAGAGCACCACGGTGCCGCGTGCGGATTCCGGCAGCTGCGCCTGCACATCGCCGGAGTGTGTGCGGATATCCAGCTGTGCGTTGTCGGCGAGCCCACCGGCGATCCGCACATCCCCACTCACGGTCTCGGCACGCAGTTGCACGAAGTCGGCGCCGTCGACCCGTAGATCGCCACTGGTCGTGCGCAGCGCGGCCTCACGGATATCCCCGCCGAGCGTGATGTTGCCACTCACTGTGGTGGCCCGCACGGCCCCGGAGCCATCACGCAGCAGGATGTCGCCGGAGATCGACTCGAGGATCAGCCGTCCCGCGAGCGATTGCAGCACGACGTCACCGCTGACGGTGCGAATCTCGACGTCGCCAGTAATGGACGCGACGTCTACCGTGGCCGACGTGGTGTTGATCACCAGCCGCACGCCACGCGGCAGTTCCAATTCGACGGTCGGTGTGCCACGCGCCGTGGTGGTACGACGGCTCCACTCGCGGCGGCTGGGGTCGCTGGACGGCATTGTCTCGCTGGGTGACAGCACGATGCCGACGCCTGTGCTGCGGAGCGTAAACTCCTGTGCGGTACTGCGCACCGTACCCGACGGACGATCACTGCCGCGCACGACCAGACGCCCGGTGCGCATGGTGATGTCGACGACCGCCGTGCGCGAGACGGGAAAGCTGGAGTCGCGCTGTGCCTGTGCGTGCGCACGCTGTGGCGCAAGAGCGAAGGCGAGCAGCAGGACGACCGCCGCCGTGCGCCACGAGCTCCCATGTCTTGTCACAGCAGCACCACACGGCGCATGAGCGCCAGTTTCATTTCAAGCGCTCGATCCACCTCAGAGGCGAGCAAGGCGCTGCGTGGATTCCGCGCCAACGCCTCGCGGCTCTCGGCGATGGCCTGATCGATGATGGCGAGATTCCGCTCGAGGACCTGCACGGTCGCGCTATCGAGTTCGGTATAGCGCTCGGCAACCAGCGTGCGTAGCGCGCTGATCTCCTGCTGGTAGACGGCGCCCGCATCCAAGGCCGCACCGGCGCTGTTGTCGGTGTCGCTTTCGATGAGACGCGCTGGCGTTGACCGGGGGTCGGTGCCGGCGGCCACGGTACTCGTGGCCACGCTCTTCGTGGACGCCATGCGCGAGCGCGCGAACTGCCACGTCACCGCCGTACTCGCCGTCACCAGCAGCGTGGCGGCCAGAGCGACGGTGCGGCGCGACACCAAGAAGCCGCGTGTCGGCGCATGGCGACGGGTCTCAGTCGGTGCCTCACGTCGTATGGCAACGTGCGAATCAACGTGCGCCGCTACGTGCGTTTCAACGCGAGCGGCAATCGCCGGCCACAGGTCACGCGATGGCGTCATCCCCGGAAGCGCGGAGGCCTCGGCTATCAGCCGCTCCAGATCACCGACCATCGTGGCGCAGCGTGCACACAGCGTGCGATGCGCGAGCATCCATGCGTTCGCGGACGGATCGAGCGCCTGCTCCAACCACGCGGCGAGTTGCGTATCGAAGGATTCGCAATCGGGCGACAGGGGTGCGTCTACCACGTCCGGGCGTGAAGCGTCGTGATCAGCCATGGGAGACCTCACCGGGTCAGGGAAGCGCGCAACAACAGGCGTGCGCGGTGCAACTGGGCCTTGCTGCCGCCCGACGTGATGCCGAGCTGGGCGCCGATCTCTTCGTGCGTGAAGCCTTCCACGTCGTGCAGCACGAAGACACGACGGGCCCCATTGGGAAGCCGACCGATGGCCCATTCGAGATCGAGCCGCTCGCCCTCAGATACGGTCCGCGCCGGATGGGCATCGAGCATGCTGTCGCTGTCCTCGGCGCGCGTGGCCTGCACTGCGGCCATCTCGCGCCGACTGAGCACCACGTTCACCGCCACACGATGGAGCCACGTGCTGAAGGCGGACTCCCCGCGAAAGCTGGGCAGTTTGGTCCACACCCGCACGAACACGTCCTGCGTGACCTCTTCGGCAAGCACTCGGTCGGCCAACATCCGGACACAGAGCGCGTACACACCGCCGACGTGTATCCGGTACACCCGCTCAAACGCGCGCCGATCCCCACCGGCCGCTGCCGCGACATCGTCCACAGCCGGTAGCGGCTCGGTGCGCGCAGCAGGCGATGCTCCAGAACGGGGCAACGTCACAAGGCGCATAGGCAGAAGGGGTCCGGGGTCATGTCACCCGGTTAGACGGTCCGTAGCGAAAGAAGGTTTAAACCGGGCCACCACATCCGGCAATTCGCGCAACGCGCTCATCCAGAACGTCGGATCGGCCACGGCCAACTCGGCGCGCGTGAACGGCCCCCACTGGGCGGCTGCGGTGGCCACCCCGGCGGCTCGGCCCGCGAACATGTCGTGCGGAGAATCCCCCACAAAGAGTGCCTGCGACGCCGACAGGCCGAGACGGTCGAGCGCTAGCACGACGGGGTCGGGCAGTGGCTTGTGACGCGTGGTCTCCTCATACGTGACCACGGTATCGAACGCCTCGGCCAGCCCCACGTGCCCCAACGAGCGCGCGGTCATCCCCCGCCCCTTGCTGGTCACAATCGCCGTAGCATGCCCCTCGGCACGCGCCCACGCGAGCATTTCCACCGCACCAGGATATGGCGAGGTGAGACGCTCGAGATGTAGATCCTGGTACTCCCGGTAGCGGGTGACCAACTGCTCCACCTCCGCCTCACCGGCGCACCAGGGCGCCAGCTGTGTGCGCAGCGGAGTGCCGATCCCCGCCACCCACTCGGCGGTGCTGGGCACGGGATCGCGATCGGCGAAGGCATGCTGCATACACTCCAGCAGCAAGCCGATGGAGTCGATGAGGGTGCCATCGAGATCAAACAACAGGGCAAGACGAGGCATCCGGAAGAATAATCAGAACTATCTCGGCGGGTGATGGACGCACTGCGTGGGAGACGCCGGTATGAGGAGGAGCACGGCTAGCACGCGGTGTGCAGTCGCAGGCTCCCAGCGGTCGGATTCTCGCCCGTGTAGCGGCTGGCCAACGGCCTCCATCCACTCAGCCGCGCTTCCATGATCAGCCCGTTCCACCCACGCGCTGAGCGCCATCTGGGTCCCGACGTCGCGCGCCTGGACAATTGCCCGATAGGCACGCTGTATGACTTCCCGTTGTCGCTGTCGCTCAATCGGCCGCATCTGTGCGAGCGCGGCATCGAGATGTCGACGCGCCCGCTGCTGCTGGGCGGACACGGCCTTCTGCCGGGGCCCAAGCGCCTCGCGCTCCCGCTCCCGGCGCATCCACGCCCGCACATGGCAGAGTGCGCGGTGTCTGGCCTCCAGCACCGCATGCTCAGCTGCGCGGGCGGACGCGTGCTGAAGCAACGCCAATAGGAGCGCCGGACGCCGCGTTACACGCCATCGGGTGGATGGCGCACAAAGGCCGCCTAAAAGAAACGGCGCCTGCTGGTTGGGTTGCAGCACGGCGAGCCACCCGGCGCGCGGTGCGATGCACGCGCCGATGAGACCGACATGACCCACGCGACCCTCGTCCAGATGACCCTCGTGCTGCACATGAGCGTTGGCGTGTATCGCGCCGTCCGCGCTGGCTGGCCGCCGCCACGTACGCAGGTGATCGCAGACGGCGGTTGTAAGATCTGCGGCACTGGACGCGTGTGCGTGTGCGTCGCCACGCCTCGGCGCCGATGTGCCGATCCAGCGTTGCGCGAACTGCGCTTTCGTGGCGAGCCGTTGTCGCAGTCTCAGCACCCGCTCGGCGAGTTCCGGTGGCTGCAGCATGTACACGTGGACCTCGCGGTGTGGCGAACCGATGCGCACGCAGCGGCCGGTGCGTTGATCACGGAGTGCGGGCGTCCACGGGAGATCGAGGTGTACGACGACGCCAGCGTCCTGCAGGTTCACGCCTTCTGCGAGTCGGTCGGTGGTGAGTAGCAGTCGGATGGCCTGGTGCGGCGGGGGCGGGGGGCGGCCTTGGGCGGTTGGGGCGAAGCGGGCGAGGGCATCGCTATGGCTGATACGTCCGCTGGCGATCCGCGCGTGGCGTCCGGACATCACCCCGACGCCGGCGATGTCGGCGAGCGCGCGTTGGAGCGTCAGGACGGTCTGTGTGAACTGCGAAAAGGCGACGATCGGAACTCCGGGATGTTTGCGTTGCAGCGTGCGCAACAGGTCGGCGCGTGCGGCATCGCTGCAGGCGGTGCGACGGTGGTGGTCCGCGAGTCGTGCGAGCGCGTGCAGGTGGCGGGTGAGCACGTCGAGCAGTGGTCCGGTCTCGGGCGCGTGGTTGGCCATCAGTTCAGGAAATGCGAGCTGGACTTCGTGATCACCCACCAGCCACGATCGCAGCTCGGCGTGGCTGGGATGGCGCCCGGCCTGCAGGGCGTGTTGCAGCGCGTCGCCGCGCAGTTGCCGTTGGCGCAGGGCGTGCGCAAGTGCGGCATCGCTGGAGCACCAGGCGCGGAGCAGGCCAAGCCGAATAAGGGCGCCAGCGACGGCACCGTCGTGCGCCGGGAGAGGGGCGGGAAGGCCGAGTATGTGCGTGAGCGTTTCACGATCATGGGGCAGAGGTGGTGGCGTGTGGTAGCGCACGGCGGGGCGTGTGGTGGAGGCCATGCCGGACGCTGCAGAGGGTGCGGCGTTGCGTTCTGTGGCGACTTCCGTAGTGGTCCGACGCACGATGACCTGCGCGAGGAGGGCCGGGGTGAGGATGTCAGCGCGAGCGCCCAGGAAGAGCGCAAAGAGATGGCGCAGTTCGTCCGGTCGATTGTGCAGTGGTGTGGCGCTCATGAGGAGCACGTGACTGCCGCTGACAAAGCGTGCGACGGCGTGGTAACGCGCGGTGGTGCGCGTGCGCAGATAGTGTGCTTCGTCGATGATGACCAGCGTCTCTGCGCGGCGTTCGGGGTGCGGTGGGTCGTGTCTGGAGAATGCGTGGACGGAGTGCAGCTGTACGTGTGGTTGCTGCGTGTGTAAACGCGCGCTGTCCCACATGGGAAGGATCGCGGCGGGAGCAACGATGTGGACCTCGCGATAGTGCGTTGCGAGTGCGAGTGCCACGTAGGTTTTGCCGAGTCCGACATCATCGGCGAGCAGGGCGCCATGGTGCATGCGCAGGATCGGGCGCAGGCGTGTGACGGCTTCTTCTTGATGTGGGAGGAGTGTGATGGTTCCCAGCGGCGTGGTGTCGTGTGGTGGGAGCGTGTGATGCGCAATCCGTGCCTGGACTTGCGCGGGGGAGGCGTGGCTCAGTCGCATGCGGAGGACCAATCGAGCAAAGGGGTGAGTGCATCCGCTCGCAGGCCGTACGCCTGGGCGATGATATCGTGCTGCGCGGCATCGGGGATTTCTGTTCCGCGTGCGTGGGCGTCGGCGAGTGGAGTGAGGAGGCGTCGTGCTGCGTGCCAATCGGGTGGGAGCGGGAGCGTGGCGACGGTCCAGCCGAGGTAGCGGCGGAAGCCGCCGCGTGCGGGTTCGGCGAGGACGTCGAGCCATGCGGCGGCGAGCGCTGAGCGCATGATCACCTCCAACGCGCGGGCATCTTCGATGGTGGCGGTACGAAGCACATAGCAGCTATTGAGCGGGACGGTCGGATCGCCGGCGGGGAGTATTCGAGTGCGTAGGCGTTTGCCGATGTCTGCCCACACCAGGCGTGGTGCGTCGTAGCGTGCGGCTTCGGTGCGAAAAAGCGTCCACCATGGCTGTTGGCGGCGAGCGTCGCCGCGCAGTTCGAGGCGTGGGCGCCAGTGGGCCATCCAGCGGGCGGTGGCGGGCGGGAGCGTGCGGAGTGGAAGTCCGTCAGGCCCGTGGGTCCAGACGATGCGCAGATCATCGTCGGCGGCATCTCGTCCAACGGGTTGTGCGGTACCGTCGGCGGCGGGGCTGACGCGGATGGCTTCGCCGCGGAGGGCGGGTCGGAGGAGGTGGCGTTCGATGACGCCGAGTCGTGGTGGGGTGGCGCCGAGCGCGGAGATGTCGGCGGTGTCGTCGTCGCGTTCGCTGGCAGTGACGAGGAAGGCGGCGTTGCAGCCGCACTTGACGCCGAGCAATGGTCGTCCGATGCCGGCATCGCCGAGTGCGGGGCCGGCGGTGCGCAGGGCATCGAAGGCCGTGCGGACGGCGGGTGGGAGGAGAATCCAAGGGGCGGTGGGGTCGCCGTCGAGACTGAGCGATCGGGTGGGGAGTTCGAAGCGGACCGTGGAGCGGTGACGGGCGATGGCCACGTGGGTCAATCGGGTGGGTGGCATCGGTGGGGCGGGCTGTTGGTGGTTGTCACTGGATCGCGGGTGGCGGGTGGCGACGACGAGTGACGGGTAGGTGGCGGCGTCGAAGAGGGCGGGTGCATCGCTCCAGTCGCGGAGGGTGCGGATGTCGGTGTGTTGCGTGAGCAGTTCGCGGATGCCGCCGCCGGCGAGGGTGCGCCAGAGCTTGGCCGGCACCAGAAGGGCGAGCGTGCCGTGTGGGGCGAGCAGGTCGACGCTTCGTTCTATGAAAGCAGCGGCGAGGTCGGCTTGCGCGGCGAATCCCGTGCCCGCACCGGCCCGTAATGCGCCGGCGCGCCACGCGGCGTGTCGCATGCTGCGAAACTCGAGGCGTAGCTGGTGCCGAGCGGTGGCCGGCATGGCGTGGGGGCGCACCCAGGGGGGATTACCGATGACGATGGAGAAGCCGCCGCTGGCGGCGACATCGGCGAAGTACGTGACGAAGCGGAAGGGGAGTGCGGCGCCAAGTTGAACGCGGTCACGTGTCGAGGTGAGCGTGCGGACCGTGCTGCGTAGCGTGAGGAGGTGGAGTCGCTGTGTGCGTGTCGTTGGTGGGCGTTGTCCGAAGAGGTCGCGGGCGCGGGCGATGGCGAGGTGCGTCCGGCGTGTGCTGGTAGCGGCGAGTAATTGCCGGTTGAGTGCTGCGACGGCGCGGGCGCGTTCTTCGCGTTCGAGGGCGGCGGCGAGCGTGACTTTGCGGGGTCCGCTGGCGCGGGTGTACCGAGCGCGGAGTGCAGTGAGTGTGCGGGCGCTGGGTGGTGCAAAGTGAAACGTTCCGCCGGCGAGTGAGTCGCCCACGCGGATATGATGATCCAGATTCGGGAGAGGCGGGACGCGGGTGACATCGGTCTCGTGGCATTCGATGACTACCGAAAGCCAGAGGCGCAGTTCGCAGAGCCACACTGCAACCGGGTTTCGATCTACGCCGAAGATCGAGCGCGTGAGGATATCGCGGCGGATGTCGTGCAGGGCGCGTGTGTCACCGGCGCGTTGGTGCAGGGTGGCCAGACATTCGAGGAGTCGGACCAGAAAGGCGCCCGATCCGCAGGCCGGATCGAGGACGCGCACCGCGTGCAGTGTCGCGAGCGCGGTGGGTGAGAGGGTAAACGGACTGGGGTCGTTGGTGAGGGCGTGCGCTGGGAGGTCGGGGAGGGCCGTGTGGAGGGCATCGTGCACCACCTGCTCAACGATGGTGGGCGGGGTATAGAACGTGCCGGAGCGTCGACGTTCGTCGTCGGCCATGAGCGATTCGAAGGCGCGGCCGAGCATCTCCGGGTCGACGGCGGCTTCGGACCATGCCGAGGAGTCTTCGTGGGCGGTGAAGCGATAGCGGTCGAGGACGTTGCCGATGAGTGCGGTGAGTGCGTCGTCGCTGAAGCGGAGGGTGCGGTGCCGTTTTTCCAGGCGGGTGGGGGCGAAGAGGCCGCCGTTGAGAAACGGAATGGCGCCGAATCGGTGTGCGGCGGGCGCGCGCTGGGCGTGTGGGGTGTTGAGCGTGCCGAAGAAAAGGGGACGGAGCAGCCGTTCGTGCAGGCGCCCGCCGCGTTCCAGTTGTGTGGTGGTATGGTGCAGCAGAAAATCGCGTCGCGCGTCGAGCCAGCCTTTCGCTTCGAGGAATGCGAGGAAGAGACAGCGTGACGCGCAGAGCAGGGCCAGTTCTCTGCGCACGGCGGGCGGCGCGTTGCCGGTTGCCGAGTGCGCGAGGGTAGTGACGGCCTGTTCGAGGGCGCGATAGAAGCGGTGCGAGAGCGCATCGCGGCGGAGGACATCGCTGAAGCGGGCGTGGCGGAGTGCGCCGTCGTCTTCGGCGATGGCGGCGAGATTGCGAATCGTGTCGGCGTCGGAGTCGACGATGTGGCGGCGGTCGACGCGGAGTGCGGCGATACGTGGGCCGGTGGGGTACGCGGAGACGGTAGCGAGACAGAGGTGGGTGGCGGTGTGGTCGAGGGTGAGCAGGCACCAATGGCGCGTGGGCGCGTGGTGGAGGAGCGCGAGTGCCAGTTGGCGGGTGCGCTCGCGTGGGTCGGAGAGCGTGCCCAACTCAAGCGGTGGCGCGAGTTCTGCCGCGCAGAGTCGTAGCGTGCCGGGGCCTCGGATGACGTCGGCGTGCGTCGTGAGATCGTGCACGCCGAGTGTGTGGCGAGCATTCGCGGACAGCGTGGTGTGGGTGGTGGCGAAGCCCAGGGCTTGCGTGAGAGGTCGCAGGGCACGCAGCGAATCGGCGTGGGCGAGGAGTGCGGCGGCGGCGCGGACCGTGAGCATGAAGAGAGAGTGGGGCCGCGCCGTACGAACCGTGTCACCAAAACGTTGCGCGCGGTGCCATTGCATTGCGCGGGGCTGGTCGCGCGTGAACCTTCCGGCATGCCTGCGTCTTCTTCCTCTGCACCGTCACCTGTCCCGTCTGCCAGCCCAACGGAACTCCCGCACGCGCCGCGCCCTCACGGCACCGTGCGTGAGGTGGGCGCTGTGTTTCTACGGCTAGGGCTGACCGCGTTTGGCGGACCGGCGGCGCACGTGGCGGCGATGGAGGATGAACTGGTGACGCGCCGCCGGTGGGTGACGCCGGCGGAGTTTGCCGATCTCGTCGGGGCTTCGAATCTCATCCCCGGCCCCAACTCCACCGAGCTCGCCATTCATCTCGGGTTTCGTCGCGCCGGGTGGCCGGGGCTCCTCGTCGCGGGTGCGACGTTCATCGGACCGGCGGTACTCGTGGTCTGGGCCATAGCGGCACTGTACGGCGCGTTCGGTGCTCGGGCCGAGGTGGCGGCGCTGCTGGTCGGGATGCAGCCGGTGGTGCTCGCGGTGGTGGTGCAGGCCATCTGGCGGCTGCGGCGCAGTATGGTAGCGCAGCGCTGGACGGCGGGGCTGGCGGTGACGTGCCTGGTGGCGATAGCAGCCGGGGCCACCGAATTGCAAGTCTTGGCGGGCGCCGTGCTCGCGTCGGCGTGCTGGAGCTGGTGGCCGCGTTCGCGACATGGGACGGGACCCACAGTCGGTGCAGCGGCGCTGATACCGATTTCAAATGTGCCATCGGCCGTCGCGCTCGCCGCTGCGGCGACGACGACCGCCACCGCCGCGCTCACGGTCGGCGGAATTTTCTGGTCGTTCGCGAAGATGGGCAGCGTCCTCTTCGGCAGCGGCTACGTGTTGCTGTCGTTCCTACGCCGCGAATTCCTGCTGCGGCAGCCGCTACTCACCGACGGCCAACTGCTCGATGCGATCGCCATCGGCCAAGTCACCCCCGGTCCGGTCTTTTCGGCGGCCACCTTCGTCGGCTACCAACTCGGCGGGCACGCCGGCGCAGCGGCCGCGACTGCCGGAATATTTTTGCCGGCGTTCGTGGCCGTGGCGGTGACCGCGCCCCTCGTGCACCGGATGCGGACGTCGCCGCGGCTGGCCGTGTTGCTGGATGGCGTCAACGCGGCCGCACTGGCCTTGATGACGACGGTGGTGATCACCATGACCCGCAGCCTTGCGTTCGACCTCTGGACGCTGGGTATCTTGGGAGGGGCCAGCGTGCTCCTGCTCACCACGCGCATCGGCAGCGGCTGGCTGCTGCTCCTCGGCGCGCTCCTCGGCGCGTTCCGATTGCTGTTTTCCATCGTGTAACCGGCGCCGTGCTTGTGGTGCCGGACACCTTTCACCGCTCAGTGCTCATGCGCGTCTGCTGGCTCAACGGTGCGTTTCTCGCGGAAGATCAGGCGCACGTGTCGATTTTTGATCGTGGGCTACTTTTTGGCGACGGTGTATACGAAGTGGCCGCAGTGCTCCAAGGTCGGCTGATGGACGGCGATCGGCATCTCGTGCGGCTCGCGCGTTCGCTCCACGAAATCGGCATGGAGAGCACGCAGTCGACCGCCGAGTGGCTCGATATCATGCAAAACCTCGTGACGCGGAACGGCATCACCGAAGGGCTCGTGTACCTGCAGGTCACCCGGGGTGTGGCGGAGCGTGATTTTCCCTTCCCTGCGGTAGTCACGCCTACGCTGTTCGCCTATGCGCGGCCCAAGCGTTTGAGCGACGATCCCAATGCGCGTGGCGTCCGCGTGATCACGGTACCCGACTGGCGATGGGCGCGACGAGACATCAAGAGCACGTCGATGCTGGCGCAGGTGCTTGCCAAGCAGACGGCGAAGTCGGCGGGCGCCTTCGAAGCGATGATGCACGAGCGGGGCCTCGTGACCGAAGGTGGGTCGAGCACGCTCTGGATGGTGCGTAATGGCATCGTGTTCACGCGCCCGCTCTCGGACGATTTACTGGCGGGGATTACCCGGGACGTGGTCCTCGAGCTTGGCGCAACGCTGGGGATTCTCATGCGTGAGCGCGCGTATACCGTGGCGCAGGCGCTCGCCGCCGACGAGTGCTTCCTCACGAGCGCGACCAACTTCGTGGTGCCAATCACGCAGGTGGACGAGGTGACCATCGGCACGGGCGCGTGCGGGCCGGTCACTCAGCGATTGCGCACCGCCTATCTGGCGCGCGCCATGGCGCTGACCAAGGACGCATGATGTCTTCAGAACCTTCATCGACCCTGACTGCTCTTCGTGAACCCCGGCCGCTGTCGGTCGGCGCCCGTGTGGCGCTGGTGTCGCCGTCGGGACCTCTGGAAGGCCCGCACGAGCTGGAGCGCGCGGTCGCGACAGCGGAGTCGATCGGCTGGCAGGTCTCCGTAGGCTCGCATGCGCTCGCCCGCACTGGCTATTTCGCCGGCGACGATGCCCAGCGCGGCGACGACCTGCTGTCTGCGTTGCAAGATCCAGCCATCGACGGGATCTGGTGTCTGCGCGGCGGCTACGGGTCGGCGAGACTCCTGTCGCGTCTGCCGCGCACCCTCCTGCAGCGGCACGCGAAGCCGCTCATCGGGTTCTCCGACATCACAGCGCTGCATGCGGCATGGCAGGACGCCGGGTTGATCAGTTACCACGGACCCACCGCGCGCGCGCCGCTCACCTCGTGGTCGCGCGAGTATTTGGTGCGTGCGGTCAGGGCGCGCACCGAAAGCGCCGGCGCGGCCCCCGACGCCACGGTGTTGCATGGCGGGCAAGCCACGGGGCGTTTGGCCGGGGGAAACGTGGCCCTGCTGGCGTCGCTCTGCGGCACGCCGTGGGCGGTGTCGTTCCGTGGGGCGATTGCGGTGTTGGAAGATGTGGGCGAGGCTACGTATCGTCTGGATCGCATGCTGCTCCAGCTTCGCTTGGCCGGAGCGTTCGACGGCTGTGTCGGGATAGCGTTCGGACACTGTACCGACTGTCCCGACAGCACGTCGGACGGAACGCGCACCGTGATCGCTGTCGTTCAGGAATTAGCGGAGGCGTTACAGGTCCCTACGCTCTTCGGCCTGCCGATTGGCCATATTGCAGATCAGTGGACGCTACCGTTTGGTGCGCTGGCTACCCTCAATGCGGACGCCAGATCGGTGCACGTCCATCGTGTTTCCTGACTCCTTACCGGAATCCGTACGGGATTCTTCGGGTTACTTATGAAAACTGCGCAACAGTTGATCGCCGATGCCAAGGCGCACGTGGTAGAAATCACGGCGCGTGAAGTGCAGGACCAGTTGACGCACGGTGAGCAGATCGTGCTCATCGATGTCCGCGAGCAGAACGAATGGAATCTGGGCCATGCTGCGCCGGCCGAGTACATCGGACGGGGTGTGCTGGAAAGCCAGATCGAGTCTCGTGTCCCGCGCGACGCGCGCGTCGTGCTCATGTGCGCCAGCGGGAACCGCTCGGCGCTCGCCGCGCGCACGCTGCAGGAGATGGGTTACAAGAACGTGGCCTCGCTGGCCGGTGGCTTCCGGGATTGGGTGGCCTCTGGCGGCGCGGTGGCCGACTGAGTACCCGCCCGGAGCAGCGCGTGCTGCAGCAGGCGCTGCAGCACGCGGATGTGTCGCGTCTTGCGCGGCGCTTGGCGACGCGTGCGCCGGTGGAGGCGGTCGCGGAAGCCGGTGTGCGGTTAGCGGCGGTGGCCGCCGTGTTGCGGCTCGTCAACGATGAACCCGAGTTGCTGTTCATCAAGCGCGCCGAAGTGGCGCGGGATCCGTGGAGCGGTCACATGGCGTTCCCAGGTGGCCGTCTCGAGGCGGGTGATGTGTCGCTCGAAGTCACGGCGGTTCGCGAAACCCAGGAAGAGCTTTCGCTGGATCTGACCCGAGGGCACATGCTGGGGTGCCTGGACGATCTGGCGCCGCGCAACCCGACGCTGCCGTCGATTCTTATCCGGCCGTTTGTGGCCGTGGTGACGCCGCACGTGCAGTTCGTTCCCAATCGCGAGGTGGCCGCCACGTTCTGGGTGCCGCTGTCGCACTTGCGACACCCGGCGGCGCAGACCGAATATGTGATGACCGTCGACCACGACATCGTGCGCTTCCCGGCGTTTCGGGTGGAGCAGCACGTGGTGTGGGGATTGACGGAGCGGATCGTGCGACAACTCTTGTCCCTCTGTGAACTCGATGCGACGCCGTAGCGGCGGCGCGTGTCCCTCGCTGTTGGAGCGTTCGTCGTGTCCCTTGGAATTCGTGACCGTGCGCAGTCAGTGAGCCCACGCACACCAAGCCGCTCCGTGATGGCCGGTGTCGTGGTGTCTTGGCTGCTGCTGGTCGGCTGCGCGCGAAGTGCGGCGCCGACGGTGGCGAGTCCGATGTCCGGCAAACGCGTAGAGGGAGCGCGCGGGATGGTGTCGGCATCGCATCCCGATGCGGCGGCCGCCGGCGCTGAGATCCTGCGACTGGGTGGCAACGCCATAGACGCGTTCTCCGCCACCGCCTTTGCGCTCTCCGTTACGGATGTCTCGCAGACGGGGCTCGGTGGTGGCGGCGCGCTCACGTATTATCAAGCGAACACGCGGCGCGCCGAACATTTATCGTTCTATCCGCGCTCCGGCGCGTCCGCCGCGTGGGGCGAGGCCGACACCGCGGCCGTACGGCAGGCCGGGCGGGCCGCCGCGATCCCCGGTCTGGTGGCTGGCGTTCTCGAGGCGCACACCAAGTGGGGACGACTCACGCGGGCGCAAGTCATGGCCCCGGCCATCCGGCTCGCGCGTGAGGGCTTTGTGGTATCGCCGCTGCTCGCGCGCACCATTGTCACGTCGCGCGCGAAACTCATGGCCGACTCGCTGGCTGCGGCGCGCTTTATGCCGAGCGGCGAGGCGCTCCGTCCCGGTGACCGGCTGGTGCAGCCGGAGTTGGCCGCTACGCTGGACATGGTGTCCCACGGAGGAGCAGAGGCGTTTTATCGCGGCGCCGTGGCGGAGCAGCTGTCGGCCAAAGTGAAATCGCTGGGTGGTCTTATCGAGGTCGCGGATCTGCAGCAGTATCCCGTCATGGCCATGCGCCCACTCTGCACAACATGGCGCGGCTACACCGTGCTCGGCGCACCGCCCCCGATGGGTGGCGCCTCGGTGCTTGAGATGTTGCAGATCGCGGAGTCCATCGGACTCGCCTCGGCCGGTGGCTTCACCGAGCAGCCGGGCGCTGTGGCCACGTTGGCTGACGTGATGCGCCTCGGGCAGGCGGACGGCGGTCGGTGGCGCGGTGACCCCACGTCGTTGTCCGTGCCCGCCCGCGGCGTCGCGCACCCCGGGTATGCCACACGGCGCGCCCGACTGGTCGGTGGCGCGTTCGTGGATACCGTGGTGGCTGGCGACCCGCTGCCGTTCGATACGGCGGCTGGGCCGGCGGCGTGTGCATCGCTCGATCCGTATCCGGCAGCGGTCGCGCGTTCGGTGCCATCGACTGGGCGTGAGGAGCGCTCGTCACCCGATGGTTCGCCCGAAGGCATCAGTTACACGTCACATCTCGCGGTTGTCGATGCCGATGGCAATGCGGTGTCCGCAACGACCACGGTCGGCGTGCTCTTCGGCTCCGGCGTGTACACGGGCGGTTTCTTTCTCAACTCCGCCGCCAGCAACTTCGATGCGCGCACCCGCGGCCCCAATCGCTACGCAAATTCCACCATGTCGCCGACCATGCTGCTCGAGGGCGCGAAGGTGAAGTTGGTCATTGGCGCCGCAGGGTCACAGTACATTCAACCGGCCATCGTACAGGTCACGCTGCGTATACTCGCGTTCGGTGAAGATCCGCTGACCGCCATCACGGCACCGCGCATCCATGCCAGCGCCACACTGCGCGACGTGGAGGTGGAGCCGGGGTTTGCACCGTCGGTGTACGCCGCGCTCGTGGCGCGCGGGTACCGGCCAATCAGCCGGGTGGCCGACATCGCCTTTGGCGGTGTACACGCCGTGTTCGTGGGGAAGAATGGCGCGCGGATCGGTGTCGCCGACCCGCGCCGCGACGGGGTGGCCGCCGCGCAATAGCTCATCGCCCTGCCGGATAGCAGGCATCTCCCATTCCAGTTGCGGGAAAGTTTAGTGCCTGCTAAACTCGAATTATGGAAGGTATGCACAATGATCCGCGCCCCGAATCGCCCCCGACGCCCGACGCGCCGGCGCCCGACCCGGGCTGGCGACGGGCGCGGTTAGCGCCCTCGCTGGCGGAGGTGCACCGGTCGGTCGACGTGAATCGCGCGACCTGGTTCCGAAAAATGCTGGCGTTCGCCGGCCCGGGGTACCTCGTGGCGGTCGGCTATATGGACCCCGGCAACTGGGCCACGGATCTCGCGGGTGGCTCCCGGTTCGGGTACGCGCTGCTGTCGGTGATCCTGCTGTCCAACCTGATGGCGGTGCTGCTGCAGGGGCTCGCCGCAAAGCTGGGCATCGTGACGGGGCGCGATCTCGCGCAGGCCTGTCGTGACCATTACTCCCCCCGAGTGGCCTTCGCGTTGTGGGTGCTCTGCGAGCTCGCGATCGCCGCCTGCGATCTCGCCGAGGTGATCGGCTCCGCCATTGCACTCAATTTGCTGTTCGGCATTCCGCTGCCGTGGGGCATCGCGGTCACCGTGTTTGACGTGCTGATTGTGTTGTACCTGCAGAACAAGGGTTTCCGCATGCTGGAAGCACTGGTGATTGCGCTGGTGGCGGTGGTCGGCGGCTGCTTTCTGTTCGAGCTGTTCATATCGCAACCCGACATGACCGCGGTGGCGCGCGGGTTTATCCCCACCGCCGACATCATCACCGACCCACAGAAACTGTATATTGCCATCGCGATTCTCGGTGCCACCGTGATGCCGCACAATTTATATTTGCATTCGTCCATCGTGCAAACGCGGAAATACGATGAGGACGCCAAGGGGAAGCGCGAGGCGGTGCAGTTTGCGTTCCTGGACTCCACGATTGCACTCAGCTTCGCCCTCTTCATCAACGCCGCGATCCTGATCGTCGCGGCGGCCACCTTCCACACCACCGGAAATACCGAGGTCGCGGAAATCCAGGATGCGTACAAGTTGCTCACACCACTCCTCGGCGTGGCCGGCGCGAGTACCGTGTTTGCGCTCGCGTTGCTGGCGTCGGGACAAAACTCCACGCTCACCGGAACGTTGGCGGGCCAGATCGTGATGGAGGGGTTTCTCAATCTGCGCATCCGGCCGTGGCTGCGACGGCTCATTACGCGGGCCATCGCTATTGTGCCTGCGGCGGGCGTGGCCATTTATTATGGCGAGAGCGGTACGGCCAAATTGCTGGTGTTCAGCCAGGTCATCCTGTCGCTGCAACTGTCCTTCGCAGTCTTCCCGCTGGTGCGCTTCACCTCGGACCGGGTCAAGATGGGTGAGTTCGTGAACTCCACCGCGCTGCGTTTTGCTGCCTACACGGTGGCGGGCATCATTGCGTCGCTCAACATCTGGTTGCTCGTGCAGACGCTGCGCGACTGGCTGACCTGATGTACCGGCGTATTCTGGTGCCGCTCGAGCATTCACCATATGACGCGTGCATCCTTGAGCACGTCCGCCAGCTCGCTCGACTGTGCGGTTCGTCGCTGGTGCTGGTCCATGTCGCCGACGGCTTCGCCGCCCGCAATCTGCGCGCACTCGCACTCCGCGAATCGGAAGAGATCCAGCGCGATCGGGCATATCTCGAATCGTGCTGCGCCGCACTGCGCGCCGACGGGTTTGAGGCGGATTCACTCATTGCGGGTGGAGATCCGGCCGCAGAAATTGTGGCCGCAGCGGAGCGCGAAGAGTGCGACCTGATTGCCATGGCGGTGCACGGGCATCGCGGGCTGCAGGATGTCATCTACGGAACCACCGCCAACAGTGTGCGACATCACACGCTCGTGCCGGTGCTCATGGTCCGGGATCGCGCCCGAGCGGTGCGCTGAGATGACGAGCAAGCGATCGTCCACACCGCAGGCGCTGCCACAGCTCACGGAACCGGTCGAAGACTACCTGAAAGCCATCTACGAGCTTGAGATGCGCGGCGGGGTGGCCGCCACGTCCGATGTGGCCAGCCGCCTGGATGTGGCGCCAGCCTCCGTCACGGGCATGGTGCGCCGGTTGGCCACACAGGGATATCTCGATCACGTGCCCTATCGCGGCGTGCAGCTTACCCCGCTCGGTCGTCGCGCGGCCCTCCGCACCATCCGGCGGCACCGCATTCTCGAGAGCTACCTCACATCGGTGCTGGGCTATCCATGGGATCTCGTACACGACGAAGCCGAGCGGCTCGAACACGCGGCCTCTGACGTACTCATTGAGCGGATGGCGGCAGCGTTGGGGCATCCTGTGGCGGATCCCCACGGCGCGCCCATTCCAACGCCCGACGGCGAGGTGGACGAGCGGTGGCATCGCTCATTGGCCGATCTTATGGTTGGGGAGACCGCCCGTATGGTGCGCGTGAGCGACAAGAATCCGTCGCTCCTGCGCTATCTCGCGGAAATTGCGCTGCAGCCCGGTGTGGAAGTCACGATGCTCGCCAAGGCGCCATTCGATGGTCCGATCACGCTGCGGGTGGGTGACGCAGAGCCGGTGGTGGGACCCAATCTTGCGGCGCAGGTGTTGGTGGAGTCCATGCCGACTTTTACTCCAGCACCAGCTCCCGCAATGACGCCACTTGGCGGCAAACCGCGCGGACGAAAGCCGAAAGGAACCTGATGCGTTGGTGGGGTCTGTGGGTCGCCGGCTGGCTACTGCCGGCGGCACTGTCGGCGCAGGTGGCGGACACTGTACGTTCACCCACCTTCGGTCGCGTCGCCCCGGCGTTGCGCGGCATTGCCATCGATACACGGATGGCCGAAGACTTGCGCCTCGCGCCAGGGGCGATCGTGCGGCTCTCCGCGCGTCCGGGCGAACCCGGTGACAGCGCGGTCATTGCGGCTGTGTACCAGCGGCGCGCCGATCCCGCCGAGGTGGCGCGTCGCGAGTATCGCGTGCGCTTGCATCTCGATCACCTGCAGGGACTCATGGGACTCGACGATCGGGTCGATCGCTTCGCTGTCGGCACGCGTGCTGGCGCGCCGCTCGATTCTGCCGTGGCGCGCATCAATCATGTGGCGTTTGGATTTCGCGCGCATCGTTCCAAAGACGTGGCCGTGGGAAGCTCACGCACATTTCGCGTGGTGGAGCGCTTTCACCGCGCTATCGGTATCATCACCGTGGTTGCGAGCGCCGTGTTTCTGCTCTGCCTGCTGCTGCTCACCGTGGAAGAGCGGCGACGTGAAATTGCGGCGCTACGATTGATGGGGATCTCCCGCGGAACGGTTGTGCGCGCCATCGTCATCGAGGCCGCGCTCGTGTCGCTGTTAGGGAGTGCGTTGGGGGCGGTGGTTGGGTGGCTCTCGTCGTTGCTGGTGAATGCGCACTTCCAACAGGTGTATCGCACGCCGCTCCTGTTCGCGTTGCTCACACCCGAGATCTTCGCCTTCGCCACCGGTCTGTCCTTGGTGCTGGGGATCGGCGCCGGTGCGCTGGCCGGTTGGCGGCTGGTGCGCGCTGAGCCGCTCTCGCTGATGGGGCGGTAGCGCGATGCGCTTCACGCTCGCCTTTGCCACGCTGCGCCGTCATCCCGTGCGTACCCTGCTGGCCATCCTTGGCATTGCCGTGGCCGCCGCGTTGCTGCTCGATATGGTCATGCTCTCCACCGGCATGCGCACGTCGTTCCGTGCGCTGCTGCTCACGCGCGGCTACCAGTTGCGCGTGGCGCCCAAGGGCACGTTGCCGTTCGATAGCGAAGCCACCATCGACGGCGCCACGGCCATCGTGGCCGCGCTCCGCGCCTCGCCGCAAATCAGCGCGGTCAGCCCCACGCTCGGCACCACGCTATCGCTACCAGAGAGTGCCATTCCGTCGGCCTTTGTCTTGGGTCTCGAGCCGGACGTGCAGGGCGACTACACGCTGGAAGCGGGAACTGATCTGGCACCCGTCGACGGCGACGTGGTGAGTGCTGTGGTCAGTCGCACCTTTCTCGAACGCAGCGGTCATGCGCTCGGTGATACCATCCTCGCCGCTGCGGGTCTCGACGCACAACTGCGCAGCGCCGCGCGCGAACGGAAGGTGGTGCTGACCGGCATGGGTCGCTTCTTCTACGTGCCCAACGAAACGCCCGTCATGGCGCTCGCGTTACCGACCGTGCGTAGCATGCTCGGGCCCGGTTTCCGGGACCGGATGTCACTCGCCATGGCGGAGGTCCGACAGGGCGACTCCGCCTCCGTCGAAGCGGCGCGCGCGTGGATCGCGGAAACACAGCCACGCGTGACGGCGATCTCGACGGAGACAGCTATTCGCCAAGTGGAAGAGCGCCTATCGTATTTCCGCCAGCTGGCCTTTGTGCTCGGCGCCATCAGTCTCGGCATCGGCTTTTTGCTGGTGACCACACTCGTCACACTCTCCGTGAATGAACGTCGTGGAGAAATCGCTGTCCTGCGCGCCATCGGCACCCAACGCGGCGGCGTCTTGCAACAGGTGCTCCTCGAAGGGCTCATGTTGAGCGGTGCCGGGATCGTCGGTGGGCTTGGGCTTGGCCTGATCACCGCGCGCTGGCTGAACGCCATTCTCAGTGACTTCCCGGGACTCCCCGCGTCGTTCGACTTTTTCGTCTGGAGCCCGGAAGCCGCGTGGCAGTCGCTCGCGCTGCTCTTGGTGTCCGGAACGCTGGCCGGCCTGCTGCCGGCGTGGCGCGCGGCCTCGCTCCCCATAGCCCGCGCGCTGCGCGAAGAAGCCATTGGATAACACGATCGGCGACCCCGCCGTCATTCTCTGCGACCAGGTGGTACGCAGCTATCCCATGGGCGATGCCGTCGTACATGCGGTGCGTGGTATCGATCTGACCATTGCGCGCGGAGAGTTTGCTGCGATCACCGGGCCATCGGGCTGCGGGAAAAGCACGCTGCTGCATCTGCTCGGGGCAGTGGACGTCCCCAGCACTGGCCGTGTACTCATCAACGGCTGCGACATCGCCACGTTGTCCGACCGTGAAGCCACCAACTTCCGACTGCGTCAGATCGGCTTTGTGTTTCAGCGCTTTTATCTCATGCCCACGCTTTCTGCGGCAGAGAATGTCGAGTTGCCGCTCGCCGAGGCTGGGGTAGACAAAAAGATCCGTCGCGCGCGCGCTCAGGAACTGCTGGGCTATGTCGGGCTGGGTGATCGGCGGGGGCATCGCCCTACGCAGCTGTCGGGTGGTGAGCAGCAGCGCGTGGCGATTGCGCGTGCACTCGCCAACGAGCCGGCGCTGCTGTTGGCCGATGAACCGACCGGCGAACTCGATGCCGACACCGGGGCCAGTCTGCTCGCGCTGTTCGGACAGCTGCATCGCGATGGGGCTACGCTGGTCTTTGTGACGCACGATAGCGTCGTGGCGCAAGCCGCACACCGCGTGATTCGTCTGCGCGACGGACGCGTGGCGTCGGATACGCTCAATGCGCCATCGGGAGCGTGAGCCGCATGCCCGTCACGTCGAATCCGCCCGACAAGACCGCACCCAGCTTGAGTGCGTCACGGCTGGCTATCGCGCGCTTACTCGCGTGGCGAAGCTTCACCGTGCGTCCATGGCGCACCCTGCTGCTCTGCGGTGGCTTTGGCGTGGGTGTGGGAGTGATGGTGGTGTTGCTGGCCGTGGGAGAAGCCATGGTGCGGCAAGCGAGTGAGGAGCGCCTGGTGGGTGGCGGCTCCATCACGGTGCTGCCGGAGGGCATCGATATCGAAGTGCTCACCACCGGCGGGCTTGGCGGGTTGTTTTTTTCTGTGCCGAATGCGCGCTTCGTCCATCGCCAAGTGCTTGGATCGCCGCGCTTGGCGGATGTGGTCACGGTGGCGGCGCCGCAGCTCGAAGGCAAGCTGCTCTATCTCACCACGGCGGACGGCATCGAGCATCCCGTACGCGGAAGCGGAGAGATCCCCTCGGCCACCCGCACACTCGGCGCGCTCCCCACCATTGCGCAGGGCGTGTGGGAAGACGATGACGCCGACCGCCGGTGGATGACACCAACGGCGGCCGAATTGCGCCACGACATCGATCACTTCCATCTGCCCACCCCGGACATGGCCAATCGGGACTCGTGGGGCGAGTGGCACTATTTCAACGTGTTGTCCGCTGATGCCGAACGCTGGGCGTTCATCTCGTACATCGTGGGCGGTGACGTCACCAGTGATCGGTGGGGCGGGCAGGTGCTCGTGACGCTCCATGAGCGCGGCAAAGCACCGCGACGTTTTACGGGTACCGCGCCACGCGAGAACGTTCGCTTCTCCACGCGCGATGCCGATCTCACCATCGGTGACGACAGCGTTCGCGTGTTGCCCGATGGTCGCTATGCAGTGCATGCCACCGTGCGGGAAGAGGGGACCGGAGCGCCGCTCACCGTGCAGTTGGTGGTATCCCCCGCGGCCCGCGTTGACTTTCCAGGAGCGACGCTCGGCAACGGCGATTTCACGTCAGGCTACGCGGTCCCGGCGCTCAGGGCATCGGCCTCCGGCAGCATCTGCGCCGGCGCGCGGTGTGAACGGTTTGCCGAGGCGCAGGCGTACCACGATCACAACTGGGGCGGCTGGCGCGGCGTCACGTGGGAGTGGGGGGCGACCCGTGCGGGGCGCTACACGCTGCTCTTCGGGCGTGTGTCGCCGGAAGACTCGCTGGCCGGAAGTGCGCCGTTGTTTGTGTATCTCACCGACGAGCAGGGGTTTGTGGCACTGTTTCGGCCCAAGCGCATCATGTACACGGACGACCGGGTGATCATCACGTCCAGCGGTCCACTGCGTGTTCCGTCGGAAGCCGAACTGATTGACGTGCGCGGTGCCGACACCCTGCGACTTACACTACGCGTAGACGATGCCGTAGTTACCGACACACGCGCCGGTCTGGTGGAGCGCGGCGAAAGTGAATTTGCGCGTGCCCTTCAGCGCCCGTGGTTTGTGCAGATGGCGGGTGAAGCGCGCCTGAGCGGACGCATTCGGGGTGTACCGCTGGAGGGGAGCGGTCGCGGATTTTTTGAGACGTATCGGTAGTCGTCGTCCATGCACGCTACACTGCCCTCCGCGCCCGGGCGCCTGCGCCTCGCTACCCAAGGCTGGAACTACCCCTCGTGGGTCGGTCCGTTTTACCCGGTCGGCACCCGACCCGCGGACTTTCTCCGAGCATTCGCGCGGGCCTTCGACGCCGTAGAAGTCGACTCCACGTTTTACGCCATTCCGCCGGCCTCGACCGTCCGCGGCTGGGCCGCCCGCACGCCGCCCACGTTCTCGTTTGCATGCAAGGTGCCGCAGGAGATCACCCACGAACGGCGCTTTGTGAATGCGCTCGACGTGCTCCGGCAATTCACCGACCGGATGCGCGAGCTCGGGCCACAGCTGGGGCCGCTACTCCTGCAGTGTCGCCCGGATTTCACGAGTTCCGAATGGCACGCACTCGCCGAGTTTCTGCCGCACCTCCCCACCGACCTCCGGTTCGCCATCGAATTCCGGCACCGCAGCTGGATCACGCCCGACACGCTGGCGCTCCTTTGCGCGCATGGCGTGGCGCTCGCACTCAGCGATGGCCGATGGATTCCGCGCGCGTGGCTCCTCAAGCTCTGTGAGCAGCCCACCGCTGATTTCTGCTACCTACGCTGGATGGGCGCCGATCGTACCCTCACCGACTATTCGCACTTGCAAATCGACCGATCTGCCGAGCTCGACGCGTGGAGTGCCATGATTCCAGTGCTACAGGGGCAGGTGCGCGAGGTGTTCGGCTTCGTCAACAACCACTTCGCTGGACACAGCCCGGCCTCGGTGCGCATGCTGCAGGAACGGCTGGGTCTACCCACCGTAGACCCTGGGACCATCGGGGACCAGCCGTCACTCTTCTGACGCGAGCGATATACTTCGGCATGACTCTGCCTCCGCTGTCTGCCGATGCCGTCCACCGCCTGGTGCATGGCGAGACCCGACACCCGCACGATATCCTGGGGGCACACCCCGCCGAACAGGACGGTACACGCGGCGTGGTGGTGCGCGCCTACCTGCCCGATGCCGCCGCGATCGCGGTGCAGGTGGGCGAGCAGACGTCGCCAATGACGCGCGACGCGGACGGTCTGTTCACAGTCTTTCTGGAAGGGAAGACGCTGCCGCTCGCGTACCGGCTGCAAGCCACGCACGCCAACGGGACTACCGGCACCGCCGACGACCCGTATCGGTTTCTCCCCACACTCGGCGACATCGATCTGCACCTCTTCAACGAGGGGCGGCATCTACGCCTGTGGGAGAAGCTTGGTGCGCAGGTGCGTGTCATGGATGGCGTAACCGGTACGTCGTTCGCGGTGTGGGCGCCCAACGCGGTGCAGGTGTCGGTGATCGGTACCTTCAATGCGTGGGATGGACGGGCGCACGTGATGCGCGCGCTTGCCGGAAGTGGAGTGTTTGAGCTGTTCGTGCCCGGGGTGGGCCCGGAAACCGTGTACAAGTTCGAGATCCGCACCGCCACAGGCGCGCTGCGCATCAAGTCGGATCCGTTCGGCTTCAAGATGGAGCAGGCGCCGGGCTATGCGTCGATCGTGCAAGCGCGTTCGACGTACGCGTGGCAAGATGGCCAGTGGCTCGCCCACCGCTCCGAGACCGACCCGTTGCGCGAACCGATGCACGTGTACGAAGTGCATCTCGCATCGTGGATGCGTGGCGGAGGCGATCGTTTCCTCACGTACCGCGAATTGGCTCCCAAGCTCGCCGAGCATGTGCGGCACCTCGGGTTCACGCACGTCGAGCTGTTGCCGGTGCTGGAGCATCCGTTCGGCGGTTCGTGGGGCTATCAAGTGGGCGGGTATTTCGCCCCCACATCGCGTCACGGCAGCCCGGACGATTTCCGGTTTTTCGTGGATACGCTGCATCAGGCGGGAATCGGCGTCATTCTCGACTGGGTGCCGGCACATTTTCCCAAGGACGATTGGGCGCTCCGTCGCTTCGATGGCACGGCCTGCTACGAGCACGCTGATCCGCGGCTCGGCGATCATCCCGAGTGGGGGACGCATATTTTCAATTACGCGCGGCACGAAGTGCGCAACTTCCTGCTCGCCAACGCGCTGTATTGGATTGAGGAATTTCACATCGACGGCCTCCGTGTCGATGCCGTGGCGTCGATGTTGTATCTCGACTACGGTCGCGAAGCGGGCCAGTGGATGCGCAACCGACTTGGCGGTCGTGAAAATCTCGAAGCGGTCGCGTTCCTCAAGCAGCTCAATCAGGCGGTGCATTCGTTACACCCAGGCGTCATGACGATCGCCGAGGAGAGCACGTCGTATCCGCAGGTCACACACCCGATCGCCGAGGGCGGGTTGGGTTTCACGCTCAAGTGGAACATGGGATGGATGCACGACACGTTGGATTATTTCCGCGTGGATCCATTCTTCCGTAAGGGCGCGCACGACAAGCTCACGTTTGCCATGATGTACGAGTACAGCGAACGGTTCGTGAATCCGTTGTCGCACGATGAAGTCGTACATCTCAAACGCTCGCTGCTCGACAAAATGCCGGGTGACGTGTGGCAGCGAATGGCGAATCTGCGCACGCTCATCGGCTACTCCGTCACGCGTCCCGGCAAGTCGTTGTTCTTCATGGGCACCGAGTTGGCACCGCACCGTGAGTGGAACCACGACTCGAGTCTCGAGTGGGGACTGCTCGCGGACCCACGCCGGCGTGGCATGTACGACTTCATGGTGGCACTCGGCGCGCTGTATCGCGAGCAGTCATCGCTCTGGCGTCGCGACTACGAGCCGTCTGGTTTCGCGTGGATTGATGTGGCGGACAAGGAGCAGTCGGTGCTGTCGTACGCGCGCTACGACGGTGCGGCGCATGTGATCGTGGTGCTCAATCTCACGCCGGTCCCGCGTCCGGCATACCGCCTGGGCGCGCCGATGGCGGGCCACTATCGCGCGGCGCTCAACTCCGATGACGCGGCGTTCGGCGGTAGCGGATTCGCCGTGGCGGAAGCCGTGGACACGGAGGCCGAGCCGTACCACGGGTTCCCGCAGTCGCTGGTGATCTCGCTGCCGCCGCTGGGCATGCTGGTGTTGGTACCGGATCCGATGCCGATGGGCGCGCCGCTCGTTGAGGCTGCGACGGACGTCGTCGTGACCTCGGCGGTGGTGAAGCTACCGAAGGCGCCGAAGCCGGCCAAACTACCGAAACCTCCGGAGCCGCCCAAAGCTCCGAAGGCTCCGAAGGCTCCGAAGGCTCCGAAGGCTCCGAAGCTCGCCAAGGCGAGCAAAGCTCCAAAGGAGTCAAAGGAGTCAAAGGAGCCAAAGGAGCCAAAGGAGCCAAAGGAGCGGAAGGAGCGGAAGGAGCGGAAGTTGTCAAAGGCTCCAAAGGCTCCCAAAGCTTCAAAAGCTCCCAAGCCGCCGAAGCCTGAGAACGCACCGGAGCCTTCCAAGGCTCCCAAGCCTCCCAAGTCGACGCAAAAGTCGACCACTCCACCAGCGAAAGCCAAAGCCCCGCCCACGCGCGTCGCCAAAGCCAAGCGTCCCACACCCACGAAATCCTCCGCCCGTGCTGTGACGACGCCGGCTCGGCCCACGTCGGCCCCGCCGGCATCGGCCCCGACGCGGACGCGCACCCCCCGGGCGACGAAGCCCCCAACACCGTCAGCGGACGCATGAGTCGGAGGACACGCAGTCTCGTGTTGTTCGGCGTGCTCGCGGTGAGTGCTGCAGGCGTCTGTGTGCGATTGGGCATCTGGCAACTCGATCGCCTCGCGCAACGCCGGGCGCAGAACGCGCTCATTTTCGGCCGGCGCGAGATGCCAGTGGAGAGCGTCTCCGCGATCCGCGGGGTCGATACGGTGACGTCGCACTGGCGCCGAGTGCGCCTGCGCGGCGTCGCCGACTACCGCGCGGAAATGGTGCACGCCACCCGATCACAAGGCGGGTCGCCCGGCGTGCATTTACTGACCCCCGTTCGCCCGCTCGACGGCGCGTGGGGCGATACTGCCGTGCTGCTGCTCCGCGGCTATGTGTACGCGCCCGACGGCCGAACCATCGACTGGGGCAAAGCGCGCGAGGCCGACACCCTCGACGTCGAAGCCTTGGTCACCATCTTCCCCCCGCCACGACCCGGCGCCGTGCAGATGCCATCCACCAACCGCGCCGTACGCAATCTCGACCACGATTCCCTCGCCCGCATGATGAATCGCCCGCTCGCACCGTTCGTACTACTCGCACTCGGCGACACGATCATGCGCGACATCACACACCCCACCCGCATCCCGCCACCATCGATGAGTGAAGGCGCGCACCAAAGCTATGCAATGCAGTGGTTCGCCTTCGCGTCAGTGTTTCTAGTCGGCTTCGGGGTTTTTGTTAAAACAGTTAAGAGTTGAGAGCTCGGAGCTCAGAGCTAAGAGCTAAGAGCTCAGAGCTAAGAGCTAAGAGCTGACAGCTTACCGCCGAGCTCTGAGCTCTTATTAATACGGCCATTAAATACTTGACAGTTTATCGGTGACGAGTTACCTTCTTCAGGTGACTCACATCGACGCGCGCACCTTGCCGCCCGCTGCACAAGAAGAGAAACGCCGGATCGCGGTCGCGCTGCGCGAGCAGGGCGAGACGTTCGTGGCGATCGCCGCGACGGTGGGGGTAAGCCGCGCCATCGTCGCGACGTGGTGGGCGCGGTATCAGGCGGGGGGCGCCGAGGGGTTGGCGTCCGGGACGCGCGGACGTCGCACCGGCGAGCAGCGGCGGCTCACCGTGAAGCAAGAGACGGCGATTCGGCGCGCCATCACCGATACGACGCCCGACCAGTTGAAGCTGCCGTTCGCGCTGTGGACCCGCGTGGCCATCGTGCAGTTGATTCAGCAGCGCTACGGCGTGCGACTACCGGTGCGCACGATGGGCCACTATCTGGCGCGGTGGGGGTTCACCGCGCAGAAGCCGATCAAGCGCGCGTATGAGCAGCAGCCCGCGCTCATTGCGCAGTGGCTCAAGACCGAATATCCTCGCATCCGGCGCGAGGCCGCTGCCGAGAGCGCGGTGATCTACTGGGGCGACGAAACGAGCTTGAGCACCAGCGATCCCCGGGGACGTGGGTTCGCCCCACGCGGCCAGACCCCCGTGCGCCCCCTGTTGTCCCGGCGGCAGTCCGTCAGCTACGTCTCGGCCATCAGCAATCAATGGCTGCTGCGCTTTATGGTGCTCAAGAAAGCGATTGATGCCTCCACGTTGATTCGCTTCTTCAAGCGGCTGTGTACGGACGTGACGCGCAAGGTGTATCTGATCCTCGACAATCTGAACGTGCACAAGGCGAAGACCGTCCGGGCGTGGATTGCCGCACATGCCGACCAACTGGCCGTCTTCTACCTGCCGTCGTACTCGCCCGAGCTCAACCCCGACGAGTACCTCAACGGCGATCTCAAGATGCAGGTCGCAAAGCGCGCACCGGCCCGCGATCGCGCGGGGCTCGAGCGCACCGCCACGGCGCGCCTCCGATCACTGCAACGGCAGCCCGCGCAGGTGCAAAAGTTTTTCCATCACCGCCATGTGCGCTACGCCGCCTGATGTACACACTTTAGTGGCCAGAGTAATAGCTCTTAGCTCTTAGCTCTTAGCTCTTAGCTCTTAGCTCTTAGCTCTTAGCTCTTTCACAGAAGCTTGCCGCTCAGCAACGAATACGCCAGCCCGAAATAAAGCGTAATCGCCGAGACGTCCACCAGTGTCGCAACCAAGGGCGCGGAGGCGCTGGCGGGGTCGAAGCCGAGGCGCTTGAGCAAAAACGGCAACATCGATCCAGTAATCGAGCCCACCATCACGATGCCCACGAGCGTGAGTCCTACGGTGAGCGCAATCGTGGTGGAATGTGGTCCGTAATCGTACAAACCGAACGCGTCCCACACCATGATGCGCACCAGCGCGATCGCGCCCAGCAGCAGACCGAGAATGAGGCCGGCAGGCACTTCGCGCAGCACCACGCGCCACCAATCGCTCAGGCTGACCTCGCCCAACGCCATCGCTCGGATAATGAGCGAGGTGGCCTGTGAGCCGGAGTTGCCGCCGGAACTCATGACCAGCGGAATGAACTGCGACAGCAGGAGCACACGGCCGAGGTCGTCCTCGTAGTGCGCCATCACCGACGCGGTGAACATCTGTGCCACCGCCAGGATCGACAGCCAGCCACCGCGTTTGCGCAAGTTCTGCCACAGGCCGATCTGCATGTAGGGCTCCTCGAGCGCCTCCATGCCACCGAATTTTTGCGCGTCCTCGGTTCCCTCTTCCTGAATGACGTCGATGACATCGTCCACCGTGACTACGCCCAGCAGCCGTTTCTCGCGGTCCACCACCGGCAACGCCACCAGGTCGTAGTTCGACGTGACTCGCGACACTTCTTCCTGAAGCGTATCGGGCGCCACGCTCACCACGTCGCTCCAGGCGAGCTCGCTCATCCTCGTGCCCTCCGGCGCGGCAAGCAACTCGCGCAAAGAGAGCACGCCGCGCAGGCGCGTGCTCGTGTCCACCGTGTAGATGGTGTACATCGCTTCACGGCGTCCGGCCCGCGCCATGGCGCGCACCGCGCGGAGCGCCTGCTCCACCGTGAGATTTTCGTCCACCGCCACAAACTCGGTGGTCATCAGACCGCCGGCCGTGTACGGATCGTACTGCAGCAGCCGCTCGGTTTCGGCTTTCTCCGCCGGCTCGAGCGCCGAGAGAATTTCGTCGGCCGTTTCTTCGTCGAGCTCTTCGAGCGCATCGGCGCGCTCGTCGGGCGTCATCTCCGCCATGAGCGACGCGGCCTCGCGCGTCGTCAGTTCCTCGAAGACCTGCGTTCGGAGCTCCTCGTCCAGATACTCCAGCACCGCCGCCGCGCGCTCTCGGGGCAAGGCGTTGAGGAATGCCCGCACGTATTCCTCCGGCAACGCCTCCGCCAAATCGGCGAGGTCGGCCGGGTGCATCTCCTCCGTTTGCGGGCCGATGCTCTCCGGATGCTCCTCGAGCAGCTCGAGCAGATCCGGCACAATCAGCGCCGCAAGCGGCCGGTCTTTATCGAAACGAGGGGGCATCGGCGGAGGCTCGGTGGTCTGGCGGGCAAGTTAGTCCACCGCACCCTGAGCGAGAAGCCGCTTACAGCACTGGCAGCACCCGTGGCTCCACCGTCAGCGTTTGCACCGACACGCCAGCCGCCGCGAGCGCCTCGTCCAATACCGCCCGGTCCAGCGGACCCTCCATCTCCAGCACGGCGCCCGCCATGGTCACCTCGGCGGTCACGATCCCGGGCACCGCCTGCAGCGCCGTCCACACCGCCCGCACCGCGTGCACCGCCACCAGTCCGTTGAGCTGCACGTGGATGCGCTGCCGTGACATCTTTGTTGACATCTGGATAATCTCGCATGGTGCCCGGCCGCACTCCAACAGTCGGCGCCGTCGCATTTCGCCCTCTCGCCTCCTCGCATGCCTCGCGTCGCCTTTCTCGGACTTGGTGCCATTGGTACGCCCATGGCCCGCCACCTCGCGCACCCGGAGTTCGATCTCGCGGTGTGGAACCGGACCGCGAGCAAAGCCGCCGCGTTCGCGAGCACCCACAGGGCCCGGCACGCGGCCACGCCCGCCGAGGCGGCGCGTGGTTGCGATGTGGTGATTACCTGTCTGCCCGTTTCGCGCCACGTGGAAGCGCTGCTCGACGGGCCGCATGGCCTGCTCGCCACCATGGCCGCCGGTGCGGTGCTCGTCGACTGCACCTCCGGA
The DNA here is from genome assembly GCA_038212625.1 of Gemmatimonadales bacterium. GTDB lineage: Bacteria > Gemmatimonadota > Gemmatimonadetes > Gemmatimonadales > Gemmatimonadaceae > Gemmatimonas. The sequence goes on along the minus strand of JBBQUH010000019.1, from coordinate 12,100 downwards.
GACGGCGCCACCTCCCGGCGGATGGCCGCGCGGCTCGCCGAACGGGGGATCGGCTTTCTCGACGCCCCCGTCTCGGGCGGTGTGGCCGGCGCCGAAGCGGGCACATTGACGGTCATGGTGGGCGGTCACGCCGACATCCTCGTTCTGGTGCAGCCCGTGCTCGCCCGTTTCGGCGGGCGTATTGTGCACTGCGGCGCAGTGGGGGCCGGCGACGCGCTCAAAGCGGTGAACAACGCGCTGCTGGCCATGCACATCTGGGGCACCGCCGAAGGACTCGTGACGCTTGAGAGAGCGGGGGTCAAGTCAGAGCTCGCGCTGGAGGTGATTAACGCCTCCAGTGGGCGTTCCAACGCCAGCATGAACCTGTTCACCGACCGCGTGCTCACGCGCGCCTTTCCGCGCACGTTCCGGCTCGCCCTGCTCGACAAGGACGTCGGGATAGCCGCCGACCTCGCGCGCGAGCAGCGGGTCCCCTCCCCGCTGTTGCAGCTCACCGCCGAACTGTTCCGCATGGCGCACGACGAACTCGGCGAGGAGGCCGATCATGTGGAGGCCGTCAAGGTCGTCGAACGGCTCGGTGGCCACATCATCGGTGGACCGCGCGACACTGCCAGCAACGCCGCCGACAACGCGGCCGATGGCGCCACGTCATGAACCCCGTGATGACGAACCTGCGGCAACCCGCCGTGGAAACGGCCGACCGCTTTATGGCGACCGTCGAGACCATTCGCGCACAGTTCCCGGCGCTCCGCCGCCACGAAGGCAGCTGCCCGGTGGCGTACTTCGACGGGCCCGGTGGTACGCAGGTGCCGCAGCGCGTCGCCGATGCGATGTCGCAGTATCTGTTGCATCACAACGCCAACACGCACTGGGTCTACCCCACCAGCGTCGAGACCGATGCGCTCCTTGCTGGTGCCCGCGAGACACTGGCTGATTTTCTGGGTGCGGAGGCCAACGAGATCTCGTTCGGCGCCAACATGACCACGATCCTGTTTCACGTAGCGCGCGCGATCGGTCGCACGTTGCAGCCCGGCGACGAGATCATCGTCACCGAACTCGATCACCACGCCAACGTGGCCCCGTGGCAGGCGCTCGCCACAGAGCGCGGCGCGGTGCTCCGATGGCTGCCGCTCGACCTCACCACGTACCGGCACGAAGAAGGGGCACTGGCCCGTCTGCTGTCACCACGCACCAAGGTGGTCGCCATCGGCGCGGCGTCCAACATCCTTGGCACCATCAGCGATATTCCAGCCATGGTGGCGTTGGCCCGCGCCCACGGCGCCATTACGGTGGTGGACGCGGTGCACTACGCCCCCCATGCGCTGGTCGATGTGCGCGCGATGGACGCCGACTTTGTCCTCTGCAGTGCGTACAAGTTCTACGGCCCGCACCTTGGCGTCTGTTACGGGCGCTATGCGAGCACCGCCGCGCTCGATGTGCCGCGCCTTGAGCCCGCGCCCGACTATGTGCCCGAGTGTCTGGAAACCGGTACACAAAATCACGAAGGCATCGTGGGCGCCGCCGCAGCGGTGGAGTTCCTTGCCGACTTGGCCTTGGCGCCGCACGATGCGCCGCGCTCGCGTCGGGACCGGTTGGCACAGTCGTTCGCCGCGTTGCATCGCCGCGGTGACACGCTGCTCGCGCACCTCTGGGACGGACTCGCCACCATCGACGCCGTCACGCTCTATGGCCCGCCCCCCGGCACGCCGCGCACGCCGACGCTCTCGTTCCGCGTGACAGGCATCGCGTCGGAGCAGGTGGCGCGCGCGCTCGTTGCGCACGGCGTGTACGCCTCGAATGGCGACTTCTACGCCACCACCGTGGCACGGCGCCTCGGCGTCAGTGACGAGGGGCTCGTGCGTATCGGCTGCGCCTGCTACACCACCGCCGATGAAGTCGCGCGGGTCGTCGACGCCGTGCGCACGATCGTTCACGGCACACGCCGCGGAGCCGCCTGAGTGCGCCGTCGACCATCGTGGAACAGCTGGGTCGTGTTGGTTGCCGTGGCCCTCGTCGCTGCCTGCGGCGATCGCCGCTCAGCGTCGCAAGCATTACCGCTCGCCGAGTTCCTGTTTGCCGCCGGGGACTCCACTTACTGGGTGCGCAGCGACGCGGAGGGGATGCGCGTGCGGAGCGCGCCGATCCTGCTCACGCAGGTGAATGGTCGCACCTACGAAATTTTCCTTACTGATGACGGCGCCGAGTATCCCGACGCATCGTTCGTGACGGCCCGTCTGTGGGCACGCGACATCCAGCGTACGGATAGTGTCTCGCTGTTCGCGGACACCACCGTACTCGCGGAGTTGGCGCGCTGGCGCCGCCAGTTCCCCCGCGAGGCGGAGATCGATCCCGCCGACGAGAACACCCCCGACGATCCGCGCACCGTGGTGACTGACGAGATCGATATCGTGGATGTGCACGGCCCATGGATCACCATCGAGCATCTGCTCAATCTGGATATCGACGGAGGCCCCGCGCACCGGCATGAAGGACGTCGGCTCGTGATCGATGTGCGCACCGGGCAACGCGTCACGCTCGATAGCCTGTTTGGCTCGCCGGAGGCGCAGCGGGTCATCGTCGATGCGCAGCGTTCACTGGGACAGCTCACCGATTCCATTCGCAGCGCCGGCACCGGAGGGGATGAGCGCGCGGCCATCGCGGGCGAAACGCTCGAGAGTTTTGTCTTTGAGGCCACCAGCTTCGGCATCACCGACGTGCGTCGCGCGCCAGCGGTGGCCTTCATGATTCCGGGGCAGGGCAGCGACGGTGAGGCGCTGGCGATTCACTTGCCACCACTCGGCGTGGCCGAACCCGCGTGGTGGCCTCAGGTCCGCAACACCCTGCCGGAGTGGGCTCCCGACTCCGCGCGGGTGCGCTGGGTGCAGGATGCGTATGAAGTGGCCGCCAGCCCCACGCCCGACGGCGACGCGCTGGCGCTGGTCTTGATCGGACGGCGCGGCACCGCGAAGCTCGAATGGCCGATCGCGACTGTCGCAACGCCCGCCTATCAACTGATACCGCTGGACAATCCGCCACTCGACAGCATGCAACGTGCCGCGCTGGCACGTGCCTTTGATGTGTCCACCTCACTCGATGGCCTGGTACAGCGCGCCGCGTTTCGCGCCGCGCCGCATCGCAACGCGCCCCGGTTGCTCTGGCGCCACGCGACGTCGCCATCCCCTCGGCGGGCTGTCCGCCAGCTCACACCACGGCGAGCTCTTCCGTAAGCGGTAGCTCCACTTCGTACCCGTCCCGCGCCACCCTGGAGCGGGCGAAGACGCTCCGGGCCTGTTGTTCGAGCTCGTGGGCGTCGCGTGAATATCGCGCCGAGATATGCGTCAGCACCAAGCGTCGCGCTCCGGCCTGTAACGCCACGTCGGCGGCTTCGCGAGCCGTGCTGTGCCCCGTCTCGAGGGCACGCGCCGCTTCGTCGTCGGCAAAGGTGGCCTCATGAATGAGAAGATCAGCATCGCGCGCCATGGCCACAGTGGCCGCACAGGGTCGGCTGTCGCCAGTAAGCACGATGCGGCGCCCGCGCCGGGTTTCGCCTACCAGCTCCGCCGGCGCGACGATCCGTCCATCTTCGAGGGTGATCGATTCCCCCTTGTGGATTCGACCCCACAGTGGGCCCTCCGGGATGCCCAGAGACCGTGCGAGCTCCGGATTGAAGCGGCCTCGACGTTCCTCCTCGATCATTGCGTAGCCGATCGACGCCCCCCCGCGATGGTCAACTTCGAACGCCTCGACCCGAAATTCCTCTCTGCGCACCGATTCACCGGGTGCCAGCTCTGAAACGGCGATCTCGAATGTGGCGCGCTCGCCACCTAAACTGATGCATTGACGCAACGTTTTACTCGCGCCACGGGGTCCCCACAGCCTCAGCGGCTCGGTGCGGCCTTGCAAGACCATGGTGCGCACCAGGCCGGTGATCCCCAAAATGTGGTCGGCATGCATGTGCGTGAAGAACAGATCTTCGAACGCAAACGAAATTCCGTAGCGCATCATCTGGCGCTGGGTGCCTTCGCCACAGTCGAACAGGAGCGTGTCGCCCTCCCGAATGATGGCCAGGGAGCTGACGCCCCGTTCCACCGTGGGGCGGGACGCGGCGGTGCCAAGGAAGCGGACGAGGAGTGGCATCGCACGAATATAGGCAGAATGGCGGAAGGCGTTGGGACCAGTGGGGGAAAGCGGCCCGAGGCTTGCATGAGCTAGTGGCGTAACGGCGCAGGGACACGTAGATGTGTGACGGACACCACCGTCGGGCTTTCCCCCTGTGCATGATCGTCCACAGCTTTACAGCCGGGGGGCATTATGACTGGAAAGAGTCGGCGCGGGTTCGCGTCAATGGATCCATCGCGCCAGCGAGAGATCGCCAGCAAGGGAGGGCGCGCGGCCCACGAGAAGGGGACGGCGCATGAATGGTCGTCCGACGAAGCGCGGAGTGCTGGACGAAAGGGTGGGGTCACCGTGAGCCGCGATCGGGCGCACATGGCCGCCATCGGACGGGAAGGTGGCGAGTCGCGCAGTGCGGCGGCGCGCCAGGCACGGTTGGTCGGAACGATGGATCGTGAGGTGCCGATGCCGGTGTCGCGCGACGGAGACCGGGCACGCCCCGAAATGCCGGCTGCCGATCGGAAACCGTTGGCGCTCCCGCGGACAAGCAACGCGCCGCGACCCTGATGTGAATGAATGATTCCGGAAGCGCCTCTTCGACCAGTCGTCGGAGAGGCGCTTTGGCTTTTCGCCGCGGGCGCGGGTGGCGCTATCCCGGAAAACGTACGCGCTGTGCCTCAAGACGCGACGGATCCACATTGCGACCACTCACCAGCGCCACCAGCGGGCCCGCTGGCGCCTTCAGGTAGCCGTGCCGCAGCGCCGCGACGGTGACCGCCCCGGCGCCCTCAACCGACCAGCCGGTCGTGCGCCAGAGCCAAGCCATCGTTTCACCCAGCTCGGCTTCCGTGACCACGGCCATCTGATCGGCGCACACCTGCCCGATGTGCAACGCGTCGGCGTCGATCGCCCCGGAGAGTCCGTCGGCCAGCGTTGGGGTGACCGGGATATCGACAACCACGCCCGCCGACAGGCTCCGCGACATGGCCGCCGTTTCCACGGTCTGCGCGCCCACAATGGTGACTCGCGGCGCCAACGCGCGTAGCACGGCGCCCATGCCACCCAGCAAGCCGCCCCCCCCGGTACAAATGACGACGGTGGCCATGTCCGGCACCTGCTCGAGCAGTTCGAGCGCCACCGTGCCCTGGCCGGCCAGCAGATCGAGTCCGAGGCACGGGTTGATGAAGCGGATCCCCTCGCGGGCAGCGTGCGCTTTCGCGACCACCATCGCCGCATCGTAGTCGGCCGCGTCGTCGTTGACCGTCGTGCCGAGTGCCCGGATGCCCGCCTTTTTCACGTCAGGCGCGGTGCGTGGCACGTACAGGGTGGCGGGCGTATCGAACGCCTTCGCGGCGTACGCCACCCCCAGGCCGTGATTGCCGGCGCTGGACGCCACCACGCCCCGCGCGCGCTCCGTCGGTGAAAGGCCGGCGAGCACGGTGTAGGCCCCCCGCACCTTGAACGACCCTGTCGGATTCTCCAGCTCGAGCTTGAAGAACACGTCAACGCCCAGCACGTCCGACAGCGCGTCCGAGCGAACCACGCGGCTGGGCGGCAGGAAGGTCCGCAATCCGTCAGCGGCGGCGCGCACGGCGTCAAGCGACGGGAGAATGGCGGGATCGGGAGCGGGGCGAGGCGTCATAGCAGAGGAGAGTAATCCTCCACCCGCCGGATGTAGCCCGCCACGTCGAATTTGAGCTTCGCGCGCGACGTCACCATCGGTCGGAGACCGCCCCATACCGGCTTGTTGCCCCACGGCCGGTCCCAGAGCCCCAGGCACCACATGATGCCACCCACGCTATTCGCGTCGCGTCCATCCAGCGCGTATTTGTCGTTCAGATAAAACAGCCACGCACGCGCCTGCTCGTAGCTGTCGGTCCACAGCAGCATGGTCTTCCCCCACAACATCCGCGGATAGTTGTGGATGATTCCCTCCTGCACGAGTTGACGTTGCGACGCATTCCACAACGTATCCCCGCTGCGCGCCGACTCCAGCGCGTCCAACGTGTAGTGCATCGGTCGCGGGTCATCCACATGCGCGGCCATCGTGCGCTGCACCCAGTCGGGGAGCGCCCCGAGCTGGTCGTGGTTTCGCGTACGCAAGCACCAGTTGAACGACAGCTCGCGCCATGTGGTCACCTGCTGCACAAACGCGTCAAGACTCTCTGCGTCCGCGCCCCGCGCGCGCGCCGCCCGCACCACACGCGCGGACGCGATCTGCCCGTAGTGCAAGTAGGGTGAGAGCGCACTGGTACCTGCGGCGTCGCTGGCCTCGTTGCGCCGGCTGGCATAGTCCGGCAGCGTGAGCAGCACAAACGCCGCCAGCCGCGCCTGCGCAGCCATACTGCCACCCAAGGTATGCACGGCTGGCACGGTATGATCGATGTCGCACGCGGCAATGACGGCCGCGATGTCGTGATCCGACATCGTGCCAATCGGTAACGGCGACAGCCCACCACCCTCGCTGATCGTGGCGCGCAAGGAATCGCGGAGCGCGTCGGTCACCGGCAAGGCCGGCAGTGCGTCAGCTACCGGCTCGATCGCATGATCGAGCAGCTTCGCCAGCTTGGGGCGAATGGTCCGTGCGGCGTACTCGGTTTTGGTGAACAATCCGCTCGGCACACTGCACACGCTGTCTACTGCGAGCACGCGACAATCCACCCGTGCAGCAAATCGTTCGCTGCGTTCCCGCACACCCGCCGTAGGAAAGAGATCGGTGAACACCACGTAGGCACGTTCGGCAAGTCGATCCACCACGCGCCGATCATCCTCCCGTTTCGCCCGCAGCACGAACTGGTAGTACAGTCCCAACCGCTCGGCGTCACGTGCCGTATCGCGCGCACCCTGCAGGATGAACGTGTGGTGGCGATCGGCTGCGTACGGATACGTGGGATCGAGCCCCTGATGGATCACCACGGGCCGGTTGATTCGGTTGGCCGTACGGATCGCCGCGCGAAGCGCCCAGTTCTCTTCCAGGCGATGCGACGACTGCATCCAGTACAACACGTACTCCCCGGCGGGGCGATACGTCTTGCCGTTCAGATCCAGCGTGCGTGGCACCAACTGGTCGCGGACGTAGTCCGACTCGAGGGCGTGGAGCGGCATGGGGGCGCTAGTCATCGATTGCTCATGGCGCCGACAGAACGTCTGCGGGCCGCACATCGTGCCAGAGTGCGGTTTCTGCACGCGCCGGACAGGCGCCAAGCCACACCGCGCGGCCGCTTGACACCGGACCGTCTGCCACTACCTTCTACCTGTTACCCGAACGGCCCCGCGCTTCCGGTGTGGGGCTTTTTTTGTCGGAGTATCCGCCGTGCTTGCACGGTCCCGGGGCTGTAGCTCAGCTGGGAGAGCGCTGCATTCGCATTGCAGAGGTCAGGGGTTCGAGCCCCCTCAGCTCCATGAAGTCTGGTGACCGGCTCGTGGCCAGTCCGTGACAACAAATCCACTGGTGTAACGCCGGAACCCGGTGCATCGTCTGGTGTACAACATATGGCCCGCCGCTGTTCGGTAGGACGGAGAGTTCCAATGACAGCGCGCGCGGCAACTCAGTGAACCCCCGGAGCCCCCTCGGCTTGCGGGGGTTCCTTTTTTCTCCCCACTGTTCGGCGCTCCTACCGCAGCGCCGCGAAGTCGGCCCGCATCGCCCCGAACACCTCGGCGATGAACCGGTTCTCCTCCTCCTCCACCCGGCCCGCGTAGTCGCTCATCGCGGTGAAGCCAAGGTTGCCCAGAAAGCGCATGATCGCGCTCTCGCGCACCGACACGTCGATCGAGCGCGAGAGCAGTGTTTGCCCCTCGGCGCCGGTACGGAGGCCAAAGCGGAAAACCACCCCGCGTCCCACAAACGGCCGCTCCAGTGGACTCCGCAGCAAGCGCTCCGCGATCAGTGGCAGGTGCCAATGCGGATCCTTGGTAAAACGCATGGCCCATGACCGCTCCCGAGGGGTCGTGACGTGCACAAATTCCCCGTCCAAGGCCGTGACCCCCACGGTGAAAATTCCTAGCTTCGCGAGCGCATCGGCGTGGAGCACCAGGGTGTCGGGCATCTGACGCGAAGGGCCTCGCAGCGGCTGGAGCTGACCGCCACGTGAACGGAAGCGCACCGTCAGCAGGCGCTGATGCGCGGCGGCATCAAACCAGTCGTTACCCTGTGCGTCGCTCAAGCGATATCGGTACCGGGCCGGCTCCACGTATTGCGCGATGTAGCGCGCGAACGCGGGATGCGTAGCACGGATCCCCTTGGCCTCCACGCGGATGAGCATCGTCACCAGCGTGGAGCCATCGGACTGGGGAACCGTGGCCAGCGAGTCGAGCGAGAGCAGGCGGCCCAGCGCGGTGGTGGTGCGCGCGAAGGCCGTACGGTAATCGGTGCGTATCGCTGCTTCGGGACGTTCGGCGGAACGAAAGAGCGCGCGGGCGATATCGTTCACCCGTGCAACCGGAAGTGGGCCGACCGCTTGATCCACCTCGGTGTTCCAGTCCCAATCGTCCTCGCTGAGCTGGCGCAAACGAATGAGGTGCCGCTGTTCGCCGAGCGCGATGGGGGCGGCCACGGCGGCGCGGGCGGTGAAATGGAAGTTGGGTCCCTGCCTGCCCGCATGCAGTTCGAGCTCCCGTTCGGCGCCGGTGCGGGTGGTGACAAGGCTGGTCCAGAGCGACGTATCAAAGGCCAGCTTGGAGGGCGCCAGGGCATACCGTCCCAGCCGCATGCGCGCGTTCGCGAATTTGGGGGTGCGGGTGACCTGTGTGAATCGGGACTGCACCGCAGCGGCGAAGGCGTCGACGTTGGTAACGGCCGAGGCGGGGACACTGCCAAAGGCCAGCGGGTAATCGCGGCAGCCGGCCAGGGAGAGCGCAGCGAAAGCCAGCGCGAAGCGCGTGCGACAGGAACGGGGGAGACGAAACATAGCGGTCTGGTACACTACAACCCTGTGGATGATGCCGCTGAACGGAGACGGCGGTGAGGGTGGGCGTGCGCGGTTAGTTTACGGAACGTGCGTCTGCGGGTCGGTTGGCCATTCACCACATCTGCCGTGTCTGAAGAAACTCCAGTTGTCGATTCCTCCGCTGCCGCGTCGCCGCGTCGCGACTTTATTCGTGAACTGGTGGCCGAGGACGTCGCCACCGGGCGCTTCGGACGTGCGCCGGCCACGCGTTTTCCCCCCGAGCCGAACGGCTTTTTGCACATGGGGCATGCGAAGTCCATCTGTCTGAACTTCGGCATCGCCACCGAGTTCGGCGGCACCTGTAATCTGCGGTTCGACGACACGAATCCCGCCACGGAAGATGTAAAATATGTGGAGGCGATCAAACGCGATGTGCAGTGGCTAGGTTTCCAGTGGGATCACGAGTACTACGCGTCGGATTATTTCGAGAAGCTTTACGAGATCGCCGAGTCGCTGGTGCTTAAGGGGAAGGCGTACGTAGACTCGCAGAACGAGGACGCGATCCGCGCGGGTCGTGGCACGGTGACATCTGCGGGTACGCCGGGACCGGATCGCGATCGCAGCATTGAGGAGAATCTCGATCTGCTACGACGCATGCGCGCTGGGAAGTTTCCCGATGGGGCGTATGTGCTACGCGCAAAAATCGATCTCGCGCATCCCAACATGATCATGCGTGATCCGCTGCTGTTGCGCATCCGGCACGCGCATCATTATCGCCGTGGCAACGACTGGTGCATTTATCCGCTGTATGATTTCGCGCACGGACTCAGCGACGCGATTGAAGGGATCACGCGCTCGTTGTGTACGCTCGAGTTCAAGGATAGCCGCGAGATTTACGATTGGCTCGTGCGCGAGGCGGGATTTGAGAACCCGCCCATACAGATTGAGTTTGCGCGCCTCGAGCTGGACTACACCATTCTCAGCAAGCGGAAGCTGCTGCGGCTGGTCAACGAAGGGCATGTAAGCGGATGGGACGATCCCCGGATGCCCACGATTGCGGGCTTGCGTCGGCGTGGTGTCCGGCCGGAGGCCATCCGCCAGTTCGCCGAAGTGATCGGAGTCGCGCGGAAAGATGCGCGCGTGGAAATCGCGGCGTTCGAGCATGCCGTGCGCAATGATCTCAGTATGGACGTGCCGCGGGTGTTGTGTGTACAGAAGCCACTCAAGGTGGTGCTCACCAACTACCCCGAAGGGCAGGTCGAGTGGCTCGACGCACCGTCCTATCCGCCGGATGTGCCCAAAACCGGCACGCGGAGCATACCGTTCTCTCGCGAGCTGTTCGTGGAGCGCGACGATTTCATGGAAGACGCGCCCAAGAAGTTCTATCGCCTCTCGGTGGGTCGTGAGGTGCGGCTGCGCTTCGGGTATCTGATTACATGCCAGGACGTGATCAAGAATGACGCGGGCGAAGTGATCGAGCTCCGTTGCACGTACGATCCCGCCACGCGCAGCGGCCAGGCGCCGGACGGCCGGAAAGTACAGGGCACCATTCACTGGGTGAGTGTGGCGCAGGCGCTGTCGTGCGAGGTGCGGGTGTATGATCGATTGTTCTCGATTCCCGACCCTGACGCCGTGCCTGAGGGGCAGGATTTCCTGAGCGCGCTCAACCCCGACTCGTTGGTCATCATCCCTGATGCCAAGATCGAGCCGAGCGTAGCGAACGATCCCGTTGGGACGCGCTACCAGTTTGAGCGCACCGGGTATTTCATGAGCGAGCCCGAGGACAGCACGCCGGAGAAGCTGGTGTTCAACCGGATTGTCGGATTACGGGACAGTTGGGCCAAGGAAGTGAAGAAGGGGTAAGGCGTTACGAGGATGCGGCGTGATTGACGGGGGTGACGAGCCCGCGTTGCCCCCGTTGCACATTGTGGCATGCGAGTGGGCCAGCCGAGTTGCGGAAATCGCCGATCGCCGAGCAAACTATGGGTATGCCAAACGTGCAGGAGCGTCGCTGGTCGGTGGAGGATGTTTGGGCGTTGCCTGAAGATCTGTCGCACCGCTACGAAACCGTGGACGGGGAGCTCTTGGTGAGCCCGATGCCGCAGTTTGTGCATCAGCGCGCGGTCACTCGGCTGGGCGCGCTGCTGATCCCATATGTCGACGGTGCTCGGTGTGGTGAGCTCATGTTCTCGCCCTACGACGTGGTGCTGGACCCCTACACGCTGATGCAACCGGACATTCTGGTCATCGCGCCGGTCAGTGCGGAGGTCGTGCGGGGGGAGGTCCACCCGCCGGCCCCGTATCTCGCGATCGAGGTGCTCTCGCCGTCCACGGCGCGCGCCGACCGACTGCGCAAGCGCCCCCGCTACCAGCGGGCGGCGATCGAGTGCTGGCTGATCGACCTCGATTCCCAGCTGATCGAGCGCTGGACACCGGATGAGGACCGCCCCGAAATCTGCGCGGAGACGCTGACGTGGCAGCCCGCCGGTGCGGCGCAGGCGTTCGTTGTGGATGTGATGGTGCTGATGCGTGCCGTACTCGGGACGGACGCGGCGGAGCCAGAAGGCACTACCGTCCAGCCGTGAGTGTTCTATATTAGGAGTTCCAACGGGTTTCGGCCTACTTGGAAGCCAGCTGCCCCTTAGCTCAACTGGCAGAGCGTCCGACTCTGACTCGGAAGGTTCTAGGTTCGATTCCTAGAGGGGCAATACGAAGCGCCGTACCGACTTAGGTCGGTGCGGCGCTTTGTGGTTTCCGGCGTGTCGACCGAAAGGAACGCCCATTCAGCAACGCGAGCGACACCGATCCCCGTTGCCGGAATCGCGCACGCAACCGCCAGCGACCCGGATGTCCGGCTCGCCACGGAAACGGAGTGAGCCGGCGCCGTGCGTGCCGGCGAGCGCGGGTAAAGTGCAGATCACCCGTCGCCTCGACGCGACTGTGGCGAACGTCTACACGGCTACGGTGAAGGGCTGGCATACTCGGTTGAACGCGGTGCTGGCGGCCGGGCGCTGTCATCGGTTCAGCAAAACGAAGAACTGATCGCACAGAGAAAAAGAGCACAGGAGAAAAAGAGTGCGCCTGTTCTCTTTGTCTCC